>DASWQL010000040.1:0-56152 GCA_036403715.1 Solirubrobacterales bacterium
CTGCTCGACGGCCCGGAGCACATCCGCCAGCGGCGCCTCATGATGCCGCCGTTCCACGGCGAGCACGTCCTCGCCTACGGCCGCGTCATGCGCGCCGTCACCGAGCGCGTGATCGCCCGATGGCCCACGGGCAAGGCGTTCTCGCTCCACAAGCACATGCAGCGGATCACGCTCGAGATCATCCTCGAGACCGTCTTCGGCGTCCACGGCGGCGAGCGGATGCAGGCGTTGCGCGTGGCCTTGCGCGACTTCCTCGACCTGACCACCGACCCGCGCTTTTTGGCGCCCGTGATCCTGATCGGCCCTGAGCGGATCCGCCGCGTTCCGGCCTTCCGCCGCCGCATCGATCGCGTCGACGAGCTGATCCGGCGCGAGATCTCAGAGCGGCGCGCCGCCGAGGACCTGGGCGAGCGCGACGACGTCCTCTCGCTGCTGGTCGCGGCCCGGCACGAGGACGGCAGCCCGATGACCGACGCCGAGATCCGCGACGAGCTGCTGACCCTGCTCGTCGCCGGCCACGAGACCACGGCGACCGCGCTCTCCTGGGCGATGGAGCGCCTGGTGCGCCATCCGGACAAGCTGGAGCGGCTGCGCACGGAGGCGCTCGCCGGAGAGGACGCCTACCTGACCGCGACGATCCAGGAGACGCTGCGCCTGCGCCCGGTGATCGTGATCGTCCTCCGCAAGCTCACCGAGCCGGTCGAGCTCGGCGGCTACGAGCTCCCGGCGGGAGCATCGATCGTCCCGTCGATCCACCTCGTCCACCGCGATCCCGCGATCTATCCCGAACCGGAGCGCTTCCTCCCCGAGCGCTTCCTCGACAACCCGCCCGGGACCTACACCTGGATCCCCTTCGGCGGCGGCGTCCGCCGCTGCCTCGGCGCCGCCTTCGCCCAGTTCGAGATGGCGGTGGTGCTGCGCGAGCTGGTCCGCAGGCGCCAGGTCGCGCCGGTCGACCCCGCCTCCGAGCGCCCCTTCCGCCGCGCCATCACCGAGACGCCTCGGCACGACGCCGAAGTCGTGCTGCGCCGAGACTAGGAAGCTCCGACCTGGCGGGCCTGGATCACGGCCGCCTCGGCGCCTCCCGTCCAGGCGGGCCCGTGCCCGGTGAGGACGGTCCGCGCACCTGTCGCGGCGAGCGCGTCGAGGCAGGCGAGCGCCCGGGGCGAGTCGGCCGTTGCCGCGCCGGCGACGATGCGGGGGCCGCGGCGGGCGGTGTAGGGGTCGAGGGTGACGATGGCGTCGCCGGCGATCACGGCGCCGCGGTCGGGAAAGTCGAAGGCGACGTGGCCGATGGTGTGGCCAGGGGTGGAAACGAGGCGGGGAGAGCCGGGGACCGAGGGAGCGGTGTCCGCGAAGCGGCTTACCTCAGCCACCGGCGGAGGCCAGAAGGCGCGGTTGCGCACCAGCGAGGCGACGATCGGCATCGCCTGGACCTGGGTGGCGAAGTAGAGGGAGCGCGGCCGTTCGTGCGAGTACTGAAGCGGGTGGTGGGTCAGCGGCACGTCGTTCTCGTGGACGTGGACCGGCACCCCCAGTTGCGAGCGCGCCCGCTCGGCGAAGCCGATGTGGTCGAAGTGGGCGTGGGTGAGGATGACGGCTCGCACCTCTTCCGTGGTGCGACCGATCTGGTCGAGGGCGGCAAGCAGCGAGTCCCATGAGGCCGGTACCCCGGCGTCGACGACGGTAACGCCGCCCTCGTCCTCGACGAGGTACCAGTTGGTGTAGGCGTCTTCGACTCGGTGGATCCCTTCGGCGACGTCCCTCTCGAGCATGTCCCCCCTCTACCCCGGGTAGGGGCATCGCACCCGACAAGGCGAGGAGGCAAGGCATGAGGCCAGGCAGCCACGACAGGATCCCTACCGTCTCCGAGGTCGTCCGCGAGGCCACCGCGATCGCCGATCCGGAAGGCACCGAAACCGCCGTCACCGCTCTCTACGACAGCTTCGAGGACGACGATCGTCCGGCAACGGCCGCCGAGGACCTGGCCGGGGAGTTGCTGGAAACCGTGCAGGCAGTCGACCCGGAGGGCGACGAGCCCGCCGCCTGGGCAGCGGCCGCGGCGGCCGTCTGGCTCGCCACCAATCCCAGCCAGGTCGGCAATGGCGACCACGTCCTCCGCGAGGGCGTACGCCTCGTCTTCGACGGCAAGCCCCCCGGGCCCCTGGCCGAGTGGCTGGCGGAACAGGGAATCCGGGTCTGAGGGTCTAGGACCAAGCGACGCCGTGCACGGGGCGAAGCGGCAGTGCTCTGCACGACGCGAAGCCGCGGGTGCGGCAACGCGCCGTGTCCTAGGCCCTCAGCCGCAGCCGGTGTTGTTGCCGCAGGAGCTGCAGGTGTAGCAACTGCCGGTGCGCTGCATCATGCCGCCGCACTGCTCGCAGGCCGGGCCGAGGTCGAGGCCCTGCATCTTCGCGGGGACGACCGGGGGGGAGTCGGTCATCGCCGCCGCCGCGGGAACGGTGGTCCCTGGCTTCGAGCTGGTTCCGCTGCCGTTGCCGGGCTTGGAGTGACCCTTGCCGCCGCCGTTCGCCGGGCCCGCGGTGTCGGTCGGGATCCCGAGCCCCAGCTGGGAGGTCTCGGCGTCTTTCTTCGCCCGCACCTCCTGGGTGAGGATGCCGAGGTCCTCGAGGGTTTCGGTGTCCTCGATGAAGCGGCTCGCCAACCAGCGCATGATGTAGTCGGGCAGCGATTTGGCGAAGGGGATCTCGGGGTTGCCGGTGATTCCCTCCGGCTCGAAGCGCATGTAGCTGAACTTGCGCACGAAGACCTCGAGCGGGACGCCGTACTGGAGACCGAGCGAGATCGCCGTCGCGAAGGCGTTCATCAGCCCCCGCATCGTCGATCCCTCCTTGCCGATGTCGGTGAGGAAGATCTCGCCGACGGTGTCGTCGTCGTACTTGCCTGCGGTGATGTAGCCCTCGTGCCCGGCGATCGAGAACTTGTGGGTGATCGACTCGCGCTCGCGCGGCATCTTCCGCCGCTCCGGCTTCGGGGTCTCGATCTCCGCCTCGGCGTTCTTTTTCTCCTGGGCGTCGGTGCGCAGGGCCTGCGCCGTCTTGGAGCCGTCGCGGTAGATAGCCAGCGCCTTCAGGCCGCCCTTCCAACCGCGGGTGTAGGCGTCGGCGATGTCAGCCACCGTCGCCGACTGCGGCAGGTTGACCGTCTTCGAGATCGCGCCCGAGATAAACGGCTGCGTCGCCGCCATCATGTCGATGTGGCCGGTGTGCGAGATCGCCCGCTCGCCGACCGCGACGTCGAACACCGGCAGGTGCTCGTCCTTCAGGCCCGGGGCGCCGACGATCGTGTTCTTCTCGGCGATGTGGGCATTGATCTGGTCGATCTCCGCCTCCGAGTAGCCGAGCGTCCGCAGCGCCAGGGGCACCGACTTGTTGACGATCGTCATCTGCCCGCCGCCGACCAGCTCCTTGAACTTGACCAGCGAGAAGTCGGGCTCGATCCCGGTCGTGTCGCAGTCCATCAGGAAGCTGATCGTCCCGGTCGGGGCCAGCACGGTCGCCTGCGCGTTGCGGTAGCCGTGCTCCTCGCCGAGCTCGACCGCTTCGTCCCAGGCGCGCTGGGCTGCCTCCAGCAGCTCGCCCTTGATGCCCGTCGGGTCGACGTCGTGGGAGGCGTCGCGGTGCATCCGCATGACCCCGTTGTGGGGCTCGCGGTTCTTCTCGTACTCCTCGTAAGGACCGGTCGCGCCGGCGGCGATCAGCGCCGACTGGCGGTAGGCGCGGCCGGTCATCAGCGCCGTGATCGCGGCGGCGACGTTGCGGCCGGCGTCGGAGTCGTAGGGGAGACCGTCCGACATCAGCAGGGCGCCGAGGTTGGCGTAGCCGAGGCCGAGCTGGCGGAAGCGGTTGGCGTTCTCGGTGATCTCCTCAGTCGGGTAGGAGGAGAAGCCGACGACGATCTCCTGCGCCAGGAAGACGATGTCGACCGCGTGCTCGAAGGGCTCGACGTCGAAGCTGCCGTCCTCGCGGCGGAATCTCATCAGGTTGAGCGAGGCCAGGTTGCAGGCCGAGTCGTCGACGTGCATGTACTCGCTGCAGGGGTTGGAGGCGTTGATCCGCCCCGACTCCGGGCAGGTGTGCCAGCGGTTGATGATCGTGTCGTACTGGACGCCCGGGTCGGCGCAGCGCCAGGCGGCGTCGGCGATCTGATTCATCAGCTCGCGCGCGTCCAGCGTCTTTACCGACTTGCCGGTGGTGCGGGCGGTCAGGTGCCAGTCCTCGCCCGCCTCGACGGCCTCCATGAACTCGTCCGTCACCCGGACCGAGTTGTTGGCGTTCTGGTACTGGATCGAGGTGAAGCCCTCGCCGTCGATCGACATGTCGAAGCCGGCGTCGCGCAGCGCCTCCGCCTTCTTCTCCTCGTCGGCCTTGCACCAGACGAAGTGCTCGATGTCCGGGTGGTCGACGTCGAGGACGACCATCTTCGCCGCCCGCCGCGTCTTGCCGCCGGACTTGATCGTCCCGGCCCAGGCGTCGGCGCCGCGCATGAAGCTGACCGGCCCGCTGGCGGTGCCGCCCTTCTGCAGCGGCTCCATCGAGCCGCGGATGTTGGAGAGGTTGATGCCGGAGCCGGAGCCGCCGCGGAAGATCTTGCCCTCTTTGGTGTTCCAGTCGAGGATCGACTCCATCGTGTCCTCGACGCTGAGGATGAAGCAGGCCGAGCACTGCGGCGTCTCCTCGAAGCCGACGTTGAACCAGACCGGCGAGTTGAAGGCCGCCTGCTGGTTGAGCAGGATCGAGGTCAGCTCCATCTCGAAGGCCTCGGCGTCCTCCTCGGAGGCGAAGTAGCCGCCCTCGCGTCCCCAGTTGGAGATCGTCCCGGCGACTCGCCCGATCATCTGTTTCACCGAGGACTCGCGCTCGGGGCTGCCGAGCTGGCCGCGGAAGTACTTCTGGGCGACGATGTTGGTCGCGTTCTGCGACCAGCTCTTCGGGAACTCGACCCCGCGCTGCTCGAAGGCCGGGCTCTCGGGATCGCCGATCACCGCATCGCGGACCTCCCACTCGATCTGGTCGAATGGATGCACGCCAGGGGTCGAGAAGCGCCGCTCTATCGAGAGGCCCTGGAGACCGTTTTGGGGAGTGCTAATGGCGGTCTTGGACATCGAACTTCTCCTCTCGCAGCGACTTTCAGGGGTAACTACGCAGGATCGCTGCCACGTCGGACGGAAACAGGCCTCGAATACGCAAATTCGGGGCACGATCGAAGGCCGCCGTCCTCCTGCATTGTCTCAACTCCGCATCGTCGGCAATAACCAGTGGTACTACTCTCTCCACATGGTCGAAGACCTACGACGAATGAGCGAGAGGGCCTCGGCCGCCCGCGACGCGATGGGCGATCGGGCCTCGGCAGCCAAAGACGCGATGGGGGACCGTGCGACCGCCGCCAAAGACGCGATGGGGGACCGCGCGACCGCCGCCAAAGACGCGGTCGGGGAGCGCGCGACCGCCGCCAGGGACGCGACCGCCGACGCGATCGCCGCCGTCAAGCCGAAATTGCGCGGCGTCTCCCATGAGTGGGCCTTCTTCCTCTCGCTCGGCTTCGGGGCGGCGCTGATCATCCTCGCCCAGACGCCGAAGGCAACCCTCGCGGTGGCGATCTACGCGGTCAGCCTCTCGGCGCTGTTCGGCACCAGCGCCCTCTACCACCGCGTCAACTGGACCCGCCCCAACGTCCGCCTCTGGATGCGGCGCCTCGATCACTCGATGATCTTCTTCCTCATCGCCGGCACCTACACGCCGTTTGCCCTGCTGGTGCTCCACGGGGTGCTGGCCGGCGCGATCCTGATCGTCGTCTGGGCCGGGGCGATCGCCGGCGCCACCGTCGAGATGATCTGGATCAACCACCCGAAATGGGCCTCGGTCCTGATCTACATGTCGATCAGCTGGGTCGCCATCGTCGCCTTCCCCGAGCTGTGGTCGGGTTTGGGGGTCGCCGGCGCGCTGCTGGTCGCCGCCGGCGGCCTCCTCTACACCGCCGGTGCCGTCGTCTACGCGACCCAGCGCCCGAATCCGAACCCGGCGATCTTCGGCTACCACGAGGTCTTCCACCTCTTCGTCATCGCCGCGGCGATCGCCCACTTCTCGGCGATCGCCTTCTTCGCGCTGCCCAAGGGGTAGCTAGGCGGCGACCTGCTGCCGAGTGGCCAGGGCGGCCTGCAGCTCCTCCGCTTCGGAGACCAGCTCCGCAAGCAGCTCCTCGAGCCGGCGCGACTGCTCCGGCGTGAGGTTCAGCCGTCCGTTCTCGAAGTGCTCTGCGGCGGCGGGGACGGGCAGTTCGGTCTCGACCACGCGGCCGCCGAGGGCGCCGAGGACCTTGCGCGTCTCGGCCTGCGCCCAGACGGCTCCGAACATCCCGGTCGAGGCCCCGATCGCCGCCGCCGGCTTGCCCATCAGGGCGCTCTGGCCGGCCGGCCGCGAGGCCCAATCGAGGGCGTTCTTCAGCACTCCGGGTATCGAGTGGTTGTACTCGGGCGTCGCCACCAGGACCGCGTCGGCGCCGCGGATCGCCTCGCGCAGCCTGCGGACGGCCTCCGGGGTCGCCTCCAGCTCGGCGTCGGCGTCGTAGGGCGGGATCTCGCGCAGCCCGTCGAACTCGACGAGCTCCACCCCCGCGGGCAGCCGCTCGGCGGCGGCCCGCAGGAGGGCGCTGTTGTAGGAGCCCCGGCGCAGGCTGCCGGATATGCCCAGGACGCGCATGGTTACTCGGCCTCCGCCACGAACTCCAGCTCGACCGCGATCTCGACCCTGTTGTCGAGGACCTCGCCGCCGCTCGGCAGCTCGGCGTTCCAGTCGAGGCCGAACTCGCGCCGGTCCACTCCGGCTGCCAGCGAGAGGCCGACGCGGGCGCTGCCGGCAAGGTCCTCGCCGAGCTGGGCGAACCTGCCGGTCGCCTCGACCTCGTGCTCGCTGCCGCGGATCTCGAGCTTGCCGCGGAGCCGCACCGAGCCGTCGTCGGCGACGTCGAGCTCAGTCGAGGAGAACCGCAGCTGCGGGTACTTCTCCGCGTCGAAGAAGTCCGGCGAGAGGAGGTGTCCCTTCAGCATCTCCTCGGAGATCCCGATGCTGGAGACGTCGACGTTGCCCTCGAGGCCGGGCTGCTCGCCGCCGGTCAGCGTGGCGTCGTAGGACCCGAAGGTGCTGCGGAACGGGGAGAGCCCGTTGTGGATCACCGCGAAGCCGATCGAAGAGTGGACCGGATCGACCCTGTAGGTGCCTGCCGGGACCTCTTGCTTGGTCTGCGTGCTCATCGGGGGTTCCTTCCTCTTGAAGTTCTTTAAGTTGATTGCGGAGCAAATGATTGACGCAGAAACCATCTTAGCAGAAAAACTTTCGGAGGCAACAATTGCCATGACAACGGTCATCTGGCATGATCGACCGATGAGTCAGTCCTCCGGCACCGTCGTCCCCGACAAGGCCTGTCCCGCCAACACCCCTCATGGGGAAGCCTGGGGCGCGCTCACCCGCACCCACGCCGCGGTCACGCAACGCCTCGCCGAGGCACTCGCACAGGGCGACTACCCGCCGCTCCCCTGGTACGAGGTCCTCG
This sequence comes from Solirubrobacterales bacterium, assembly GCA_036403715.1. Lineage (GTDB taxonomy): Bacteria > Actinomycetota > Thermoleophilia > Solirubrobacterales > 70-9 > VAYN01. The sequence goes on from DASWQL010000040.1 coordinate 7,570, forward strand.
CCGCCGTGGCTGAGGCGCCGGAGCAGCGGATGCGGATGGGGGACCTGGCGGAGGCTTTGGTCATCACCCGCGGCGGCCTTACCAAGCTGGTCGACCGCCTGGTCAAGGCGGGGCTGCTGGAGCGGACCTTCTGCGAGACGGACCGTCGGGTCAGCTACGCGACCCTGCTGCCGGCGGGCGAGAGCCTGCTGGCGGAGATGCACCCGGTGATCGTCCGCGAGCTCGAGCTCGCCTTCTCCGCCAACCTCACCGTCGAGAAGGCCGAGGAGCTGCGCGAGACCCTCGAGCAACTCCGCGACACCGCCTGCAGCGGCGTCGTCTGATCCGCCGCGCCGGTCTCCCGACTCAGGCCAGGGCCGCGGCGGCCCGCTCTTTGGCGGACTCGATCAGTGCCAGGACAGCCTGCTCCTGGCCCTCGCGAATGAGCTCGATCGGATCGGGGTCGCCGTTGACGATCCCCTCGAAGAACTGCTTGCGGTCCTGGTAGGTCGGCAGCGTTCCCTTCGCCCAGCCGCGGGCGTCGTTGAGGATCACCGCCAGCCGCGCGTACTCCTCGCCGAACAGCTCGGAGACCTCGGATTTCATCCGCTTCGCCAGCGCCGGCGAGGCGCCGGCGGTGGAGATCGCGATCGCCAGCGGCCCGGTGCGGACGATCGCCGGGAGGATGAAGTTGCAGAGCGGCGGCACGTCGACGACGTTGACCAGCATCGCCCGCTTCTCGGCGTCGTCGAAGACGGCGATGTTGACGTCGGTGTCGTCGGTCGCGGCGATCGCCATGAAGATGCCCTCGAGATCCGCGGCTCCGCCGTAGGGTCGCCTTTCCCAACTGATCGAGCCCTCGGCCGCCAGGCCCTCCAGCTCCGGGTGGGCGGTCGGCGCGACCAGGGTGACTTCGGCGTCACAGGCGAGCAGCCCCTCGACCTTCTCGAGCCCGATGTCGCCGCCGCCGACGACCAGGCAGCGCCGCCCGCTCAACTTCAGGCAGGCGATGTAGAACGGCGTCTCCAGCATGTCGCGGACGCAGGACTGGTCGCAGATCCCCTTGCGGAACTGGCAGACGCACTCCTTGCCGGCGTAGGCCTGGGCTGGCATGGAAGGGAGGTTAGTGATGCGGCGCTAGATGGAGTCGAGGGTGCGGCGCAGACCGTCCTCGAGGCCGGTCTCGGCGCGCCAGCCCAGCTCGCGCTCCGCCCGCCCGGCGTCGATCGTGATCCGCTGCACCTCGCCGGTGCGGGGGGGCGCGAACTCGGGCTCGAAGCCGTCGGCTCCGCCCATCGCCCCGAGCGCCTCGATCAACTCGAGGACGCTGGTCTCGCGACCGGTGCCGACGTTCAGCGGCCCGCTCACCCGGGAGGCCGCCGCGGCCAGCGCCGCGGCGACGACATCGCCGACATATATGTAGTCGCGGGTCTGGGTGCCGTCGCCGAAGACGGTCGGTCGGCCGCCGGCGCGGAGGACGCCGCAGAAGATCGCGATCACGCCGGCCTCGCCGAGCGGGTCCTGGCGGGGCCCGTAGACGTTGCCGAGGCGCAGGGCGACGGTCGACATCCCGTAGAGGCGCTCGTAGAGCGCGAGGTAGCCCTCGGCGGCGAACTTGCTCTGGCCGTAGGCCGAGAGCGGGGCGATCGAGGCCTGCTCGGGCAGCGGCAGCCGCTGGCCGTCGCCCTCGCCGTAGATGGCACCGCCGGTGGAGACGAAGACCACCCGGTCGGTCCCGGCCTCGCGCGCTGCCTCGAGCACGTTGGCGGTGCCGCCGACGTTGATTTCGGCGTCGAAGGCGGGGTCCTCGAGCGACCTGCGGACGTCGATCTGGGCCGCCAGGTGGAAGATCGTCTCGGGCCGGCGCGCGGCCACCAGCTCGGCCAGCGCAGCGGCATCGCGGATGTCCAGCTCGACCAGCTCGGCGCCGTCGGCAAGGGCCTGGTCGAGGTTCTCGCGGCGGCCGGTGGAGAGGTCGTCGACCACGGTCACCTCGTCCCCGCGCGCCAGCAAGGCGTCGACCAGATTCGAGCCGATGAACCCCGCGCCGCCGGTGACAATGCATCTCATCAGGTCGCCGATCCTATGGGGATCGGCAAGGTGCAGGCACGAGATCGGCGGGTACAGGGCTGGGAAGGACAGCCGAACCTCCCTGCTACCCTCGCCGCCCCATGCGTCTGATCGTCACCGAGAAGAACAGCTCTGCCAAGAAGATCGCCGAAATCCTCGGCGCGTCGAACGGCGGCCCGAAGGCCGACAAAGCCTACAAAGTGCCGTTCTACACCTGGACGGACGAGAGCGGCGACGACCAGATGACGATCGGCCTCAAGGGCCACGTCCTCGGTCCGGCCTTCCCCGAGGCCTACTCGAACTGGCAGAAGACCGACCTCCACGACCTGATCGACGCCCAGCTGATCAAGGAGCCGACGGACAAAAACGTCGTCAAAGCGATCAAAAAGATGGCCAAAGGCGCGGACGAGCTGGTGATCGCCACCGACTTCGACCGCGAGGGCGAGCTGATCGGCCTCGAGGCGCTGGAGGAGATGCTCGAGGCCAACCCGGAGCTCGGCTCGCGTGAGGAAACGGCGGAGGGGACGCTGAAGATCCAGCGCGCCCGCTACTCGGCGCTGACCAAGGAAGAGATCGAGCGCGCCTTCTCCGAGCTCGACTTCCTCTCCTATCCGCTGGCCAACGCCGGCGCCGCCCGCCAGGACATCGACCTGCTCTGGGGCGCCACCCTGACCCGCGCCGTCTCCCTCGCCAGTCGCCGCTTCGGCTCCAACTTCCTCTCAGTCGGCCGCGTCCAGAGCCCGACCCTCGGGCTGATCGTCGAGCGCGAGATGGAGCGCCGCGCCCACGTCGCCAAACCGTTCTCGGAAGTGTTCGCCAAGTTCGAGCACCCCGACGGCACCTTCGAGGCCCACCACAGCGTCGACAAATTCTGGGAGCGCAGCGAGGCCGAGGCGGCGCTCGCCGGCACCTCCTCTCCCGGCACGGTGAAATCGGTGACCGCGCGCAAGAACACGCGCAAACCGCCGACGCCGTACAACACCACCGCCTTCAGCACCGACGCCTCCAGTCGCCTCGGCATCACCCCCGCCAGCGCGATGCGGATCGCCGAGGACCTCTACATGGACGGCTTCATCTCCTACCCGCGCACCGACAACACGGTCTACCCGGCCTCGCTGCCGCTGCGTGAGCTGGTCTCCTCCCTGGTCCGGGTCAAAGAGTTCTCCGCCGCCGCGAGCCTGCTCGACCAGCCGCAGCTGACGCCGACCCGCGGCAAAAAAGAGACGACCGACCACCCGCCGATCTACCCGACGCAGGCGATCCACCCCGGCGCCCTCGAGGGGCCGAAGAAACGCGTCTACGAACTCGTCGTGCGCCGCTTCCTCGCCACCTTCAGCCCGCCGATGATCACCGAGTCGACCCGCGCCGACATCGAGGCCGGCTCCGAGACCTACTTCGTCCGCGGCTCGGTCGTAGTCGATCCCGGCTACGCCGGGATCTACACCTACGCCCGCTCGGCCGACGAGGAGATCCCGAAACTCGAGGAGGGCCAGGAGCTGGCGCTCGAGGACGAGCCCTGGATCGTCGACAAGGAGACCCAGCCGCCGGGACGCATCTCTCAGGCCAAACTGATCGAGATGATGGAGGAGCGCGGCCTCGGCACCAAAGCGACCCGCGCCGACATCATCCAGAAGCTCTTCGACCGTGGTTACGTCTACGGCAATCCGCCGGTGCCCTCGGAAACGGGCATCGCCCTGTACGAGGCCTTCAAGAACTACGTGCCGGCGATGGCGACGCCGGAGATGACCGCTGAGCTGGAGGCGGAGATGGACCGAATCGCCGCCGGCGAGATGACCAAGGGCGCGGTGGTCGGCGAGAGCCGTGACCTCCTGCACAAAACCTGGTCCGAAATCGACGGCAATCGCGAGGAGCTGGCGAAGGTCATCTGGAAAGGGATGGACCAGGACCGCATCCTCGGCCCCTGCAAGGTCTGCGAAGAAGCGGGCCGGACCAAGGAGGACGGCTCGCCCAACATGCTGCGGATCATCCGCGCGAAAAAATCGGGCAAACGCTTCGTCGGCTGCCAGGGCTGGACCGCGGACGACCCGAACTCCTGCGACCAGACCTTCCCGCTGCCCCAGCGCGGCGACGTCTTCCGGCTCGAGGACCGCTGCTCGATCTGCGACCAGACGCCGCGGCTGAAAGTCGTCCCCTTCCGCGGCCGCTCCTGGAACCTCTGCCTCAACGACGACTGCGAGTCGATGCAGGAGATGAAGAAGCGCCGCGCCGAGCGCGAGGCGGCGAAAGCCGCGAAAGCGGAGATGAATGAGAAACCGATGCCTGAGAAGGACAAAGCAGGCACCGCGACGCGCAAACGGAAACGGGCAAAAGCAGCAGCCAAATGACGTGAGCCGAACCGGGGCCGTCATCTGATGTTCATCTCCCTGGAGGGGATCGACGGGTCTGGCAAGAGCACCCAGGCGCGGCTGCTCGTGGAGGCGCTGGGGGAGGAGACCGTCGCGATCCGCGAGCCGGGGGGGACCGACGCCGCCGAGCGGATCCGTGAGCTGCTTGCCGATCCCAGCGTCGAGCTGGAGCCGCTGGCCGAGCTGCTGCTCTTCTGCGCCGCCCGGGCCGACCTCACCGAACGGGTGATCCGGCCGGCCCTGGAGGGCGGCCAGGACGTCGTCTCCGACCGCTTCTCCGATTCCAGCGTCGCCTACCAGGGCGCCGCCCGCGGGCTCGGGGTGGGGGAGGTGATCGGCCTCTGCGACACGGCCACCGACGGCCTCTGGCCCGACCTGACCCTGTTGCTGCGGCTCGACCCCGAGGTCGGTCTCGGGCGCGCCGACGGCGACGATCGCTTCGAGGCCGAGGGCCTGGAGCTGCAGCGGGCAGTCGCCCTGGCCTACGACGAGATCGCCCAGATCGCCGCCGACCGCGTCGTCGTGATCGACGCCACGGGATCCGTCGAGCAGGTCCACGAGCGGGTGATGGAGGCGGTGGAGGGGGTTCGGAGCCGCACCCCATGAGACGACCCCCCTGCACTTTTCGAAAAACGACATACGCGCCGCGATGACCGCCGTGCTTGACAGCGCCACCGAGCACCAGGCGCGGCCGCGGGTCGCGCTGACCGCGGCGCTCGCGGCGGGGCCGTCGCACGCCTACCTCTTCCGCGGTCCTCGCGGCGCCGGCAAGCGTGCCGCGGCGCGGGCCTTCGCGGCGGAGATCCTCGCCACCGGCGCCGAGGACCCCGACGACGCCCGCCGCCGCGCCCTGCTCGACCCCTCGCCGCACCCGGACCTCGTCTGGCTGGCGCCGCGCGGGACCCAGCACCTGGTCGAGGAGGTGCGCGAGCGGGTGATCCGCGCCGCCGTCTACCGGCCCTTCGAAGGCGCCAAGCGCGTCTTCGTCGTCGAGGCCGCCGAGGCGATGCGCGACGAGAGCCAGAACGCGCTGCTGAAGACGCTCGAGGAGCCACCCGAGTTCGTCCACCTGATCCTGCTCAGCTCCGAGCCCGAGGCCCTGCTGGAGACGATCGCCTCCCGCTGCCAGCCGATCGACTTCGCCCCCCTGCCGGCGAAAGTACTCGAAGCCGAGCTCGCAGCCGCCGACGAGGTCGATGGGCCGATTTCCCCTGATACAGAGGGGAAAACGGCCCATAGAGAGGACGAGATCGCCGCCGCCGCGCGCCTCGCCGCGGGCGACCTCGAGCGGGCGCGGCTGCTGATCGGGGAGCGGGGGCGGGAGCTGCGGGGGGAGGCCGAGGGCTGCGTCGCCGCGGCGCTCTCAGGCGAGGTCGCGACGGCTCCCTGGCGGCGCCTGCTCGATGGCGCCGAGGCGGCCGGGGACGACGCCGAAGCGGCGGCCCGCGAGGCGCTGGAGGAGGACTCCGCCGCCGGGCTCAAACGCAGCGCCAAGGACCTCACCGACGGCGCCAAACGTGCCGGCCGTCGCCGTCGCACCGAGATCCTCGACCTCGCCCTCGAGCTCTGCGCCGCCTGGCTGCGCGATCTCGCCGCGGTCGCCGCCGGCGCCGAGGAGGTCGCCTTCAACCGCGACCGCCTCGAGGCGCTGCGCTCTCAGGCGGCGAACATCGAACCGGCCGTCGCCCGCCGCGGCGCCGAAGAGGTTCAGGAGACCCGCCGCGGCCTGGACCTGAACGTCTCCGAGGAGCTGGCCCTGGAGAGTTTGTTCTTCAGGCTCGAGCGGACGACGGCCTCAGACGCCGTTATCCGGCGTCCTCAGTCGCCCGAATAGCGCTGCTATTCGGGCTCCCTGCGTCCTTGCCTAACGACGTCTGAGTCTGGTCGTGGCGCGCCGTTCTCCTCGGCCTGCCGGCGCGCTTTCTCGATCGCCCGCTCCTGTGCCAGACGCGTTATCTGGGCAGCCTGGCGGGACATGATCACGCTGAAGTTAAGCGCCAGGCCGAGCAGCAGCAGCAGCACGATCGAGAACAGGGCGACGTTGGTGTCGCGGACCCCCATCGCGTCGGCGACCAGCTTCAGCAGGCCGGGGAAGGCCGCCCCGGCCAGCATCCCCAGGCCGGCGACGAACCAGATCACGCTGTAGCGCTCCTGCAGGCGGTTGCGCCGGATCATCTCGAGGATCAGCAGCATGAAGGCAACGGCCAGGACCGCCGCCAGGATCCGCGTCTGCGAGGTGAGGCGGACGGTGGTCCCGTCGGCGGCCGCTGCCACGGCGAGAACGTTCATCGCTCCGCCTCCGCCTGTCGGGGCCGGAACTGACCGACGAGCAGGACGACGACCCCCTTGAAGATGAAGAAGGCCGAGCGCAGCGGGGTCAGGAATGAGCTGCCGCCGGTCCGCTCCAGCATCCGCACCGGCAGCTCCTCGACCCGCAGCCCCTGCCGCACCGCCAGCTGCAGCGACTCGATCTCGGCGAAGTCAGGCGAGTAGTTCTCGCTGAACAGGGACATCACCCGCCGGTTGGCGGCGCGCATGCCGCTGGTCGTGTCGGTGAAGCGCTGCCGGGTCGCCAGCGTGAGGAAGAAGCGGAAGACGCTGGTGCCGATCCGACGCGAGAAGGTCGGTCGGTAGTCGTCGCTGCCGGGGGCGGCGTCGGGATCGCTGTAGCGAGAGCCGATCACGAGGTCGGCCCGGCCGCCGGTCACCTCCTCCAGCAGCCGCGCCACCTCCGCTGCCGGGTGCTGGCCATCGGCATCGAGGTGAGCGCAGAAGTCGTACCCCTCGCGGAGCGCGTACAGGTAGCCGGTCTGCAGCGCCGCGCCGAGCCCTTGGTTGAAGGGAAGGGTGGCGACCAGCGCCCCCGCCTCGCGGGCACGCGCGGTCGTCGAATCGGTCGAGCCGTCGTCGACGACGAGGACGTCGGACCCGGGGATCGACTTGCGCACGTCGGCGATCACCTCGGCGACCGAGGCCTCCTCGTTCCATGCCGGGATAAAGACGAGCGTCCGCACCGGCTCGATTCTCCCACGATGGTCCGGCGCCGCCGCCGGCACCCATACTTCGATGGTTGGATTGTGTTAGTAAACCTTCATGCAAAGCGGAACCGAGATGCCCGCCAAGCCGCAGCCGAACGTGCCGAGGATCGGCATGCGCCTCTGGCTCACCGGCGCCTTCGCCGCGGTCAGCCTGATCACCGCCTCGGCGGTCTACCTCTTCGGCGACAACCAGCAGGCCCTTGTCGCGGCGGTCCTGACCGGTGTCCTCGCCGGTTTCCTGATCGCGGTGGCGATCTCCCACCGGGTCGTCCGTCTCGCCCACGCCGCCAAGGAGATGGCGGGAGGCTCCTTCGACGCCCCCCTCAGCGTCTCCGGCCCAGACGAGATCGGCGACCTCGCCCGGGCCCTGGACTCGATGCGGGCGTCGTTGAAAGAGAGCTTCGGGGTGCTGACCGCCGACCGCAACAAGCTGGCGGCGATCTTCGACGGGCTCACCGACGTGGTCATGGTGGTCGACTTCGAAGGGCCGGTGCGCTTCTCCAACAGCGCCGCCGCGCGGCTGCTCGACGGCAACGGAAGGCCACCGGAGGTGGTCCTGCCGCAGCTGCACCGCGCCTCGGAAGTCGGCTTCGCCGCCCACCCGGCGCTGCGGATCGGCGACCGAGCCTTCGCGATGACCGCCCGCTCGCTGCCCGACGAGCGCGCCGTGCTGGCCGTTCTCCGCGACCGCACCGACGAGCTTCGTCGCGAGTTGGCCGAAGCCGACTTCGTCTCCAACGCCGCCCACGAGCTGCGCAACCCCCTGGCCGGGATCTCGGGCGCGATCGAGGTGCTGCAGAGCGGCGCCAAGAACGACCCCCAGGACCGCGACCACTTCCTTTCCCGGCTCGCCGACGACGCCGACCGGATGAACCGGCTGACGCAGTCGCTGCTGACCCTGGCCCGCGTCGAGTCGAGGGGCGCGGCGGACAGCGAGGTCGTCGACGTGCCGGTCGCGATCCGCGACGTCGTCGCCGCCGTCGAGCCGCCGCCGCACGTCGCTCTGGAGGTCGAGGTCGAGGACGAGCTGGCCGCGACCGGGGACCCGACGCTGCTGCGCCAGGTGATGATCGGCCTGCTCACCAACGCCTTCAAGAACACGCCACCCCCCGGCACCGTTACCGTTCGCGGCCGCCACGATGGAAAGGGCGACGTCATCCTGGAGGTCATCGACACTGGAACCGGCATACCCGCAGATGAGATCGAGCGCGTCTTCGAGCGCTTCTACCGCCGCAGCGAGTCGCGCAAGCAGGAGGGCTTCGGCCTCGGCCTGGCGATCGCGCGGAGGATGGTCGGCGTGATGGGCGGCCGGATCGGCGCCGACTCCGTCGAGGGGGAGGGGAGCACCTTCTGGGTGCGCCTGCCGTTGGCGGAACCGAGCCCGACCCCGGTGGCCTAGTGGTCCTCCCGGCAAATTCCGGCACCGATTTGGCGGCTGCAAACCTTCGCCCGCCTTTGTCCTCGGTCGGCCGAATAGTGGAACTATTCGGCCTCCCTGCGTCCGCGGCGTGCTCGGTTTTCGCTCGCCAAATCGACACCGGACTTACCGGAAGGACCACATGAGCAGCGGACGAATCCTGATCGCCGACGACGAGCCCTCGGTTCGCGACTCGGTCGGTTACGCGCTGGTCCAGGAGGGCTTCGACGTCACCCCCGCAGCCGACGGCGACGAGGCCGCGGAGCTGCTCGGCAACGGCATCCCCTACGACCTGCTGATCCTCGACATCATGATGCCGGGACCGAGCGGGCTCGACATCTGCCGCGACGTCCGCTCCCGCAGCGCCGTGCCGATCATCGTCCTCACCGCCAAAGACGCCGAGGTCGACAAGGTGGTCGGGCTCGAGGTCGGCGCCGACGACTACGTCACCAAGCCCTTCTCGGTGCGCGAGCTGCTGGGGCGCGTGCGCGCCCAGCTGCGGCGCCGCGAGCTCGACCGCTCTCCGCTCGCGCAGGCGGTGAAGATCGAGTCCGGCCCGGTCTCGATCGACCTCGTCCGCCATGTCGCCACGGTTCGCGGCATCCCCGTCAACCTCACCCGCTCGGAGTTCCAGCTGCTGCGGCTGCTGGTCGGCCGACCCGGCGAGGTCTTCGCCCGCGCCCAGATCATGGAGGAGCTCTGGCAGACCGAGTTCGATGGCGACGAGCGCGCCTGCGACGTCCACATCTCCAACCTGCGCCAAAAGGTCGAGCGCGACCCCCAGCGGCCGGAGTTGGTGCTGACGGTGCGGGGCGTCGGCTACAAGTTCGGCGGCAACGGCAGCTAGCTAGGAGGATTGCGGCGAGGTGCCCCCCCGGCGTGCCATCCAGGCGCCGTGCTCGGTGGTGGAACGAATTGGTTAAGGGTACGTACCCAATTGGTACGAGAAGTTCCAGCGATTTGCTCAGATTTCCCTTTTCAAAGCACCGCAGCCTCATAAACGTCGCGGTACTGCATTGCGCGGCCGCAGCTGATCCAGGGACACAGGGCCGGCCGCAAACACAGGCCGGAGAGCGAGGGTTGACCTTACAAACTCTCGTGTAAGGTAGCTACCGCAGTCGCGTACTTAACGGCAGGGTTTCGAAAAACTGCCGGGTTCAGGGAAACAGGGGAAGACCGCCGGGGGGCCGGGGCCCCGCGAAGGAAGAGGTAGGGGATTTGAACGCCATCCGCAGGTTCCGTGGGAAGCATGCCGGTTTCGGAGCCGTCTTCATCATCGTTTCTCTTGCGCTCACCCTGATGGGTGCGACTGCTGCCCAGGCCAGCACCGGGGTTCTGAAGACCTTCGGCAGCCAGGGCAGCGGCGATGGCCAGTTCAGCTACATCGAAGGTCTTGACGTCTACGCCGCGACCGGAGAGGTTTTCGTCTCCGACTCCTTCAACCAGCGGGTCGAGCGCTTCGACGAAGAAGGGAACTTCGAACGCGCCTTCGGCTGGGGCGTGGCCGACGGATCCGACGAAGCGCAGATCTGCACCAGCAACTGCCGCGAAGGGATCGGTGGCTCGGGACCCGGTCAGTTCAGCGGAGAATTCCGGGGGCCGAAGGCCCTGGCGGTCGACCAGAGCGACGGCTCCCTGTACGTTTGGGACTCAGAAAACCATCGTGTCGAGAAGTTCGACACGGGCGGGAATTTCCTCTTTGCCTTCGGCTGGGGCGTGGCCGACGGCAGCGCAGAACTGCAGACCTGCACCACCACCTGCCAGGGCGCGAGCTACGGCTCAGGGGCGGGCGAGTTCGGGGAAAGCCCCTTCGCCAACGCGCTCGCGATCGATCCGACCACCGGCGACCTCCTTGTGACGGATCCCGAAAACGCCCGAGTACAGGAGTTCGACTCGTCCGGCTCGTTCGTGCGCATGTTCGGAGTCGATGTCGAAAGCGGCGGCGGCGAAGGCTTCGAGGTCTGCTCGGTGGCCGCGAACTGCAAGGCGGGCATCGGGAGCGAAGAAGTGGGCGGTTTTGCCGCCTACGGCCTCCAGGGGATCGCGGTCGACTCGACCGGCATCATCTACACCGCGGACCTCAATTTCCAGCGGATGCAGAAGTTCACCGCCTCCGGTGGGGGCCTGACGCCCGCGCCGTTTGCGATTGGGGCCTTCCCTTCCGGTGCCTACGGCCCGCTCGCGATCGCCGTGGATCGAGCGGACGATCATGTCGTGGTCGAGGCGCAGGCTCCACCGACTTACACGGTGAACATCTTCGAGCTCGACTCGTCGGGGGCGGTTGTAGGAACGTATTTCGCCGACGCCGGTGCTTCTTGGACCTCCCCTCTTGCCTTCAACCCGACTAACAACAGGGGCTACGCGGCTTACAGCACCACCGTCTACATCCTTGCTGAAGTCGCCGCTCCGGTGGCGACGGTTCAGCCGCCCACCGAGGTCACTGCGACGACGGCCACCCTGAACGGGATCGTCAACTCGCAAGGCGAACCGGCTGCGCATTATCACTTCGAATACAACCTCGCCGGAGGGGAATGGATCTCTCTGCCGGATGGGACGGTGCCGGGCGACAGTCAGAACCACCAGGTCAGCTTGGAACTGTCGCCGCCGGGCGGTCTCGAGCCCAACAGCGAATACCACGTTCGCCTGGTGGCGCAGAAGCCTCTGAACCCGAAGGTCTTCTCTTCGGAGTTCACGTTCACCACCCGAGCCGCTGCTCCGATCGCGGAGACCGTCGGCACGCCCTACCGCACGGCGAGTACGGCACAGTTGCAGGCTCGGATCAACGCGCGGAACTCGCCCACCACCTACCACTTCGAATACGGGACGACCGAGAGCTACGGCAACCTCGCCCCTGCCGCGGGCGAAGGCGATGCCGGCAGCGGCTTGCAGGCTGTGCTGGCCTCGCAAGCGGTGACCGTCCTCCAGCCCGGGACCACCTACCACTACCGGGTCATCGCCACCAACGCCAAAGGCACCGTGACCGGCGCGGACCGTACCGTCACCACCCGCGCCAGCGATCTTCCCCTCGGCCACGGGCACTTCGCCGGCCCTCCCGGCAGCGACCGCGCCTGGGAGCTGGTCAGCATCGCCGAGGCGAGCGGCAACGCCATCAATGGCGCCCTCGGCTTCTCCGACGACGGCAACCGGGCGCTCTACCAGATGAACGGCGGCACCCCGATCTCCGACAACGGCACCTACAACAACCAGCTCTTCGCGGAACGCACTGCGACGGGATGGCAGTCTGTGAACATCTGGCCGAAACGAGGGACTGTTACGGGCGCCGCGTGGAAGCCCCCGTATGCCACCGACGACCTCTCGACGATCTCGAGCGAGAACTTCGACGACGCGAAGCAGGCCGCCTCCTACTGGCGAATGGGCCCGGGCCGGGATCCGGAAGACCTCTACGAGGGCGAACCGTTCTCGTCGGGTTCGCTGGAGTTGATGTCGGACAACGGCCAGAGGGTGATCGTCTCGATCATGAAACCGGTCGACCCGGCGCATCCAGCGCCGGAAGGCCAGCGCTACTGGTACGACATCAGCTCCGGCCCGCCGGAGATGGTCAGTCTGCTTCCCGACGAAAGCGTCCCCGCCTGCCCGATCGACGAAGGAAACCCGAGCAACTGGTCGGAGCGAAGCGAACGTCGGATCTCGGCCGACGGATCGAAGGTGTTCTTCGTGACCAAGGGAGCCGACTGCAACAGCGCGCTGAAGCTCTACATGCGTGACATCCCCGGCGAATCGACGACGGCCATTTCGACGTCCCCGATCTCCGGCCCTGACTGCGGGGCCCGGTTCGTCAAGTCGACCGATGACGCCGTCTATTTCACGACGCAGACGCGCCTTGATGCCGACGACGTCGACACCGGCTGCGAAGGCGGGAACGACGTCTATCGCTATGACCTCGCCGGCGGCGCCCGCAAATGCCTGACCTGCGTGGTGCCGGGGGCTGACGTGATTGGCGGCGGCATCTACCAGGTCGCCATTGCCGACGACGGCTCGCGGGTCTACTTCACCTCCCTGCATCGGCTCGTGGAAGGCGAAGGGAACGAGGGGCAGCCGAGCATCTACCGGCTGGACGTCAACAGCGGCGCCCTCGCCTTTGTCGCTCCGGCTGACCAGGTGGGAGAGTTCGCCCGCTTGGGCGATGCGATGACCCCGGACGGGTCGACGATCGTCTTCGCTTCGGCGCGATCAGGGTTGAACGCGCTCACCGGCAGCGACAACGGAGGCATGACGCAGTACTACGTCTACGACGACCGGGCCCGTTCGCTCGCCTGTGTCTCCTGTCCGGCCGGCCAGGCGCCACCGGTGGGGCCGGTGAACGCCGAACGGACCGTCTGGGAGTTCCAAGTCGGCCCGAACACCGTGCCAATCGCGAACGACGGCGACTTCGTCTTCATGACCAGCACGCCCCTGGTGGGGGCCGACCAGAACAGCGCTCGGCCCGGGCAGGTACCGGAGGTCGGCACCGACGTCTACGAGTGGCGGGACGGCCGCAGACTGCTGGTCAGCGACGGCAAACAGAGCTGGCCCGGCTCGATCTTCGGCGGACCCGGTGTGGCCGGGATCACGCCCGACGGAAGGGATGTCTTCTTCCAGGTCTCCGAGCAGCTGACGCCCGACGCCGTCGACGGGTTCAAGCGGCTCTACGACGCTCGGATCGGCGGTGGCTTCGAATTCCCGAAGCCACCGCCGCCCTGCCCGCTGGAGATCTGCCAGGGCGAAGCGAAGGGCGAGCCGACCCCGGCGGAGCCGGGTACCACCGAGCTGGCTGGGCCGGGCAACGAGAACCCGGCAGCGCATCGCCGCCACAGGCACAAGAGGTGCAAGAAGCACGGGAAGCGACGGTGCAACCACCGCGCCAGGCACACCACGAAATCGGAGGGGAGCAAGTGAGCTCGACCAGCGAGGGGAGCGGGACCATGAAACGGCTTCGGCGACTGGCTCTGGCGATGCTGTGCCTGGCGGCGGCGATGGCGGGACCTGTCGCGAGCTCCGCTTTCGCCGGCCCGCTGTGGCATCTCGAGCTGCACCACGAGGAAACCCACTTCGCACCCGGCGGCACCGGCGCCTTCTGGGTGGAAGTCAGCAACATCGGCGACACGAACACCTACGAACCGTTCTCGGTGACGATCGACCTGCCCCCGGGGCTCACCCGTGAGGAAGTGCGGCAGGGCGGCTACGAACCATGGGATTGCCCCGGCTCACCCGGCGACACCACCATCACCTGCACGATCAGCAACGTCCTGCAGAGGCACTGGTTCATCACCGGGAAGATCTTCTCGGTGAATGTCGATCCCAGCGCCTCCGGGGTTCTCACCGCCACCGCGACGATTGAAGGCGGGGGCGCGCCGAAGCCCTACAGCACGACCGAGTCGGTTGAAATCAGCAGCGACCCAGCGCCCTTCGGAGTGACCCCCGGGGGTTTCTACGTCGATTTCCTCAAAGACGGCGAAGAAACACCGGTTCGTCAATCGGGCGAACACCCCGACCTGGCAGCCTTCAACTTCGACTTCAACACGATCGCGAATACGTCTCCGGAAGGACCCCGCCAGAAGGCTCCGAACGAGAACGTGCGGGACCTCGAGGTGACGCTGCCGCCTGGCTTCGTCGGCAACCCGACCGCCGTGGGGGAGTGCACCCCGGCGGAGCTCTCCGATGGGGCCTGTCCACGCTCGAGCCAAGTCGGGCGGATCGAGATGACGCTCTTCCCGGTCCAGGTCAATCCCGGCGCGGAGTTCGGCGTCGCCCACTATCCGGTCTTCAACATGGTGCATCCGCGCGGGGCGGTTGCCGACCTCGCGTTTTCCGTGGTCGGCAACCCAGTCCACATCAAGGCTTCTCTCGATGCGGCCCACGACTACGCGATCAAGACGACGGTCAGCGACATCAACGAGTCGCTGCCCGTCTTCGCCCAGAAGCTGACCCTCTGGGGGACCCCGGCCGATCATTCGCACGACTGGGACCGCTGTACGTTCTTCGGTGGCCTCAACGTGCTCCCCGAAGAAGTGCTGACGACCTACCCGTGCCCCACCAACACGCCGTTGAAGCCGTTTCTGACCATCCCCAGCCAGTGTGACGCCAGCCACAGCAGCACGATCGGGCATATGGACTCCTGGGAGCACAAAGGTGTCTTTGCGCCGGAGCAAAATTACCCGAGCCCGCCGGCTGAAGGCTGCGACAAGCCTCGTTTCGAACCGGACGTCTCCGTTCACCCGACGGCAAAGGCGGCCAACAGCCCCACCGGGCTGGACGTCCACGTACTCGTGCCCCAGAACGAAAGCGCGAATGGCCTGGCGGCGCCGCCGGTGAAGCGGATGGAAGTCACCTTCCCGGAGGGAATGACGGTCTCTCCGTCCTTCGCCGACGGCCTCACCGGCTGCTCTTCCGAGCAGATCGGGCTCGGGACCAATGACCTGGTCGCTTGTCCGGACTCCTCGCGGATCGGCACGGTCGACCTCTCGACGCCGCTGCTGCCGGAGCCGTTGAGCGGCTCGATATACCTGTCGAAGCAGAAGGAAAACCCGTTCGGGACCACCTTCGGCATGTACCTGGTCGTGCACGACGAAGAAGAACGGGGGGTTCTGGTCAAGATCCCGGGTCGGCTTGAACTGGATCCGACGACCGGGCAGATCGCGACGATCTTCGACGACGTACCCCAGTTCCCGGTCGAAGAGTTCACGCTGGGCTTCCGCAGTGGCCCCCGGGCGCCGCTGGTGACCCCGCAGACCTGCGGTAAGCAGACGATCGGGGTCGAGGTCACCTCGTGGGCGCAGCCTGACAGCCCGGTCGACGTCAGCAATGACATCGACGTCACCGAAGGGCCCGGCGGAAGCCCCTGCCCGGCCAGCTTGAAGGACCGGCCGTTCGGTCCCAAGCTCGAAGCGGGATCGGTGAACCCCACCGCCGGGAACTACTCGAGCTTCCTCTTCCGAGTCAATCGCGGCGACCAGGACCAGGAGTTCAACCAGATCGAAGCCAGGCTGCCGAAGGGTCTGCTGGCGAAGATCGCCGGGGTAGCCGAGTGTCCAGATGCGGCGCTTGCCTCCATCTCGAGCGCCGAAGAAAGCGGGCGCGACGAGCTGGCTAATCCGGCATGTCCGGCCTCGAGCCAGATCGGCACCGTCGAGGTCGGCATGGGCGCCGGCACCGGCCCCAACTTCTTTGCCGGGAGGACCTACCTCGCCGGCCCCTACAAGGGGGCCCCTCTCTCGTTGGCGGTCGTGGTGCCGGCGCTGGCCGGGCCCTTCGATCTCGGCTCGGTCGCGGTCCGGGCGGCGATCCACGTCGATCCCGAAGACGCCCAGGTCCACGTCGTCTCCGACCCGCTGCCGACGATCCTGCACGGGGTGCTGCTGCGAGTGCGAGACGTCCGGGTGAAGATGGACCGGCCGGAATCGATGATCAACCCGACCAGCTGTGATCCAACCTCGGTCGATTCCCGGCTCACGGGGACCGGTGAAGGAGATGGCTCCAGCGCGGATAACGCGGTTGCAGAGCTGTCGAATCGCTTCCAGCTCGCCAGTTGCGCTTCCCTTGGCTTCAAGCCACACCTCAACCTGAAGCTGAAGGGCGGCACCAATCGTGGCGACTACCCGGCGCTGACCGCGGTCCTGAAGGCGCGCAAGGGCGACGCCAACATCGGCCGCGCCGCGGTCACCCTGCCGCACTCCGAGTTCCTCGCCCAGAACCACATCCGCACGGTCTGCACCCGGGTCCAGTTCGCCGCCCATGAATGTCCGGCCGGCTCGATCTACGGCTTCGCGAAGGCGACCTCGCCGCTGCTGGAAGCGCCGCTGGAAGGGCCGGTCTACCTGCGCTCCTCCGACAATCCGCTGCCGGACCTCGTCGCCTCCCTCGACGGGCGGGTCCACGTCGACCTGGTCGGCCGCATCGACTCGATCAACGGCGGCATCCGCACCACCTTCGCCCACGTCCCCGACGCCGCCGTCAGCAGGTTCACCTTGAGGATGAAAGGCGGCAAGAAGGGGCTGCTGGTCAACTCGCGCAACCTCTGCGGCGACGTCTCCAGGGCCGACGTCAGGTTCCGCGGGCACAACGGCAAGGTCTCCCGTTCGGCTCCGAAGGTCTCCGACCGCTGCTGAAGAGACCGGCCGCAAAGGCAGGCCGGAGAGCGAGAGTTGACCTTTACAAACTCTCGTGTAAGAGAGCTCCCCTTGCCGGGCGCTCCCTTTTCCTTCGCCCGGGCCTCGTTTGGATTCGAAGACGGCAGGAACCTGACCTCGACGCTGACCCGCAGCTGCGGGGTGGGGCGGTGAGCGCCGCCGAGCTCGGCGCCTGGGGAGGGGCGGTCTCTGCCGGTCTTCCCACCTGGATATGGTCAGGGCTGCAGTCAATCCCGAACACGGAGGCCCAATGCCACTGGTACCGATGGTCGTCGAGCAGACCGCTCGCGGCGAGCGCTCCTTCGACATCTATAGTCGCCTGCTCGCGCAGCGGATCGTCTTCCTCGGCGAACCGGTCACCGAGGATCTCGCCAACGTGATCATCGCCCAGCTGCTGCACCTCGAGGCCGACGACCCCGACAAGGACGTCAGCCTCTACATCAACTCCCCCGGCGGCTCCGCCTACGCCGGTCTGGCGATCTACGACACGATGCGGTTCATCAAGCCCGACGTGCAGACGATCTGTTATGGGATCGCGATGTCGGCCGGCTCGCTGATCCTCACCGGCGGCGCCAAGGGAAAGCGGATGGCGCTGCCCAACAGCCGCATCCTCATCCACCAGCCGAGCGGCGGCTTCGAAGGCCAGTCGAGCGACATCGAGATCCACGCCAAAGAGATCCTCGATCTGCGCGAGCGTCTCGACGGGATCTACGTCAAACACACCGGCCAGTCGAAAGAGCAGATCCACGAGGACATGGAACGCGACAAATTCTTCCAGCCTCAGGCGGCTGTCGAGTACGGGCTGATCGATCGCGTGATCGAGACGCACGAGTTCCAGCCGACCCCGGTCGGCTTCCGCAACGGCAGCGAGTAGCTGGCTACCTGGGCGGCGATCAGGCGCGGCCGAGCCGGTGCAGGGCCCAGATCCCGCCCACAACTGCCGCGGCGGCGGTTGCGGCTCCGGCCGCCCCGGCGCGGCGGGTCTCGGGATCGCCCGCCGCCAGACCGAAGGCGATCACGTCGGCGGCGTCAAGCGCCGTCGCGATGAAGGTCGCCGCCCGCAGCGCCGCGCGATCCTCACGGGCGGCCACGGTCAGGCCGCCCATCGTCAGGTCGCGGGCGCCGAGGACCTTCGCCAGCGACCAACCGGTGGCGCCGGGTTCCGGGAAGCCGATCGCGCGCAGTGCCGGCCGCGTCGCCAGCAGGGCTCCGGCACCTGCGGCGAGCCGTCCCGCGGCAAGCCCCAGCGCCGCCTGGCGACCGAGCGGATCGATCTTCTCTCCTCGCCTGAACACGGTCCGCCCAGGGTAGCGTTGCCCCCGCGAGCCGCCGCTCGCCATGATTGCGCCGTGGCCGAGGGCGACACCATCCTGCGGGCCGCCCGACGGATCGAGGCGGCGCTCGGCGGCGAGACGATCGCCGCCTCGGCGCCGAACCCGCGCGGGCGTGCGGCCGGGATCGAGCGGCTCGACGGCAGGACGTTCGAGAGGGCCGAGGCGAGGGGCAAGCACCTGCTGCTGCGCTTCGGCGACGTCGTCCTTCACAGCCACCTGGGGATGAGCGGAGGCTGGCACGTCTATCGTCGCGGCGCGCCGTGGCGCCGTCCGCGGAGGTCGGCCTGGGCCGTGCTGGCCGGTGCGGAGCAGGAGGCGGTGCAGTTCGGCGGCCCGACGCTGCGGCTGCTGAGCGCCGACCAGGTGCGCCGAGACGCGGTTCTGTCCCGCCTCGGCCCGGACGTCCTCGCCCCGGACTTCGAAGCGGACGGCGTCGTCAGGGCGATGCGTGCCGACCCGACCCGCGGCCTCGGCGAGGCCCTGCTCGACCAGACCCTGGTCGCCGGCATCGGCAACATCTTCAAGAGCGAGGCCTGCTTTGCCGCTCGCATCGACCCCTGGCGGCCGCTGGGCGACCTATCCGACGAGGAGCTCCGCGCCGTCCTCGTCGCGGCCCATGAGCAGATGAGCCGGGCAGCGGACAGCGGACGCCATAACTGGCGCGTCTACCGCCGTCGTGGCGCCTGCCCCGACTGCGGCGGTTCGATCAGATCACGGGGCCAGGGCGACGCCAACCGCACCACCTACTGGTGCCCGAGTTGCCAGACATGAGGCTGCGGCGCAAGGCCGGGGCCCGGCCTAACGATGGCGCTCGCGCTCCGCGGCCCGCGCTCCGCCGAGCTCCCACCTACTACCTGGTCGCCGGCATCCCGCTGGATCAGGAGCTGGAGCGGCTTCGGGAGCTCGACACCTTCGCCGCCGGCCCGCTCGCCGAGCGCCCGCCCGAGCTGAAGGTCCGCCGCGCCCGCCGCCGCCCCAACCGCGTCGGCTTCGCCGTCCCGGCCGAGTTCCGCCTCTCCGTCACGGCCTACCCCGGCATCCGCCCCGGCGACGCCCTGGAGACCCTTCTGCACGAGCTCGTCCACCTCCACGTCGGCCGCGCCCCCGAAGCCCACGCCTGGCACGGCCCGACCTTCAAGCGCACCCTGGCCCGCGCCATGCACGAGGCCTACGGCATCACCGGCCTGCGCCCACCCAGCACCCTGCACGGCGTCTACGCCGAGGCAATCGAGGCCGCGTTGGCCGAGGCCGCAGCCTAGGGCCGGCCATAGGGCCTGACCGCGCCGGCCGGGGCTTAGCCCAGCCCGAGCAAGGCCGGCAGCTCCGTCATCGACTCGAACGTCCTGGCGCCCTCCTGCGCCAGGCGCTCGCCCCTGCCGTCGGGGGCATAGCCGAGGACGTCCATCCCCGCCAGCCGCCCGGCGCGCGCACCCAGAACCCCGTCCTCGACCACTATGCAGCCGGCGGGGCTGCACTTCATCGAACGAGCGGCGAGAAGGAAGAGATCCGGATGCGGCTTGCCGCGCTCGACCATCCGCGAAGAGAAGAGGGAGGTCGCCTCGAAGTGTCCGATCAGGCCGCTGAGGCCGAGCGTCAGCTCTACTTTCTCGCGGCTGGCCTGGGAGGCGACGCAGACCCGGATTTTCGCAGCATCGATCGATGCCAGCGCCTCGGCAACGCCGGGAACGGCCTGCACGCCTTTCCGGAACTCGGCAGCTCGTCGCTCCTCGAATGCCACCACCCAGCCCGCCGGAAGCTTTTTCCCCAGCCGCTTTTCCACTTCGGCGGCGATGTCGTCGAGCCGCATCCCTTCAAAGGCCGCCGAAACCTCCTCGGTCGTCATGGGTAGCCCGGCCTCGCTGATCGCGCCGGCCATCACGCGGCTGGAAATCGGTTCGCTGTCGACCAGCACGCCGTCGCAGTCGAAAATCACAAGGTCCGGGTGCACGGGCGCATTCAACACGGAAGTCCAGCGCTCGAACGGGAGTGTCTGTTTTGCTCGTTCTCCGTCGAGAGATATCCCCGTCACACCGTCGTCTCTCAGAGGTGTTCTCGACATAGGAGCGACCGGGTGGTTCTGTGCTGCCGCTCGCCTAGGCGCTCGGCTGCCGCTGCCCGGAGGTCGGCGCCGAGATCCGCGCCGCCCACAAAGTCTCAGTCGAAGTCGCCCTCGACTACATGCAGCGCGAGGCGTGCTGGACGCGGCGCGGGCACGGCGGGCATGAGTTCGTCCACGGCAACGGCTTCCTCGCCGCCGGCGTACGAGGGGCCGTCCCTGAGAAAACCGGGGGTCATCGTCGTCAGCGGAGTAGGGTGGCTTGTACCTATAGCAACGAACGGAGAAACGATGGCAACTGGCGAAAACGCCGCAATCGTCCGTCGCGCCTACGAGGCCTTCAACACGGCCGATATGGAGACGCTTGCCGAAACCTTCGACGAGAGCGCCTCGTGGCACACGCCTGGACGAGGCTCCTTTTCTGGCGACCGCGAGGACCGCGAGGCGACCTTTGCCTTCTTCGGCCGGCTGGGACAGGAGACGGGAGGGACCTTTCGGGCCGAATTGCTGCACATGGCTGAAGATGACGATGGCCTCGTGGTCGGCATTCAGACCAGCACCGCAGACCGAGACGGCAAGCACCTGGATGTCGGCGACTGCATCGTCTTCGAGCTGAAGGACGGCCGGATCACTGACGGTCGGGAGCACTTTTACGACCTCTACGCGTGGGACGAGTTCTGGTCATAGCCCCCCGAGCTGGAGCCCGGCGGGCTCGCGTCGGTGGAGGCGATCGAGTCGGGATGACGCAAAAGGCGGCAGCTGGGCTTCTTAGAAGCCGACGCCCGGACTTGAACCGGGGACCCCTTCATTACGAATGAAGTGCTCTACCAACTGAGCTACGCCGGCGCGGGGACCATTCTAGGAGGGACCAGCGAAACTCGGGTGTGCGACCGGCGAGCGCCGGACCAGGCGAGGCCAGGACGCTGGGACGCCGAATAGCAGTGCTCATGCGGATCCGTCAGATCGAAGTGGCCGGAACAACCACGATCCTTCAGGCACTGGCTATGGCCGTGCCGCATCCGACTTTGACCACAGCGGGATGGGGAAAAAGTCGGCCGCGGAGTAGCACCTCGTCGCCGTCGTCATGACGGGGATGCCGATGAGCGTGGACGCGCGGCGGCGCGGGCTCACGTCGATCGACGACGCCACCCACCGCGAATCCCGCATCCGCTCTTTCTACATCGCCTCGATCTACCTGCTCTCGATCCCGGTCGCCTTTCTCGCCCCGAGCATCGCCCCCTATATCTGGCTGGTGCTGTTCCTCGACCCCTCCGCTCGGGTCGCGGGCCGGCTGCGGGTCAGCGCCTGACTACGAAGGCGATCGAGCGCCCTGACTGCGAGCAGCTGACCGCGAGGCCGCGGTCGGTCGCGGCGCTGAGGCAGCGGTAGCCGTCGACGTCGCAGCTGGAGCGCGAAGCGCCGGCGGGCGGCGCGCACGACTCGCTGCGGTTCCAGGCGGCGACCAGCCGCTGAGCCTTGCCGCAGGAGACGCCGGTGGCGCGCAGCGCCTCGGTGCCGTTCGCCTCGATCGGGCAGCTCTGCGCTGACGCTCCCGCCGGTCCGGTCGACTTCGTCGGAGGCGCCGCCGTCGACCCGCCCGAACTGGACCCCTGCTCGGAGGAGCCGCCGCAGCCGGCCATCACGGCGGCGGCGAGCAGGACGATCGCGATCGGCGCGGCGAGCCTCATCGCCGCAAACCTACCCCTCCGCCGTCTCCTCCACCTTGCGGGCGTGCTGCAGATGGCCGCAGATGGGGCAGCCGGGCTCCGGCACGACCTCCTCGCGTTTGACCTCCATCGTCCGCAGGTCGTAGATGTGGGCGACGCCGAGCGTCGAGGGCTCGCTCAGCCCGGTCAGCAGGTGAAGCACCTCCATCCCGACCTGGCCGCCGATCATCCCGCAGGCCGGGCCGAGGGTCGCCGCCGGCGTCGGCTGCGCCCGCCGCTGCTCGACGGCGACGTCGAACAGGGGGTACTCGCGTCGATAGGCGGTCTCCTGGCAGGCGAAGCAGCCGGTCTTCCCCGGTACGTAGAGCGGCCCGACCCGGGCGATCGGGGGGAAGTGGCTCATCGTGATGTAGGGGATCTCCGCCTCGAAGCAGGCCGAGTTGCACCAGCGCTCGATGTCATGGGCGGGCCAGTCGGCGGCGTCGATGACGACGTCGGCGCCATCGATGAAGTCGGCGATCTCGACCTGGCTCTCCAGCCGCCGCGCGGTCGCCGTCACCCGCATCGAGGAGTTGAACTCGCGCAACCGCCGCGCCGCCGCCTCCACCTTGAGCAGGCCGAGGTCGGACTCGGTGTAGAGGATCTGGCGGTTGAGGTTGCTGACCTCGACCCGGTCGCCGTCGATCAGCCACATCTCCCCGATCCCGCAACAGGCGAGCGCCCAGGCCGCCCAGCCACCGAGGCCACCGACGCCGAGCACGGCGATCCGCGCCTCCCGCAGCCGTCGCTGACACTCCGAGGGAGTCAGTCCCGCCGGCCCGACGTCGCTGAAGTAGCGCAGCTGACGGTCGAAGCGCGGCAGCTCGCCGGGTGCCAGAAGGTCGTCGTCGGCTGCGTCCTCCACCACCTCCAGCTCCTGCAGCTGGCAGATCAGATCGTCAACCGGCTGCTCACCGAACTCCTCCTGCAGCTGCTCGAGCGTGTGCTCCCCGTCCAGCGCCGCCAGCAGGCGCTTGTCTTTCTCGTCCGGCTTCTCGATCCGGATGTCGTTCTCGGCGCTGGGCCGCAGCAGATAGACGTCCCCCTCCGGTGAGGCGATCGGCTCGGTCGTCCGTTTGATGCGTGGCCGCCGCATTTGCATCGGTTTCCCCCTCGATTGTCGGATGCTCGGGCGAAGTTGCCCGAAAGTTGACAATGCTGGAGACCGTCAAACCGATAGGGATGTTTCCTTACAGTCGAGGTTGCCGACCGAAAGATGCCGGGAAACTGGGCGCTAACCGGCCAGCTCGCGTGCCCGGGAGAGGACCGCGTCGATCATCGGCACGGTGAGCTTGCCGGTGAAGGTGTTCTGCTGGCTCGGGTGGTAGCAGCCGAGCAGGCGCCAGCGGCCGAGGTCGGCTTCGGCGCCGTGGCCGAAGCGGGGCCGCGGTCGCGGCACGTCGGCCCCGAGGGCGCGGGCGGCGCGGAGCACGCCGTCCCAGCCAAAGGACCCGAGCGCGACGATCACGCGGCCGCGCTCGAGCAGCTCGAGCTCCCGCTCGAGGTAGGGGAGGCAGTTGTCGCGCTCCTCGGGCGTCGGCTTGTTGGCGGGGGGAGGGCAGCGGACGACGGCGGTGACGTAGGCGTCGCTGAGCCGCAGGCCGTCGCCGCGGCGCTCGGAGTGGGGCTGGTTCGCGAAACCGGTGCGGTAAAGGGCCGCGTACAGCCACTCGCCCGAGCGGTCGCCGGTGAACATCCGCCCGGTGCGGTTGCCCCCGTGGGCGGCCGGCGCCAGGCCGACGAGGATGACCCGCGCCGCCGGGTCGCCGAAGCCCTCGAGCGGTTTCGCCCAGTAGTCCTCGCCGCGGTAGCGGCGTGGCGGGTCGGCGGCGGCGGCCTCGCGCCAGGCGACCAGGCGCGGACAGCGCCGACAGGCGTGCACCTCGGCGGCGAGCCGGGCGAGCGCGTCGGCGTTCTCAGAGCTCATAGTCTTGCGCCTCCCATCATGGCCACGAACCGAATCATGCGAGGCGGTTGCTTGCGTCGCCCCATCGTCACCGGCCTCGCCGTCGTCGCCCTCGCCGCCGGCCTGACCGCTTGCGGCGGCGGTGGCGGCGAGACCACGACCCCGGTGTCGGACAAGCAGGCCGACAGCGAGATCCTCAACGACATCCTCAGCCGCCAGACGGGCGCGGTCGCAGCCTACGACCACAGCCTCTCGCACCTGGGCGGCCGCAACCTCGCACTGGCGCGCATCTTCCGCGCCCAGGAACAGGAACACATCGACTCGATCGTCAAAGCCCTGCGCGGGCTCGGCGGCAAGGCCGAAACCGGGACCGAAGAGATCCCGGCCGACAAGCTGAAGACCGAACTCGATTACCTGCGCTTGCTCTACGAAGTCGAAAGCGCGACGATCGACGCCGAGCTGAGCGCGATCTCCAAGCTGACCGCGCCCTGGCCGCGCTCGCTGCTGGCATCGATCGCCGCCGACCAGGCCCAGCACCTGACCCTGTTGCGAGGGAGGATGGGCGCGAGGCCGATCGACACGGTGCCGGGAGCTTTCGAGAACGGTACGGCCACCGCCCCGTAAGGGATACTCGCTCGATGATGGGCCCCCTCTACGCGATCGGCCGCTTCTGCTCCCGTCATCACTACCCCGTCATCGCCGTCTGGCTCGTGCTCGCGATCGCCCTCGTCGCCATCGGCCAGGCCTCCGGCAGCAAGACCAGCGAAAACCTGACGCTGCCGGGAACCGACTCGACGATCGCGACCGAACTGCTCGAAGACAACCTGCCCGAACAGGCTTACGGCAGCAACCCGCTCGTCTTCGAAGCGCCCTCCGGCAAGCTGACCGATTCGAAATATGCGGCGGCGATCGCCGAAACCGCCAAGCGCCTGGAAGCACTGCCGGACGTCAACTCCGCAGTCAGTCCGCTGACGCCCGCCGGCGCCCAGTTCCTCAGCAAAGACGGCACGATCGGCTACATCCCGGTCGTCCTCTCCGTCGGCCCGGGGGAAATCGACGAAGCAGAGGCGCAGAAGATCCTCGACGCGGCGCAGCCGGCGCGCGCGGCCGGCCTCCACACCGCCGTCGGCAGCTACGTCGGCCAGCAGCTCTCCAAGCCTTCGACCGAGGTCAGCGAGGCGATCGGGCTGGCGGCGGCGGTGATCATCCTCCTCTTCGCCTTCGGCACCGCGACGGCGATGATGCTGCCGATCGCCTCCGCCGTGGTCGGCCTCGCCTGCGCGCTCTCGATCATCAAGCTGCTCGAGCACGCGGTCCAGATCCCGGGGGTGGCCTCGACGCTGGCGACGATGATCGGGCTCGGCGTCGGGATCGACTACGCGCTCTTCATCGTCACCCGCCACAAACTGCAGCTGGCCGAAGGGATGGATCCGCAGGAGTCGATCGCCCGCGCCACCGCGACCGCCGGCGGCGCCGTCGTCTTCGCCGGCTTCACCGTCGTGATCGCCCTCTGCTCGCTCGCCTTCGCGGGCATCCCCTTGGTCAGCACGCTGGGCTTCACCGCCGCGATCGCCGTCGTCGTCGCCGTCATCGCCGCGGCGACCCTGCTGCCGGCGATGCTCGGTGCCCTCGGCCCGCACATCAACTCGCTGCGGATCAAGCTCGGCAAGACGCACCCCGACGACGCCAAGCCGCACGGCTGGCGGCGCTGGGCCGACCGCGTCGCTTCGCGGCCCTGGCGCTCGGCGCTCGCCGCGACGGCCGTCCTGGTGATCCTGGCGCTGCCGATCTTCCAGCTCGAGCTGGGCCAGAACGACATCAGCGCCCTGCCCAAGGACACGACCTCGCGCCAGGCCTACGAAGGCCTCAACGCAGGCTTCGGCCCCGGCTTCAACGGCCCGCTGCTGATCGCCTCCGAGTTCGGCTCTCCGGCGGAAGCGAAGCAGCTGCTGCCGGGCCTGCAGAAGGAAATCGCCGGGACCGCCGACGTCGCCGCCGTCACCGAACCGAGCTTCGACGAACAGGGCACGGTCGCCGTCTTCACCGTGATCTCGAAATCCCAGCCGTGGGCGGACGAGACGGTCGAACTGGTCGGCAACCTCCGCGACACGGTGATCCCCGGCGCGCTGAAGGGGACCGGGGCCCACTCCTACGTCGGCGGCCAGACCGCCGGCTACATCGACCTCGCGACCCAGATCGGCGACAAGCTGCCGCTGATGATCGCGATCGTCGTCGCGCTCAGCTTCCTCGTCCTGCTGGTCGCCTTCCGCTCGCTGCTGGTGCCGATCAAGGCGGCAGCGATGAACCTGATCTCGGTCGCCGCCGCCTATGGGGTAGTCACCGCCGTCTTCCAGCTCGGCTGGGGTTCCTCGCTGATCGGGCTCGACCACTCGATCCCGATCGTCAGCTTCGTGCCGCTGCTGATGTTCGCGATCCTCTTCGGCCTCTCGATGGACTACGAGGTGTTCCTGCTGACGCAGATGCGGGAGCACTTCAAGCAGTACGGAGACGAGCGCCGCGCCGTCGTCGAAGGGCTCGCCAACACCGGCCGCGTGATCACCTCGGCGGCAGCGATCATGGTCTGCGTCTTCACCAGCTTCGTCCTCAACGGCGACCCGGTGGTGAAGGAGTTCGGCGTCGGCCTGGCGGTTGCGATCGCGATCGACTCGACGATCGTCCGTTGCCTGCTGGTCCCGGCGGTGATGGTGTTGCTGGGCAAGCGCGCCTGGTGGCTGCCCGCCTGGATGGAGCGGATCGTTCCCCACATCAGCATCGAGGGAGAGGAGTACTTCGCCAAGCGCGACGCCGATCGCGCCGCGGCGGCACCTGCCGTGGCGGCAAGTCCGCCGCCGGGCCCTGCGGACGATGGGGGAGACTGAGCGGGCATGTTCCCGCTCAACCTTGCCAACGCGCTGACCCTCCTTCGCATCCTCGCGGTGCCGGTCGTGGTCGTGGCGCTGCTGGGGGAGACGCCGAACGGAGACGCGCTCGCCGCCGCCGTCTTCGCGCTCGCCGCCGCGACCGACGGCCTCGACGGCTACTTCGCCCGTTCCCGCGACTCGATCACGACCTTCGGCAAGCTGATGGACCCGCTCGCCGACAAGCTGCTGGTCACCGCCGCCCTGGTCTCGCTGGTCTCGCTGCACCGCCTCGAAGCCTGGGTGGCGATGGTGATCATCGCCCGCGAGATCGCCGTCACCGGACTGCGCGCGATCGCCGCCGAGCGCGGCATCGTGATCGCCGCCAGTCGGCTCGGCAAGTTGAAGACCGTGCTCCAGATCGCCGCCGTGATCGCCCTGATCGCCGCCAACCCGGCGCCGACCTGGGTCAACATCCTCGTCTACGTCGCCCTCGTCGCCACCGTGCTCAGCGGCGCCGACTACTTCTTCGGCCTGCGGCGGCGGATCGAAGCGCAACAGAAAGAGCGCGCCGCCACCAAGGCCAGCCCGGCGGGGTAGCGGCGGGACGAACTGCCTCTGGGACGGGGGCATTGTGGGGAGGGATGTCGGTACCCCGCCGCGGGAATTCAGTCGCGCGCGCTTCGCGCGCAGCTCCGGATGGTGCTGCCCGCCTATGGCGGGCAGGAATCAGATTGCATATCGCGGCCTTCGGCCACATTCCCGCCTCGGGGTACCGACATCCCTCCTCCGGAACGACCCCGGCAGACGACGCCGCGTCCCGCGGGAGCTAGTCCGCCGGCGCCTCCAACCACTCCCGCATAGTCAGGTGATGGGCTTGGTGCTCGTCGCTGGCGAGCTCGGCGCGGAGGTCGCCGAGGGTTCCGTGGCGCTCGGCGACGACGTTGTGGCGGTGGATCGTCTCCAGGTTCTCCTGGCGCGCCATGACGAAGGTGTCATCGGGCAGGTCCGGGTATCCCTCGACGACCTGGCGCACCATCTCCCGCACGCAATCCTCGACGAAGCGAGGCTGTTCGTGGGCCTTGACGACGACGGACATCTCGTCCGGGCGCTTCATCAGCTCGTAGATCTCCGAGCTCATCGAGCTCTCGACGATCCGCAGCAGCTCGGGCGCGTCGATCCAGGCGGGCCCGCCCTCGGGGCAGCCGACGTGGAGCGTGCCGATGCCGCGCTGGTTGTGGGTGGCGATCGGGACCAGCTCGATTACCCGCTCGATCTCCTCCGGCCCGAAGCCGTCGCCGGCGAGCCGCTCGCGGGCGAGGCCGGCGACCATCTCCTGCGCGCAGGGGCAGGCGGTCATCCCCTGCGCCTGCACGCCGGTCAGCGTCCGCGTGCCGCGCTCGGAGTCGACCGCGGTGCCGAAGAGGACGTAGAGCTCCTGGGTGCTCTGGCCGCTCTCGGGGGTGGAAACCGTCTCCGGATAGTGGGCGGTGACGGAGACCTCCGCCCGGAGCCCGCCCTGGCGCTCGCGCACCCGCTGGGCGACGTGGGCGGCCAGCACCTCGGCCTTGAAGGCCTCGCCGAGGACGACGCCGTCGATCGCCTCGCCGACGATCTCCTCGAAGCGCGACATGTGCACTCCGGCCTGGCGTGGGTTGAGGTCGACGAAGCACTCGAACTGGCCGTAGAAAAGGTTCTCCTCGCCATCGGCCTTGACCCTGATCACCTTCTCGACGCCGGTGACCCCGACGCGCGAGAGGCTGACCTGGGTGGCGGGCAACGAAGCCTGCACGTCCGGCGCGGCTGAGCTGGCGGTCGGATGGTGGGCCATCGGCTTATGAAGAGTAAGCGACAGACGTGCTCGGCGGCCCCGATGGATTCTCCGACGGATTGATTCTTCCGCCTATACTTCGGCGCGGCCGGAGCTTCAGGGCCGGCATCCCGGGAATGGGGAGAGGGTTGCAGCCGGAGGAAGTAATCATCGAATCGTTGGAGACGGTGACCGAGGTGATGGATCGCGACCAAGGGGAGAGTCCGATCACGGAGATCGAGGAGCTTCGAGGCCTTATCTCTACCGGCCGTGAGCGCGGCTATCTGACCTTCGAGCAGATTGCCTCGACACTCGAGGAGGTGGAGATCACCAAGGAGCAGGTCTCCCAGCTCCACGCCCACCTGGTCGAGCACGGCGTCGACGTGATCGCCGAGGACGGAGTCAGCGCCTACAAGGAGCAGCGCGAGTCCGGCTCCAGCGGCCAGACGAAGAAGGAAGAGCTCGACCTGACCGTCGAGCCGAGCCTCGACTCGCTGCGCCTCTACCTGCGCTCGATCGGCAAGGTCGACCTGCTGACCGCCGCGCAGGAGGTCGAACTGGCGAAACGGATCGAGCGTGGCGACATGCTGGCCAAGCGGCAGATGGTGGAGGCCAACCTCCGCCTCGTCGTCTCGATCGCCAAAGGCTATCTGGGCCGCGGCCTCAGCTTCCTCGACCTGATCCAAGAGGGTTCGCTGGGCTTGATCCGCGCGGTCGAGAAGTTCGACTACCGGCGCGGCTACAAGTTCTCCACCTATGCGACCTGGTGGATCCGCCAGGCGGTGACGCGGGCGATTGCCGACAAGGCGCGGACGATCCGCATCCCCGTCCACATGGTCGAGAAACTGAACCGGGTCGCCCACGTCGAACGGCAGCTGGTGCAGAAGCTCGGCCGCGAGCCGGAGCCGGCCGAGATCGCCGAAGAGCTGCGCTGGCCCACCTCCGACGTGCGGGACATCCTTCGTGTCGCCCAGCTGCCGGTCTCACTGGAGAAACCGGTCGGCGACGAGGACGAATCCGAGCTCGGCGACTTCGTCGCCGACGATGCCGTCCTCGAGCCCTTTGAGGAAGCGAGCGAGCACCTGCAGAAGGAGGGCGTGCGCAAAGCCCTCGAAGCGCTGCCCGAGCGCGAGCGCCAGGTGATCGAACTTCGCTACGGCCTCTCCGGCACCGAGCCGCTGACCCTGGAGGAAGTGGGGCGCACCTTCGGCGTCACCCGCGAGCGGATCCGCCAGATCGAGAACAACACGCTGAAGAAACTGAAGCGCCTGCCAGAGGCGCAGATGTTGCGCGAAGCAAGCTAGCCCGCGACGGGCTCCAGCACGAAGACGCAGATCTCGCGGTCGAGCTTCGTTTCGTAGAAGTCGAAGCCGGCGTACTGCTCGTTGTGCCTGCGCCAGAGCTCGGCCCGCTCTTCGCCCTCGGCAATGCGTGCCCGCACCTTGATGCGCCGGCGTCCCAGCTCCACCTCGGCCTCGGGATCCGCGCGCAGGTTGTGCGACCAGGCGGGGATCCGGGCGTTGCCCGCATTGGTGTTGATCACGGCCAGGCGCTCGCCATCGGCGAGGTAGACGACGGGGGCGGTGCGCTTCTCGCCGCTTCGGCGGCCGTTGGTGGTGAGCAGGAGCACGGGGGCTCGACCCACCTTGCCCCCGATCCGCCCGCCCGAGGACCGGTAGAGCGGAACGTTCAACTTGCCCCACCAACGCAGCCCGGTCGCCCCGAGCGAGTTGGAGAAGCGGGAGATGAAGCGGTCGCTGAGCACGGCCGCGGCGAGTATCCCATCGCGTGGTTCCTTTTGCCCGATATGGCGGCATAAGGAACCACGCGATGGATAGAGTCGCTCGATGGCCGGACCGCACCCCTTCCGCCGCGCCGCCGAGGCCAAGGACCTCGATCTGCTGATCGAGAGCCTGCGCGAGGACGTCGTCCTCCACAGCCCGATCCTCTTCCGCGGCTTCGAGGGCCGCGAGATCGTCGGCCAGGTCCTTACCCACGTCGCCGCCACCCTCGAGGGCCTCACCTACACCGACGAACTGCGCGAGGGCAACACCGTCGCCCTCCGCTTCAAGGCCAAGGTCGGCGACCGCGAGCTCGAGGGCATCGACTTCCTCGAGCTCGACGACGAGGACCGCGTGGCCGAGCTGACCGTCTTCATGCGCCCACTCTCTGCGCTGACCCGCTTCAACGAGCAGATGGCGGAGCGCCTCGGCGTCGCGTAGCCGCCTTGGGGGCCGTAGCCTAGACTTCGGCTCCCTAACCCCCGGGGGAGTGTCCGAGTGGTTAAAGGAGACGCGCTGTAAACGCGTTGGCTATGCCTACGCAGGTTCGAATCCTGCCTCCCCCATCGACGTTCCAGCGGTGCCTTCATCGACCGCCAGGGGCTTGGGCGGGTTGACCTGGAATTTCGAGTACTTCGGCCCGCCGAGATTGATTCCGCTCCTCGCCTCCACCTCGCGGGACGGGATGAACCAGCAGCTCCAGTCGGCGACGACGACAAACAGATAGTCGTAGCGGGCGGGCTCCAATCGCTTGACGATTACGTTCCAGCTTTGGTTGCCTCCCCGGGTGCAGAGGGCGACCGACCAACGCCCCTTGCGAAAGAGGGTGGAGGTCTTGACCTGAATGCGAAAGAGACGGTTCTCCTGCTGGGCCAGCAGGTCGCAGTCTGGGCTATGTCCGAATGGAATCCAGACCCCGTAGCCATGTTGCATGAGCCAGCCCGCCGCGATTCCCTCACCGATGTCGCCCTGCGGTTGACCTCATGCGAGAGGATTGGGCGGTGAGCTCCGACTCCCTAGCCGACCGCGTCGTTGCCATCGCGGGGGTCGGCGGCGGCCTCGGGCCGCTCGTCGCCGCGCGCCTCGCCGAGGTGGGGGCGACGGTCGCCGGGACCGATCGCAATCAGGAACTGCTCGACTCACTCCCGGCGCAGCTCGGCATTCCCGCTGAGCGCTGGGACGGTCGCGCCGTCGACCTGCTCGACGAGGCTGCCGCCGGCGACTGGTGCGCGGCGCTCGTAGAGCGCTTCGGCCACGTCGACGGTCTGATCCACCTGGTCGGTGGCTGGCGCGGCGGCAAGCCGTTGCACGAGGCGCCGCTCTCGGACTGGGACCTTCTGCACGACCGCCTCGTCCGCACCGTCCAGCACACGACCAGGGCCTTCCACGACCAAATCGCCGCCGCCGGCGAGCACGGTCGCTTCGTCCTCGTCTCCTCCAAGCAGGCCCAGGCGCCGAGCAACACCAACGCCGCCTACGCGGCTGCCAAGGCGGCGGCCGAGGCCTGGACCCTCGCCTTCGCCGACGGCTTCGAGCCTGGCGGTGCCACCGCCAACATCATCGTCGTCGAGGCGATCCTTACGCCGGGGATGCGGGAGGAGAACCCCGAGAAGGATTTCCCCACCTTCACCCCCGCCGAGCACATCGCCGAGGCCGTCGCATTTCTCTGCTCGGACGCCACCGAGGAGATGAACGGCCAGCGCCTGCGGCTTACGATGGACCGATGAGCAAGCAGAGCAAAGGGGGGAGGGCACCCGACGGCAAGCTGACGATCGGGGAACTGGCGCGGCGGACGGGGATGACGATCCGCAACATCCGCGCCCACCAGACCCGCGGCCTGCTGCCGCCGCCGGAGGTCCACGGACGCACCGGCTACTACAACGAGGCCCACGTCGCCCGGATCGAGCTGACCCGGGAAATGCAGGCCGAGGGCCTCAACCTGGAGGCGATCCGCCGGGTGCTCGAGACCACCGGCGGCACCTCCCAGGAGATCGTCGACTTCGCCCGTGCCGTGCGCGCCCCGTTCGAGGACGAGACGCCGGAAATCTTCGAGCCCTCCGAATTGCCCGCCGTCTGGCAGAACGGCGACGTCGACCAGAAGCTGCTCCGCCGCAGCGAAAAGCTCGGCATCCTGCGCGAGCTCCCCGACGGCAAGATCGAAGCGCTGAGCCCGCGCCTCGCCCGCGCCGGCGCCGAGCTGATCGCCCTCGGCGTCTCCCCGGAGGCCAGCCTCGCCACCGCCGACCGGCTGCGGCGCAACGCCGAGAGCGTCGCCCGCTCCTTCGTCGACCTCTTCGTCACCGAGATCTGGGAGCCCTTCGACCGCGCCGGGCGCCCGGAGGAGGATTGGCCGAAGGTGCGCGAGGCACTCGACCGGATGCGCCCGCTCGCCTCCGACGCGCTGCTGGCGATGTTCCAGGTGACGATGGGGGAGGCGACCGAGAAAGCCGGCGAACGCACCCTGCGCAACGCCGCCAAACCCTCGAAGCGCGGCGGCGCCAAAGGCGGGCGGGCCAAACGCGAGAAACGGCGCAGCCGCAGCCGCTAGCAATCGCGACGCTCCTGGGCGACGGGTCCCTATTTCTTCACGGTGACGGTCATGTGCATCTCCGTCGGGTGGACCGTGCAGATGAACCTGTAGGTCCCGGGAGTGGTGAATTTCTTCTGGAAGTGGGCGTTGGTCACCGCCGTCGTCTTGGTCGAGTAGGACCCCTTTTTCTTCAGTCCCTTCGGGCCTTTCTTCAGGTGCACGTCATGCGGGTAGGAGTTCGTCGACGCCCAGGCCCACTTCACCGAGCCGCCCTTCTTGATCGTCACGGCGCCGGGCCGGAAATAGAAGTCGGCGACGGTCACCGGCGCGGGTTTGGGAGCGGCGCCCGTCGTCCCCGCCGCGGTCAGCCCGAGCAGGGCGACCGCGGCGACGCAGAGGGCCGGCAGACGGCGCAAGCGAAGCGTCGGCCGCCCGCTCAGCACGTCAGTTCTCCCGGCTGCGCCGGGACCTCGACCGGGGCGTACTTCTGGAACGGCGGGTGCGCGGCGACTCGCCTCACCCAGCTGCACTGCTGGTTCTGCGGCGGGCTCGAGGCGGCGTAGCCGAGAATCGTCTTCGGGTCGCTTTCTTCGGCCAGGTTGACCTGCAGGCCGGCCGTGATGTCGAGGCTGCGGACCTGGTCGGCGAGCACTTCGGCCTGCGGGCAGGGCGGGTAGATCGTGCTCAGCGGCACTTTGCCGTTGCCCGGCGCAAAGGTGGCACCGGCGCTGTTGCCGCTCCAGCAGTTGCCGCCGCCGGTGTTGTCGTTCCAGAGGTCGTATTCGCCGTTGGGGTCGGCGCCTTCGCGACCCATCGTGTTTTCGACGATCTGGTTGTTGATGTTCTTGGCGTCGTCGCCTTCGTTGGCGACGAAGACTTCGCCCGGCCCCGAGAAGGAGGCGATGCCCCACTTGTAGTTGCCGAAGACGTTGTTGCGGCGGACGACGTTGCCGGCGCCGCCGTAGAGGATGAAGCCGACGCCCGTCGGGTAGTTCACCACCGAGTTGCCGACTTTGCCGAGCCCTCCGGAGACGGTGTGGAATCCGGTCGCCGAGAGGAAGTAGTCGTAGTTGTTCCAGAACACGTCGTTGCGTTCGAAGATGTTCCAGCCGTTCGGCTCGAAGCCCTCGCTGTCCAGCGTGTTGGGGGCGATCCCGGCGCCGTTGTCGAAGAAGGCCGAGTCGACGATCTTCACGTACTTGGAGTTGGTCCCCGAGTAGCCGAGGACGTTTTCGTAGCTCTTGTCGTTCTTCAGCAGCGTCCACTTCGGCTTGCGCTGGCAGGGGGCCGGCGGGGGGGCGACACCGTGGTAGGTCCAGCTCCGGCTGTCACACGGGGTTTCGCCGACGTAGAAGGCCGAGTCGCCGTGGTGGAAGCCGGCGGAGTTGACCATCTTGCCGCCGCGGCAGTTCTCGGCGAAGAGCCCGTAGGAGCGGTTGGCGGAGGCGAGCAGGTTGTCCATCGTGTAGCCGTCGCAGTGCTCGCCGCCTTCGCGCGAGGCATGCACGAAGAAGCCGTTGGACTGGTAGTCGCGCGCCCACATGTTCTTCAGCACGATGCCGTCGACGCCGATCGCCTCGATCCCGTTCTGCGCCGCGCCCAGCTCGCCCTTGGCATTGCGGCCCTCGAGGATCGTCTTGCGCCGGTTCTTCTTCGCGCCGCGGATGGTCAGCCCGTCGAAGTCCTTCTTCTTCAGGCTGCCGTCGACGACCACGCCCTCGACGTACTTGCCGGGCTTGATCTCGACCACGACCCTGGTCTTCGCGTTCTTCTTCTTGAACTCGAAGGACCCGGCCGCGTTCACCGCCTTCTGGATCGTCCGGTACTGACAGCCGTGCTTGCAGACCTCGAAGGCCTTGGTCCTGGTCTGCTTCTTGTCGCTGCCCTTGGCCGCGAGGGCCGGGGACGCGAGACCGGTGAACGCCAGACAGAGCCCGATTACGAGGGCCGAGACTGCCAGCCAGTGCCTCATATCTCTCCTTGCGGCGTGGGGATTATCGACGGCCCCGCCTCCCCCGGGCGCGCTGCGTCGAGGGCCCTGTCTCCCATCCACACAACGCCGCAAGCCTAACGGCTTACCGGCCGATCAGCCAGGGACGATCGTCTTCATTGCCTGTTCCAGTTCGGAGACGCCGTAGGCGCCCTCGATGCGGTCCTTGATCACCCCGTCGCGGCCGATCAGGAACGTCCACGGCTCGGTCGGCAGTCCGTAGGCCTTCATCTGTGGCCGCAGGCCCTTGCTGGGGTCGTTTTCGGCGTAGACCTCCATGTGGATGAAGTCGGCCTTCCCCTTGAACTCGTCGGCGACCTGTTGGGCGACGTCGACGACAGGGCCGCAGACGCGGCTCTGGCAGAGCGCCGGGGTGGCGAAGACGAGCACGATCGGTTGCTTGCCGACCACTTCGGCGAAGTCGACGGCGTGCATCTGATCCGCGGGCACCCGGGTGTCGATCTTCGCCAGGTCGCCGCCGACGTCGGCGGCGGTCGGCGTGTGGATCAGCGGCGCCTTCTCGCCCACGTGCGGGACCTGGGGGAAGCGGCCCACGGTCGGGCTCGGCACTCGCGAGGCTTCGAGCCCGTTCGGCCCTTTCAGCATCGCGATCCCCAGCCAGGGCCCGCTGCGGTCGAAGTTCACCTTCGCCACCACGTAGACCGTGGTGGCGTCGCCGGGCCCACCGCTGTTCTGCGCCCGGTAGGCGGGCTTGGTTTCCAGCGAGGTGACCTGCGCGGGCAAAGGTCCCTGCGCCGGGCTGCCGCTGTCCTTGGCGAAGTAGAGCGCGGCGTCGGCGTTGTCGACCTGCTTGCGGGCGACGGTGAAGACGCCGAACGGGTAGCGGTCCTTGCCCTGGCCGAAGACCTCCGCCGCCGGCGCGATCACCAGCTTCGTCTGCTTTGCCCCCGAGTCTTCGAGCAGCTGTTCGATCGTCTTCCCCTTGGCCGACGGGAACTCGGCGGCGGAGGGGGCGGGACGGGAGGGATCGTTGCCGGAGCCGCCGCAGCCGGAGATCGCCAGGGCCGAGGCGCAGAGCATGGCGAGGACCGCGGCGGGGATCCGGGCTGCCGGCATCCCGCCACGCTACACACGGCGCCTCAACGTCGGGTCACCGAATCGGCGTCCCGCCCGGGGTCATGGCCGGCGAGCCCGGCTCGCGCTTCCGCTGCCGGCTCGACCGCCGTCCCTATCGCCCATGCGCCTCGCCCTGCGCCGGCGCAGTTCAGCTTCCGGGTCCGACGCCCCTGGCGGCCTACAGTTGACTTATGGCCACCTGGATCTTCGAGCCGGGACATACCGAGGCGGAGTTCCGCGCCCGCCACATGATGGTCACCTGGGTGCGAGGGTTCTTCAAGGACGTCCACGGGCGCCTCGAGTTCGACTGGGACAGCTGCCTCGAGACGACCTTTGAGGGCGAGATCGACGCGACCAAGCTCTGGACCGGGCAGCCTGAACGCGACGAGCACCTGCGCAGCGCCGACTTCTTCGACGTCGACCACCACCCGAAGATCACCTTCGCCGGCCGCTTCACGGAGCGGGTCGGCGACATCGACTTCAAGGCCGAGACGGACCTGACGATTCGCGGCACTACCCGCGCCGTCCCGCTCGACGTCTCCTACCGCGGCACCTGGGAGACGCCGTTCTGGGTCGGCGACGAGAACAAGGGGACGATGCGCCGGCTCGGTTTCGAAGGCAGCACCCGCCTCAACCGCCAGGACTTCGGCGTCTCCTGGCAGGACCGGATCCCCGCCGGCGGGGTCGTCGCCGGCAACGAGATCGACATTACCCTTGACCTCGAGGCGATCCACCTCGGCGATCTCGAAAAGACCGGAGCGATCGAGTACTACCGACAGGAATAGGAGCAAAGGATGAACAAAGTTCTGTACACGGCGGAGGCGCACGTCACCGGGGGGCGGGCCAAAGGCCATGGCCGCACCAGCGACGGGGCGCTGGAGGTCGACATCCGGCCGCCGAAGGAGATGGGCGGCGAAGAAGCCGGCACGAACCCGGAGCAGCTCTTCGCGGTCGGCTACGCCGCCTGCTTCGAGAGTGCCCTGGCGGCGGTCGCCCGCCGCCGGAAAGTCGAGGTCGGCGACGTCGCGATCGACTCCAAGGTGGACCTGATCACCGGCGAGGACCGCAGCTTCGGGATCTCCGTCGAGCTCGACGTCAAGCTGCCGTCCGTGGAGGGCGACGAGGCCGTCGAGCTGGTCCGCGCCGCCCATCGCGTCTGCCCGTACTCGAACGCCACCCGTGGCAACATCGACGTCGTGCTGACCGCGAACGGAGAGCCGGTCGAGGCCGCCGAGGTGCAACCTCTCGAGGGCTAGATGGCGACCGGGACTCAACCTTCTCCCGACGACGGAACGGCGCCGGCCGAGCCCCGATCCGAGCTGGGTCCGATCAGGACGGCCCTGATCGACCTGGTGGTCGAGAAGGGATACGAAGAGGTGACGATCGAGATGGTCGTCCGCCGGGCCGGAGTCGCCCGGTCAACCTTCGACCTGGCTTTCCCGGATCTCGAATCCTGCGTCGGCTGGGCTCACGAACAGATCGCTGGAGAATTCGACCCGACCGTGCTTGCCGCCTTCCATGAACACAGCCACTGGCGCGACAGCATCCGCGCTGCCGCCTACGCGACCGCCCGCTTCATCGAAGAGCACCCCGACGAGATTCGCTTCGGCGTCACCGAGATGTTCCTCGCAGGGCCGATGGCGCAGGTGGTGCGAGAACGGCACGTCGAGCGCATGGTCGATCTGATCGACGCCGCTCGTGCTGAGCTCGACGATCCGGACTCGATGGACCGCAGCGTCGCCGAAGGCGTGATGGGTGCGATCTACAACAAGATCACCGCCCAGCTGCACCGGCAATCGGCCCCGCTTGCGGCCGCCGATGTCGTTCCAGACATGATGTACATCGCCGTCGGGCCGTACTTCGGTCAGGGGGCGGCCCGTGAGGAGTTGCGGCGCGGGCCGGAGGATCGGCAGGCCTACGAGCAGGGAGAGCTTTAGCTTCAGGTTTCCCTACCGGCGTTATCCTCCCCCTGTGAGGGCACTGCCGGGGCATATTCAGCGGCTCCCTGCCGGTCAGGACCCGCGAGGCCCGGAGGCGATGTCTCTCGGGCAGCGGGACCGGATCCTGCTTGCCGCGGTCGAGTTGGTGGCCAAGCGTGGTTATCGCGGCACCACGGTGGAGCAGATCGTCAAGCGGGCCGGTGTCGCGCGCGTCACCTTCTACGACAACTTCGACAATCGCGAAGAGTGTCTGCTGGCTTGCTTCGAGCACGGAATCGAGGAGGCGAGGAGTCGAATGGCCGCCGCGGTCGTGCCGGCGGAAGGCCGGCCCTGGGCCCAGCTCGTACGCGCAGGCCTGGCTGCCCTGCTCCACTACGTCGCCTCCGAGCCGGCTATTGCGCGGACTTGCCTGGTGGAGACCGTGACCGCCGGACCGAAAGCGTTGGCTTACTACGAGCGCGCGTTGGGGAGCTTCACGTTCTTCTTCTCCGAGGGCCGTCGACTGGCGGACCAAGGGGAGGAGCTGCCGGGGACCCTGGAGGAATCGATCGTCGGCGGGATCGTCTTCATGATCCACCAGCGCCTGGTCCGCGGCGAGACGGACAAGATCCGCGAACTGCTTCCCACCATGCTCGAAATGTCCATCGCCCCCTACCTGGGCGACGAGCTCGCAGCGAAGGTCGCCGCGAGCGAGGCCTGAACAGCGAGGTATCGTCTCCTTCGTGGCCAAGCCGGGTCCCACGGAGACGGCCGGGGAGGGCCCGCAGCTTCGGCCGCTCCACGGCGGGCGTCACAACCTGCCGCGCGACGTCGTCGCGTTCAACCAGAGAGAGCGCATGCTCGCAGCCGTCGCCTCGGTCGTCGCCGGCCAGGGCTACAACAAGATGACGGTGGCCCACGTCACCGAGGTCGCGTCCGTCTCTCGGCGGGTCTTCTACGAGCATTTCTCCGATAAGGAGGACGCTTTCCTCGCCGCCTACGACGCGGTGGACAGCCACCTCGCCTCCCTGCTGGCTGAGGCCGCGGAGGAGCGTTCCGACTGGCCCGAGCAGGTCGCCGCCGTCCTGGTGGAGCTGACCCGGTTCTTCGCGGCCCACGTGGACGTAGCCAGGCTGTATCTGGTCGAGGCGGCGGTGGTCGGGGAGGGGACCGTCGAAAGGCGCGAACAGAGCACCGAACGCCTGATCGCCCTGCTGTCCGAAGGTCGCGAGCAGAGGGTCGAGGGCAGGGGGCTTTCACCGGGCATCGAGGAGGGTCTCGTCGGCGGCGTGATGACGATGCTCGCCCGGCGCGTCGTCGCAGAAGCCGAGCAGCTGGAGCGGTTTGCTCCCGCCGCTATCGAGTTTGTCCTGACGCCGTACCTGGGGCCGACCGAGGCCCGCCGCTTTGCTTGCGGCGAGGTCTGAGCGGACGACGTCGAGTACGCCTCTGTGCAGAAGCAATAGATTTTTCGCTGAAGTGCGCCGGGGTAGCTACTTCGACCGCACGCCCGTGTTCGAACGAGGGAGGAAGATGAAGCTCGCGCTGCTTGCATCCGTGGCAGTACTGTCGCTCTTTCTAGCGGCGCCGGTGACGATGGCCGCCGCTCCGACTAGGGACGAATACAAGGCCCAGGTCGAGCCGATCTGCAAAGCCGACACCAAGGCCAACGAACGGATCCTCGCCGGGGTGCGCAAGCAGGTGAAGGAAGGAAAGCTGAAGGCTGCGGGCGTTCAGTTCTCGAAGGCTGCCAGTGCGCTGAAGGGGGCGCTGAACGAACTGCGGTCGGTGCCGCAGCCGACCGCCGACACGGCGCGGCTGACGAAATGGCTCGGCTACATCAAGACTCAGGCCGAACTGTTCGAAAAAGTCGCGAAGAAGCTGAAGACCGGTGACAAGGTCGGCGCGCAGGCGATGGTCGTTCGGTTGACCCACACCGCCAACCTGGCCAACAACCAGGTGCTGGTGTTCGAATTCAACTACTGCCGCCTCGATCCCTCGAAATTCACCTGAGCCTGGGCTGAGCCTGGGCTGAGCAGCCGGCCCGCCGATGGATCCGGCGGGCCGGGGAGCCGCCCTCGCTAAGTTGCGAAGGGTGCCGACGGACCTGCGCATCAGCGTCCTCGATCAGACCCCCATCTCCGAGGGATCGACCGCGGCGGAGGCGCTGCGCAACTCGATCGACCTGGCGCGGTCGGCGGACGAGCTCGGCTACCACCGCTACTGGCTCGCCGAGCACCATGGCGGCGGCCTCGTCGCCGGGCCTTCGCCGGAGGTGCTGATCGGCCCGATCGCGGCGGCTACCGAACGTATGCGGGTCGGCAGTGGCGGCGTCATGCTTCCCCACTACAGCCCGCTCAAGGTCGCCGAGAACTTCGGCGTCCTCTCCGGGCTGTTTCCCGGTCGCATCGACCTCGGCATCGGCCGTGCCGCCGGCACCGACCCGATGACCACCCAGGCGCTGCAGCGCGACCGCTCCCAGGCGATGCTCGACGACTTCCCCGAGCAGCTGATCGAGCTGCTCGGCTACTTCGAGCGCAGCTTCCCCGCCGGCCATCCGCTGGCCCGCCTCGCCGAGTCCCTGCCCGGCAGCCCCGAGGTGCCCGAGCCGTGGCTGCTCGGCTCCTCCGAACAGAGCGCGATCTGGGCCGCCGAACTGGGTATCCGATACGCCTTCGCGGACTTCATCAACCCGCGCGGCGCCCCCTACGCGGAGCTCTACCGGCGGGACTTCACCGCCGGGAGTCGTCTCGAGACCCCGCAGCTCGCTGTCGCGGTCCGCGCGGTCGTGGCCGAGACCGAGGAGGAGGCCCTGCGCCTCTCGACCAGCTGGCGGATGGCCTTCGACCTGCTGCAGCGGGGACGCCTGATCCCGGTACCGCCGCCGGAGAAAGCCGCCCGTTACCTCGAGCTGCACGGGGAGGAGGGAGCCGGCGCGTCGGCTGAATCTCGCCGCTTGACCGGCACCCCGGACAAGGTCCGCGCGGAAATCGAAGACACCGCCGATGCTTACGGCGCCGAGGAGGTGATCGTCGTCTCGATCACCCACGACCACGACGCTCGCCGCCGCGGCTACGAGCTGCTGGCGGCCGAGTTCGGGCTCAGAGCCGAGCCGAGGTCGGCTCGGCCGGCGCCGGCTGGTGGGTGAACAGGTCCCAGTTCTTGGTGCGGCCGTCGCGCGGGCGCGACATGTAGCGCCCCGCCGGCTTGGGCCCGTACTTCTGCTCCAGCGAGGCGAAGGCCTCTTCCGGAGTGGCCCCCTTACGGTGGCCACAGGACTCCCACTTGCCTTCGACGGTTTTGTGGCGGAAGTCGAAGACCATGGCACCGACGGTACCCGATGACGGCCGCTGCGGCCCGGGGGTCCCCGTTTCAGCCGTCGATTCGATCCCATCCGCGGCCCCGCATAGTCTGCGCTTCGTGCCGCGTTTCCGCCAGCCCAGCCTCCTGATCGTCCTGGCGCTGGCCGCGGCGTTCGCGCCGGCCGCGGTCCTGCCGGCAGCGTTCGGAGACTCAAAGGCGGCGCCCGGGGCGGTCCGCAATGCGCTGGCGGAGACCAGCCACGTGCAGGGCGCACCCGACCGGACGCTGATCCTCAGCCGCGTGGTCGTGGATCCGGGAGCCGAGCTGACCCTTCATCACCATCTTGGAACCCAGGTCGCCCGGATCCAGGCCGGAACGCTCACCTACACCGTCAAGCGCGGCTCGGTGGTCGTCCGCAAGGGCGAGTCCGACCAAGAACCACAGACGGTTCGCACGATCAAGGCCGGCCAGACCGCCAGGATTCCCGCCGGCCAGTGGATCGTCGAGCAGCCCTCCGACATCCACCAAGCCGCCAACCGAGGCACCGCCCCGGTCGTGATCTACCTGGCGACGCTGCTCGAAAACGGCGCCCCGCCGTCGACGCCGGTTCCGCAGCCGGCGCCGAAGTAGCGCCGCCACGGTTCTAAAGCTCGGCGAGCTCCCGTTCGAGGATCGTCCCCAGCGCATCGGCGACGCCATCTGCTGGGCTGCTCGAGATCCCCGCGGCCCCGGCTGCGCACCGCACGTCTTCGGCCGCCCTCAGGGCGTGCCAGTGGGAGTCGAACGACTCGCCGGAAGTCGCGAGCGTCCGCCCGTTGGCCCCGACCAAACGCCAGCGCCAGCGTCCAACCAAGTCTTCGTAAGCATCGAACTGAGCCATCTCCGTCTCCGATCTCTGGGAAGAGAACGTACGTTCGCATTCCCGTCGGACGGCAATTTCTCTAAGATCGCCTGACTGCCCGGATAGCTCAGTTGGTAGAGCACTTCCATGGTAAGGAAGGGGTCACGAGTTCGAGTCTCGTTCCGGGCTTTCGGGTTTTCCGCCCCTAGAGCGGCGGTCGCGCGCCTCTTGAAGCTTGGTTTCGGAGTCGCCCTCTCTCCGTAATTCGGCACCGCAAGTGGCAATCGCGGTTCTCGCTTGACTTCTGCGTCCGGTCGTGTTCATAATCGCGGCGCTGGGAACACGCGTCCCTGTTTGAGGAACGCGGACGTTCAGGGCAGGGAAGACAAAAGGCCGGCAGCCTCGGTCAGGGATCCGGCTTCGCCGGTGATGACAGAGGCGACGGTCACGGGGACAAGGAGAGAGCTACGTGAGACGCGACGCGACGGCAGCGACCGCCGGATCGACCACTGCCCGCCTGGGAGCGCTGCTCGCCGTGGCTTCGGCCTTCCTGCTGTGCGCATTCGTCCCCGCCGCGATGGCGGCGCCCGAAGCCATCCCGACCTATACCCCAGCGAAAATCTTTGGCGCTCCCGGAACGGAAGACGGTCAGTTCAAGAGCCCCACCCATATCGCCGTCGAACCGGGCACGGGGAACGTCCTCGTGGCCGACTCCGGCAACGGGCGCGTTCAGGTGTTCGACCCTAACGGCGGCTCGCCGAGCTTCCTGACCTCGTTTGGTCCCGGCACCCTCACCACGCCGGTCGGGATCGCGATCGACCAGGCGACGGGGGCTATCTACGTGAGCGACTCCGGCGCCAACGAGATCTTCCGCTTCAGCTCCGATGGGGCCCCCGTTCCCACCTACTCGCAGGACCTGGGCTTCACCAGCCCCATACAGGGCACGGCCGCCGGTCAGGTGGGCAGCTTCGCCAGCGCCATCGCCGTCGACCCCGCCACCCACGATGTGCTCGTCGCAGACTGGGGCAACAAGCGGGTCGATCGCTTCACCTCCACGGGCGCCGTGGTTCCGTCCTTCAACGGCACCGTGTCGGTGAGCGACTCGCTCACCGGGCCGTTTGACATCGCCGTCGGCCCCGCAGGGGCGCTGTACGTCGTGGACGTCGTTGCCGGAGGGGACCCCGCCGGTTGGACCGGCACGGCCGAATCGTTCGTCAAGCGCTTTACCTCAACCGGTTCAGGTGATGGGGAACTCCAAGGAAGCAACGTTCCAGCGGCCGTGGCGGTGGATCCCGGCAGCGGACGCGTAATCGTCGCCGGCGACTCGAACTACTCCATCAACCCCCATAGCCTCTACATCTATTCAAGCGAAGGCACGCAGCCGGTCAGCGTCTACAAACTTGCGCCGGAAGCCGGCACCTTTGGATTCTCCGGGCTCGTCCACGGCATCGCTATCGACAGTGGCCCATCGGGACGCCTGTATTCAATATCGGACTACTTTGATCACTCCGCCTCATACGGATTTGTCGGGGCCCAAGCTTTGGACGCCGGCGCCATTCCCGGCGTTGAAATCGACCCACCGAGTGCACTGACCACGACGACCGTTCACCTGAGCGGCCAGGTCGATCCGGGCGGGCAGCCGACCAGCACCCACTTCGAATATTCACCCGATGGCGGGGCGAATTGGACCAAAACGCCCGATCAGGAACTCGCGTCCAAAACCGGAGTCCAGTCAGTCGAAGCGGACCTCGCCGAACTCGCTCCCAACACCGAATATCAGGCGCGCCTCGCAGCAGCGAACCCCGGCGGCTTCAGTGCCACCAGTGGAGTCCAGGTCTTCAGCACCCCGCAGGTTCCGCCGGCGACTGTTACCGATCCGCCAACGGAAGTCACCGGCGTCGGCGCCCTGCTCAACGGCAAGGTCAACCCCTTCGGGCTGCAGGCCACCTACGTCTTCGAATACGGCGAGACGACCGCGTACGGGAACACGCTCCCCGCCGGCGTGGCCGGCAACGGACGTGCCCTGCGCAGCGTCGCTCAACCAGTCTCCGGTCTTGACCCGGAAACCACCTACCACTTCCGTCTCAAAGCCGAAAGCTCTGCCGGCGCCGCCCAGGGCCAGGACCGCACCTTCACCACCGGCCCAGCCGCGGAACCAACCTGTGACAACGCGGCACTCCGTGTCGGCCTCTCGGCAACCCTGCCGGAATGCCGGGCTTACGAGCAGGCCTCGCCGCTGGACAAGGGCGGCGCCAC
This sequence comes from Solirubrobacterales bacterium, assembly GCA_036403715.1. Taxonomy (GTDB): domain Bacteria; phylum Actinomycetota; class Thermoleophilia; order Solirubrobacterales; family 70-9; genus VAYN01. The sequence goes on from DASWQL010000040.1 coordinate 51,933, forward strand.
CATCCATGCGTTCCTGGAATTCCAAGCCAGCCCGGACGGCGGCGGCATCGTCTACAAAACTCTGAACCCGGCGGGGGACGCCGAAGCCTCGCTGAGGCGTGGCAAAAACGTCAGTCGCCGCAGCGCCGACGGCTGGAGCACCGTCGTGCCCGAGGCTCCGACGTTCAAGACGGACGCCAACGCGCTCTTGGACTTCGACACCATCGCCGTCTCGGACGACTCCAGCAAAGCGCTGCTGGTCAGCTCCAGGGCGCTCGCCCCAGGCGCGGCCGAGGGGAACGCCAATTTCTACCTGCGTGACCTCGACACGGGCTCCTACACCCTGGTCATCTCGATCTCCAACCCCGGAGCGTTTCAGTACTTCACCAACCTGAACCTGACCTCCTTCACGACCTTCATCGCCGGCGCCAAGGACTTCAGCTGGGTGGTCTTCAACTCGCCCTTCGCGCTGACGCCGGACGCGAGCGAAGGCGCAAACCAAATCCTCCGTTGGTCCGCGGCGAACGGCATCGAGCTCATCTCGAACTCCACCAGCTATGCCGAATCGAGGCCGGTCAACGACCAGCGCCCGCCGGAATATCGGACCGTATCCGCCGATGGCAGCGAGGTCGCCTTCGGCGAGAACGGCGGCGGCGCCTATCTCTGGAACGAAGGGACGACGACCGCACTATCCGTCTCCGAAGTCGAAGGATCGTCCGGGCAGGTCCAGCCGGCCGTGGTCCGGGGGGTCAGCCGGGACGGGAGGTATGTCGTCTTCCGGGCAAGCGGCGAACCGCTGACCAGCGACGCTCCGGCCGGCCAGGAGAACCTGTACCGCTACGACGTCGAGGCGGGGTCGCTCGAGTACCTGCTGAACGGCCCCGGCCTCGCCAGCTTGAGCATCACCAATGGCGTGGCCACGGTCAGCGAAGACGGCAGCTACGTGTACTTCATGGACTCGAGCAACCTGACCCCGGACGCGGCGCCCGGCACCACGCACACCTACGTCTGGCATGAAGGCGTGGTGAAGCTGGTCGCCGACGCGCCCGCCGGACGTCCGCTCAGCTACTCCTACGGAAACGCCGTGGCGAGCCCCGACGGCAGCTACCTCGTCTTCGACAGCGAAACGCCGCTCAGCGTCGATACCGGCGTCGGCCCCAGTCCGTGCGGGGGCTGTTCCGAGATATACGTCTACGACGCCGGCGCCGACGAGCTCTCCTGCGCGTCCTGCCCCCCCGACGGCAGCTCCCCCGTCGCCGGTGCGGCGATTCCGGAACCGGAGATGGGGCTGAGCAACCACTTCCCGCGGATGGTCACCAACCAGGGACAGGTGTTCTTCAACACCACGCAGCCGCTTGCCTACCGCGACTCCAACGGCACTTCCGACGTCTACGTCTTCCGGGATGGCAAGCCACGTCTGATCAGTCCCGGCACCCAGCCCTTCGACGCCTTCTTCGCCGACATCAGCAACGACGGCCGCGACGTCTACTTCACGACCAACCAGGCCCTGGTCTCCCAGGATCGGGACGGTGCGACCGACGTCTACGACGCCCGCGTCGGAGGCGGCCTCGTCTCGCAGAACCCGCCGCCGCCAAAGGAATGCCTGCGGGATGACTGCAAGGCGACCCCGAACGCGGGTCCCGAACTTCCTTTCGGCGGCTCCGAAGCTCTGAGTGGGCCGGGGAACGTGAGGGCGGACGCGAAGAAACGCTGCGGCAAGGGCCGTCATGCCCGCAAGGTCAAGGGCAAGTCGCGCTGCGTCAAGCAGGCCAAGAAGCGAGCCAAGCACAACGGGAGGCATGGGCGATGAACCGGACTCGCAAGACTCTTTCCAGGGCGATCGTCACGGCGGCGGCCTGCGTCGCTGTCCTCGCTGCGACCGCTTCGGCCGCCGCGGCCGCGCCCTTCCATCTGTCGACCTTCGGGACGGCCCTGACCGGATCCGACGGGGCCTCTTCTCGCCAGGCGGGAGCTCACGCCGATCTGACCGTCAAAGCGGAGTTCGGGGATCCCCACGGGGACGGAACGGTTCGCGATCTGGACGTGACCCTGCCTGCCGGCCTGGTCGGCAACCCCACCGTGGTCTCCACCTGTGGCCTGGAAGAACTCTCTGGAGGCTCAACTGGGGTCGCTCTCTGCCCCTCGGACTCACAGGTCGGGATAGCCGTTCCGGAATTCGGCAGCGGTCCGGCCGGCACTATCGACGGCATAGACCCGCTCTACAACCTTGCGCCAGGTCCCGGCGACGCGGCCGTGTTCGGCTTCAATCAGTCTGGCGTGACGGTGATCATCAGGGCCAGGGTCACGCCTGGCGACTACACGATCGCGTCGGGGAGCGTCGCGATCAACCAGACCCTCGATATCACCGGGGTAGGACTGACGTTTTGGGGCGTGCCGGCCGAAGGCAAGCATGATCCTCAGCGGGTCGGCACCTGCGGACATGGCCAGATCACGATCTGCACGGGACGTGAAAGCTCGCTGCCGGTCAAGCCCTTCTTCACCAACCCGACCTCGTGCCCGGGGTCCCCGGTCAGCTTCGTCGCTGTCGCCGACTCATGGGGAGCACCGGGCGCCTTCGTCACCTCCTCCGTCTCCAGTGACCGTTCCGGGGCGCCCTTCGTCTTCGACGGTTGCGGACGACTGCCGTTCGCGCCAACCCTCGTGCCGGTGCCGGGCACCCATCGGGCCCATTCGCCGACCGGCCTCGGTGTCGAGCTCGTACTGCCGAGCAACGAAGGGCCGAAAGGCTTCTCCGCAGCTCACGTGCGCAAGACCGTGATCTCCTTCCCACCCGGGATGTCGGTCTCGCCGTCGGCGGTGGCCGGTCTTGGCGCCTGCTCGGAAGCAGAGGTCGGCCTCGGCAACAACCACCCGCCGGCCTGCCCGGACTCGGCCAAGCTCGGCAACGTCTCGATCGACACCCAGCTCTTGGCGGATCCGGTCGAAGGCGAAGTCGTCCTCGCGACCCAGAACGCCAATCCCTTCGGCTCCACCTACGCGATCTACCTGCTGGCCAAAGGCCCCGGCTTCTACCTGAAGCTGCCGGGAGAACTCAACCTCGACAAGCAGACCGGTCAGCTCAAGGTCGTCTTCGACGATCTTCCCCAGCTGCCGTTTGAAAGCGTGCACCTGGACTTCAGGGGCGGCCCGACGGCGCCGTTGACGACCCCCGACACCTGCGGCGACTACTCGATCCGAACTGAAGTCACCTCGTGGGCATCTCCCACCCCGGTGGTCGCGAGCGTGCCGATGCAGATCGACGAAGACTGCTCGGGCGGCGGTAAGTTCAACCCGAGCCTGCAGGCCGGCGTGGCCAACCCCGTCGCCGGCGCGATCTCGCCGCTGACGATCCGGATCCGCCGCCAGGACGGCGAACAGAACGTCTCCCGGCTCGACGTCACCCTGCCCGAGGGCGAGCTGGCGAAGCTGAAGGGCGTGGAAGTCTGCCCCGACGCCCTGGCGGTGACCGGCGCCTGCCCGATCGGCAGCCAGGTCGGCATCTCGACCACGGCGATCGGGACCGGCGCCTTCCCACTCTTCGTCCCGCAGCCCGGCAAGGACCCGACCGCCCTCTATCTGGGCGGCCCCTACAAAGGCGCCCCCTACTCGCTGATCACCAAGGTCCCCGCCCAGTCGGGCCCCTTCGACTTCGGCATGATCGTCGTCCGCACCGCGATCAACGTCGACCCGGTCACCTCCCAGGTGATCGCCAAGTCCGACCCGCTGCCGCAGATTCTCGAAGGCGTGCCGATCGCCTACCGCGACGTCAGGATCGAAGTCCAGAAACCGGACTTCACGGTCAACCCGACCAGCTGCGAACAGCGCTACGTGACGACGACGATCAGCTCGATCGACGGCGGCACCGCCCATCCATCGGTTCCGTTCAAGGTCGGCGACTGCGCCAGCCTCGGCTTCGGCCCGAAGCTCGCCTTCAAAGTCCGCGGCGGCACCAACCGCGGCGACTACCAGGCGCTGACCGCGACCCTCACCACCCATAAGCACGAAGCCAACATCTCGCGCGTGGCCGTCACGCTGCCGCACTCGGAGTTCCTCGCCCAGGAGCACATCCGCACGATCTGCACCCGGGTCCAGTTCGCCGACAAGAACTGCCCCCAGGGCTCGATCTACGGCTTTGCCAAGGCGACCACGCCGCTCCTCGACAAGCCGCTGGAAGGGCCGGTCTACCTGCGCTCGAGCTCCAACCCGCTGCCCGACCTGGTGGCGACCATGAACGGCCAGTT
>DASWQL010000041.1:0-26091 GCA_036403715.1 Solirubrobacterales bacterium
CGCCACCTGGCTGCAGGGCGCCGGCTACCGCACGATCCACGTCGGCAAGTTCCTCAACGGCTACGGCGACGAACCGTTCGACAACGGCACCACGGTACCGCCCGGCTGGAGCGCCTGGCACACCGTCCTCAAGGCCGACACCGACCACTACTTCTACGGCTACAAACTCAACGACAACGGCGTCATCGACGGTCCCTTCGGGGACTCCGGCAGCTGGGAAACGCGCGAATACGGCGAACGCGACGACTTCGGCTGCCCGACCGCGCCGCTGAACGGCAAACCGTGCCTCTATGCGACCGACCTCTTCAACCGCATCGCGACCGAAGAGATGCTCGGCACCCCGGCGGAAAAACCGTTCTACCTGCAGCTCGACTACACCGCCCCCCACGGCGACTTCCGCCGGCCGGCCGGGCCTGAGCCGGCGACGCGGCACTACGACACCCTGGCCGGAGCGCCACTGCCGCACACCAAGGCTCAGGGGGTGAACGAGGGCAACGTCGCCGACAAGCCACGCTTCATCCGCGAAGCGCCGTTCCTCTCGCCGACCGAACTCCACACCTACCGCGTCTACTACGAGAAGCAGCTGGAGTCGCTGCGCTCGATCGACGAAGGCGTCAAACAGGTCGTCGACACGCTCGGCTACCTGCACCGCCTTCGCAACACGTACATCATCTTCACCTCCGACAACGGCTTCTTCTTCGGCGAGCACCGCCTGGTCGGCGGCAAGTTCCTCGCCTACGAGCCGTCCACGCACCTGCCGTTCCTGATGCGCGGCCCGGGCATCAAGCCCGGCAGCGAAACCGGCGAGCTGGCGGCCAACATCGACATCGCGCCGACGATCCTCGAACTCGCCCACGCCACCGCCGACAAGAGCATCGACGGCCGCTCGCTCGTCCCCTACGTCACCGACACCAGCCTGCGCAGCCGCCGACCGATCCTCTTCGAGTCCTTCGTCGAGACCAACGACGTCGAGGCCAACGGGCACGAACCGGTCGAAAGGGCGGCCACCTCCGCCCGGGCGTCGGCGAGCCGCGATCCGGGCGCCACGGCATCGATCACCGCCCCGCCCAAGGACTACGAGGGGATCCGCCTCGGCCCCTACAAGTACATCGAGTGGCCGGACGGCGAGAAGGAGCTCTACGACATCACCAAGGACCCCTACGAGCTCAACAACATCGTCCGCGACCCCAACCTCTTCCCGATCCGCGCCTTCCTGCACGCCCAGCTGATTCGCTTGGAGGCTTGCGTCGGCCTCAGCTGCCGCGAAGTCGCACCGAAATTCCCGCTCACCCGCAAGCAGCAGCAGAAGGTGACCAAGGAACGGCGCGAAGAAGAACGCAAGAAACAGAAAGAACGCGAAGAAAAGCGGCACCACAAAAGGCACGCCTGAGGTATTGGCCGTGTAGTTCGGGGGCGTTGCGGGGAGGAGTTGGGGGGTTCCTTCCGCTTGCTGGGATTTTCGCCTTTAACGCCGCGTCTCTCGCCGAGCCGGCACTGCGAAAATCAGGACGCCGCACGCTCCAGGAACCCCCAACTCCTCCTCACGAAGCCCGCCAAGCTACACGGCGAAAATAGGGAGGGCAGATTGAGCTTTTGCCCTTGAGCTTTTGCCCTACGCCTTCGAGGAGCCCGCCGTCCCGGGGCCGCGTCAGCTGAAAGCGAGCTGGCGGAGCGGGCTCCGTGGGGAGGCGGGGCAGGTAGGCCCGTCCTAGCCTCCCCCCGGCACCGCGGAGTGTTTTTTCGCCGCCGCAGGCGGCGTCTCCATTAGCTCCGAGCGAAGCGAGGTGCTTAGGCGTAGACGGGCCTGCCTGCCGCGCCTCCCCTTGCTGCCGCTCGGCCTATTCGATTACGGCGATGACGTCGCCGGAGCCGACAGCGGCCCCTTCGGAGACGTTCAACGAAGTTACTTTGCCCGCCCTATGAGCCGTGATCTCGTTCTCCATCTTCATCGCCTCGATCACGCAGATCAGGTCGCCCTCGGCGACCTCGGCGCCCTGCTCGACGGCGACTTTGAGGACCGTGCCCTGAAGCGGTGAGGGCAGCGACTCGCTCGAGGCGGCAGCGCCGCCGCCGCCTTTGCGCTCGCGTTTCGGCGGACGTTTGCCGCTGTTCGTAGAGGCGACGCCGCCGGCACCCGCCTCGCCGATCACCCTGACGTCGAAGAGCTTGCCGGAGACCTCGACCTTGTAGTCGCGGCTGACCAGCTCGCTGCCGCCATCGGCGACCGGCTCCGGCGCGGTCTCCGGCGCGGTCGTCTTCAGCCACTCGCGATCCTCCATCAGGTCGCGGCAGGTCTCCCCGTTCGCCCACTGCTCGGTCCTGAGCAGCGCCTTGTGGAAGGGGATCAGCGTGGTCAGGCCGCCGATCTCGTACTCGTCGAGCGCCCGCAGCATCCGCCGCGTCGCGTGCTCGCGGTCGACGTCCCAGACGATCAGCTTGGCCACCATCGGGTCGTACATCGGCGTCACTTCCGAGCCCGCTTCGACGCCGGAGTCGACGCGGACGCCGGGGCCGGCGGGCTCGCGGTAGCTCGTGATCGCACCCGGAGCAGGGGCGAAGTTCTTGTGGGCGGCCTCGGCGTTGATCCGGCACTCGATCGAGTGGCCGCGCAGGTCGACGTCCTCCTGGGAGAGGGAGAGTGGTTCACCGGCCGCAACCAGGATCTGCTCGCGGACGATGTCGACGCCGCTGACCATCTCGGTGACGCAGTGCTCGACCTGGACCCGGGTGTTCATCTCGAGGAAGAAGTAATCGTCGCCGACCTGCATGCCCTCGACCGTGCCGGCGCTGCGGTAGCCGACCGCCGCCGCCGCATCGGTGGCGATTTTTCCGATCCGCGTCCGCATCTCCTCGTCGACGCGCGGGCCGGGCGCCTCCTCGATCACCTTCTGGTGGCGGCGCTGGACCGAGCAGTCGCGCTCGCCGAGGTGGATCACGTTGCCCTGCGAGTCGGCCAGGACCTGGACCTCGACGTGGCGCGGGTCCTCGAGGTAGCGCTCGACGTAGACGCGGTCGTCGGAGAAGAACTTCTCGCCTTCGCGAGCGGCTCCCTCGAAGGCCTCCTCGAGGTCGTCGGGCGTCATCGCCACGCGGAATCCCTTGCCGCCGCCGCCGCCGGCCGCCTTGCAGGCGACGGGATAACCGGCTTCCTCGGCCTGGCGCTTGGCGTCCTCCACGTCCTTGGCCGGTTCGGTCGCACCGGGGACGATCGGCACGCCGGCCTCGGCCATGATCTCGCGGGCCCGGGTCTTCGACCCCATCGCTTCGATCGCCTCCGGCGGCGGGCCGATGAAGGTGATCCCGGCCTCGGCGCAGGCGCGGGCGAAGTCGGCGTTCTCGGCGAGGAAGCCGTAGCCCGGATGGATCGCCTCGGCGCCCGCCTCCTTCGCCGTGTCGATGATCTTCTCGACGTTCAGGTAGCTCTCCGCCGGCACCGCCGGGCCGATCAGGAAGGCCTCGTCGGCCTCGCGCACATGCGGCGCCTCGCGGTCGATCTCCGAGTAGATGGCGACCGAGCCGATGCCCATCTCCTTCAGGGTCCGGGCGACGCGGATGGCGATCTCGCCGCGGTTGGCTATCAGCACCTTCTGGAACACGGCGGCGCAGTCTATTTATCTGGGGTGCGTGGTGGAGGGAGGCGGGCGCCCCAAGCCGGCGCGATAAATAGGCTGCGGGGCCATGAGGCAGAGACCGATTGCCATCGCGCCGCAGCCGGCAAGGGATGAGTCGTGATCGAGCTGCAGAGTCATTCGACCGTGTCCGACGGGCAGTTGCCGCCGGCAGAGGTCGTTGAGAAGGCCGCTGAGGCTGGGGTGACGACGTTGGCGTTGACCGACCATGACGCGATCGCGGGGGTGCCGGAGGCCGAAGCGGCGGCGCAGCGGCTGGGGGTCGAGCTGGTGCCGGCGATCGAGATGTCGTGCGTGCACGAGTACGCAGAAGACCTGCACATCTGCGGCTACTGGGTCGACCTCGGGAAGATCGGGCCGGCCTGCGAGCGAGCCCAGCACGAACGCGTCTCCCGGGCCGGCGAAATCGTCGAAAAGCTGCGGGCGGAGGGCTTCGACCTCCACCTCGAGGACGCGGTGCGCGAGGCGGGCGACGCCCTTTCGATCGGCCGCCCCCACATCGCCCGCGCCGCCGGCGCGAGCGGCGACCTCGGCCCGTTCTTCGAGGAGTACCTGGTGCCGGGCGCCAAGGCGTTCGTGCCGCGCCGCTGGCCCGACGCCGCCGAGGCGATCGAACTGATCCACGCCGCCGGCGGCGTCGCCGTCATCGCCCATCCCTACTGGGACATCTCAGCGCGGCACGAGGTCGACGACCTGATCCGCTCCCTGGGCGCCGACGGCATCGAGACCTTCTATCCCGCCCACAGCCGCGACCAGACCGCCCACCTGCTGCAGCTCTGCGACGAGCTCGGCCTGATCCCGACCGGCTCCTCCGACTACCACGGTCCCACCCACAAGACCTTCTCCGAATTCGGCGCCTACGACACCTACGGCCTCGGTGAGCCGCAGGTGCCGCCGCGACCGTAGAAAGACGACGGCCGCCCGAAGGCGGCCGTCACCTGCAACTGTCTGGCCTGACGCTAGGCCGCCGCGGTCGCCGCGGCCGGGATCAGATCGCGCTGCTCGAGGTAGGCGAGCAGCTTCGCGGCTGACTCCTCGGCGCTTTCGTTCTCGGTGTCGCAGACGACCTCGGGGTTCTCGGGAGCCTCATAGGGGTCAGAGACGCCGGTGAATTCCTTGATCTCGCCGGAGAACGCTTTCGCGTAGAGGCCCTTGACGTCACGCTCGGCACAGGTGTCGACCGATGCCTTGACGTAGACCTCGATGAAGCGATCGCCCATCGTCGCCCGGGCCTCGTCGCGGATCTCCTTGTAGGGGGAGATCGCGGCGGTGATCACCGGCACGCCGTTGCGGCTCAGCAGGTCCGCCACGAAGGCGATCCGGCGGATGTTGATGTCACGGTCCTCCTTCGAGAAGCCGAGGCCTTTGGAGAGGTTTTCGCGCACGATGTCCCCGTCGAGGATCTCCAGCTTCGAGCCGCGCTCGCGCAGCTGCGCCTCCAGGACCCCGGAGATCGTCGTCTTGCCGGCGCCCGAAAGCCCGGTGAACCAGAGAGTGAAGCCTTTCTCGTCAGCCATTCTCGTTCAGTCCTCCTTGTAAGCGTCGATCAGGATGTCGGCGACCTCGTTGCGGGAGAACTCCTGGGGCGGCCTTTCGCCGTTGCCCAGCATCTCCCGCACCTTCGTGCCGCTGAGGAACACGTGCGCGGAGCCCTCGTGCGGGCAGGTCTTGCCCGACGCCATGCCCTCGCACTCGTTGCACCAGAAGCTGTGCTCGAAGAAGAGGGGCTCGATCCCCAGCTCCTTCGTGTCGACCTCCTCGAAGATCTTCTGCGCGTCGTAGGTGCCGTAGTAGTCACCGACGCCGGCGTGATCTCGGCCGACGATGAAGTGCGTGGCGCCGTAGTTGCGGCGGGCGATCGCGTGCAGGATCGCCTCCCGCGGGCCGGCGTAGTGCATCTTCGAAGGGAAGACGCCGAGGATCACCCGGTCCTGAGGGTAGTAGTTCTCCATCAGCACCTCGTAGCAGCGCATCCGCACGTCGGCGGGGATGTCGCCGGCCTTGGTCTTGCCGATCAGCGGGTGGATGAAGAGCCCGTCGGTGGTCTCCAGCGCGGCCTTGGTCAGGTACTCGTGGGCGCGGTGGATCGGGTTGCGGGTCTGGAAGGCGACGACGCGCTTCCAGCCGCGCTCGGCGAAGGCCTTGCGCGACTCCGCCGGGGTGAGGTAGCGGCGCATGAAGGGGGCCTCGTGGTCGGGCAGCTCGTCGACCTCGATCGTGCCGGCGAGGCAGCGCGAGCCCTCCTCGTAGATCGCCGCGACGCCCGGGTGGGCCTCGTCGGTGGTCCCGTAGACCTGCTCGGCCTCCCGCTTGGTGTCGCGATCGAAGATCTCCTCGACGGTGAGCCGGCCCAGCGGCTTGCCTTCGTCGCTGCTGAGGGCGACGACGTCGCCGACCGAGCAGTCGAGGTCGCTGGCCAGGGTGATCGGGATCGGCCAGTAGGCGCCGTCGGCGGTGCGCATCTCGCTGCAGACGCGCTCCCAGTCGGCGGACCCCTGGAAGCCGGTCAGCGGGGCGAAGCCACCGTTGCCGATCATCTCGAAGTCCGCCGTGTGGCGCTCGGAAAGGGTCAGGGACAACTCAGCCATCGTCTCGCTCATCGAAAATTTCACCAATCGGGTCGGGGGAAAGGGAATTAGAAGGGCGCGGTGCCGGCGCTAGTTGATCCCGCACTCGGTCTTTGCGACGCCCGCCCAGCGGCCGTCGCGCGGCGAGCCACCCGGGCTGACCGGCTGCGTGCAATGGGTGCAGCCGATCGAGGGGTAGCCGCGATCGTGAAGCGGGTTGTACGGAAGGTGGTGCTCACGGATGTAGTTCCAGACGTCGCGCTCGGTCCAGTCCGCGAGCGGGTTCAACTTCCAGAGATCGAATTTCTTGTCCCAGCCGAACTTCGGGGCTGAAGCACGGGTACTGGAATCTCCGCGCCGGACGCCGGCGACCCAGCAGTCTACGGAAGAGAGCGCCCTCCGCATCGGCTCGACCTTGCGCAAACCGCAGCAGGAGTCGGGGTCGCTCTTCCAGAGCTCGTCGCCGTAGTCGGCGGCCTGCTCCTCCAGGGTCAGGTTGTGGAAGCGGTCGAACTCGATGCCGAGCGCCTCCGCCAGCTGGTCCCGGGTCTCGTAGGTCTCGTCGAAGAGGACGTCGGTGTCGAGGTAGAAGAAGCGCGCCTCGGGGTTGATCCGGCTCGCCATGTGCGCGGTCACCGAGCTCGTTTTCTGGAACGAGCAGGCGATGTAGTGGTCGGCGCCGAAGTTCTCGAACATCCACTCCAGGGCGTCCTGGGCGGTGCGATCCTCGAGCTCGGCGGCGACCGCCTCGTGATCGACGTCGGCTGTGGGGACGGTGCCGGAAAGGGTGATGGGCGGTGGCTTCATGGCAGCGGCGCTAGATCGCGCACTCCCCCTCGCCGCGCTCGACCTTGTACGGGCTGGAGCGGTTCCAGTCGATGAACTGCTGCATCGTCTCGAGGCTGAACTCGGCCGGCAGGGTGAGGTCCTTGACCGCCGCTTCGAAGCTCTCGGCGCCGGTCCGCTCGGCGAAGGCGTTGAACTCCTCGCCCTCGGCGCGCTCGGCCTCGTACAGCCGCACCCAGCGCTCGACCGCCTCGGGAACCCGTTTGGCCGGGAGGCGCGACTTCAGCCGCGTGCCGAAGATCACCTCGCCGCCCTCGAAGTTGCCGCCGATGTGCGGGATGTAGGCGGGCATCTGGCGGCCGCCGACTTTCAGCGAGGCGCCGTAGAAGCCGATGTTGGCGATGTGATGCTGGCTGCAGCCGTTCGGGCAGCCGCTCATTTTGATGTGGATCCGCTTCGTCAGCTCGTCGCTGATCTGCATCTCCTCGACCCGCTGCTTGATCGCCCGGTTGAGGCCCATCGAGCTGGTGATGCCGAGTTTGCAGCTGTCGGTGCCGGGGCAGCTGACGACGTCGGTGATCTCGCGGGCGCCGGGCTCGCCGAGGCCGAGCTCGGTGAGTCGCTGCCAGACGTCGTAGAGCGACTCGTCGCGGACCCAGCGCAGGACGAAGTTCTGCTGCACGGTGCTGCGGGCGTGGCCGCCCGTGTACTCGCGCATGATCGCGCCGAGGCCGCGGAACTGCTCCGGGGTGAGGTCGCCGCGGGTGATCTTCACCTCGACGGTGGAGAAGCCCTGCTGGCGCTGCGCCTCGACGTTGCCCTCGAGGAAGCGCTCGAACTCGGTCCGGTCGCCGTTGGGGGAAGCGGTCTGCGGCGGCGCCTTGGGGGCGTTGGCCTCCTCGTCGACGTCGAAGCGCAGGCGCTCGACGTCGAAGTCACGCTCGGCGACCCAGTCGCCCTTGAGCTCCTCGTCGACCAGCTCGCGCATGGCCTCGATGCCGATCTTGTCGACGAGGACCTTGATCCGGGCGCGGGCGCGGTTGACGCGCAGCCAGTCCTGGCGGTCGAAGATGCGGAGGATCGCCTCGGCGACCATCATGTAGTCGCCGTTGTCGGCCTCGACGAAGTCGTAGACCGTGGGGGCGACGCGGGCCATGATCGAGGTGCCGCCGCCGACCCGCACCTCGAATCCCCTGACCCCGTCCTTTTCGCGGGAGAGGAAGGCGATGTCGTGGATGCCGGTGATGGCACGGTCCTCGTCGGAGCCGCTGAAGGCGGTCTTGATCTTGCGCGGCATCAGCTGCGTCGTCGGGTGGCGGACGAAGTAGCGGACGTAGGCGCCGGCGTAGGGCGTCGGGTCGAAGATCTCGTCGGGCGCGACGCCGGCCCAGGGGTCGCCGGTGACGTTGCGGACCGTGTTGCCGCAGCCCTCGCGCGAGGAGAGGTCCACCTCGGCGATCTCCCGCAGCAGCGACTCCATGTCGCGCAGGGGCACGTGGTGGATCTGGATGTTCTGGCGGGTGGTGATGTGCCCCTTGTTCAGCGGCGCGTATTTCTCGACGACGCTGGCGAAGGCATCCATCTGGTCAGGCGTGACGCCGCCGAAGGGAAGCTTGACGCGGACCATCTGGACGTCGGGCTGGCGCTGGCCGTAGACGCCCTGTTTGAGGCGGAAGCCGATGAACTGCTCTTCCGGCAGCTGGTCGGCGAGGAACTTCTCGGCTTCGTTGTCGAAGTCGTCGAACTCGCGCTCGATGATCGGGATGATGTGCCCGGGGACGTTCTCGTAGGACTCCGGGTTCTCGAGCGAGCCGACGCGGCCCTTGCCGCGCTGCTCCTTGTTCTCCGCTACGGCTACCTCCATGAGGAGGAAAATAGCAAAACCTGACAGGGATTCGGGTATTTATCCCTGAGCGGCCTTTTTGCGGGCCGCGAGGACCGCCGCGGCTTCGCCGGACTCGGCCACGTAGCCGCCCTCCGGCTCCAACGGCAGGCCCGCCTTGTCCCAGCCGACGATCCCCTCGGTGAGCTTCGAAGCCTCGTAGCCGGCGTCGGCGAGCGCGGTGGTCGCCATCGTCGAGCGGTTGCCGCCGCGGCAGTAGAGGACGACCGGGCGGTCCCGGTCGATCTCGCCGGCGCGCTCGGCAAGCTCCGCCAGAGGGATATGGGTGGCGCCGGCGATCCGGCCCGCCTCCCACTCGTGGTCGGCGCGTACGTCGACCAGCTGGGCGCCGTTCTCAACCAACTGCCGGGCCTGCTCGCGGGTGACCTCGTTCTCGGCCGGGTCGCCGCTGTCGTCGCTGTGCTCGATCTCGTTGCCTGGCTCTGCCATCAGCCGACCTCCGTCCCCTCGATCAGGAAAGCGACGCGGACGTGGGCGCGGTACTCGTCGAGGTTCTCGCCGCGGATCCCGGTGGAGACGATGTCGACGGCGCGGATGTTGCGCAACGAGCCCTGGGCCTGGCTCAGCGCCTGTTTCGCCGCATCGTCGGTCGACGTCTTCGAGCTGCCGACCAGCTCGATGATTTTCACGACTGCCATCTCGCTCCTCCTTGTGGGTCCTGGATCGTCTGCTTCGCGCCGACCCCTTCGACCAGCGCCGCCTGCTGCCACGGATTCACCGCCGCGGACTCCTCCGCGGCGCCGGCGCCGAGCTCCACCTCGAAGTGCGCGATCGCGACCGCAACCGCGGCCGCCTCGTCTCCTGTCGCGGTCTTGCGAGCCACGGCGCAAGCCTAGTTCAAGCCCCCGGGCTCAGGCCAGCTCGGCACGGCGGCGCTCGAGGTGCGCCGCGACGCGGTCGATCGTCGCCTCCGGTTCCCGGCGCAGGCGTGGCCCGGTGACGCGGATCATCTCCACCCCGATCAGCAGCAGGTCGTCCTGCCGCAGGCGATCGCGCTCGAATGCACCATGGGTCCCGTGCGTTTCGTATACGTCGAGTTCGACCGCGAAGCGCTCCGCCTGCCAATAGGCGTCGAGCTCGAAGCCGGCGACGACGAAGTTCATCGAGGGGGCGGGAAGACCGGACTTCCTCACGAGTTTCAGGAATTGGCGCTCGAGTCCCGAGCGCGTAAATGCCGGCTCATCGCGGTAGATGGCGAGCGCCCGCCGCAGCTTCCCGGCACCGGGATGGCCACCTGAACAAGCAAGCAGCTCTTCGACCGGTCCGAGGTCGAAGAGCTGCAGCTCCTCGGCGCGCTCGAGCACGCGAGCGAGGCGTTCGGGCGACAGCGTCGCGGCCAGGTCGAGGAAGGTCCGCGGGAGCGCGGTCACGGGGATGTCGTCAAGCGTGGAGGTGTCGTTCTCGCTCAACCGGCCGTAGTGGAGGCGGACGCCGGGCTTGGCATGGCGGCGGTTCGGGGTCGTCAGGTCGATCGTTTCGGGACCCGACCGCAGCAGGCCCCACAACCACGCGGCAGAGCGATGGCTGGCCACCGCCGGTGACGATGCGAGCACCGCCGCCATGCACCGTCCCTGCCAGGTGAGCTTTCCGTGCCCCACCGCATATCGCCAGGCCTGCCAGATCCCGATGAGCCCCCTGCGTTCGTTGCTCTTCCCGCATAGAGGGCAAAGGGACGAACGCTCACGACTCTCCCCCTCGGCACGCCCCGGTTCAGCCGTTGAGGCCGGGGACTGGGGTGCCGTGTTTGACGATCGCGCACTCGAAGGGGGCGGGATCGAAGGCGTCGGTGAGGGCGCGGCCGGCTGGTTTGCCGCGGACCGGTTGGCCTTTTTTCGGCAACGGGCCGGGGGCGCACTGGATCGACTTGTCGCGGACGCCGTCGCGGGCGTCGATCACGTCTTCGCCGCCGTTGCCGTAGAACCGGTCTTCTCCCGGCTGGCCCAGCATCGCGTTGGCGCGGGCGTCGCCGATCAGGACGTCGTTGTCGAAGGAGCCCTCCATGTCCTCGTCGGTCGGCGAGAGGTGGACGGGGTGGCAGTTCTTGACCGTGGTGACGTACGCCTTGTGCCGGGGGAAGGAGATGATCAGCAGGCCGGGGTGCGCCTGGGTCTCGGCGAAGGAGGCGTCGTCGCGGCCGGGGCCGCCGACCAAGGCGCCGCCGGCGCAGCCGCCGCCGGCCGCCAGCAGGTCGCCGCTGGGACCGCCGTATAGGTAGGTCGGGCCCGGGAGGCCGCCGACCAGGCCGTCGGCGCCGTCGCCCCCGTAGAGGTGGTCGCTGCCTGGCCCGGACTCGATCAGGTCGTCCTCGGGGCCGGCGTGGATGGTGTCGTCGCCGAAGCCGCCGGCGAGACGGACGCTGCCGACCGCCAGCAGCGAGCCTTCGACCCGCAGCTTGTCGTTGCCGGGGCCGAGGTCTGCCATCAACCAGCGCCCCCGGCCTTCGGCGGGACAGGAGACCTGGTCGGCGGCTTTGGTCGGCCGCGAGCAGCCGGGGCCGATCGCGATCGCGGCCGCCGCCGTGACCCCGAAGGTCTCAGTCGCTTCGTCGAAGGCGACGGTGAAGTCGTCGGGCCCTTCGCCGCCGACGATCTGCAGGCCCGCGCCGCCGCCGGGAGTGGGGTTCAGCTGCACATATGCCGACGCGCTCGGCGGCTTTTCCTTGCCGCAGGAGAGCGTCCGCCCCTTGGCGCCGCTGCAGCCGTCACTGCCCTGGTCGCCTTCGAGCTGGTCGGGCCCGCCGCCGCCGATCAGGTGGTCGTCGCCCAGCCCACCGGCGATCACGTTCCCCTGCCTGTTGCCGATCAGGGTGTCGCGGAAGGCCGAGCCTTCGAGGCTCTCGAAGCCGAAAAGCTTGTCGTGGCCGTCGCCGCGGGCGCGGTGGGCACGCAACGAGGCCCAGACGCCGCTGCCCTTGCCCCCGGCGACCTTGGTCGCGAAGGAGGCGATGTCGCCCTTGCCGGCGCCGCCGGACATCCGGTCCCATCCGTAGTCGCCGTGGACGAGGTCTTCGTCGCCGGGACCGCCGTTGAGGATGTCGATGCCGAGGTCGCCGGCGACCTCGTCTTCGGCCCCCGGCCCGCCCATCACCTTGTCGTCGCCGAGGTCCCCGATCACCTGGTCGCCGGCTCCGGCGCCACCGTCGACCTCGTCGTTGCCGCGCCCGCCGTGGATCAGGTCCGCCCCCGGCCCGCCGCAGATCAGGTCGTTGCCGAGGCTGCCGTAGATCTTGTCATCCCCCTTGCCGCCCCAGATCACGTCCCGCCCCGGCGTCCCCCGCAGCACGTCGTCCCCTTCCGTCCCGACGATCTTCGCCTGCCGCCCATGACACCGCGGCGTTTCGATCGTCCCGTTTTCTTCGGCGGCCAGCGCAGTCGACGCCATCACGGCAGCCGCAACGGCAAGAACCAAGGCGATGTTCTTCTTCTTCATATATCCCTGTCTCAGCGTGTACTGAAAACGCGATCGAAGAGTGGGTCGACTCGTGGGACTGGCCAGCATATGGCGAGCGTCAGCCGTTGCTAGGCAAGGACGCAGGGCGCCCGAATAGCGGCGCTATTCGGGCGACCGAGGACACCGCCCGGCGACGACTGAGGCCGCCAGATGCGGCCAGGGCCATCGGCGCGGCGCCCTATTCGAGGTTGATCATCACGTGCTTCATCTGCGTGTAGTCCTCGAGGCTGTAGACCGAGAGGTCCTTGCCGTAGCCGGATTCTTTGAAGCCGCCGTGCGGCATCTCGGCGACGATCGGGATGTGGTCGTTGATCCAGGTGCAGCCGAAGCGCAGCGCGTTGGCGACGCGCATCGCCCGGCCGATGTCCCGGGTCCACACCGATGAGGCGAGGCCGTAGTTGGTCCCGTTCGCCCATTTGATCGCCTCGGCCTCGTCGCTGAACGGCTGCACGGTGATGACCGGGCCGAAGATCTCTCTTTGGATCATCTCGTCCTGCTGCTCGAGACCGGCGACCACGGTCGGTTCGAGGAAGTAGCCGGGAAGGTCCGCCGCGGAGCCGCCGGTGACGATCTCCGCGTTGTCGGGCCTGCGCTCGAGGAAGCCTTCGACCCGCTCGCGCTGTCGCTGCGAGTTGACCGGCCCCAGCGTCGTGTCAGCCGACATCGTGTCGCCGAGGACCAGGCCCTTCGCCTGCGAGGCGAGTCCGTTGACGACGTCGTCGTAGACCTCCTTGGAGGCGAGCACGCGGGTCGCCGCGGTGCAGTCCTGGCCCGCGTTGTAATAGCCGGTGCCGGCGATCGTTTCCATCGCGGTCTCGATCTCGACGTCGTCGAAGACGACCACCGGGGCCTTGCCGCCGAGCTCGAGGTGCACCCGCTTCAGCGTGTCCGCGGCCGCTTTCGCGATCCACTTGCCGGTCGGCGGCGAGCCGGTGAGGCTGACCATGTCGACGTCGGGATGGGTGACCAGCTCCGAGCCGGCCGGCTCGCCGCGGCCGCCGATCGCGTTGAAGACGCCGGGCGGCAGGATGTCCCCACACCATTCGGCGTATTTGAGGGTCGCGACCGGGGTCGTCTCGGCCGGCTTGAGGACGACCGTGTTGCCGGCCGCCAGCGCCGGGCCGATCTTCCAGACCATCATCATCAAGGGGTAGTTCCAGGGGGTGATCTGTCCGCAGACGCCGATCGGTTCGCGGCGGACGAAGGAGGTGTGCCCCTCCATGTACTCACCGGCCGAGCGGCCCTCGAGGCAGCGGGCGGCGCCGGCGAAGAAGCGCAGCTGGTCCGCCATCACCGGGATTTCGTCCTCCATCACCGCCTGGCGCGGCTTGCCGGCATCGGCGCTTTCGATGTCGGCGATCTCCTCGGCGCGCTCCTCGATCAGGTCCGCCATCCGCAGCAGCGCCCGTGCGCGTTCGTTGGGGGGGATCGTCGACCAGACGCCGCTCTCGAAAGCCTCGCGGGCGGCGGCGACCGCCCGGTCGACGTCGGCTTTCGTCGACAGCGGCGCCTCGGCGATCACCTCGCCGGTAGCCGGGTTGACGACCTCCTCGGTCCGCCCCTCGGCCGGATCGATCGCTTCGCCGCCGATGAAGTTCTTCAGCTTGGTCTTCGTCACCGTCGCCATCAGTCATACCTCCGCCGTCGTGTTTGCAGTCTCGACCAGGTCGAGGCCCAGGGCCTCCTCGACCGGCACGTACTCCATCCCCACTCCCTCCGCCACCGCCGGGTGGGTCACCTTGCCGGCGGCCACGTTGACCCCGGGGCGCAGCCCAGGGTCGCGCCGGATCGCTCCGACGACACCGAGATCGGCCAGCGCGATCGCGTAGGGAAGCGTCGCGTTGGTGAGGGCCTGGGTCGAGGTGATCGGCACCGCGCCCGGCATGTTGGCGACGCAGTAGTGGACGATCCCGTCGACCTCGAAGGTCGGGTCGCGATGCGTGGTCGGCCGCGAGGTCTCGAAGCAGCCGCCCTGGTCGATCGCGACGTCGACGAGCACCGCCCCGGGCTTCATCAGCTTCAGCTGCTCGCGGCGCACGACGTACGGCGCCCGCGCCCCATGGACCAGGACGGCGCCGATCACCAGGTCGGCGCGGGGCAGCATCTCTTCGACCGCCAGCGTCGTCGAGTAGACGGTCGAGCAGCGGCCGCCGAAGGTGACGTCGAGCTCGCGCAGGCGGTCGATCGAGCGGTCGAAGACGAAGACGTCGGCCTCCATCCCGATCGCGATGAAGGCGGCGTTCATGCCGACCACGCCGCCGCCGATCACCATCACGTTGGCGGCGGCGACCCCAGGCACGCCGCCGAGCAGGATGCCGCGGCCGCCGAGCGGTTTCTGGAGGATGTAGGCACCCGCCTGGGTGGCGATCTTGCCGGCGATCTCGCTCATCGGCGCCAGCAGCGGCAGCCGGCCGCGGGCGTCCTCGACGGTCTCGTAGCCGATCGCGATGGCGCCCGATTCGCGGAGTCCGCGGGTCTGCTCGGGGTCGGGCGCCAGGTGCAGATAGGTGAAGAGCAGCTGGCCGGGCCGCAGCATCTCGATCTCGGAGGGCTGGAGCTCCTTGACGTGGAGGATCATCTCCGACTGCGCGAAGACCGCGGCGGCATCGAGAAGGATGGTGGCGCCCTGCGCCTCATAGGCCGAGTCCGGGATCGCGCTGCCCTCGCCGGCGCCCGCCTGGATCAGGACTTCGTGCCCGTGCTCGCTCATTTCGCGCACCCCGGCAGGGGTGATCGCGACGCGGTACTCGTCGGCTTTGATCTCGCTCGGGACCCCGACTCTCACGCTGCCAGCTCCCGTGCTCGCAGCGCCAGCCAGAACTCGATCCGGTCGTGGGCGCGCGAGAGGTCGCGCCCGGTCAGCTCCTCCACCTTGCGCATCCGGTAGCGCAGCGTGTGGCGGTGGCAGTAGACCTGGCGCGCCGCTTTCTCCCACTGGCCGTTCTGCTCGATGAAGGCCTCCAGCGAGCGCAGCAGCTCGCCGCCGTACTCCTCGTCCCCGGTCTCGATCGGGCCGAGGACGCTGTCGCAGTAGAGGTCCAGCGCATCGTCGTCCTGGATCGAGAGCAGCAGGGTGAAGGCGCCGAGGTCGCGCCAGGAGGCGACCTCCGGGGCGGCGCCGTTGTTGAAGGCCGTCGCCTCCAGAGCGCAGCGGGCCTCGTGGAAGGAGTGGCGCAGGCGCTCCGGCGGCGCCGCGCGACTGGCGGCGGCGCGAACCGCCCCCCGTTCCGGGCTGAGGGCGCGGCGGGCGTCGGCGGCGACGTCGATCGGGTCGCGGTCGGCGGCGTCGATCACGGCGCAGAGCAGCTCCCGCCCGCCGGTCTCGTGCGGTGCGACGACAGCGGGGCAGGCATCGGCGACGAGGGCGCGTTCCAGGGCCCCGGTGGCTGTCGAAGGATGCTCGAGGTCGAAGACCAGCACCGCCGCCTCCTCGCCGATCCCGAACGGCTCCAGCCGGCGCCGCAGCTCGCTCGCCTCCATCCGACCCCCAAGCGCGCCCGCGAGCACGTCGCCCGCCAGTCGACGCTCGGTCTCGCGAGCGACCCTTCGCCGCATCAGCTCCAGAGCGACGACCGCGACGGCCTGCTGCAGGATCAGACGCTCGAAGTCGCCGAGCCCGCCGGAGTCGCGGACGATCACCACCCAGGCCTGCGGCGGGCCGCCCCCCGGCGAGATCACCGGCTGCGCCAGCGCCCGGCCGGCGACGGAGGCGTGCGAGGGCACGAAGGGGTGGCCGTCGGCGGCGTGGGCGATCGCCTCTTTGCGGATCGCGGCGATCGCGTCGGCCGAGAGCTGGCGGCGGAAGCCGCGCCCGGCCAGCCGCTCGCCGCGCCCGTCGAGCACGGCCACGGTGCCGCCGACCGCGGAGGCGATCGTCGCCGCGATTTCCTCCAGGCCTCGCTCCTCGAGCACCAGCCGCTCCAGCCGCCGCTGCACCGCGATCCCCCGCTGCAGAACCTCGTATTGCTCGTTGACCAGGCGGGCGAAGGCTTTCTCGGTGATCGCGATGAACGGGGTCGAGTAGGGCACCTCGAAGAGCGGGAAGTCCCGTTTCTGGGCCTCTTCGACCAGCGCTTTCGGCAGCTTGCGGTGGCTGAAGCCGGTGCCGACGCCGAGGCCGGCGAGGTTGCGGTCGGCGAGGATGCGGACGAAGGAGCGCTGCTTGGCGGCGGTGTCGAGGGGGATGCCGGTGGTCAGCATCAGCTCGCCGCCGGAGAGCCACGGCGTCGGGTCCTGCAGCTCGGAGATATGGACCCAGCGAACCGGCGCCGCGGCGGCCTTCGCGCCCGCCGCAAGCTCCAGGTTCAGCTCGTCGAGCAGGCTCTGGACGGTGAGCATCGCGTTCCTAGCTGACGACCTGATCCCAGGCCTCGGCGAGAACGCTGCTGAGGACGTCGTGGATCTCTTCGAACTGCTCCGTGTCGGCGGTCAGCGGTGGCGCCAGCTGGATCACCGGGTCGCCGCGATCGTCTGCTCGGCAGATCAGGCCACGTTTGTAGAGCTCGCCGGAGAGGAAGCCCCGCAGCAGGCGCTCGGACTCCTCGTCGCTGAAGCTCTCCTTGGTTTCCTTGTCTTTGACCATCTCGATCGCCTGGAAGAAACCGGCGCCGCGGACGTCGCCGACGATCGGCAGCTCGCGCAGGCTCTCCAGCATCTCCCGGAACTCGCCCTCCTTGGCGAGCACGTGCCCGCAGAGGTCCTCGCGCTCGAAGACGTCGAGGTTGGCCATCGCGATCGCCGCCGCGACCGGGTGGCCGGCGAAGGTGAAGCCGTGGGCGAAGGAGGCGTTGCCCTCCATGAACGGCGCGGCGACGGTGTCGGTGGCGATCATCGCCCCCATCGGCGCATAGGCGGAGGTCAGGGCCTTGGCGATGGTGATGATGTCCGGGACGTAGCCGAAGCGTTCGCAGCCGAAGTAGTGGCCGAGGCGCCCCCAGGCGCAGATCACCTCGTCGGATATCAGCAGCACGTCGTGGCGGTCGCAGATGTCGCGCACCTGCTGGAAGTAGCCGTCGGGCGGGACGAAGCAGCCGCCGGCGTTCTGGACCGGCTCGAGGATCACCGCGGCGACGCTCTCCGGGCCCTCGAAGACGATCCGCTCCTCGATCGCTTCCGCGGCCCAGGTTTCATCGCGGTCGTCGGGCCAGCGGTAGAGGTTGGTGTTGGGGACGTGGCAGGCGCCCGGCGTGAGCGGTTCGAACTGGGTGCGCAGCTCGGTGATGCCGGTGGCCGAGAGCGCCCCCATCGAGGTCCCGTGGTAGGCGACCTCGCGGGCGATCAGCTTGTGCTTCTGGCCTTTGCCGTGGATCCGGTGGTAGTTGCGGGCGAGCTTCAGGGCCGACTCGACCGCCTCGGAGCCGCCGTTGGTGAAGAAGACCCGGTTGAGGTCGGCCGGGGCCAGCGAGGCGATCCTCGCCGCCAGTTCGATCGCGCCGGGATGCGCATAGCTCCAGAGCGTGTAGAAGTCGAGCTGTTCGATCTGCCGAGCGGCGGCCTCGCCGTACTCGCTACGGCCGTGGCCGGCGTTGACGCAGAAGAGGGCGGAGAGCCCGTCGAGGTAGCGCTTGCCGTGGTCGTCGTAGACGTAACAGCCCTCGGCCCGGGTGATAACCGGGATCTCGTGGTCGGGACCGAATCCGCCCATCCGCGAGAAGTGCAGCCAGAGATGGCGCTGGGCCAGTTTCTGAAGCTCGGTCCCTACAGGTGCCTGCGACGCGGTGGCCATCCCCGCCTCCTCTTCCGATTACGACGATATGGACAAAGCTAATCCCAGGATGGCACAGACGCAAGTGGTCGTTGGGTCAAGCACGGGACGAGGGCTTGTACATTTCGTACAAGGGGTGCATGTACTTTTGGGACATCCGCCACTTGAACCTTCGTCCGTCTGGTCTTACGGTCGCTCGACAGGATGGATTCTCAGGACGAGACCACCGGCGTCTCCCTTCGCGGCGTCAGCAAGCGCTTCGATGATCTGCTCGCGGTGGACGACCTCGATCTCGATCTCGCGCGCGGCGAGTTCTTCACCCTGCTCGGGCCCAGCGGCTGCGGCAAGACCACGACCCTGAGGATGATCGCCGGCTTCGAGCGGCCGACCACCGGCGAGATCAGGATCGAGGGCGAAGACGTCGCCGGGTTGCCGCCCCACAAGCGGCCGACCAACACCGTCTTCCAGAGCTACGCCCTCTTCCCCCACCTCAGCGTCGAGGACAACGTCGCCTTCGGGCTCAAGCGCAAGCGGGTCGCCAAGAGCGAGATCGCCGAACGGGTCGAGCGCGAGTTGGAGCGGGTCGGTCTCGCTCGCGAGGCGAATCGCCGCCCGGCGCAGCTCTCCGGCGGGATGCAACAGCGGGTGGCGCTGGCCCGCGCCCTCGTCAACCTGCCGAAGGTGCTGCTGCTCGACGAGCCGCTCGGTGCCCTCGACCTGAAGCTGCGCAAGGGGCTGCAGGTGGAGCTGAAGCGGATCCAGCGCGAGGTCGGCATCACCTTCGTCTACGTCACCCACGACCAGGAGGAGGCGCTGACGATGAGCGACCGGATCGCGGTGATGAACCGCGGCCGCGTCGAGCAGATCGGCGTCCCCGAGGACGTCTACGAGCGCCCCTCCACCACCTTCGTCGCCGGCTTCATCGGCGTCTCGAACCTGATGCCGGCGAGGGTCGCCGGCCCCGGGCGGGTACAGCTCGACAGCGGCCCGGAAGTCGCCGCCACCACCAATGGCCTGCCCCCCGGCGCGAGCTGCCACGCGGTCGTCCGCCCGGAGAAGCTGCGGGTGGACCTGGTCGAGGACGTCGCGGCGAGCCGCGACGGGGAGCCGCGGGTCGAGGGCGTGGTCGAGAGCTCCCTCTATCTGGGTACTTCGACGCAGATCGTCGTCGGGCTCGGCAACGACGTGAGGATGACGGTGCTCGTTCCCAACGCCGACGAGGCCGAGCGACAGCGCCTTCCCGGCGGCGGTGCCCGCGTGGCGCTGAGCTGGGAGCCCGAGCACATGCACGTGGTGACCGAGTCGCCGGCCGACGGCGCGGTCCCGACTACGCCTGAATTAGCAACCAATTAGGGAGGATGAGCGCGATGGGGACGAGGAAACGGAAGCAGTTTGTGGCGATGCTGGCGGCGGTGGTCGCCGCGCTCTCGCTCGCGCTCGGCCTGGCCGCCTGCGGAGGCAGTAGTGGCGGCGGTATCGAAGGCGGAGGCAGCGAAGGCGCCAAGACCGAACAGGTGAAACTCGAAGGCAAGCCCTCGGGCAGCCTGACGATCTCGAATTGGCCGCTCTACATCGACAAAGGAACCGTGCCGGCCTTCGAAAAGTCGAGTGGCATTCCGGTCAAGTACATCGAAGACATCAACTCCAACGAAGAATTCTTCGGCAAGATGCAGCCGCTTCTCGCCAAGGGCGAATCGGGTGGTCGCAGCATCTTCGTCCTCGCCGACTACATGGTGAACAAGATGCACGAACTCGGCTACCTGCAGGAATTCGACAAGTCCGGCCTGCCGAACGTGGAAAAGAACCTCTCGCCCAGCCTGCAGCACCCCACGTTCGACCCCAACCGCTCCTACACGGCGCCCTGGCAGAGCGGCATGACCGGGATCATCGTTCGCACCGATCTGGCGCCGGACGTGCATTCGATCTGCGACCTCTTCAACCCGAAGTACAAGGGCAAGGTCGACATGCTGAACGAAGTCCGGGAAACGGTTCCTCTGGTGATGAAGTGTGAAGGCGTCGACCCGAACAAGGCGACCGAAGCCGACTGGATGAAGGCGATCGAAAAAATCAACGGCGCGGCCGAATCGGGCCAGATTCGGCGCTTCACCGGCAATGACTACGCCAGCGACCTGACCAACGGCAACGCGGCGGCGGTGATCGGCTGGTCGGGCGATGCGGTGCAGTTGCAGGAAGACAACAAGAACATCAAATGGCTGATGCCGACCGAGGGCTGCATGCTCTGGTCGGAAGACATGGTGATCCCTGTCGGAGCGCCGAATCCCACCGCGGCGGAGGCCTGGATCAACTACGTCTACGACCCCAAGGTCCAGGCCAACATCGCCGAATACGTGAACTACGTGACGCCGGTCGAAGGGGTGAAGCCGATCCTCGAAAAGCGCAACCCCACGCTCGGAAAGAACCAGCTGATCTTCCCGAGCTCCTCGTTCACCAAGAAGTGCTCGGGTACGCCGAGCCTGAAGGGCGAAGAGGAACAGAACGTGATCCGGGCGTTCAACGCGGTGCTCAACGGCTGAGGATGGCGGCGGACGGCGAGCGAGCGATAAGAACGCGATGACCGTCGTCCGCCGCCGCATCATCCCCTACTTCCTGCTCGGCCCGGGGGCGATCTGGCTGGTCCTCTTCTTCGTCGTCCCGCTCTTCTACCTGGGCAAACTGTCGCTCGAGTCGGGCGTCGTCGGCAGCCTTGAATTCAACTGGCACTGGAAGAACTACTCCGACGCGCTCTCGCTCTACGACACGCAGTTCGTGCGCTCCTTCATCTACTCGGGTGCGGCGACGCTGGTCGCATTGCTGCTCGCCTACCCGCTCGCTTACACGATCGCCTTCAAGGCGGGACGTTGGCGCAACCTCTTGCTGTTCGCGGTGATCGCGCCGTTCTTCACCACCTACCTGGTCCGCACGCTCGCATGGGAGACGATCCTCTCTGACCAGAGTCCGGTCGTGAAGGTGCTCAACTTCCTCGGCCTGGCGCCGGAAGGACACGTGTTGGCGACCAGCGGCGCGGTGATCGCCGGCCTCACCTACAACTTCCTCCCCTTCATGGTGCTGCCGATCTACGCCAGCCTGGAGCGGATCGACGAGCGGCTGATCGAGGCGGGCAAGGACCTCTATGCCTCCGCTCCCGCCGCCTTCTGGAAAGTCACCCTGCCGCTCTCGGCACCGGGAATCGTCGCCGGCACGCTGCTGACCTTCATCCCCGCCGCCGGCGACTACGTCAACGCCCAGTTCCTCGGCGGCACCAGCAACCAGATGATCGGCAACGTGATCCAGTCGCTCTACCTGAAGCAGACCGACTATCCGGCGGCGGCGGCGCTCTCCTTCGTCCTGATGGCGCTGATCATGACTGTCGTCGTGCTCTACATCCGCTTCGCCGGCTCGGAGGCACTGATGGGCGAGGAGGCGCGGTGACCGCCTCGTTGGGGACCTGGGCGCGGTTCTGGCTCTGGCTGCGCGAGCACGCCCTCAACATCGCCGCGGCGCTGATCGTGCTCTACATGCTGATCCCGATCGCCGTCATCTTCGTCTTCTCGTTCAACGATCCGGCGGGCCGCTACAACTTCACCTGGGTCGGCTTCACCCTCTCGCACTGGGGCAACGCGTTCGGCATCGAAGAGCTGACCTCGGCGCTTTGGACCAGCATCCGGCTGGCGGTGCTGGCGACGTTGATCTCGACCGCGATCGGGACGCTGATGGCGCTGGCCCTGGTCCGCCACCAATTCTTCGGCCGCCGCGCCGCCAACTTCCTGATCGTGATCCCGATGGCGACGCCCGAGGTCGTGATGGGCTCGGCGCTGCTCTCCTTCTTCCTCCTCCTCAACACGCCGCGGCTGGGGTTCCAGACGCTGCTGATCGCCCACGTCATGTTCTGCATCAGCTTCGTCGTCGTCGTCGTGCGCTCGCGGTTGATCGGCTTCGACCGCAATCTGGAGGAGGCCGCGAAGGACCTCGGCGCCACCTCGCTGCAGACCTTCCGCCTGATCACCCTGCCGCTGATCATGCCCGGCATCTTCGGCGCCGCGATGCTCGCCTTCGCGCTCTCGATCGACGACTTCGTGATCTCGAACTTCAACTCGGGGACGACCGTGACCTTCCCCCTCTACATCTTCGGCGCTGCCCAGCGCGGCATCCCGGTCGAGGTCAACGTGATCGCGATGATCCTCTTCTCCTTCACCGTCGCCGCGATGGGCTTCGCCACCTGGCAGCAGGGTCGGGCGGAAAAGCTGGCGGCGGTGCGGCCGGAGCAGGAAGCGGAAGTCGGGGTGCCGGTGGCTGTGGGTAGCGCCGCAGCGACCTGAGTCCGAGGGTGAGGGGTGCCCTCTCCCGAAGACCGTCGCGCAGCTGAGCGAGCCCTGGGAGTTCGAAACGCTCGTCCTGGAGCCTTCGTGAGAGGGCACCCCTCACCCTCCCAACGGCGGCCTCGGCTTCCGGAAGCTCAGGAGCGGGATCGGGGACCGACGGAAGCTCAAGTCGGAATCGAGGTCGCCAGCTTTCCTTGCTTGAAGCTTCTGTGGGATGGAAGCTTTTCGTAGCTTCGATGGCTCGGGAGCCTCCTGGCTTTGAGCTTCTGTTGCTCGGGATGTGGGCGTCCGATGGTGGGTCGGGTGCCCCTCCCCCGGAGGCTCAAGGACAGACGCCCGAACCCTGGGCGTTCGCTCAGCTGCGCGACGGCCTCCGGGGGAGGGGCACCCGACCCACCCCCGCGTCCCACCACCCGGCCACCTACCTCCCGATGTGAAAGCCGATCAACTCCGGGACCTTGGCGAGTGCGACGCTCACGGGACCAGGTCGACGGCCCTCGCCCTCGGC
The DNA here is from genome assembly GCA_036403715.1 of Solirubrobacterales bacterium. Lineage (GTDB taxonomy): Bacteria > Actinomycetota > Thermoleophilia > Solirubrobacterales > 70-9 > VAYN01. The sequence goes on from DASWQL010000041.1 coordinate 22,867, forward strand.
TCGCTCTTTGCTCATGATCCCGGCGCGGATCGCGCTGCCGCCGAGCCAGTGGAAGGGCTCGGGGGGGACGCGTTGGGGCGTCGGATCGACGATCGGCAGGCGGGAGTGCTCGTCGCGGCGGTCGAGGGCCAGGGAGGCGAGGGTGCGGCCGACCATGTGCGAGGGGCCGACGCCGTTGCCGGTGTAACCGGCGGCAGCGAAGGCGCGGCCGCCGGGGAGGGGCACGACGACGGGAAGATGGGTCGGGGAGACGTCGATGGGGCCGCCCCAGGCGTGGGTGATGCGTCGACCCTCGATGCCGGGGAAATAAGCGCGCAACCGCTCGGCGGCCAGCGAGACGACCTCGGGGTCGACCTCGACCCGCCCGCGCAGGCGCGCTCCCATCGAGATGCGCCCGCCGCCGAGGCCGAAGGCGATGCGCCCGTCCGCCGTGGTGCGGAAGTAGTGCAGCATCGTGCGGCAGTCGGTGATGCACTCGCCACCCGTCCAGCCGACTTCCTCGAGTAGATCGGGGACAGGCTCGGTGAGGACAATGTGCGAGGAGGTGACGGTAAGCCGGTCGCGGAGCGGCCCGTGGCGTGCCTTGGCGGCGGCGCCGATCGCGACGACCGCGGCGCCGGCGCGGACCGTGCCGCTCGCGGTGCGAGCCTCGACGCCGCCGGGGGCGTCGCGGAGGGCCTGGACCGGCGTCGCCTCGAACACCTCGACGCCCCGCGCACGCAGACGGTCGCGCAGGCCGCGCGCCAGTTGCGCCGGCTGCACCGTGGCCGAGGTCGGGTAGAAGGCGCCGGCGCGGAAGGCGGGCGAGGAGCAGCGGGCGGCGACCTCGGCCGGCGAGAGCGGTTCCACTGCGTCCGCGACCCCGAGCTCGCGGCATACGGCCAGCGCCTCGGCCCAGATCTCGTCCTGGGCGGCGGCGGTGGAGACCTGCAGATAGCCGCCCATCCGGAACCCGGCGTCGACTTCCTCGCGCTCGCAGAACTCGCCGATCTCACGCACCGCCCGGTCGGCCGCGCGAGCGACGGCGAGCGCCGGCCCGTCTCCCCATCGCTGCCGCATGTTCGGCAGCGAGAACCACATCACGTTGCAGAAGCCGCCGTTGCGGCCGCTGGGCCCGCGACCGCAGCCATCGGCCTCGAGCAGGACCACGCGGGCCTCCGGCTGCAGCTGCTTGAGGTGCCAGGCGGACCAGAGCCCGGTGAAGCCGCCGCCGATGACGAGGACGTCGGCGTCGCGATCACCGACCAACGGCGGCGCGGGCGCGACCTCCCCCACCTCCTCGAGCCAGTAGCCGTGCCTCGTGTGCTTCATCGCCCCCGCAGTCTCGCGGACGGGGCAAGCCGGCGGCGTAGACTCGGCGCGGATGTCCGATCGCGGCCAGGACTCGACCCCTTACGTCGACGCTCTGCTCGCCTACGCGGCGCTGAACCCGGGGCGCTTCCAGGTCCCGGGCCACAAGGGCGGCGCCGGCGCCGACCCGGCGATGCGCGAGCTGGTCGGCGACGTCGGCCTGCGCAACGACATCCCCTCGGTCACCGAGGGCGTAGACATCGGCCCCGAACCGACGCCGTTTCAGCAGGGGCAGCTGCTCGCCGCCGAGGCCTGGGGGGCGGCGCGGAGCTGGTTTCTCGTCAACGGCGCCTCGCAGGGCAACCACAGCACCTGCATGGCGCTGGCCCATTTCGGCAATCGGGTCGTAGTCCAGCGCAACGTCCACTCCTCGGTCATCGACGGCCTCGTGCTGAGCGGGATGCGCCCCACCTTCGTCGCCCCGCAACTCGACTCCGAGCTGGGGATCGCCCACGGCCTGACCCCGGAGTCGCTTGCCGCCGGCCTCGACGAGACCCCCGGCGCGGTCGCGGCGATGGTCGTCTCCCCGACCTACTTCGGTGCCTGCGCCGACGTCGCCGGCCTGGCCGCGGTGGCGCACGAGCGCGGCGTGCCGCTGGTGGTCGACGAGGCCTGGGGGGCGCACCTCCACTTCCACCCCGACCTCCCCGCCGACGCGCTGGCGAGCGGTGCCGACCTCGTCACTTCCTCGACCCACAAGATCGTCGGCAGCCTCACCCAGGCGGCGATGCTGCATCTCGGATCCGGCGGGCGGATCGACGGCGCCGTCGTCGACCGCTGCGTCAGCCTGGTCGAGACGACGAGCCCCAGCGGGCTGCTCTCGGGCTCGCTCGACGCCGCCCGCCGCCAGGCCGCCGTGCATGGAGAGGAGATCCTCAGCGAGACGCTCGAGGCACTCGCCAGGACCCGCGAGCAGATCAAAGAGATCCGCGGCCTCGACGTGCTGGACGAGAGGATGGTCGGCCGCCCCGGCGTTGCCGGCTGGGATCCGATGCGACTCGGGATCGACGTCCGCGGCACGGGCTCGACCGGATACCGCTTGGCCAAAGCCGCCTTCTACACGGCCGGGCTCGACCTGGAGCTCTACTCGGAGAACGTTGTCGTCGCCATCTTCGGGGTCGGCGAGAGGGCCGCGGTCACCGGCGAGCGCCTGGCCGACGGGTTGCGCAAGGCCGTCGCGGAGCTGGAAGCCACCGCCGGCCCCCCGGACGAGAAGCTGGTGCCGCCGCCGCCATGGGGCGAGCTGGTCTTGACCCCCCGCGAAGCCTTTCTCGGCCCCCAGGAGGTGATCCCCTTCGACGACGCCGCCGGCCGCATCGCCGCCGAGGGCCTCGCCGCCTACCCACCGGGCATCCCCAACGTCCTCCCCGGCGAGCGGCTGACCGCCGAGACGCTGGACTTCATCCGCGAGAGCGTCGCCCACGGCGGCTACGTTCGCGGGGGGTCGGATCGGGCGTTGAAGACTCTGCGGGTGGCGCGGTAGGGGCGAGGGACGGGGGCGTTGCTGGGGAGGGATGTCGGTACCCCTCCGCGGGAATTCAGTCGCGCGCCCTGAAGGGCGCGGCTCCGGATGGTGCTGCCCGCCTATGGCGGGCAGGAATCAGATTGCATACGGCCTTCGGCCACATTCCCGCCTCGGGGTACCGACATCCCTCCCACGGAACGGCTCCGCCAGATGCCGTCCGCGGCAGCTATGAAGGAGCATCCCTGCTCGGCGCCTCCGGGAGCGTTCGAGGCCACGACGGCTTTTCGGGACAAGCTTCCGCACCTTCGGGCCGTCCCGGGGCTGCGTGTCGGGGGAGGGGTCTGGTCGCCCTCCGGGCGAATGTCGCGAAGCGGCGGAAATGCAATCCGATATCTGCCCGCCATAGGCGG
>DASWQL010000042.1:0-48354 GCA_036403715.1 Solirubrobacterales bacterium
CAGCTCGTCGCGGATCTCGGCGTCGCTCATCGGGGTGCCGTCCTCGTGACGGGCGGCGACCAGCATCGAGAGGACGTCGTCGCGCTCGCCCAGGTCCTCGGCGACCCGGCGCTCGGCGATCTCGCGGTGGATCAGCTCGTCGACGCGCTCGACGCGGCGGCGGAAGGCGGGGATGCGGCGGATCCGATCCGGGCCGATCAGGATCACCGGCAGCAGCAGGCGCGGATCGGTGGTGAGGTCGAGGAAGTCGCGCAGCGCCGCCCGCAGCGCCTCCATGCGCTCGCGATCGTGGACGCCGAAGACGGTCTCGAGGATGATCTCCAGCGTTATCGCCTGCATCCGCGGGCGCAGCTTGTAGGGGGTGCCGGTGGGCCAGCTCTCGATCTCGCGGGCCGCGATCTCGGTCATCTTCTTGCCATAGCCCTGCATCCGCTCGCCGTGGAAGGGCGGCAGCAGCAGCTTGCGCTGGCCGATGTGCGACTTCTCATCGAGGACCAGGACCGAGTTATCACCGAGGATCGGCCGCAGGATCTGGTTGCCCTCGCCGGCGTGGAAGACCCGCGGGTCGCCGGTGAACACCTGCTTGATCACCTCCGGGTCGGAGGCCACCACCCAGGTCCCTTCATGGGCGATCCGCAGGGTGAACATGGAGCCGAAGCGAGCCCTGCTCTGCTCCAGCATCCACTGCGCCTTGCGCGACCAGATCACCGTCTGCAAGGCCCGCGGGATTCGCGGGCCGGGCGGCAAGCCGCGAACCGTGGGGCGACCGTTGGTCGCCGGAGCCGCCGCTGTGGCCGTGGCCTCCATAGCGTTTCCGCAGCGTAGACCCCCCGATGCACGGATTGGTGTGACGTTGGTCCATTTGCGACGGTGAGGCACCCGCGGCGCTCAGCCGGGCACCGCGACCCGCACAAGCACCCGGTCCGCGCAGCGCAGCTGGGCGGAGCCGTCCTCGAAGCGCCGCAGCGACAGCGAGCCGGGGTGGGCGCAGCGGACCCGCGGCGGCGCGGCGTTCCGTGGTTCCCTCGGGACGCCGGGCGCGGGCAAGGAACCAAGGGAAGGCGAGCACCCGACATCCCATGGTTCCTTTTGCCGTCCATACGGGCAAAAGGAACCACGGGTTTGGGGAGCCTGGCCGCGGCCCACGGATGAGACCGCGAGGCCCAGGGTCAACAGCGATGCGAGCAGGAGGGGCAGCAGCCAGCGCATGCCGCTCCCAAGGCACCCGCCGGTACCGAATCTCCCCCCCGCTTGCAGGGTTTGGCGTAGCCTTGCGGCGCCCATGCCCGAGCTTCCACGCCTCTCGCCGCGTGCCGAGCATCGGCTGCTCAAGTTCGTCTGCGGCCTGCCGCCGCGGCTGCAACGGCGGCTCTTCGGACCACCCCCGAGCCTGGACGGGCAGCTTCTCGCCTCCGACATCCATGCCCTGATCCGCCTCGCCGAGATAGCCGGCGAGAACTCGTTCACCAAAGGACTGGCCCCGGAGGAGGCGCGAGCCCACAACCGTCGCGGCGCCGAAGCGGCCACGGCCCGCCCGCCGATCCCGATGGCCCGGGTCGAAGAGCTCGAGGTTCCCGGCGAAGCGGGGCCGATCCCGGCACGCTTCTATCTGCCCGGCGGTCTGCCTCCGACCGCTCCTCCACCCCTCCTCGTCTACTTTCACGGCGGCGGCTGGGTGATCGGCGACCTCGAGACCCACGACGGCGTCTGCCGCTTCCTCGCCGCCGCCGCCGGCACCGCCGTGCTGGCGATCGACTACCGGCTGGCGCCGGAGCATCCGTTCCCGGCGGCGGTCGAAGACGCCGCCTCGGCGTTCAACTGGGCCCACGCCAACGCCGGCGAGCTCGGCGTCGACCCGGCCCGGATCGCCGTCGGCGGCGACAGCGCCGGCGGCAACCTCGCCGCGGTCGTCAGCCTCCTGGCCCGCGACGCGGGCGGCCCGGTGCCGGCGATGCAGCTGCTGATCTACCCGCCGACCGACTCGGCCGGCGACCTGCCCTCGCGGCGTCTCTTCTGCGCGGGGTTCCTGCTGACCAAGAACGACATGGATAACTTCGAGCGCCACTACCTGCCGCCCGGCACCGACGCCACCGACCCACGGGTGTCGATCCTGCTGGCGCCCGACCTCGCGGACCTGCCGCCGGCCTACGTCGCCACCGCCGGCTTCGACCCGTTGCGCGACGAGGGCGAGGCCTACGCGCTGCGGATGCGCGAGGCGGGCGTCCAGGTCGCCCTGCGCCGGCATCCCGGCCTGATCCACAGCTTCGCCAACCAGACCGCGTTCAGCCGCAGCTCGCGCGGCGCCATGCTCGAGGCCGCCGGGGCACTGCGGATGGGCCTGGCGCCCAACGGCTCATCTCGCCTCTGACTCACTCGTACTGGAGCGACTCCAGCACGTCCAACCGCGAGGCGCGGCGGGCCGGGGGGATTGCCGCGACGACCCCGGCGAGGCCGGCGACGATCAGCAGCAGGATCAGCGAGCCGATCGGATACGAGAGCGTGAAGCCTTCGTCCTTCAACGGCTGCGCGATCAGGGTCGCGAAGAGGATCCCCAGCGCCATCCCGAGGATCGCCCCGATCAGGGCCGTGATCACCGACTCGTAGCGGATCATCGTCCGCACCTGGCGCCGGGACATCCCGATCGCCCGCAGCATGCCGAGCTCCCGCCGGCGTTCGTGGATCGAGAGCGCCAGCGTGTTGGCGATCCCAAGGAGAGAGATCAGGATCGCCAGGGCAAGCAGGGCGTAGAAGAGATTGACCAGCTGGTCGACCTGTTCTTCGCGGCTTTCCTTCAGTTCCTGCTGGTTCAGCACTTCCGCCGTCGGAAAGGCGATTTCGACCCCTTTGGTCAGCAGCGCCTGCACTTCTGCGGCGTCGACGCCGGCTTCGGTCTTGATGAAGTCGATCGTGTCCTGGCTCTGGCCGAATTCGCGCGCCAGCCGGCGCTGGGTGACCAGCACGCTGCCGAGGACGCCCAGCTTCGACTTGAACTCGCCGACCACGCGGAAGCGCGGCTTGCGCCCCTTCTGGGTCAGCAGGCCGAACCTGTCGCCGACGTCGAGGCCGTGCGAGGAGGCGAAGGAATCCGAGACGACCGCCTCTTCGTCGTTGAGGTTGCGCATCGCCGGCGGGCCGCCCTTCGTCCATTCGATCGTGACCGCGTCGCCGATGTCGAGCGTCGGGGCGGTGACCTTGGCGGTCCCGCCGCCGTCGAGCACCTTCGCTTCGGCGGAGCGGACGGTCGCCACCAGGTCGACCCCGGGCACCTGGCTCGCCGCCGCGGCGGCCCCGTTGGGGATCGGCGAGAAGCCGTCGCTGTTCTGGATCACCAGGCCGCCGGAGAAGTTTTCGTCGACGACCTGGGCGACTGAGCTCTTCAGGCCGGCGGCGAAGACCGTGACGAAGGTGACGAGGGCGAGGCCGATCATCAGCGCCGCGGCGGTGACCGCGGTCCGCCCGGGGTTGCGCTGCGCGTTCTCACGGGCGAGGCGGCCGATGAGGCGGCGGGCACGTTCGAGCGGCCAACCGGCGACGGTCGCCAGTGGCGGCACCAGTCGCGGGCTGAAGAGGGAGACGGCGAGGACGATGACGGCTGCGCCTCCACCCATCAGCCCGGCCCGGGCACCGGCGCTGCCGCTGCCGAAGAGCCCGGCGAGGAGCATCAACAGACCCGCCAGGCCGAGCAGCAGGGAGAGCACCGCGTAGACGAGCCTGCGTCGCCGGCTCTGGGTCGGGACGAAGGCATGCAGGGCGGCGATCGGCGGCACCCGGGTCGAGCGCAACGCCGGGATCAGCGAGGAGACGAAGGTGACGACGACGCCGACCAGCAGCGCGACGACGACCGTGCGCGACTCGATCACCAGGCTGGTGGTCGGCAGGTCGATCCCGAACGCCTGCAGCAGGGCGTTCAGCAGCAGCGCGGTCAGGAAGCCGCCGCCGATCCCCAGGACCGCCCCGAGCAGCCCGATCGCCACCGCCTCGACCAGGACCGAGGTGAGGATCTGCCGGCGCGAGGCGCCCAGGGTGCGCAGCATCCCGAACTCCGAGACCCGCTGGGCGACGGTGATCGAGAAGGTGTTGAAGATCAGGAAGGAGCCGACGAAGACGGCGATGAAGCCGAAGACGAGGAGGAAGGTCTGCAGGAAGCCGAGGTTGTCGCGGATTTCTTCCGAGGAGCGGTCGGCGCTTTCGGTCCCGGTCTCGACCCGCACCCCGGCGGGCATCTCCGCCGCGATCCGCCGTTTCAGAGCCACCGGCGAGACGCCGCCGTCGGCCGCCACCGAGATCTGGTCGAAGCGCGCCGCCTTGTGGGTCAGGCGCTGGGCCACCGGCAGGGTGACCTGGGCGATGCTGGCGCCGCCGAAGGAGGCGCTGCCGAGCTGGGTGAAGCCGACGAGGCGGAACCTCTGAGCCTTGCCCTGGCCGATCAACTCGATCTTTTCCCCGAGCTCGAGGCCGGCACCGCCGGCGGCCGCCCTGTCGATCGAGGCTTCGGTGGGCCCCCGCGGGCGGTGCCCTTCGACGTAGTTGAGCGACTCCAGTTCCCCGGGCAGGGTCGAGGAGATGAACTTGGGGGCGAATTTGTTGCCGATCTTTTCGCCTCCGGCGTCGAAGAAGCCGCCCGGCGTGAAGATCGCCCCGGCGGCTTCCTTGACCCCGGCGGTCCTCTGGATCCGCGGCAGCAGCGAGGCGCTCACGGTCGGCACTTCGCCGTTTTCCTGTTCGACCGGGTTCTTAGCGGTGACGACGACGCTGGTTCCGCTCAGCGACTCGCTGAAGATTTCGTCGAAGGCGGCGAAGATCGTGTCGGTGAGGATGTAGCTGCCGGCGACGAAGGCGACGCCGATGACGACGGCGATGCTCGTCGTCAGGGCCCGGACCTTGCGAGCCCAGAGGCTCCTGAGGCCGAGGCTAGTCAATCTGCTTCATCAGCTCGATGACGTCGTCGGCGGACGTCGGGGCGGCGCCGTCCTGGACGACCCTGCCGTCGCGCAGGGTGATCAGGCGGTCGGCGTGGGCGGCGGCGGCGGCATCGTGGGTGACCATAATCACCGTCTGGCCGAACTCGTCGACCGCCTGCCGCAGCAGCGCGAGGACGTCGGCGCTCGCCTTCGAGTCGAGGTTGCCGGTCGGCTCGTCGGCGAAGACGACGGCCGGTTTGGAGACCAGGGCGCGGGCGACCGCGACGCGCTGCTGCTGGCCGCCGGAGAGCTCCGAGGGTCGGTGCGTGCGTCGGTCCTCGAGCCCGACCGTGCGGATCAGCTGGTCGACCCAGGCGCGGTCGGGCTTGCGGCCGGCGATCGCGAGCGGCAGCACCAGGTTCTCCTCGGCGCTGAGGACCGGCAGCAGGTTGAAGAACTGGAAGACGAAGCCGAATTTGTCGCGGCGCAGCTTGGTCAGCTCGCCGTCGTCGAGGCCGGTGATCTCGACGCCGTCGAGCTCCACCGTGCCGCTGGTCGGCTTGTCGAGGCCGGCGAGGATGTGCATCAGCGTCGACTTGCCGGAGCCCGAAGGTCCCATGATCGCGGTGAAACGGTCGCGGTCGAAGCCGGTGCTGACTCCGGCCAATGCATCGACGGCCGCGTCTCCCTCGCCGTAGCGACGGCTGAGATCGGTGGCGACCACGACCTGTCCGTTGACACTCACCAGCCGCACCGTATCGAGATCAGCCAATAGCCTGCGCCGGGTGGCGCTCGCCGATCAATTCGACGGATTTCTGATCGACCTCGACGGGGTCGTCTGGATCGGCCGCGAGCCGGTGCCGGGCTCGCCGGAGGCCCTCAGTGCGCTGCTCGAGAGCGGCAAGGAGGTCGCCTTCGTCACCAACAATCCGAGCCGGCCGCCGGCCCGCTACGCGGAGCGGCTGCGCGAGATGGGAGTCGAGGTCGCCGAGGACCGGATCGTCACCGCCGGCATGGTGACCGCGCGCCTGGCCGGGGAAACGGCGGGGCCGGGCGGGAGCGCGTTCGTGATCGGCGCCGCGGCGCTGAAGGAGATGGTCGCCGGCACCGGGGCGGCGGTGCTCGACGGCGAGCAGGGTCGAGCGGCCGACGTCGTCGTCGTTTCCGGCCACCGCGGCTTCGACTACGGGGAGCTGCTGACGGCGAAGCTGGCGCTTGACGCAGGGGCCGGGCTCGTCGCCACCAGCCACGACCCGACGATGCCGATGCCCGGCGGCGCCTGGCCGGGGACCGGCGCCGTGCTGGCGGCGGTCGAAACCGCCTCCGGTCGCGGCGCCGAGATCGGCGGCAAGCCCGAGCGCCACCTCTTCGAGATGGCGCTGGAGGCGATCGGGCGACCGGCGCGGGTGGCGATGGTCGGCGACCGGATCGCCTCCGACATCGAGGGCGGCAGGGCGGCGGGCCTGGCGACCGTCCTGGTGCTGAGCGGCAGCAGCAGTCGCGAGGACGCGGAAGCGGCGCAGCCGCCGCCCGACCACGTCCGCGACAGCCTCGCCGGCCTGCTGGAGTGAGCGCCGACATGGGGGAGACGACGGCGCCCGCCCCGCGGCTCGGGCTCAGCTTCGCCGGCATCTTCGCGGTCACCTTCTGCGGCCTGCTGGCGGTCGGCGCGGCCCTCCCGGTCCTGCCGAGGTACATCCACGGCCCGCTCGACTCCGGCGACGTCGCGGTCGGGATCGTGATCGGCGCCTACGCGGTCACGGGGCTGCTGCTGAGGCCGTGGGCGGGGCGCCTGGCGGACCGCCGCGGCCGCAAGCTGACCGTCCTCATCGGCGCTCTCCTGCTCGGCCTCAGCGGACTCATGTACCTGCCGAGCCTCGGGCTCGCCGGCCTGATCGTCGCCCGCCTCGTCCTCGGCGCCGGCGAGGGCTCGCTCTACACCGCGGGCTCCGCCTGGGTCATCGACATCGCGCCCCCGGCCCGGCGCGGTCGCGTGCTCGGGCTCTACGGCCTCGCGGTCTGGGGCGGGCTCAGCCTCGGCCCGCTGGCCGGGGAGCTGATCCTGAACGCCGGGGGCTACACCGCCGTCTGGCTGTTCGCCGCGGCGATGCCGGTCCTCGGCGCCCTCTTCGCGGTCCGCGTCTCCGATCCGTTCGTGCCCCGCTCGCACGCCGAGCCCCACCCGCTGATCGCCCCGGAGGCCGTGCGGCCCGGGCTGGCGATCGCGCTCGCCTCGGCCGGCTACGCGGCCGTGGCCGCCTTCGTCGTGCTCCACCTCGAAAAGCGCGGAGTCGGCCACGGCGCCACCGTGTTCGCCGCCTTCGCGGCGATGATCGTCCTCGCCAGGCTGATCGCCGGAGGCTTGCCGGACCGGCTCGGCCCCGCCCGAGTCGCCGTAGCGGCGACCCTGGTCGAGGCGGCTGGGCTGGTGACGATCGCCCTCGCCCACAGCCTGCCGGTCGCGCTTCTGGGTGGCTGCGCGATGGGCGTCGGCTTCTCGCTTCTGAACCCCTCGCTGATGCTGATCGCGGTCGGGCGGGTCGCCGAGAGCGCCCGCGGGGCGACGATGGGCACCTACACCGCCTTCTTCGACGCCGGCGTCGGGATCGGCGCCCCACTGGCCGGACTGGCGGCGGCGCTGACCGACTACGAGGGAGCCTTCCTGCTCGCCGCGGCGATCGCGGTCGGCTCCTCCCTGGTCAGCCTGACGATGCTGCGCGGGGCGCCGGCCCCCGATCTCGCCGCTAGCGCTCCCTGATCAGCAGCGTCTGCATAGCGCGGCCGATGCGGCCGTCGCGGTCGCAGAGCACCGACTCGGCGATCCCGACCCCGCTCGGCTGCGGGTACGTCGTCGCCTCGAGACAGATCCACTCTCCCTCGGGCATCCGCTCGAGATGGACGCTCAGCTCGACGTTGATGAAGAGGAAGCGTCGGTAGTCGAGCGTCGAGCTGACCCCGTTGCCGACGTCGGCGGCGACCAGGACCCGTTGCAGCGGCGTCGGCTCCTCCTCGCCGACCAGCGGTTGGCGCATCCGCAGCCAGACCGTCGCCGGCCCCGGCTCCATGAAGGCTCCGGAGATGAATCTGACCTCCATCGCGCTGTGGTACCCGTGCTCCTGGGCGGTCGGGAAGAACTCGCCGCCGCTGCCCTGCTCGGGGCCGGGCGGCGGCTCGCTCGCCGGCATCGACTCCGGCGGCAGCCCGACAGAGGAAAGCCGGATCCGCCAGCCGGTCGCCCGCATCAGCACCTCCCCCTCGACGCTGAGCTCGGCCTCGACCAGCTGCACCCGGCGGCCCGGGCGCACCACGCGGGAGCTGAGGCGGAGCGGCACGATCGGCACCGGGCGGAGGATCTCGAAGGTCACGCGGCCGAGCTGGAACTCCTCCGCTTCGGGCAGCAGCTCGAGCTCGCGCCCGAGCAGCGCGGCGGGCGGACCGGCGTGCTGGGCGCCCGCGTCCCAGGGGCCGCGGGTCAGCTCGGTGGCGCGGTAGAGCTCGCCGTCGGGCTCGTAGAAGGCTGCGGGCACGCCGCGATCCTGGGGACGACGCCGCTGCTCAGCAGGAGCGGCTGCCGAACTCCTGGGTCCAGACGTGGGCGCCCGAGATCCCTTCCAGGCGGCCGACCCGCAGGCCGATGCCGAAATCCTGGAAGGCGCCGGAAAGGATGTTGGCGCGGTGCCCCTCGGAGTGGATCCAGGCGCTGAAGATGCTCCTCACCGAGCCCAGCGGACCACTGCCCCAGGCGATGTTCTCCCCGGCGCGGGCGCAGGAGCCGCCGAGGTAGCCGAAGTGCTCCATCCAGTAGGTGAACTCGCGGCCACAGGCTTCGTGGCTGAATTCGTCGCAGCGGATGATGTCGGCCGACTTCTGCATTCCGGCGCGGTCGAGTTCGAGCACCCGGTTCAGCGGCGCGATCCCCTTCTGTTGGCGGGCGTAGTTGGTCATGCAGCGCATCGCCCGCAGCTGCCTTGCCGGCTTCGCGGCGGCGTTTCCCTGCGCCGGGCAGGCGCTGGGAGGGGCGATCAGCGTGCCGAGCTGCGCCGCGCCCGCGGGGGCCGCCCCGGACAGCGCCGCGAGCGAGACGAGCAGCGCGGTGAGGGCGCAGAGCCGCTTCATGCCTGCAGGGTACGGCTCTCGACGATCCCAGGCTCGTAATCGTCAGGGCGTACTCTGGACATAGCCACGAAAGGAGAAAGATGGCGACGAAGATCGAGAAGTCCGAGCAGGAGTGGCGCGAGCAGCTGACTCCGGAGCAGTACGAGGTGACCCGCAAGGCCGGCACCGAGCGCGCCTTCACCGGCCCGCACCTGGACGAGAAGCGGGAGGGCATGTTCCGCTGCGTCGGCTGCGGCACCGAGCTGTTCTCCTCCGACACCAAGTTCGAGTCCGGCACGGGTTGGCCCAGCTTCACCGACCCCGCCAACCTGGAGCAGGTCGAACTGCGTCCTGACAACAGTCTCTTCATGAAGCGGACCGAGGTCGTCTGCAAGACCTGCGACGCCCATCTCGGGCACGTCTTCGAGGACGGCCCGGGCGAGAGCGGTCAGCGCTACTGCATCAACGGCTGCGCCCTCACGTTCGACGCGAAGTAGGCGGAGCGCTCAGAGCGTGCCGCCGCCGGCACCGAGGTAGCTGAAGCGCACAGCCAGCGCCACCGCCTCGGTGCGGGTATCGACCTCGAGCTTGGCGATCGCGTTGCGGACGTGGGTGTGGACGGTCGCCGGGCTCAACGCCAGCCGCTCGGCGATCTCTTTCACCCGCAGCCCCTCGGCGAGCAGCTCGAGGATCTGGCGCTCGCGCGGCGAGAGGTCGAGCAGTTTCTCGACCTCGGAGGGCTTGCCGCCGGCGAAGTCGCCGCCGAGGAAGGTGCCGCCGCCGGTCACGGCCTTGACCGCGCGGGCGATGTCCTCGGCCGGTGCCGACTTCAGCACGTAGCCGGAGGCTCCGGCCCGCAGCGCCAGCGCCAGCAGGTCCGGCTGGGCGTGGGCGGTGAAGATGATGACTTTGGTCCGCGGCCGAACCTTGAGCACCTCCTTCGTCGCCTCGATCCCGTCGCGCTTGGGCAGCTCGACGTCGATGATCAGGACGTCGGGCTCGAGTTCCTTGACGACGTCGACGACGTCGCGCCCGTTTCCGGCCTCACCGACGATCTCGACGATGCTCGAGTTCAACATCCGCGACTTGATCGCATCGCGGACGATCTCATGGTCGTCGCAGAGGACGACGCGCTTGGCCTCCCGCACGCTGCTCATGACGGCGCGATTCTCTCAGGCGATCCGTACTGATGCAAAGTTTTAGGTAGCGTGAAACCGCCGTCGCGTTCCTGGCGATTCTCGATCAGGGCGATGATCGTCCGGCCCACCGCCACTGCGGTTCCGTTCAGCGTGTGCACTGGTTGGGGAGATTCGCCGTCCGCCGCCCGATACCTACTGCCGAGGCGGCGCGCCTGGTAGTCGGTGGTGTTCGAGCAGGAGGTCAGCTCGCGGTAGCGGCCCTGGCTCGGGATCCACGCCTCGCAGTCGTACTTCTTCGCCGCCGGGGCGCCGAGGTCGCCGGCCGCGACGTTGACGACGCGGTAGGGGATCTCCAGCTCGGTGAGGATCCGCTCCTCGATCGCCAGCAGCCGCTCATGCTCGTCCCGCGACTGCGACGGCTCGACGAACGAGAACATCTCCACCTTGTCGAACTGGTGGACGCGGAAGATGCCGCGGGTGTCGCGGCCGGCGGCGCCGGCCTCGCGCCGGAAGCAGGTGGAGAAGCCGCTGTAGCGCAGCGGCAGGTCTGCGGCGTCGAGGATCTGGTCGGCGTGCAGGCCCGCCAGCGCGACCTCCGAGGTCCCGGCCAGGAACAGCTCGTCCTTGGGGATCTCGTAGATCTGGTCGCGGTCGCCGGGGAGGAGTCCCGTCCCCTCCAGGGCCTCTTCGCGGACCAGGACCGGCGGCACCACCGGTTCGTGGCCTTCCGCCCGGACCAGCTCGAGGGCGAAGCGGACCAGGGCCAGCTCCAGCATCACCAGGTCGCCCTTCAGATAGGCGAAACGGGAACCGGAGAGCCGCGCCGCCGACTCCATGTCGATCAGGCCGAGCTCGGTGCCGATCTCGAGGTGGTCGCGGGGCTCGAAGTCGAACTCCGGCAGCTCGCCGACCGCGCGGACGACGACCGCGTCCTCCTCGGTCATCCCTTCCGGGGCGTCGGGATCGGGCAGGTTGGGGAGGGTCAGGGCAAGCTCCGCGATCTTCCGGTCCACCTCCTCCAGCTCGGCTTTGCCGGCTTCGATCCGCTCCTTCAGCCCCTGCACCGTCTCCATCAGCTCCTCGGCGTCCTCGCCCGCCTGTTTCGCCGCGCCGATCTGCTTCGAAAGGGTTTTGCGCTCCGCCTGGGCGTTCTCGACCTCCGGGAGGAGGCTGCGGCGGCGCTCGTCGAGGGCGAGCAGCTCGTCCACCCGGTCGGCGGCGCCGCGCCGCGCCAGCGCGGATTTGACCCGCTCGGGATCGGAGCGGATCAGCTTCAGGTCAAGCATGGAGAGCCCTCGCTAGGGAGATTTCTGGCCGGGACGAGGCGAGGATTCGGCGTCTTCGCCGGCGTACTTGGCGACGAATTCCGCGACCGCTTCCGCTTCTTTGCCGACGACGATGTTCTGAGGCATGATCGCCCCCGAGAAGCCGCCGTTCTGGATCGCGAAGAGAGCATCTTCGTAGGTCTCGGTCCGTTCGTTGAGGTTGGGGCCCTGCGTCCGCTCGCCGCGGTTGCCGCTTCCCTGGGTGCCGGCGGCGCTGAGCGTGTGGCAGCCGGCGCAGTGCGTCGCGAAGAGAACTGCCCCTTCGTGGTTGGGGTCGTTCTTGGGGACCGCGATCCCTTCTTCGCCGAAGCCGCAGGCGCTCAGCCCGAGCGCGGCGGCAACGACCATCGCTATGAGCAGTACAGAACGCACGCGGCGCGCATCATATTGTCTGGAGGCGATCCCGCTCTTCCACGATGCCGCCACCCGACCCATCCCGCTTCCGCTCCGCGATGGCCGGACTCCCGACCGGGGTCACCATCGTCGCCGCCGGCGGCCCAGAGGGCCCGGCGGGAGCGACCGCGAACGCCGTCTCCTCGCTCTCGATCGAGCCGATGCTGATGCTGGCCTCCCTCGACCGCGGCTCCCGCACCCTGCGGGCGGTCCAGGCCGCCGATCGCTTCGGAATCAGCGTCCTGCACGAGGGCCAGGAGCCGATCGCCCGCGCCTTCGCCACCAAGGCGCCGGTGGCGGAGAAGTGGGGGGGCATCGCCTGGAGCGACCGCGACGGCATCCCGGCCATCGACGACGCCCTGGTCTGGATCGGCTGCGACCTGCGCGACGTGATCGCCGCCGGCGACCACGTGATCGTCACCGGCGAGGTCACCGACCTCGAGACCGGCGAAGGCAAGCCGCTGGTCTTCCACGGCGGCGCCTATCGGCCGCTGGGCTGATCCGGCCGGTCTACCCCGGACGCCTGGTCCCCCGGGCCGGCGGTGCCACAATCGACCGATGGCCGATCGCTCAGCTCGGTTCCAGGAACCTGGCTGGTTCACCAGGAACGTCTTCAATCGCATCGTCGCGGGCTTGGCGCGGCTCGGGATCAGCCTCGCCGGGTCGCGGGTGCTGGAAGTGCAGGGCCGCAAGAGCGGCGAGTGGCGGCAGACGCCGGTCAACCCGCTCGACTTCGAGGGGGAGCGCTATCTGGTCTCTCCGCGCGGCAACAGCCAGTGGGTGCGCAACATGCGGGCCAGCGGCGGCGGTCGCCTTGTGCGAGGTCGCCGCGTCGATGAGTTCACGGCGGTCGAGGTTCCCGAGGCCGAGCGTCCCGACCTCCTCCGCGCCTATCTCGTCAAGTGGAAGTGGGAGGTCGGAGCGTTCTTCGGCGGCGTCGGCCCCGACTCCTCGGACGAGGAGCTCCGGCGCATCGCGGCGGACCACCCGGCCTTCCGCATCACCTCGCGAGGGTGATCAGAGCCCGCTGGTGAAGGCCGCGCGCAGGGCGAGGAAGAAGATCACGACGCAGCTGACGGCCATGATTCCCATCTCGCGGCGGACGATCTGCAGGGCGATGCTTTCCTGGGTTTCGGCGGGCAGCGCCTCGAAGTCGATCTCGCCGAGCTCGCGCTGGGCGGCGCCGGTGCGGGCGCCCTCGGCGATGAAGGACACGACCAAGGGCAGGATTCCGTAGAGGTAGTGGAGGTTGTCGGAGGCTTCGTGGCCGGTGACCACCAGCAGGCCGCCCAGCAGGACCTGGACGAAGACCGATACCTGGGCCGCCCGCAGCAGATACCAGAAGGGGATCGAGGCTCTGTTTCGGTACCAGGCCATCCCTCCGATCGTCGCCGCCGCGAGGTTCAGCGCGATGACCGTGAAGCCGACCCCGATGTGGAGGCCGAGCATCGCCTAAATCCGCCCAAAAGGGTCGGGATTCCGCTTGCTGATGCGGAAAATCACTATGTAGCAAGTTGTCACAAGGTGGGTGTATAACAGCGGCTACGGGCGTCAAGCGACGGCCAACCCCGGCCCGGCGCCGCCCGTTCGAAAACACTCACCTCCCCGTGCTCAAGACCTACCTGCCGATCCTTGTCTTCGCCGTCCTCGGAATCACCGTGGGCGGGATCTTCGCGATCCTCAACCACCTGATCGGCCCGAAGAAGCCGAAGCAGGAAACCTCGGCGACGCGGCGTCAGGGCGAGCCCTACGAGTCCGGGATCCCGGTCGAACCGACCACGGGCCTCAAGTTCGGGGTGAGCTTCTACCTGGTGGCGATGCTCTTCATCCTCTTCGACATCGAGGTCGTCTTCCTCTACCCCGTCGGGGTGATCATGAAGGCGGCGGACAGCGTCTTCGTGCTCGTCGAGCTCGTCACCTTCGTCTTCCTGCTGATGGTCGCCTTCGTCTACGTCTGGCGAAAGGGTGCGTTGGATTGGAGGTAGAGCGCCGCAGCCTCCCGGCCAAGCAGGCCTCCGCCCGCCAGATGCTGCGCGGCGACCTCGAGGGCGAGGACCTCGACCGCTACGTCGAAGAGCGCGTCGTCACCACGACCTTCGAGAAAATGCTGAACCTGGCGCGGGCGAACTCGATCTTCCCGCTCACCTTCGGCCTCGCCTGCTGCGCGATCGAGGCGCCGATCTCGATCGTCACCGCCCGCTACGACCTTGCCCGCTTCGGCGCCGAGGCCCTGCGCGCCTCGCCTCGCCAGGCGGACCTGATCATCCTCTCCGGCCGCGTCTCGATCAAAATGGCGCCCGTCGTCCGCCGCCTCTACGACCAGATGCTGGAGCCGAAGTGGGCGATCTCGATGGGAGCCTGCTCCTCCTCGGGCGGCATGTTCTCCAACTACGCCGTCGTCCAGGGCGCCGACAAGTTCATGCCGATCGACATGCACATCCCCGGCTGCCCACCGCGGCCGGAGGCGGTCATGTACGGGTTCACGAAGCTGCAGCGCAAGATCATCGGCAACCCCGATCAGGGCTGGCGCCGGCGCTACAACGCCGAGGGCACCGAGGAGTGGGCCCGCGGCGGGCCGGCCAGCAGGCCCAGCCCCGAGGCCGCCCAGGCCTACGAGACGGCCAGGGAGCTGAGCCTTGCCTGACGCCCCCGGACTCGAGCTGATCCGGGGTGAAATCGAAGCTGACCGCCCCGGCTCCGTCCTCGCCACCTCCTTCGACCGCGAACAGGCGGCGCTGATCGTCGACCCTGAGCAGGTCCTCGCGGTGCTCTCCTGGCTGCGCGACGAGCCCGGCCAGGGCTACCGCTTCCTCTCCAGCCTCCACGTCGCCGACTACCTGCCCGCCGAACCCCGTTTCGGCATCCACTACGAGCTCCTGAACCGCGATCGAGTCGAGCGCCTGCGTGTCAAAGCGATGCTGCATGACCCGGGCGAGGACGCCCTCCCGGCGATCGACTCCTGCGTCGAGCTGTTTCCGACCGCCGAGGCGCAGGAGCGCGAGGCCTTCGACTTCTTCGGCATCGAGTTCCGCGGCCACCCGAACCTGACCCGGATCCTGATGCCCGACGACTACGTCGGCTGGCCGCAGCGCCGCGACTTCCCGGTCGGCGGCGAGCCCGTCACCTTCACCTACAACGAGCACCGATATGGCTGAGGCCGAGGTCGGATTGAGCACGGACCTGCTCGAGCGGGAACTGGCCGAAGACCGCACCAAAGAGGTGATGACGGTCAACATCGGGCCGCACCACCCCGCCACCCACGGCGTCCTCCGTCTGGTCGTCGACCTCGAAGGCGAGATCGTGCGCGAGCTGCGGCCGGTGATCGGCTACGTCCACACCGGGATCGAAAAGTCCTGCGAGGACAAGAGCTACTGGAAGGTCATCCCCTTCGTCGAGCGGATGGACTACGTCTCCTACTTCTTCCAGATGGAGGCCTTCTGCGGCGCCGTCGAGCGGCTGATCGGGCTCGAGATCCCGCCCCGCGCCAAGTACCTGCGGATGATCTTCCTCGAGCTCAACCGGATCCACTCCCACCTCGTCTGGCTGGGGACCACGGCGCTCGACCTCGGCGCGATCTCGATGCTCTGGTACTGCTTCCGCGAGCGCGACAAGATCCTCGACCTCTTCGAGATGGCGACCGGGCAGCGGATGCACACGCGCTACTTCCAGGTCGGCGGCGTGATCGAGGACATCCCGCTCGGCTTCGAGGAGAAGCTGCGCGACTTTGTCGAGGAGATGCCGATCCGGGTCGGCCAGTACGAAGCCCTGCTCGACCGCAACGAGGTCTTCCTCTCCCGCACCAAAGGGGTCGGGATCGTCTCCCGCGAGCGGCTGTTGGAGCTCGGCGTCACCGGTCCCCTGCTGCGCGCCGCCGGCGAGCCCTGGGACCTGCGCAAGGCCTTCGACTACCTCGCCTACCCGGAGATGGACTTCAAGATCCCGGTCGGCACCGTCGGCGACAACTACGACCGCTACCGGGTGCGCGTCGCCGAGATGGTCGAGTCGACGCGGATCGTCGCCCAGGCGCTGGACCTCCTCCCCGACGGGCCGCACATCGCCGACGACCGCAAGTACGTGCTGCCGCCGCGCTCGGAGCTCTCGACCTCGATGGAGTCGCTGATCCACCACTTCAAGCTCGTCACCGAGGGCTACCGCGTCCCGCCGGGCGAGATCTACTACGCGATCGAGGGCCCGCGCGGGGAGCTCGGCTGCTTCGTCCTCGCCGACGGCTCCGCCAAGCCCGCCCGGGTCCACTTCCGGGACCCCTCCTTCGTCAACCTGCAGGCCTTCCGCGACATGGCGGTCGACAGCTACATCGCCGACATGATCGCCAGCCTCGGCATGCTCGACCCGATCCTCGGAGGGGTGGACCGATGAGCGCGGAGAACGGCAACCTTCCCGTCGACCCGGCACTGACCACGGGCCGCGCCCCCCGCCGCGGCTGGGAGCAGATCCCGGAGCTGCACGAGGTCGACTGCCCGCCGGACCTGCAGAAGCGCCTCGAAGAGCTGATGTCGCGCTATCCCGACCGCCGCTCGGCGACGATCCCGGCGCTGTGGGCGGTCCAGGAGCGCTACGGCTGGTGCAGCCCCGAGGGGATCCGCCAGGCCGCCGCGGTGATGCGCTTCACCCCCGCCGAGCTGGAGTCGGTCGCGAGCTTCTACGACCTCCTGCACCTGAAGCCGGTCGGGACCCATCGGATCGAGGTCTGCACCAACATCAGCTGCTGGATGCGCGGCGGCGACCAACTGCTGGACGCCTTCAAGGCCGCGGCCGAGGGCGAGGACGACGTCTACGTCAGGGGCTTCGAGTGCCTCGGCGCCTGCGACATCGCCCCGATGGCCTCGATCGACCAGGTGTACTACGGCCCGCTCGAGACGGCCGAGGCCGGGACCGCGATCGAGCAGCTGCGCGCCGGCGCCGAGGTGCTGCCGGACAAGGCGCTGGCCAAGCGCGGGCTGGCCGGCGATGCGCCACCGGCCGGGGGAGGCAACTCCGGTGGCTGAGACCAGAATTCTGCTCGAGCACGCCGAGGACCCGGCGCTGCGCACGATCGACGGCTACAGGGGCTACGGCGGCTACGCGACGCTGGAGAAGGCCTACCGCGAGATGGAGCAGGACGAGGTCCTCAAGGAGCTCGAAGACTCGGGCCTGCGCGGCCGCGGCGGCGCCGGCTTCGCGATGGGCAAAAAGGCCTCCTTCCTGCCCCGCGGCGACATGCCGAAGTACCTCTGCTGCAACGCCGACGAGTCCGAGCCCGGCGCCTTCAAGGACCGCGAGCTGATGCAGCGCAACCCGCACCAGCTGATCGAGGGGATCGCGATCGCCGCCCTCGCGGCCGACGCCGGCCACGCCTTCGTCTTCATCCGCGGCGAGTACGCCATGCAGGCGGACATCCTCGACGCCGCCGTCGCCGAGGCCTACGAGGCGGGCTACGTCGGCAAGAACATCCTCGGCTCCCACCGCGACCTCGAGCTGGTCGTCCACCGCGGCGCCGGCGCCTACATCTGCGGCGAGGAGACGGCGCTGCTCGACGCGCTCGAAGGCAAGCGCGGCAATCCGCGCCTGAAGCCGCCGTTTCCGGCGGTGCAGGGCCTCTACGGCGGGCCGACGCTGATCAACAACGTGGAGACGCTCTCCAACGTGCCCCGGATCGTGGCCAACGGGGCCGAGTGGTTCCGCCAGTTCGGCACCGAGCAGTCGCCCGGCACCAAGGTGGTCTCGATCTCCGGCGCCGTGCGGCGCCCCGGCAACTACGAGGTCGAGCTGGGAGTGCCGCTCCGTGAGCTGATTTTCGGGCTCGCCGGCGGCCCCGAGGAGGGCCACGAGATCAAGGCCTTCTACCCCGGCGGCTCCTCCTCCCCGGTCCTCACCCCGGCCGCGCTCGACCTCCCCTACAGCTTCGAGGCGATGGCGGAAGCGGGCTCGATGCTGGGCTCCGGCTCGATCATCGTCGCCGACGACCGCGTCTCGATCCCCCACATGGCGCTGCGCACGGCGCGCTTCTACCACCACGAGTCCTGCGGCAAGTGCGCCCCCTGCCGCGAGGGGACGAACTGGACGGTGAAGATGCTGGAACGGGTCGTGCGCGGCGAAGCGACGCCGATGGACCTCGACATCATCAGCTCGGTCCAGCAGAACATCATCGGCCACTGCCTCTGCGTGCTCGGCGACTCGATGGCGATGCCGGTCTCGGCGATGGTGAACAAATTCCGCGACGAGTTCGAGGAAGTGATGGCGAGCGCCGGGTCGCCGCTGGAGGAAGGCGAGCAGCTGGCGGTCGTGCAGGCGCCGCCGGAGACCCTCGGGGCCTCCGTATGAGCGCCAAAGAGGTGACGATCGTCGTCGACGGTCGCGAGATCCCGGCGCTGGAGGGCGAGATGCTCCACGACGCCGCCCGCAAGGGCGACGTCGAGATCCCCTACTTCTGTTACGAACCGAAACTCGGCGACCCGGTCGGCGCCTGCCGCATGTGCCTGGTCGAGATCGAGGGGATCCCGAAACTGCAGACCTCCTGCTCGACGCCGGTCCGCGACGGCATGGTCGTCCACACCCGCACCGAGCAGGTCAAGCACGCCCAGAGCGCGGTCGTCGAGTTCCTGCTCGTCAACCACCCGCTCGACTGCCCCGTCTGCGACAAAGGCGGCGAGTGCCCGCTGCAGGACATCACGATGGGCTGGGGCCCCGGCAAGAGCCGCGTGATCGACGAAAAGCGCCACTTCCCGAAGCCGGTGGAACTCTCGCCGCTGGTCGCGATCGACCGCGAGCGCTGCATCCTCTGCTACCGCTGCGTGCGCTTCAGCCAGGAGGTCTCCGAGGACTCGCAGCTGCAGCTGCTGGAGCGCGGCGACCGCACCTTCGTCGGCACCTTCGACGAGCGCCCCTACGTCGCCCCCTTCCACGGCAACATCACCGACATCTGCCCGGTCGGGGCGCTGACCAACTACACCTACCGCTTCCGCGCCCGGCCCTGGGACGTCGAGGAAGCGGGCTCGGTCTGCACGATCTGCCCGAGCCAGTGCAACGTCAGCTTCACCGTCCGCGACGAGAAGGTGAAGCGGGTGATCACCCGCGACAACGCCGAGGTCGACGACGGCTGGATCTGCGACCGCGGCCGCTACGGCTTCGAGATGTTCGCCGACGAGAAGCGGGTCGACCGGCCGCGCCTCAAGGGCGGCGTCGAGGCCGACTGGCCGCAGGCGATCGAGGCCGCGGCCAAGGGGCTGCAGGCCGCGGGCGGCAGGGTCGCGGCGATCATCGGCGACGCCTCCAACGAGGAGGGCTTTCTGGTCCAGCGGATCCTCCGCGACGCGCTCGGCTCGCCGCACGTCGAGTCGCGCGCCTCGCGCGGCCCCGGGCGCGAGGCGCTGGTCCGCCTCTCCCAGCCGGCGCTCTCGGCCCGCGTCCGCGACATCGACGACGCCGACGTGATCCTCGTCCTCGGCACCGACCCGCTGCACAGCTCGCCGATCCTCGACCTGCGCGTGCGCAAGGCGATCCGCCGCAACGGCGCCCGCCTGGCGGTCGCGACCGAGCGGCCGACCGCGCTCGACGGCGGCGCCGAGGCGATCGCCCGCTACTCCCCTGGAGAGGCAGCGCACTTCGTCTCCGAGCTGGCCGCGGCGATCGGCGGCGCCGACAACGTCGCCACGCCCTTGTCCGAGAGCCTGCGCGACGCCGGCAAGGTCGTCGTCCTCTGGGGCGAGCGAATCGCCCGCGACGGCGAGGCGGCAATCGGGGCGCTTCTGAACGTAGCCGGCGCCCTCGACGTCGCCGGAACGGATGGATCCGGCCTGCTGGAAGTCCCCGACTTCACCAACGCCCGCGGCCTGCGCGAGGCCGGCTGCCTCCCCGACGCCGGCCCGGGCCTCAGCGAGGTCGCGAGCGGCATGACCACCGAGCAGATCCGCGACGCCCTGGAGTCCGGCGAGCTGACTTCGGTCCTCCTCTTCGGCGTCGACCCCCTCCGCGATTTCCCAGACTCCCTCGCCTGGGCCCGAGCCCTTGCCGCCGCCAAGCACGTTGTGGCCTTCTCGATGTTCGAGACCCTCACCACGGCAGCCGCCGACGTCGTCTTCCCGATCGAGACCCACGCCGAGAAAGACGGCACCGTCACGCACCCCGACGGGAGATTGCAGCGGGTTCGTCCCTCAGCTGCTCGTCCCGGCATCGTCCAGAACAACGTCATCGTCTTGGCCAACCTCGCCGAGTCCCTCGGCCTCGCTACTGACATCACCGGCCAGCCGACAGCCTTCGCCGCACTCACCAACGCGGTCCCCTTCTACAACGGCATCACGGACGCCGACATCGGCGGCCGCGGAATTCGCTGGCAGGAAACCCCCGCAGCAGCGCACGTCCCTGCGGCGAGCGCCGGTACCCCCTCCGAACGTTTTGCGGAGGAGGAGGGGAGCGCGCCCGAGGCGTCAGCCGTTCCACGCCCCTTCGACGAGGTACCGAGTGAGGAGGGGGTACCGGCGCTCGCCCTAGGCACGTACCGCGATCTGTGGGCTGGGCCGATCACGGAGCTGAACCCACCCCTGAAGTTCCTGCAGCCCAAGCAGCGGTTGGAGATTTCGCTAGCCGACGCAGAGCGGCTCGGCCTGAGCGAGGGCGACCACGTCGTAGTGAGCCAGAGCGGTGCGAGCGTCGAGGCAACCGTCGACGTGAAGGAACGTCAGAGCGAGGGCGTCGTGTTCCTAATTGAGGGGACCGCGGAAGACAACGCAAACGGGCTCCTGAATGGCGCACCGGTAGAGGTCGAGATCACGAAGCTCAGCGAGGTCCGGGCATGACGCTGCCGCTTGCCGACACCGGCTTCGCCGAAGCCACCTGGATCATGGTCGTCAAGTCGCTGGTGATCTTCGCCGTGATCTTCGGCATCCTGCCGCTGCTGACCGTGCTCGAGCGCAAGCTGATCGGCCGCTTCCAGCACCGCTACGGCCCCAACCGGGTCGGGCCCTACGGGATCCTGCAGCCGCTCGCCGACGTCGGCAAGCTGATCTCCAAGGAGTCCTTCCGCCCGGCCAACGCGATGTCGACCCTGTACATCCTCGGCCCGCTGCTGCCGGTCCTCTCCGGCGTCCTCGCCCTGGCGATCATCCCCTGGGGCGACGTCAAGGACGGCGTCGGCTTCTACGGCATCGACGTCCCGATCGGCATCCTCTACTTCTTCGCCGTCGGCTCGATCGCCTTCTACGGCCTCGTCCTCGGCGGCTGGTCCGCGGGCTCCAAATACAGCCTGCTCGGGGCGATGCGCTCGGCCGCCCAGCTGATCTCCTACGAGGTGTCGATGGGCCTGGCCCTGCTCGGCGCGATCATGATGGCCGGCTCGCTCTCGCTCGTCGACGTCGTCCATGCCCAGGGTCAGGTCTGGTACATCCTCCCCCAGTTCGTCGGCTTCCTGATCTTCATGCTGGCGGGCTTCGCCGAGACCAACCGCACCCCGTTCGACATGCCCGAGGCCGACGCCGAGCTGGTCCAGGGCTTCATGACCGAGTACGGCGGCATGCGCTTCGGCTCCTTCCTGCTGGTCGAATACATGGAGATCCTCGTCGTCTCCGGGATCGCCGCGGCGATGTTCCTCGGCGGCTGGATGGGCCCCGGCCCCGGCTGGCTCGACCCGATCTGGATGCTGATCAAGATGCTCTCCCTGGTCCTCGTCTTCATCTGGGTGCGGGCGACGCTGCCGCGGCTGCGCTATGACCAGCTGATGAAACTGGGCTGGAAGGTTCTGCTGCCGCTGGCGACGCTGAACGTCCTCGTCACCGCCGTCCTGGTGGTGGTCACGTGAGCGACACGCCCGGCAACAGCGACGGCTTCGACCCGCGCGCGGTCCCCTACCTCGATTCGCTCGACGTGGTCGAGGTCCAGCGCGGCCCCGAGCCGGGCGGCGTCGGCGGCGTCTACCGCGCCTTCGGCGAGACCCTGCGCGGGCTGAAGACGACGATGGCGCGCCTGATCGAGGGCCCGCTGACGATCGAGTACCCGGAGGAGAAGACCCCGGTCTACCCGCGCTTCCGCGGCCGCCACAAGCTGCACAAGTTCGAGGACACCGGGCTGGAGAAATGCGTCGGCTGCTCGCTCTGCGCCGCCGCCTGCCCGGCCGACTGCATCCGCGTCGTCGCCGCCGAGAACGTCCCCGGCGACCGCGTCTCCGCCGGCGAGCGCTACGCCGCCGTCTACGAGATCAACCTCTCCCGCTGCATCTTCTGCGGCTACTGCGAGATCGCCTGCCCCTTCGACGCGATCACGATGGGCCACGACTACGAGATGGCCGACTACGACCGCGGCGATCTCATCTTCACCAAGGAGATGCTGCTGGCCGAGCCGGTCGAGCGCACGCCGCTCAAAAGGCCGGGCGAGTAGATGGAAGCGGTGCTCTTCTTCCTCGCGGCGATCGGCGCCGTCGCCGGCGCTGTCGGCGTCATCGCGATGCGCAACCCGTTCTACGGCGTCCTCTCGCTGATCGTCCACCTGTTCTCGCTGGCGGTGCTCTT
Organism: Solirubrobacterales bacterium; assembly: GCA_036403715.1. GTDB lineage: Bacteria > Actinomycetota > Thermoleophilia > Solirubrobacterales > 70-9 > VAYN01. Next base: position 22,350 of record DASWQL010000042.1, read on the forward strand.
CCTCCTCCTCACCTCGGCCTTCGTCGCCGCCGCCCAAGTGGTCGTCTACGCCGGCGCGGTGATGGTCCTCTACGTCTTCGTCGTCGCCTACGTCGGCGGCGGCGGCGAGTCCGCCTGGGAGCCGATCCCGGGCCAGCGCTTCCTCGGGCCGCTGCTGGCGCTGGCGCTCTTCATCGAGCTCTCCGTCGCCGTCCTCGCCTCCTCGCTGCTGGCGCTGGGCAGCCACGGCCCGGACGTCCCCGCCGGATTCGGCGACCCCGCGGCGATCGGCCGCCTGCTGCTGGAGAAGTTCCTCCTCCCCTTCGAGGCGTCTTCCATCCTGCTGCTGCTGGCAGCCGTCGGGGCGATCGTGCTCGCCGGGCGCCGACGGGAGGAAGCGGCATGAACGTCGAGTGGTACATCGTCCTCAGCAGCCTGCTCTTCGCGATCGGCGCCGCCGGGATCCTGATCCGGCGCAGCCCGCTGGTGATCCTGCTCTGCCTCGAGCTGATGCTGAACGCCGGCAACCTCGCCCTGGTCGCCTTCAGTCGCATGGTCGGCAACCAGCAGGGCCAGGTCTTCGCCCTCGTGGTGATGGTGATCGCGGCCTGCGAGGTCGTCGTCGGCCTCGGCCTGATCGTGGCTATCTTCCGCCGCCGCCTGCCGATGAACGTCGACGAACTCAGAGAGCTGCGCGGATGAGCGCCACCGGCTGGTCCTGGCTCGTCCTGCTCTTGCCGCTGCTCGGCGCGACCGTGATCGCGCTCGGCTTCCGGGTGCTGCCGCGCAAGGTCGCCGGAATCATCGGCACCGTCTCGATCGCGCTCGCCTTCCTCTGCGGCATCGGCGCCCTGATCCAGCTGCTCGGCGAACCCGGCGAGGCGCGCCACCACGCCTCCTCGCTCTGGGACTACGCCAACGCCGCCGGCCTCGACATCAAGATGGGCATCTTCGTCGACCCGCTCTCCGTCTTCATGGTCCTCGTCGTCACCGGCGTCTCGACCCTGATCCACCTCTACTCCTACGGCTACATGCAGTCCGACCAGGGCTACCACCGCTTCTTCAGCTACCTCAACTTCTTCGTCTTCTCGATGCTGCTGCTGGTCCTCGCCGGCAACTTCGTGCTGCTGATCGTCGGCTGGGCCTTCGTCGGCTTCGCCTCCTACGCGCTGATCAGCTTCTGGTACCGGCGGGAAACCGCCACCCGCGCCGGGATGAAGGCCTTCCTGATCAACGTCGTCGGCGACATCGGCCTCGTCCTCGCCGCCCTGCTGATCTTCCGCGAACTCGGCAGCTTCGACTACGGCACCGTCTTCGAAAAAGCGCCGCAGGTCTTCCACACCAACCAGTGGACGGTGACGGCGATCTGCCTGCTGCTGCTGCTCGGCGCCTTCGCCAAGTCGGCGCAGCTGCCGCTCCACACCTGGCTGCCGGACGCGATGGAGGGCCCGACCCCGGTCTCCTCGCTGATCCACGCGGCGACGATGGTGACCGCCGGCGTCTACCTGATCGCCCGCACCCACGTCCTCTTCGAACTCGCCCCCACCGCCGCCGACGTGGCCGCCTTCGTCGGCCTGGCGACGCTGCTGGTGGCGGGGACGATCGCGCTGGTGATGACCGACCTCAAGCGGGCGATCGCCTACTCGACGATGAGCCAGATCGGCTACATGATCATGGGCGTCTCGATCGGCGCCTACAGCGCCGGCCTCTTCCACCTGATGACCCACGCCTTCTTCAAGGCGCTGCTGTTCATGGCCGCCGGCTCGATCATCGCCGCGATGGCGAACGAGCAGAACATCGACCGGATGAGCGGCTTCGGCAAGGCGATGCGGTTCACCTCGATCACGATGCTCTGCGGCGCCCTCGCCCTCGCCGCCTTCCCGGGCACCTCGGGCTTCTTCTCCAAGGACGAGATCCTCGCCTACGCGACCGAACGCGGCGGCATGTACCTGATCTTCACCGTGCTCGGCTACGCCGGCGCCCTGCTGACCGCGGTCTACACCTTCCGGTTGATCTTCCGCATCCTCCCCGGCCCCCCCTGCCCCGAGGCGCGGGAGCTGATCGAGACCGGCCACGTCGTCCACGCGGAGCCGCGCAACCCGGCGACCGGTGAGCTCGAGGACGCCGACGTCGGCTTTCCCGGCCCCGAGCACCACATCGCCGAGCAGACCTGGTCGATGCAGGCGGCGATGGCCGTGCTCGCCTTCCTGGCGCTGTTCGGCGGCCTCGTCCAGATCCCCGGCGTCGACGAGACCATCACCCACTTCCTCGAGCCGACCTTCGCCGACTCGAAACTGGCCGCGATCTTCCCCTCGGTCGGCGCCGCCTGGCTCGGCCTGGCGATCGGGGCGGTCGTCTCGCTGGCCGGGGTCGGCATCGCCTACCTGCTCTACGTCGTCCGGCCGGAGATGCCGCGCCGGCTGCAGCAGCGCTTCGCCGCCGTCCACACCTTCCTCGTCAACAAGTGGTACTTCGACGAGGCGATCGACTTCCTCGTCGTCCGCCCGGCGCTGGCGATCGGCAACTTCGCCAATCGCACCTTCGAGCGCTTCGTCGTCGGTGGCATCGTCAGCGGCACCGAGGAGACGGTGCGCGGCGCCGGCGAGGTCGTCCGCGCCGTCCAGAACGGCTTCGTCCGCACCTACGCCCTGCTGCTGATCGCCGGCTTCGCCGGGCTCGCCCTCTACTTCCTGCTCAGCAGCTCATGATCAACGCGCTGCTATGGGCCCCGCTCGCGTTCGGCTTCGTCGGACTCTTCCTGCCGCGGCGGGCGACCGCCTGGTGCTCCGTGCTCGGCGCTCTGGTGACGCTGGCGATCGCGGTCTGGATGGTCTTCGACTTCGACACCGGCTCCTCCGGCCTGCAGCACGCCGTCGACGTCTCCTGGATCTCCGGCCTCGGCGTCGACTACAGCCTCGGAATCGACGGGCTCAACCTCTTCCTGGTCGTGCTTACGGCCGTGCTCTGGCTCGGCGGCACCGCCTTCGCCGCCTTCCGCGAGCAGGAGCGCCCGCAGCTGTTCTTCTTCCTGATGATGGTGGCCGAGACCGCAACCCTGGGGGCGTTCCTTGCCCAGGACCTGCTCCTCTTCGTCCTCTTCTTCGACCTGATGCTGGTCCCGTTCTACTTCCTCTTCGGCGTCTGGGGAAGCGACCGCGTCGACGGGCCGACCGCCCCGGCGGCGACGCTGAAGATGATCGTCTACACGCTGATCGGCTCGCTGCTGATGCTGGTCGCGGCGATCGCCACGGCGATCATCTCCGCCGACGGCGGCCACCTCACCTTCTCGATCGCGGCGATCCAGCAGCAGGGAGTCCCGGTCAGCAGCCAGCGCTGGATCTTCTGGTTCTTCGCCGCGGCCTTCCTCGTCAAGATGCCGGCCTTCCTGCTGCACGGCTGGATGCCGGACGCCTACCGGGCGGCGCCGCTGCCCGCCCTGCTCGTCTTCTCCGGAGTGCTGGCCAAGGTCGGCGCCTACGGCTTCCTGCGAATCGTCCTGCCGCTGTTCCCGGCGGCGACGATCGAATTCCAGGAGGTGCTCCTGGTCATCGCCCTGGCCTCGATCCTCTACGGCTCGGTGATGGCCTTCACCCAGAACAACGTGCGGCTGATCGCCGGCTACTCCTCGGTGGCGCAGCTCGGCTTCATCACCGCCGGCATCTTCGCCCTGCGGGCCGACGGCTCCGACGGCGCGATCCTGCAGATGGTCAACCACGGGCTCGTGATCGCCCCGATCTTCGTCATCGTCGCGATCCTGGTCGAGCGGACCGGGACCGAGGACATCCGTGAGATGGGCGGGTTGGCGGTGCGGGCGCCGGTGCTGGCGGCGCTCTTCCTGATCGTCGTCCTCGCCACCCTGGCGATGCCGGGCTCGGCCAACTTCATCGGCGAGTTCTTCATCCTCAACGGGCTCTTCCAGTCGAAGATCGTCTTCGCCTTCATCGCCATCACCGGCGTCGCGATGTCCGCCTACTACGCGCTGCGCCTGTACCAGCAGACGATGCACAACCGCAAGCCCGACAGCGTCGACTCGCGAGAGATCGGCCTGCGCGACGCGCTCGTGCTGGGCCCGCTCGTACTCTGCATCGTCGGCCTCGCCTTCTACCCGCAGCTGATCCTCCACCGCACCAGCCCGACCGTCGAACAGACCGTCGCCGGGGTCACCGACGGCGAAGCGCCGGAAGCGCAGCTGGCCCACAAATGATCTTCAACGAACCAGCGATCGACTACGCCGGGATCTCGCCGGTCATCGCCCTCACGGTCGGCCTCTGTGTCGTCCTCCTGGCCGGGGTCTTCAAGCCGCTGAAGCGGGCCGTGCCGCTGTTGACGATGGTCACCCTCGCCACCGCCGCGGGGCTGCTGATCTGGCAGTGGGGCGAATCGAAGGACCTGATCGCCCAGGCGCTGCGGCTCGACGACCTGGCGATCTCGATCTCGCTGATCGCGATCCTCACCGCCGGCTTCTGCGTCCTGATCTCGATCCGCGAGCCCGCCACCGAGGAAGCCGGCTCCGGCGAGTACCACTCGCTGCTGCTCGGCTCGGTGCTGGGGATGGTCCTGCTGGCCGAGGCGCAGAACCTGGTCACCTTCTTCGTCGCGATCGAGACCCTCTCGATCCCGCTCTACATCCTCTGCGCCTCCAACCTGCGCCGCGAGGGCTCGCTCGAGTCGGGGCTGAAGTACCTGATCGTCGGCTCGCTCGGCTCGGCGACCCTGCTCTACGGGATGGCCTTCCTCTACGGCGGCACCGGCTCGACCAACTTCGACGGGATCGCGCTGGGGATCGCCCACAAGGGGCTGCTCGGCGACCCGCTGATCCTGATCGGCATCGCGATGGCGGCGGTCGGCCTCGCCTTCAAGACCTCGATCGCTCCCTTCCACCAGTGGACGCCGGACGTCTACCAGGGCGCCCCGACCCCGATCACCGGCTTCATGGCGGTGGCGACCAAGGCCGCCGCCTTCGCCGTCTTCCTGCGCTTCTTCGACGTCGCCCTCGGCCCCCAGGTGAGCGACTGGCAGCCGGCGCTGGCGGTCCTGGCGGCGATCTCGATCGTCGTCGGCAACGTCGGCGCCCTCGGCCAGGACTCGCTGAAGCGGATGCTCGGCTACTCGGGCGTCGCCCAGGCTGGCTACATGCTCGGCGGCGTCGTCGTCGCCTCCGAATCCGGGACCAGCTCCCTGGTCTTCTACCTCGCCGCCTATGCCTTCATGAACCTGGCCGCCTTCGCGGTGGTCGTCGCCCGCGAGCGCGAGACCCCCTTCGGCGACGGGATGCGCTCCGTCCGCGGGCTCGGAGCCGAGCGGCCGCTGCTGGCCTGGCCGCTGACGATCTCGATGCTGGCCCTGGCCGGGCTGCCCGCGACCTCCGGGTTCATCGGCAAGCTCTTCCTGATCGAGGCCCTGGTCGAAGGCGGCTACACCTGGCTCGCGGTCTTCATCGCGATCGGGACGATGATCTCGCTCGGCTACTACCTGCCGGTGGTGGCGGCGATGTGGATGGGCCCGAAAGCCGAACCGGCACCCGGCGCCGCCCCGGCGATCGCCGGCGGCTCGCCCGAGGCCGACCCGATCGACCCCGAGGCGGGCAGGCGCCTCTACCTCGTCGGCCCCGCCGTGCTCGCCGCCGCGGCGACGATCTTCTTCGGCGTCATCCCGCAGCCGCTGGTCGAATTCGCCGCCCACGCCGGCGCGTCGCTCTTCTAGTTCGTGGGCGTCCTGCTGACCGCGGCCCTGATGGTCGCGGGGGCCGGCATCGGGGTCTGGTCGGAGCAGCGTTATCCCCGGGCGGCGGTCGGGCTGGCGCGGAGGTTCCTGCTGCTGATCCTCTACCTGCTGGTCCCCTTCGTCATCTTCTTCAACCTCGCCTCCGCCTCGATCAGCCTCGACAACGGGATCGGGATCGCTCTCGGCTGGATCAACCTCGCCCTGGTCTCGGTGGTGACCTGGTTCTTCGCCTCCAGAGTCCTGCATCTCTCGCCGCCCCGGACCGGCGCGGTGATCTGCTCGGTCCTGGTCGCCAACACCGCCTATCTCGGCTACCCGCTGACGGTTGCCCTGCTGGGCCACGACCAGCTCTCCACCGGCGTCCTCTTCGACGTCCTGGTCAGCGGCCCGGCGCTGATGCTCGGCGCCTTCGGCGTCGCCGCCGCCTTCGGCGAGAAGGCAGGCGAAGGCCTGCGCGAGCGGGCGCGCGCCTTCTTCACCCGCAACCCGCCGCTCTACGCGGCGATTCTCGGCCTGCTGGCCCCCGACGCGCTCGCCCCGACGGCGCTCGTCGACGCCTCCCAGGTGCTCGCCGTGGCGATCCTGCCGATCGGCTTCTTCGCCGTCGGCGCCACCCTCGCCGAGGGCGCCGAACATGGCGAGCTGCCCTTCCCGCCGCCGATCACCCCGCCTGTCGCCCTCGCCGTCGTCGCCCGCGTCGTCCTCGCGCCGGCACTGCTGATGCTGCTGGCCGCACCCCTGATCCATCTCCCTGCCGCCTACCGCCTGATGTCGGCGATGCCCACCGGCATCAACGCGATGGTCGTCTCCCACGCCTACGGCCTCGACAACCGGATCGTCGCCGAGGCGATCACCTGGTCGACCGCGATCGTCGTCGCCGCCGCCCTGCTCTCGCTGCTGTTCTGAGAGCCCGGCCCGCCGCCGGGCCCGGCCTCAGAGCTGGGTGGCGATCAGACCGATCAGGGCGACGCCGACTCCACCGCCGACCTGAAACAGCGTCCGCCGCAGGGCGTCGAACTTGGTGTCGAGCCTGGAGTTCAATTCACGCAGGTCGGCATCGACCCGCGCGAACCCGGCATCCACCCGGCGGCTGAGGTCGTCGACCCGCGTGGTGAGGACGTCGACCCGCGAGTTCAGGCCGTCCAGCCGCGCGTCGGTCCAGCTCTGCCTCATCGCCTCCATGATTCCACGCTAGCGGACAAAACGTTACGGGTGGTCGGCGTCTCTGTAACTTCTCTCTCATGCTCCATCACGTCGGAATCGAGATGCGGCCGGAGGACGTCGAGCGCGCCGTCGAGCTCTTCGAGCTGCTCGGCTTCGAGCGGGTCGAGCCGCCGCCTGCCCTCAGCGCCGGCTTCACCTGGCTCGAACGCGGCGGCACCCAGGTCCATCTGATGCACGAGGACGCGCCGGTGGCGCCTCCGCGCGGCCACTTCGCCGTCGTCGCCGCTGACTTCGAGGCGGCCGTCGGACGACTGCGGGAACACGGCTTCGAGGTCCGGCCCGGCCGATCCCACTGGGGCGTCCCCCGCGCCGTCGCGATCGCCCCCGGCGGTCACCGCGTCGAGCTGATGGAAGCGCCGCCCGGCGCCGGCCCCCAGCGGCCTTAGGACAGGCGCTCGCCGCCCTTGGCGTCGCGCTTGGAGGCGAACAGGTCCATGTCGGCGAAGCCGAGCAAGTCCTCGGGTGTGTTGCCGTCCACCGGGTACATCGCGAAGCCGGTGGCGGCCGAGACCTGGCGCTCCTCGTCGCTGCCGAAGCCGCGGTGCCGCACTCGGTGGCGCAGCCGCGCGGCGACTTCGACCGCCTCTTCGGCGTTGGCCTCGGGCACGATCACGGCGAACTCGTCGCCGCCCTGGCGGAAGACCGAGTCTTCCGCCCGCACCTCGTGGCGCAGGGCGGCGCCGATCTCCGAGAGCAAGCGGTCGCCCTCGAGGTGGCCGAAGCGCTCGTTCACCTCCTTGAAGCCGTCGAGGTCGAGGAGGACGAGGGCGAACTCGCGCGAGTGCCGGCGGTGGCGGGCGATTTCCTCGCCGAGCCGCTCCTGCAGTGCCCGGTAGTTGCCGACGCCGGTCAGCTCGTCGCGCCTGGCCAGCGACCAGAGGGCCTGGTGACTGACCTGCAGGCGGCGGAACAGGAGCAGGATCCCGGCCGCGACCGCGACCAGGCACCCGGCCTCGACCAGGGCGAGGATCAGCGCCTGCGACTGCGAGAAGGAGCCGAGCAGGAGCGGCGCCAGCAGGCCGATGCAGATCGTCAGCACGGCCGCCAGCATCAGCGCCGGGCTGAGCGGGCGCTGCAAATGCGGCGCGGATTTGGGTTCGGGAGCGTTCACGGAGAGACTGGACGTTCGTTCGATACCCAGCAGCATAAGAAGCCGAACCGACCTTGTCGGAAGCCGCTACTAGGATGCGCGGGTGCGCTATCCGGTCGAAGAGTTCAGTCCCGAGGAGAAAGCCCTCCTCGCGCCCCACTTCACCAACCTCGATCGGCCGGTTTTCGCCCTCGTCAACCTGCCTGAGACCGTCAAAGGCGCCCTCTTTGCCCGCTACTCGCGGTATTCAGGGACGGTCCGCCGCCTCTTCCTGGAGGAGTTCGCCGCCGATGCGCCGGCTGCCGGGCGCCCTTTCGACGAGGAGGAGGGCGCGCGGGCGGCGCAGCTCTACGAGCGGGTTTTCGTCGGCTACGGGGACGACTCGATCGCCCAGGTCGGCGGCGCCCACGTCGCCTGCGAGTGGGTCTCCAACATCGTCACCAAGCTGCTCCAGCGCGGCAGGCTCGCCGCCTACCTCGAGCAGTCGACCCGCTACATCCCCTACGACAAGCCGCTTCCCGACGGTGGTTACCGCTTCTACCGCGACCAGCAGCTCGGCCCCGAGTTCGCCGCCGCGATGGACGAGCTGTTCGCGATCTACTCCCGCTCCCTGACCGAGGTGGAGAGCTGGGCAGCGAGCCGCTGGCCGCGCGGCGACGGCGAGCCGGAGGCCGCCTGGCGGCGCTCGATCCGGGCCAAGGCGCTGGACCTCCTGCGCGGGCTGCTGCCGGCGGCGACGCTGAGCCACGTCGGCATCTACGCCTCCGGACAGGCCTACGAGCAGCTGATCATGCGATTGATGGCCTCACCGCTGCCGGAGGCGCGCGAGTACGGCGGCATGATCCTGGCCGAGCTGCAGCGGGTGATGCCGAGCTTCGTCTCCCGGGTCGACCGCCCCGACCGCGGCGGCGAGTGGATCTCCTACCTCGAGCAGCGGCGCGAGCGGACCGAGAGCTGGGTGGCGCGGCTCGGGCTCGACCGCCGCGCGGCCGGCGACGACGCGCCCTCCGTCGAGCTGGTCCACGTCGACGGCAGCGAAGAGGACCTGCTCGCCGCCTGCCTGTTCGAGGCCGCCGGCGCGCCGGAGACCGAGATCCTGGCCCGCATCGACGTCCTCGACCGCGCCGAGCGCGCCGAGCTGCTGGGGGCGCTGGTCGGCGACCGCGCCAACCGTCGCCACCGGCCCGGCCGTGGCTTCGAGGCACTGCGATACCGCTTCGAGATCGTCTCCGATTACGGCGCCTTCCGCGATCTGCAGCGCCACCGCATGCTGACCTGCCGGTGGCAGCGGCTCGGCCCCGACCTCGGCGCCGGCATCCCGGAGGAGCTGCAAGAGGCGGGCGTCGCCGGCGAGTTTCAGCGCGGCCTCGAGATCTCCCGCGCCGAGTACGAACGGCTGGCGGCGGCCGGACTCGGCGAGCTCGCCCCCTACGCCCTCAGCCTCGCCTACCGGATCCGCTTCACCCTCGACCTCAACGCCCGCGAGGCGATGCACCTGATCGAGCTGCGCTCCGGCCGCGAGGGCCACCCGACCTACCGCGCCGTGGCGCAGGCGATGCACGAGCGGATCGCCGCCGTGCACCCCGGAGTCGCGGCGGCGATGAGCCACGTCGACACCTCAGCGGAGCCCAGGCTGGAGCGGATCATGAGTGAGATCCGCACCCATCGCAAGCGGATCGGCGCCGGTCAGTCAGACTGACCCGGGTCGCGCGCCTTGCGCTTGCGACGCTCCGAGGAGCCGTCGGCGTCGGCGTCAGGCTCAGGGTTTGGTGGGCCCTCGGAGGGTTCCAGTTCGGCGGCGGCTTTCTCGCCCGGAGTCGGCCAGGGCACGGCTTCGCCCTTCTCCCAAGCCGGGGGCCGACCGCCGGGGACGGCGCCGAGGACCAGCAGTCCGAAGTAGACGAACCAGATCAGGGTGACGATGAAGAGCGGCCCCAGCAGGAATGCGATCCCGGCGACCATCCCGAGCGAGCCCCAGAAGCGGCTCAAGAGGCCGGTCCTCATCCCGTACAGACCGCAGTAGAAGAGGCTGACCACGAGACCCAAGGTCCCGGCGATGCCAAGGCCGGAGACGACGGGAGCCAGCGACGCTTCGCCGATGGCGTTCGACGCTTCGTCGTCTTCGATCTTGCGCTTTTCGCACGCCGCGAGCACCGTTTCGCCCTGCGCCGGCTTGAATTCTTCGGCGAAGGACTTCGCGCCTTCGTCCTTGCGATCGGAGACGCACTGTTGATGCGCTTCCTTGGCAGAGAGGGTCGACTTCGCTTCTCCGGCGACGAAGAGATCGGCGGCTTCGTTGTTCGCTGCGACCGTCAGTCCTGAAGACACGGCCAGAAACAGTGGAGCGATCACGACCAGGCCGACGAGCTGGGTCCGAACCCGACTGCTGCGCGCCTGGACCGCCCGGAAGAGGTAAAAGAGCGGCGCGATCAGAAGCGCAAGGCCGACGGCGCGCATGATCCCGGAGAGGGCGGCCGCGTCGCTGTGCTCGTTGACCGATCGGAGAACTGCGGCATTGCCGTTGCCGCTGATCGGGCTGACGATCTGCGACACGATCATCAGCGCCACCGCGAGGAAGGTGGCGATCGCCACCGGGACCCTCCAGCGGCGCTCCCACTCGAGGATCTGCTCTCGGTTTCGCACGAGCCGTACGCTATCGCCGATGAGTACTTCAGAGCGCACCCCTGTCGTCCCCCTCGAGGCCGGAGCCGGCCCCGACAACCCCCCCTGCCCCGCCTGCGGCGAGCCGCTGTTCGGCTGGCTCGGCCCACGGCCGGGACTGGCCGGGCCGGTCAGCCGCTGCGAGAGCTGCGGGCTCGGCGTCGTCGGCGATCGGGGTGGAGCGGATGAGGCGCTGCGCGAGCTCGACCGCCTCGGAACCGACGCGGGCATCCGCATCGCCGACAGGTCGAGCTTCGCCGGCTCACTCGGGAGCGCCGGCTGGGCCGGCCTCGAGCCGGAGTCCCGCTACCTCTTCACCACCGAGGCAGTCCGCCGCCTGATCTCCCGCCGCGACCAGATCGTCAAGTCCCACCGCTGGGCGCCGGGGGCCGGCCTCGCCGCGACCTGGCAGACGATGCTCAACAGCGTCACCTTCGGCCACAACGTCGCCCTCGGCGCCTTCGGCCGCGCCCGGGCCGTGCCGGCGAAGCGTCCCTGGCAGCGGCGGATCGACGCCCTCGCCTCCGTGGTGCTGGCGATCCCGGCGGCGCTGGTGGCCGTGCCGGTCGAGCTGGCGGGCGGCGTCTTCGGGCGCGGCGCGGTGGTCTCGCTGCGCTTCGACCTGCTGTAGCTGGCCGCTAGGAGGGATTGGCGAAACGCCCGCCCGCGCCCTCGGGAGTCGTCAGCTGAGGCCTTCGCGCGCCTCGCGCACGAGGGTGACGGCCTCGGGGAAGAGCATGCGGATCGCGTTGCGGACCTGCATCGCCTGCTCGTCGCTGCTGCCGGTCAGCTCCAGCCGGCCGATCGAGGCGACGGTCATCTCCACCGCCAGCTTGATCGCGTTGTCGGCCCAGGCGACCCGCTGCGAGGACTGCATCTGCTCGGAGAGCTCCTCCATACGGGCGCGGAACTCGTCGGGGTCGCCGAAGAGGTTGAAGGGGTTGCCCTCCATTCCAGAATCAAAGCAGACGGGCATCGTCGCCGAGACAGAGTTGGGTGATTCGGCGCACCATCCGTGCGCCGACGCCGCCTAGCGTCCCAGGCATGGGATCGGGCAGCGACTCCGAGAGGGGATCGGCGAGCGTCGAGCAGGCTGGGCTGGCGGCGCTGGTCGCCGTCCTCCTCATCGCCGCCGTCAGCGCAGTTGCGGCCGGCGGCGACGTCGATGCAGGACGCACGCTCGCTGGAACGATCGGCCGGCGGCTCGCCTGCGCGCCCCGGTTGCCTGACGACTGCAGCCACCATCCCCTGGTGCCTGCCTACGGCTGGCCGCTGGCCCGCCTGGCGCGGGCGCTCGCCCCCGCCCCCGTCGGCGTTCCCGGCCCCTCCGGCCTGCCGCTGGTGCCGGTCGACTTCCGCCGCTGCCGCCGCGAGAGCTGCGCCGTCGCCACGGGCCCTCACGTGACCGCATCCGGGCGCCGGACCACCGCCTTCACCGAGATCCTCGACCGCCGCGGCAGTCTCGGCTGGGTCGAGATCGTCTACTGGCTATATCGCCCGACGCTCGGCTGGGAACGGATCGCGCGGCGCGCGGGCCGGGCGGACGTCGCTGCCGCCGCGAGCGTCCCGGTCCTCGCCGGCGACGATCCCGCCCTCGTCCCGCTCGAGACCCTCCCAGGCCGCAACCACTACGAGTTCCGCTCGAGCGAGCGCCCGCCGTGGCAGTGGCAGGTTCGCCCGTCCTACCCCGGCTGGTCGAGCTGAGCTCCGAAGACGGCCGAATGTTTCGGCGAGTGGCGCTTTTGTCAACCAGGGGGAGACAAAACCGCCATCACCGAGCGGCGGCCGACGGCTTGGCCCGAGCGGCGGCTTTCTCCCGATCCGAATCCTCCTGGGCTTGGCGCATCAACCCGCGCCAGTCCGTGGTGCGGAAGACGAGCAACATCGCCGCGAAGCCGACCACGACCGACCAGGCCGCCATCGCGATCTGGGTGCCGACCGAGAACGAGAGCACGGCGGTGCGCGAGGGCCCCTTCAGGGTCGCCACCAGCAGCGCCTGCTGGGCGCCGGCCCCGCCGGGGGTGAAGGGGACGATGTTGGCGATCGCCTGCACGCTCATCACCAGCATGACGTTGCCGACCGAGCCGCCGATCCCGAAGGCTTCGAGGAAGAACCAGAAGGCGGCGAAGCGGCAAAGCCAGCCGACCGCCTGCCAGGCGGCTACCTCGCGCAGGTAGCGACGCGGCCAGCGGAGGATCGTCAATCCCTGTTTGACCCGGTCCCAGAAACGGCGGACCCGGTGCGCGAGGACGTAGATGGCGACGGCGATCGCCACCAGCAGCAGCCCGGTGACGATCGCCAGCGTCTTCGGGTGGTCGGCCCAGAAGGAGATCTCGAAGGCGGGCAGGTCGGGAATGCGCGGCAGCGGCGGCAGCAGTCCCTGGCTGATCGCATAGAAGAGGACAAGCACCCCGACGGAGGTGTCGAAGATGGTCTGGACGAGGAAGGACGAAGTCACCGCCGGATAGGAGGAGCCCGGGATCTGCCGCTTGACCAGGAAGACTTTGGTGACGTCTCCGGCGTGGGCGGGCAGCACAGCGTTGATCCCTGCCCCCGCCAGGTAGGCGGCGCTCAGCGGCAGGAAGGGGATCGGTTTGGCTGGATAGGCCGCCCGCAGCACGTTGCGCCAGGCCCACGCCCGCGCCAGCTGCATCGCCAGCAGGCAGAGCAGGGCGACTCCGAACGGGGTCCAGTGGATCTCCGAGAGGTGGCGGAAGAATTCCGCCGAGACGTTGAAGAAATGTTCGAAGTTGGATCCGAGATCCGAGACGGTCATCGCAGCTAGACTAGCCGGCTCGTGCCGCGAACCGACACGCATACGCTGCCCCGGAAACCGCCCCTTGACGTCGCCGACGAAGCGATGTGCGCGCGTGCGCGCGAGCGCTACACGGCCGACCGCAAGAGCCGCTTCCGCCGCCGTCGCAAACGGCACGCGCAGCTGCCCAACCTGATCATCGTCGGCGGGCTCAAGTGCGGCACCACCAGCATCCACCACTACCTCGGCCTGCATCCGGAGATCCAGATGTCGAAGCCGAAGGAGCTGAACTTCTTCGTCGAGGAGCTGAACTGGGACCTCGGCCTCGACTGGTACGCGAGCCGCTTCGACAGCCGCTTCAAGGTCCGCGGCGAGTCATCGCCCCACTACACCAACCTGCCCCGCTTCGAGGGCGTCGCCGAACGGATCCACGCCAACTGCCCCGACGCCCGCCTGCTCTACATGGTGCGCGACCCGATCAAGCGGATCCTCTCCCACTGGGTCCATGCGACCGGCGCCGGCTACGAGGCCCGCGAGATGGTCCCGACCCTCTCGGAGCCCAACTCCTCCTACATGAACCGCTCCAAGTACTGGCTGCAGCTGCAGCCCTACCTCGAGCGCTTCGACCGCTCCCAGATCGAGGTGATCACCCAGGAGGAGCTGCAGTCGGAACGCGAGGAGACGATGCGCAAGGCATTTGCCTTCGCCGGCGTCGACGAGAGCTTCACCTCCGAGCAGTTCGACCGTGAGTGGGAGAAGTCGAGCGCCAAGCAGGGCGACAAATACCAGTTCATGGAGATGCTGATCAAACTGCCGGGATTCCGCTCCTTCGACCGCAACTTCGACCGCCTGCCGGAGTCGATGCGCTGGATCGTCGAGAAGGTAGTCCACGACCCCGAGAAGCCGCCGGGCCCGAAGCCGAAGCTCCCCGACGACCTCTTCGAGACCGTCCGCTCCCGCTTCGGCGAGGACGTCGCCGCCCTGCAGAAGTTCGCCGGCCGCCAGTTCGCCGGCTGGCACGACTACTCCTGACGCCGCCCGTGAGGCGCCTCCTCCCCGACCCCGGTACGACCACGGTCGAGGAGCAGCTCGAGACCTACCGGCCCTGGGAGGAACCGCGGCCCGAGCGGCCGCGGGTGGCAGTGAACTTCGTCGCCACCGTTGACGGGCGGGCGACGATCGAAGGGCGGTCGGGGCCGATCGGGTCCGCCACCGACACCAAGATGCTCGCCCAGCTGCGGACCCGCTTCGACGCGGTGATGATCGGCGCCGGGACGATGCGGGCCGAGCGCTACGGGCGGGTGGTGGCCGATCAGGAGCAGCGCGAAAGGCGCGAGCGCCTGGGGCTGCCGCATGACCCGTTGATGGTGATCGTCAGTGGCCGCCTCGACCTGCCCTGGGACGCGCCGCTGTTCACCGCCGGCGGCGGTCGGGTCCTGATCTTTACCGCCTCCGACGCCGAGCCGCCCGAGACCGCCACCTCGCTGCGAGTGGTCCGTCACCAGGGCCGGGTCGACCTCGCCGAGGCGCTGCGCTACCTGCGTCAGGAGCGCGGCATCCGGGCGCTGATCTGCGAGGGCGGACCGCGCCTGCACTCCCAGCTGCAGGCCGCCGACCTCGTCGACGAGCTTTTCCTCACCACCGCCCCGAAGCTGACCGGCGCCGGCCCTTCGATCCTCGAAGGCGAGCTGCCGGAGGTGGCGCAGCTCGAGCTGGCCTGGCTGCTCGAGCAGGACGGTGAGCTCTTCTCCCGTTACCGCCGCGCCTGAGCTCAGCTAGCGTACGCGCGGCCAACGACGAGGAGAGAGCCCGATGGACTTCACCCCCAGCCCCGAGGTCGCCGCGCTGCGCGAGCGCGTCCTCGACTTCATGGACGCCGAGATCTACCCCGACGAGAGGGAGATCATGGAGGCGATCGACAACGAGGTCGCGCCGGGCGTCCCCTATCCGGCGTGCCTGACCGCGGTCCGCGAGAAGGCCAAGGCGGAGGGGCTCTGGAACCTCTTCATGCCCGACGAGCGCTTCGGGCCCGGGCTGAAGAACTGGGAGTACGGGCTGCTCTGCGAGGAGATGGGGCGCAGCCCGATGGCGGCGCCGATGGCCTTCAACTGCGCGGCGCCGGACACCGGCAACATGGAGATCCTCGCCGAGCACGGCACGAATCGACAGAAAGAGGAATGGCTGGAGCCACTTCTCGAGGGACGGATCCGGTCATGCTTCTCGATGACCGAGCCGACCGTCTCCGGCTCCGACCCGACCCTCCTGCAGGCGAGCGCGAAGCTCGACGGCGATGAGTGGGTGGTCGAGGGACACAAGTGGTTCACCTCGGGAGCCGTCGGCGCCGACCTGGCGATCGCGATGGTGATCACCGACCCTGACGCACCGCCCTACTCCCGCGCCTCGATGATCTGCGTGCCGACCGACAACCCGGGATTCAATCTGGTCCGGCCGATCCCGGTGATGGGCCATGACAAAGGCCCCGGCCACTGCGAGATCCGCTACGAAGGCGCGCGGGTGCCGAAGGAGAACCTGCTCGGCGAGCGCGGCGCGGGCTTCGCGATCGCCCAGGACCGCCTCGGCCCCGGCCGCATCCACCACTGCATGAGGGCGATCGGAACCGCCGAGCGCGCCCACGAGATGATGTGCCGCCGGGCCAACGAGCGCGTCGCCTTCGGCGGCCCGCTGGCCGACAAGCAGTTCGTCCAAGAGGCGATCGCGACCTCACGGATGGAGATCGACCAGGCCCGGCTGCTGACCCTCTACGCCGCGTGGAAGATGGACACCGAGGGCAAGCGCGCCGCCCGCCAGTCGATCTCGGCGATCAAGATCGTCGCCGCCAACATGGTGATGGACGTCCTCGACCGCGCGATCCAAATCCACGGCTCCCTCGGCATGAGCGACGACACCCCCCTCGCCGCCCTCTGGCGCTTCAGCCGCATGCTCCGCCTCGCCGACGGCCCCGACGAGGTCCACAAGATGGTCCTCGCCCGCCGCGAGCTCAACCGCTGGTCCAAGCGCGCCGAAGCAGAAGCCGCCGGCGAGCTCGAGCCGCGACATACCCCGCGGATGGTCTGAGCAAAGAAAGGGCCGGGCTTTCGCCCGGCCCTCGATCAGAAACGCTGCGCTCAGCCGATCTTCTGGATCAGGCCGGCGAAGTAGCACTGGCCGGGATGACCGGCGATGTTGAATCCGATGCTCTCGTTCTGAAAGAGAATCGCCGTACCGTCTGGGGCGACCGCCGTGAGGCCAGGATCTTCACCGACCTCGATGTCTTCTCCTCCGGTCGAGGTTTCTTCCTGGTAAAGCTCCGCAGTATCACCGACATTGAACGGCGTCCACTCGTCGCCGTTGTTGTCGTCCATCGCGGCTCCGTTGACGGAGGTGAAGAGCAGGAACCGGCCTTCGTCCTGTCCTGCGTTGTTGATTACGCATTCAGCCTTGATGTTGAACGCGCCGACCGTGGCGATGTCTCGGGTTCCGGCACTCGTGAAGAGGGAGACAGGGATCCGGCCCACGAGGCTGTTTGCGCTGTTTGCGCTGTTGGCATTGGCAGCACTCGGCACCGTCCCGAGGGAGTTCAGGTCGATGTCGGCACCCGACAGCGAGCCGTTCTTCACCTTGGCTCCGGTGACCGCGTTCTTCTTGATCTTCGCCGACGTGACCGCGTTCTTCTTGATCTTCACGGCGGTTACCGCGTTCTGCTTCAGCTGCTTGGTCCCGACGCTGCTCTTTCCAAGCTGCGAAGCCGCGAGAGCGGATGCTCCACCAAGGACGAGGAATACTGCAATCGACGACATCACATTGGCATACGTGAGCCGCTTGCGAATCTGCTTCAAGTTATTGCTCCTTGTAGATGTTCAGGGTTGCAAGAAGGGCGCCGAGCCTGCGCGCCCTCCCGGGGGGTTAGGTTGCCATGAGCGCAGGACGGGTTTCGGGGAGTGGACGAGGGTTCTCCAGAATTGGTCGACGATCGGGTACCTTCCGCTCTCATGTACTGCCCCCACTGTGGCGCCGAGAACGAGGGCGACAACAGGTTTTGTGTCTCCTGTGGATCGGCTCTGTCGGGACGATCCTCGCATGAGTGGCGAAGTTCGAGATCGATACGGGAACGAACGAAACAGCTCGTCGGTACGACTCGTCGCGCGCGTGTCGTTACCGCAGCGACGATCGTGGCGATCATGATCGCGATCGCGGCCTTCGTCGTTCTTGACCCGAGCAAGGAAGGAACGGTGCAAGACGCCTATCTACACACGACCGACGCGGCTTGCGTCGCGGAAAAGGCTCGGATCTCTTCGCTCGAGAGAGAAACGTTGAGCCGACACCCGCCCGATGTCGAGGAATTTGCATCGGTGCTGGTGACCATCGTCGCTGAATGGCGAACCGCCCTGAAGCGCCTTCCACCGCCCAAGATCCACGCTTCAAATATCGAAGAACTTGATTCGGCCCTTCTCCAGACCCTCATCCGGGCCGGCATCCTGGCCAGAGTTGTCCGAGAAGGAGAATCCGCCAACGTAATCGCCAAACAAGCTCAGTCTGTCGACGAAAGCACCGCTAACGTCGATCGAGCAATCGAACGGGCCGGACTGACGAAATGCGGACAGATCACTGTCGCGCCCGGTGCCTGAACCGTTCATAGGGTCACCACAGGGTTGCTTCCGTCATCACGGTGTGGTCAAATGCCGACACCCGTAGGCAACGGGCGCCGGTCGCTGGCGCCAGGAGAGATTATGAAAAGTCGTTACCTCATCCTTTTCCTCAGCGTCGTATTGGCGCTAGCGCTTGCTGTGCCAGCTCTTGGTGGCCCCACGAACCCCATCGCAAGCATTTCCGCCAGCGTTAAACAGACCGCAAACAAAGCGCTAAAAAAGGCTAAAGCGGCCCAGAAAACTGCCAATTCCGCGCTGAATACGGCCAATTCCGCGCAGACGACCGCGAACTCCGCGCAAAGCGCCGCCAAAGCCGCGCAGAGCACCGCCACCTCCGCCCAGACTGCGGCGAACAGCGCCCAGGCGACGGCTAACGCTGCGAAAACCGCCGCCGCAGCAGCCCAAGCGACGGCGAACAGCAAGTTCGGCGAAACCTTTACCGAATTCGGGGAAGGCAGCGGCACCAGCACCACCTCTGGATTCGACCTTGTTTCATGCCCGACTGGGAGTGAAGTCACCGGCGGGGGTTACGAAACGAGCGGCACCGGCGACAACGAGGTGGTCCCCATCTACACGGCATCCTATGGCGATGCGTGGTTGGCAAGTCTCGCCCGCATCCCAGGGCAAGCTGACAGCTGGAGTGTTCGGGCAATCGTCACTTGCGCGGCACCGTAGGGCGCAGCTCTCAGATACGGCAGCGAACGAGCCCCCATCCATGGGGGCTCGTTCTGCTACTGCTCGCGTTTGTCGTCATCCCTACAGGTTGTGGGAGCTCGCACGGCCCTACGATGTCCCGTAGGGCCTCATCCGGCCGCGAGAACGTCACTTCTCAACGGCAGCCCAGCGGGAGCCGGCTAGACAGACGCGCTGAAAGTATCTGCGAGCACAGTCTCCGGGAAATCGAAGCCCTTGCCAGCGAGTTCCCGCAAGATTTATCGGACCAAACGGGGACCGATGCCATCGGGAATGCCTTGGTGCGCCCCGGAACGAAGATTCTCGACCGCGAGTCCTCCCGGTTGCGAGAACTCAATGACACGCCCGAGTCCGGGCCTGTCGAGATTTTCATTGGACTGTTCGACGCGATACTCGCGCTCGCCGAACAACGGATCGAAGCGGGGCAGGCGGGCGAACTGGAGCGGGCCCATTCGTTGGAGCTGCTGATCGCGGACCTTGCCGAGCAACAGAGCGCGGCCGCTCGACGCGCCGGTCTTCGAGCATGCATGGTCGGGTTCACCCAGGCCCTCGGAGGTCAAAGGTAGTACAGCTTCCACAGCCCGACGTAGCAAGTTCGAGCGTTGCTGATGTGGTTAGGCCACCGCCGAGCCATCCGCGCTTCCCGCTCTCAGAGGGAGTTCGTGGGATCGCCGCCATCGCGGTCGTAGTCGTGCACAGCTGGATCTTCGCCGGCCGCTTTGGCGATGGCACCGGGCTGGCGAACCGGCTTATCGTCCGCCTCGACTCGATGGTTGCGATCTTCTTCCTCCTGTCTGCCTTCCTGCTCTACCGGCCGATGATCGCCAACCGCGGAGGTGGTCCCGGCTCGCCGCGAGTCGTCGACTTTGCCCGTCGACGGTTGCTGCGGATCTATCCCGCTTACTGGGTTGCCCTCACGGTCCTCGCGGTCTACCCAGGAGTCTCCGGCGTCTTCACCAACGAATGGTGGTCCTTTTACAGCCTCTCCGAGTACCTGCATCCCGTCACCTCGAGTTCTGTCTGCCCAGGGGCGGGTTACCGCTGCGGCCTGTTGCAGTCCTGGACCCTGACGGTCGAGATGACCTTCTATGTGCTATTGCCAGTCTTTGCCGCCCTGACGGCTCAGATCGCTCGCAGGCGGACGGTCCGTTCGTGGATGCGGACCGAGCTCGCCCTGATTGCGGCGCTGGCGGTCATCTCCCTGACCCTCGACCTGCTCCCCCTGGGATTGCGTGAGAAGTCCTGGTTCACCTACACGTTCGCCGCCCACTTGGACTGGCTTGGCTTGGGCCTCGCGCTCGCGGTTCTTTCGGTCGTATACGGTCGCCGGGAGGAGGCACTGCCGAAGCCGCTGCGCCTGCTTGCCGAAAATCCCGGGGCCTGCTGGGCCGGGGCGATCGGCCTGTACCTGATCACCGTCGTCTCCTTCCAGCCCGTGCCGTTCACCGTGGCCCAGTTCACCGACATCGAATTCCTTACGATCCACCTGCTGCAGTGCGGTGTCGCGGTCTTGGTTGTCTTCCCGGTGTTCTTCGGGAATCCCAACCGCGGCTTGCCCCGCAGGATTCTGGCGAACCGCTGGCTTATCTGGCTGGGGTTGATCTCCTACGGGTTCTATCTCTGGCAGGTTACGATCGGGATCGAACTTGGATTTGGCAACGCGAACGCTTCATTCCTCACGGTGCTGATCGGGACGGTGATCGTGACTTTACCGTTGGCCACCGCCAGCTATTACCTCATCGAGCGTCCGCTGATGCGTTGGAAGTACAAACCCTTCGGGCGGCCGCGATGACTGGCTCGCGGTTCATCCTGAGGTGCATGGTCATAGGGCTGGGGATATTGCTCGCGATCACCTGGCTCTCCGCCTGTGGCGAAGCAAATGAGACTGAGGTGAGCACCCAAAATATCCCGACCGAGGCACCTCCCATAGATGCCTCTCCGCAAGACGAACATGCCCAATCGAAGGAATCAAAACCCGGTGCGAACCGGAAGCCTCGGTCAGACCAGCCACAGGAAAGTCGCACTGACAGCCATCAGACTGACGAAGCCCCAAGGCAAGCTGAGCAAGCAGCGAGTAAGCGAGGCCGCTCGTCCCAGGAGAGGTCCGGCTGCCCCGAATCCTTGAGCACGCAGGATTGCAAAGAACTCTCGAGGGCAGCTCAGCGAAGGCACGGGCAAACGCAAAAGCCCCCATCGGACTCCAGCTGCCCTCCCGCGTTCAGCACCGAAGACTGCAGAGTGTTGAAGGAAGCTCAGCAAAGGGGCGGCGCTGAAGGAGAAGGCCCCGCTCCTGCCGACTGCCCGCCGACGTTGTCGCTGCTTCAGTGCAAGAGCCTAAAGGAGGCGATCGGCGCTTTCTGAGCCTTAGTCCCGCGCCTCAGCGGCCTCCGCCGCCCCAGCCAGACGCTCCACCAACCGGGCGAAGAGTTCGATGCCGGGGTCGGGTTTGCCGTAGGCGCCGGCGGCGTAGCGGGCGTAGACGCCCTCGAGGATGATCGCCAGCTTCCAGTAGCCGAGGGCGAGGTAGAAGTCGAGCTGGGAGATGTCGCGGCCGGAGCGCTCGGCGTAACGGGCGGTGAGCTCGTCGCGGGTGGGGAATCCCGGCGCCAGGTTGGCCGGCTGCCCGAGGGAAACCGTGTCGTCGCCGCGCTCGGGCCAGTAGGCCATCAGCGTGCCGAGGTCGGCGAGTGGGTCCCCGAGCGTGCAGAGCTCCCAGTCGACGACCGCCGCGACCTCGCCGCTCTCGCTGAGGATCATGTTGTCGAGGCGGTAGTCGCCGTGGACCAGGGTCGCCGGGCCCTGCTCCGGGATCCGGGCGGCGAGGCGCTCGTGGACGCGGTCGACCGCCTCCAGCTCGCGCGTCTTCGATTTCTCCCACTGCCCCTGCCAGCGGCGCAGCTGGCGAGCGACGTAGTCCTCCTTGCGACCGAGATCGCCGAGGCCGACGGCGTCGGGATCCACCGCGTGGATCTCGGCCAGGGTGTCGGCGACGCGCTCGCCGATCGCCCGCCGCTCGGCCTCGTCCGGGAACAGCTCCGCCTCGACGATGCCGCGCAGCACCGGTCCTTCGACGAAGTCCATCACGTAGAAGGGCGCCCCGGTGACGGTCTCGTCCTCGCAGAGGCCCCGCACCACGGCCACCGGCACGTCGGTCGGCACCAGCGCCGAGACCACCCTGTGCTCGCGTCCCATGTCATGGGCGGATCCGAGCGTCTTGCCTAGCGGCGGCCGCCGCAGCGCCCAGCTCCGGCCTGCCCCGTCCCGGACCCGGTAGGTCAGGTTGGAGAGCCCGCCGGCGATGCGCTCGTAGGAAAGGGGCGGCTCCGCCTCCGGCACATGCTCGGCGAACCACTGCCCGAGGCCCTCGGCGTCGATCCCGTCTGAAAACGCAGCGGAGTCGTCGCCCCGGCCTGTAGCCTCGTCGCCCATAGCCGCGCAAGCATATTCACGACAAGCGAGAAGACTGAGCCCATCGCTTGCCAACAGGCTGAGGATCGGGTTTGCGGTCGGCTTTGCCCTCCTCACGGCGATGGCGGTGATCGGCGTCGGCCGCTTCATCCAGCAGCGGCAGGACTTCGAGGACGCGATCGCCCGCTCCTACCAGGTGGAGATGGCGGCGCGGGTCCGCCTCGCCCAGGGGAACGGCACGGCGGCGGCGCGGAAGGCCGTGGAAGCTCAAACCCGGCAACGGAGCCGGCTGCAGGACCAGATCTCCGGCGACACCCGCGACACCGCGATCCTCGTCGCCGCCGGCCTGATCGCCGGCCTGACCGGGGCGCTGCTGCTCTTCAGCGGCCTGATCTCCTCGATGCGGCGCCCGCTCGAGCAGCTGGTCGACGCGGCCGGGCGGCTCGCGGCCGGCGATCGCAGCGCCCGGGTCGAGGTCGGCGGGCTCTCGGAGACGGCGACCCTCGGCGCCGCCTTCAACGAGATGGCCGAGGAGCTCCAACTGGAGGCGAGCAAACGCGACCAGCTCGACCGCCTCAAAGACGACTTCGTCCTCACCGCCTCGCACGAGCTGCGCAGCCCGCTGACCTCGGTGCAGGGATTCGCCGAGCTGCTGATGCTCGACCGCGACAACCTCACCCCGAGGCAGGTCGAGACCGTCGAGATCATCCTCGACAACTGCCGCCACCTGGTGCGGCTGCTGAACGACCTCCTCGACCTCGCCCGCAGCGATGCCGGTCGCCTCTCGATCCGAGCCCAGCCGACCGAGCCGGCGCCGCTGATCGACGACACCGTGCGTACGATGCGCGCCCAGACCGAGAGCCGCGGCCAGACCCTGACCCAGGAGATCGACCCGCAATTGCCGCTGGTCAGCGTCGAGCCGGACAGAATCCGACAAATACTGGTGAATCTCCTTACCAACGCCCATGAGTATTCCCCCGAAGGTGCGTCCATCCGGGTGACGGCGCGCGCGCAGGCTGCTGAAGTGGTGATCTCAGTGATCGACGACGGGCCAGGAATCCCCGAGGACCAGCTCGGGCAGATCTTCCAGCGCTTCACGCGTGGCGATGCCGGCTTGACCCAGCGCGTCGGCGGCACCGGGCTCGGCCTGGCGATCTCGAAATCGCTGGTCGAGCTGCACGGCGGCACGATCGAAGTCGACTCGACCCCGGGGGTCGGCTCCACCTTCAGCTTCCGGCTGCCCGCGGCGACCGCGAGCGGTGCCGGGCCGCGGCATGCGACGGCGGAGACCGGCTGATGCCGACAGTCCTCGTCGCCGACGACTCCGAGACGATCCTGTTGCTGATGCGAACGCGCCTGGAGCTGGCGGGATACGAGGTGGAGACCGCCTGCGACGGCCAGGAGGTGACCGAGCGGGTGCAGGAACGCGTCCCCGACCTGCTGCTGCTCGACGCGATGATGCCGCGCAAATCGGGGATCGACGCGCTGCGCGAGCTGCGCGCGGCCGGCGTCGAGACCCCGGCCCTGATCGTCAGCGCCCACCAGGACGCCGGCGACGCCAACGCGCCCACCGACCTCGAGATCAGCGGCTACGTGAACAAGCCGATCGACTTCGAGGGACTGCTGGAGCAGGTCGAGGCGCTGACCCGTTAGCGCCTCCCACATTTTCCCCGCCCCGGTGGGGAAAACTCAGGTAGCGCTCAGCTCTTGGCGATCTCGAGCCGGATCTCTTTGCCTTTGAGCTTGGTTCCGTCGAGGAACTCGACGGCCCGCTCGGCCTGATCCGGGGTTACCTCGACGAAGGAGAAGCGGTGCAGGACGCGGACGTCGTGGACGGCGTCGTCGGGGAGGACGGCGCCCTCACGCAGCGCCCAGCGCAGGTCTTCCTCGCTGATCCCGCTGCGCTCGCCGCGGTTGACGAAGAGCTTGACGGTGTCGCTCTTCTCCGCCCCCTCGTCGCCGTTGACGGCGCCGTTCGCCGCGACCTGCTCCCGGCGCTCGCGCGGCTCGCGCCGACGCGGCCGCGGCGCGTGCTCGAGCCGCTCCTCCGGGGTCTCCCACTCGCCGATCGACGTTTTCACGTCGCGCTCGATGCGGGCGATCTCGTCGCGCTGGTCGGGTGTGACGAAGGTGATAGCGCGGCCGGTGCGCCCGACCCGGCCGGTGCGGCCGATCCGGTGCACGTAGGTCTCTGAGGAGTTGGGGACGTCGTAGTTGATGACGTGAGTGACGTGCTCGATGTCGAGCCCGCGGGCGGCGATGTCGGTCGCCACCAGCAGCCGCACCCGGTGGTCCTTGAAGGCGATCATGACGCCGTCGCGGACGCCCTGGCTGAGGTCGCCGTGCAGCGCCTTGACGTCGAGGCCTTTGTCCTTCAGCGTCCGCTCCAGCTTGGAGGCGCCGATCTTGGTGCGGGTGAAGATGATCGCCTGCTCCGGTTCTTCGGTCTTCAGCAGCTCGACCAGGCGGGCGGCCTTGTCCTTGGCGGAGACCTCGATGAACGCCTGGCTGATCGCGTCGACGGTCAGCGTCTTCGGCGTGATCCGGATCGTCGTCGGTTCGTACATGTAGCCCTCGGCGAGCTTCTGGATCGGCGGCGGCATCGTCGCCGAGAAGAGCGCCGTCTGGCGGCCGCTCGGGCACATCCGCAGGATCTTCTCGACGTCCTCGATGAAGCCGAGGTCGAGCATCTCGTCGGCCTCGTCGAGGACGACGTAGCGGGCCGCGGTGAGGACCAGCGAGCGGCGGCTCATCAGATCCATCATCCGCCCGACGGTGGCGACGACGACGTGGGCTCCGGCGCGCAGCTGCGCCTGCTGGGAGCGAATCGGGGCACCACCGAAGACGGCGACGATCTCGATGTCGAGGTGCTCGGCGTAGGCACGCAGCGCCTGCGTCACCTGGATACAGAGCTCGCGGGTCGGGGTGAGGACGACAGCCTGCACCTCGTCGTTAGCCGGATCGAGGTACTGCAGCAACGGCAACCCAAAGGCAGCGGTCTTGCCGGTCCCGGTCTGCGCCTGGCCGATTACGTCATGGCCGCCGAGCAGCTCGGGGATCGCCTGCTCCTGGATCGGCGTCGGGTCCTCGAAACCAAGCTCGTCGATCGCCTGCTGAATCTCGGGGGCCAGCCCGAGGTCTTTGAAAGCGGTCACTTGGAGGGATCCAGGAGAAGCTTGCCAGTGCTGCGACGGGTAATCAGGTCTTCATGGGCGCGCGCAGCCTCGGAAAGCGGATAGACGTCGCCGACGGTGACCTCGAGCTCACCCGCGGCGACCGCACCGAGCAGCTCGCCGATCATCGGCGCCGCTAGCTCGCGGCGGGCGAGCAGGTGCAGTAGCCAAAAGCCGATCACCGACTTCGAGCCGCGCAGCAGTGCCGCCGTGGAAACTTCGCGCTGCTCGCGCGAGGCGATGCCGAAGACGACCATGCGGCCAAGCGGAGCAAGCACTTCCATCTCAGCATCGAAAGCGTCGCCGCCACTCATGTGCAGGACCGCATCGACCCGCTCACCACCGTTGGCCTCGCGGATCGCGGCGCCTAGGTCCTCGGAGCGCGAATCGACCGTCGCGTCAGCACCAAGCCGCTCGACCAGCGCCCGCTTCTCCTCGCTGGAGGCAAGACCGATCACTTTCGCTCCGGCCCGCTTGCCGAGCTGCACAGCCAGGCCGCCGGTTCCACCCGCTGCAGCCTCGACCACCAAAGTCTCCCCCGCCTCAATCCGCGCGCAGCGCTGCACCAGCGCCATCGCGGTCAGGCCCTGCAGCAGCATCGCCGCCGCCTGGTCGTCGTCGACCTGATCGGGAACCGGGATCAGCTGCGCCT
>DASWQL010000043.1:0-12675 GCA_036403715.1 Solirubrobacterales bacterium
CTGCTGGGCACCTTCCTGGTCCGGTCCGGGATCCTGCAGTCGATCCATGCCTTCGGCGCGTCGACGGTGGGGACGCCGCTGCTCGCCTTGATCGCCGTGGTGGCGGCCGGGTCGACCGCTCTGATCATTTCCCGCCTCGACGACCTGAAGCCGGAGCGACGGGTGGACTCGCTGCTCTCCAGAGAGTCGATCTTCCTCATCAACAATGTCCTGCTGGTGGGGCTGGCCGCGGTGATCTTCTGGGGGACCTTCTTCCCGCTGATCTCCGAACTCTTCACCGGCCAGAAGGCCTCGCTGGCGGCGCCGTGGTTCGACCGCTACACGACGCCGCTGGCGATCCTGCTGGTCGTCTTCACCGGGATCGGGCCGTTGCTGGCCTGGCGGCGGGTCAGCTGGGCCTCGGCGAAGCGGGTCTTCCGAGTGCCGCTGATCGTCGCCGCGGTCACCCTCGTCGGACTGCTGCTCTTCAGCGACGCCGCCCACAAGCCCTGGGCGCTGCTGCTGTTCGTCTTCGCGGCGTTCGCCCTCTCGGGCCTGACGCAGGAGTTCTGGAACGGCGCCACGGCCCGCCGCCGGCTCTCCGGCGGCTCGACCGCCGGCGCGATGGTCGCGGTGGTCAGCCGCAACCGCCGCCGCTATGGCGGCTACATCGTCCACGCCGGAATCGCGGTGCTGCTGATCGGCATCGCCGCCTCCTCCAGCTTCCAGACCAACCGCAACATCGACCTGCGGCCGGGGCAGAGCGAAGTCGTCGACGGCCGCGAAATCACCTACCAGCGACCGACCGTGAAAGTCACCGCCGAGTACCTGCAGTTCGGCGCCGTCCTCCGGGTCGTGCAGAACGGCGAAGTCTCCTTCCTGCAGCCGAGCCGCCGCTACTTCCGGCCGACGGGCGGCGCGGGAGGGGGGACGATCTCGAGCTACTTCGACGGCGAGGCGACCAGCGAGGTAGACCTGAGGACCGGACCGACGAACGATTTCTGGACCGCCGTGCAGCCCGACATCAGCGCGATCATGGGACGCACGCGAGCCGCCGACGAAGGCTTCGAAGCCTGCGTCGCCGGAGCGCCGGGAACGCCGCCGCAGTGCGACGCGCTGGGGGCGATGATGCGCGCCGCCGCCGCCAACCCGAGCCTGCGGCCGACCGCGCTCGCACAGATCAACAAACTGCAGGGCCTGGCCGCCGACCGGATCGCCAAGAGCTATCTCTCCGACAACGCGGCGGTGACCTTCAAGGTGATCGTCAACCCGCTCGTCCTCTGGATGTGGATCGGCGGCCTGATCGCCCTCGCCGGGGCCCTGATCGCCCTCTGGCCGACCCGGGGCCGCCGCCGCGGCGCCCTGCTCCGGACCGAAGCCGACGCCCAGAAGGAAGCCAAATACCGCGAGATCCGCGATGCCGAGCTGGACCACGCCGCCGGCAAGCTCTCCGACGAGGACTTCGCCCTGCTCGATGCCGAGCTCCGCGAGGAGGCGGTCGAGATCCTCGACCGGGTCGAGGGAGGCAACGGGGCACGCGTTGACGGCAAGGGCGCCGCCGACGACGGGAACGGCGCCGCTTCCGATGCCGACGGCGCTGCCTCAGATGGCAACGGCGCCGCCCCCGAGGGCGACGAAGAGCCGGAAAAGGTCCCGCAGGGCTAGACTTCCGGGACCGTGTTCACCTTCTTCAGCGTCATCCAAGTGATCATCTCGGTCGTCCTGATCTTCCTGGTGCTCCTGCACTCGGGCAAAGACGCGGGCCTCTCCGGCGCCTTCGGCATCGGCGGCGGTGGCAGCTCGATCGGCGGCGGCTCGATGGTCGAGCGCAACCTCGACCGCGCCACGGTCTTCTTCGCCGTCCTCTTCGCGCTCAACACCTTCTTGCTGCTGAAGATCTAGCGCAGGCTCTCGCAGGCGATGCCGTCGTGGTCGGCATCGAGGCGATGCGGATCGTGCTTCGGGCCGCCGTGCTTCTTGTAGAAGTTCTGTGCCCGTCTCCAGCTGCTGAAGTCAGTGTGACGAATTTGGTACGAGCAGGGTTCCCAGCCGTCGCTTCCGGTCCTTACGGTCTCCAATGCGTCCGCTTGTGAGATCGCGTGGTTCTTTATGCCCGCACAGCAGGCAAAAGGAACCACGCGATTTACGGCTGGCAACAGTTGGCGACTTTCTGTTCCGTTAGTTGACAAATAGCGATTCTTTGTCAATACTGCGGACTCCGACTTCGTTTTTGACAAGGGAGGCCGCATGGAGGCACACGCGCACGCGCAGCACCACCATCACGACGACGTCGAGGTCAATCCGGCGACTTGGAGCGACCCCAAGCGCTACGCCTGGCTGCTGGGGATCGTCGTGCCGCTGGCACCGTTCCTCGCCTGGGGCTGGGTGACGTTGACCGGCATCGGCGCCTTCTGGTTCCTCGGTCCGGTGCTCGTCTTCGTCGTCTTCCCCTTGCTCGACATCGCGATCGGGCTCGACGCGACCAACCCGCCCGACAGCGTTCTCAAGTTCCTCGAGCAGGACCACTACTACCGCTGGTGCACCTACCTCTTCATCCCGATCCAGTACGCCGGGCTGGTGCTCGCCTGCTGGATGTGGTCGAGCGGCGACCTCGCGACCGCCGAAAGCCTCGGCCTGGCGCTGACGATGGGCGTCGTCGGCGGCATCGCGATCAACACCGCCCATGAGCTGGGACACAAGCGCGCCAACTCCGAGCGCCGGCTCAGCCGCGTCGCCCTCGCGCAGACCGGTTACGGGCACTTCTTCATCGAGCACAACCGCGGCCACCACGTCCGCGTCGCCACCCCGGAGGACCCGGCCAGCTCGCGCCTCGGTGAGAGCTTCTGGGCCTTCCTGCCGCGCACCGTAGTCGGCAGCCTGCGCTCGGCCTGGGAGATCGAGGGCGCCCGCCTCGACCGCCTCGGCAAGCGCCACCTCGGTCGCCACAACGACATCCTCGGCGCCTGGGCGATGACCGTCCTCCTCTTCGCGGCGCTGACCATCGCCTTCGGCGCCGTCGTTCTCCCCTACCTGCTGATCCAAGCCGTGATCGGCTTCTCCCTGCTCGAGGTGGTCAACTACCTGGAGCACTACGGGCTGCTGCGGCGCAAGCGGGACGATGGCCGCTACGAGCGCTGCCTGCCGGAGCACAGCTGGAACAGCAACAACGTCGCCTCCAACGTCCTCCTCTACCACCTGCAGCGCCACAGCGACCACCACGCCAACCCGACCCGTCGCTATCAGGCGCTGCGCCACGTCGACGAGGCGCCGCAGCTGCCCACCGGCTACGCGGGGATGATCGTCCTCGCCTGGTTCCCGCCGCTCTGGCGCCGGTTGATGGACCCGCGCCTGGTCGAGCACTTCGACGGCGACCTCAGCCGCGCCAACATCCAGCCGAGCAAGCGGCGGCGGATCCTCGCCCGCTATGGAGCTGCGTCGTGAGCGTTTGGCGCTGTCCCACCTGCGGCTACGTCTACGACGAGCAGGCCGGCCACCCGCGCGAGGGCTTCCCGCCCGGCACGCCCTGGAGCGAGGTGCCGGACGACTGGGCCTGTCCCGACTGCGGGGTCCGCGACAAGGTCGACTTCGAGCCGGCCGACGCCGACGTTTGACCGCGACCGCTGCGACGATAGGGGGGATGGCGAGCGCGCGAACCCCATACCCGGAGGCGGCGCGGGAGCTGTTGCGCCAAACCCTTTTCGGCGCCGCCCGCGACCAGCTCGAGCAGCGGCCCTGGTCGGAGATAACGATGTCGGACATCGCCGCCGCCGCGGGGGTCAGCCGCCAGACCCTCTACAAGGAGTTCGGCAACCGCAACGAGTTCGGGCTCGCCTTCGTCATCCACGAGGGCGAGCGCTTCCTCGACGACGTCGAGGCCGCCGTCCTCCAGCACGTCGACGACCCGCGCGCCGCCGTCGGCGCCGCCCTCGAGCTCTTCCTGCGTACGGCCGGAGAGGACCCGCTGATCCGCATCCTGCTCCGCGACGACGGCACCGGCGGAATGCTGCCCTTCGTCACCACCCAGGGCGTGCCGGTCGTCCAGTGGGCGACCGTCCGCCTCGCCGCGGTGATCGAGGAGGGCTGGCCGCAGGCGCCGAAGGCCGACGTCCGGCTCCTCTCCGAGTCTCTGGTCCGACTCGCGATCAGCTACATCACCACCCCCAGCGAGTCCGCCGAGACGACGGCGGCCTCGGTCGCCGATTTGCTCGGCCCGTTCATCGACAGGGCCCTCGGCGCCTGATGCACCCTCCGGCGGTGGCGCCCGCTTCGGCGTCCACCGGCGCGGCCGGCGTCACCCCCTTGATCAGGTCGGCGGCGCGCTCGGCGATCGCGATCACCGGCGCGTTGGTGTTGCCACGGGGGACCGCCGGCATCACCGAGGCGTCGACGACGCGGATGCCCTCCAGCCCCTGGACCCGCAGCTCCGCGTCGACGACCGAGCCGATCGCGCACGTCCCGACCGGGTGGTAGATCGGGAAGGCAGTCGCCTCGACGTGGGCGCGGAGGTCCTCGTCGCTCTCCCCGGCCGGCGCCGTGAAACGCTCGGCGCAGTAGGGGCGCATCGCCGTCTGCGCGCAGATCTCCTCCATCAGACGCACCGCGGCCACCATCCGCGGCATGTCTTCCTCGGCGCTGAAGAACTCGTTGCGGACGATCGGCTTCGCGGTCGGGTCCTTGGAGGCGAGCCGGACCGAGCCGCGACTGCGCGGGGTCAGCAGGCAGGGGGAAACCCAGACGCCATGGCCCTGCGGGTCTGCCATCCCCTCGTCGACGATCTGCACCGGGGCGACGTGGAACTGCGTGTCCGGCGCCGGGGCGCCGGGCTCGACCCGGGCGAAGGCCCCTGCCTCGGCGAGGTTGGAGGCGAAGGGACCGTTCTGAGTGGCGGTGAACTGCTCGAGCGCCGCCGGCTCGAGGGCGTTCAGCAGGCTCTCGGGCTCGGGGGTCGTCCAGACGGCGTAGCTGGCCGCGTGGTCGCTCAGGTTCTCGCCCACCGCGGGTTGGTCTAGGAGCGGCTCGATTTCCCGCAGCGCCAGGTGCTCGGCGGGCCCGACCCCGGAGAGCATCAGCAGTTGCGGCGAGTTGTAGGCGCCGCCGCAGAGGATCACCTCGCGCTCGGCGCGGAACTCCCGCGCGGCCCCGAGCTGCGAGGCCTCGACGCCGACCGCGCGGGTGCCGTCGAAGACGACCCGGTCGACCCGCATGTATGGCATCACGGTCAGGTTCTCGCGCTCGGAGGCAGGGTGCAGGTAGGCGACGGCGGCGCTGGCCCGCATCCCGCCCCGCTGGGTCAGCTGGTACATCCCCGCGCCGTCCTGCGACTCGGCATTGAAGTCCTCGTTCGGCTCCAGCCCCGCTTCGGCGCCCGCGCTGACGAAGGCGGGCGTGATCACGTTGCCGGAGCGCTGGTCGGAGACCGGCAGTGGCCCGCCGACCCCGTGCCAGGGCGAGGCGCCGCGCTCGTTGTCCTCGGCCCTGAGGAAGTAGGGGAAGAGGTCGTCCCAGGCCCAGCCGGCGGCGTCCCAGCCGTCGTAGTCGGCCCGATTGCCGCGGATGTAGATCATCGCGTTCATCGAGGAGGAGCCGCCCAGCACCTTGCCGCGGGGGAGGGGGAGTCGGCGGCCGCGGCAGCGTGGTTCCGGCGCCGTGCAGTAGTCCCAGTCGATCTCGGTCCGCGCCAACTGCAGGTAGCCGAGGGGCACGTGGATGTTCTCGTTGACGTCCGGCGGCCCGGCCTCCAGCAGCAGGACGTCGACGTCGGGATTCTCGGAGAGGCGCGCCGCCAACACACACCCGGCCGAGCCGGCGCCGACGATCACGTAGTCGTACATCGGGACCTCCTCCTCGTTCGCGCCGATCCCACTCGGCTCGTTGCGACGAGCGTACCCCGCCGTTGCCGCTCCGCAAGCTCAGGACGCCAAGGCGAGTGGGCCGGCCTTGCGGTGGAGTTCCTCGACCCGCGTCCTCTGGCGGTCCGCGCGGTGGGTGAGCGCCGCGAAGTCGTAGTCGCCGGCGATCTCGCCCTCGACGGTCTTCAGCGCCTCCCACATCTGCGCCTTGCCGTGGATGCCTAGCAGCAGGGTCTCCAGCTCGACGAGGCGGCTGAGCGGCGAGTAACCCCGCAGTTGCCCGTTCAGCTTCAGCCGCCCCAGCTTCTCCGCCGTCCAGGCCGCCGCCGGCTTCAGCTTGCCGCGGCGGATGCCGTTGCGACTCATCAGCTCCTCGAGCGTGCGGCGGTCGACTTCGATTTCGGCGCACACAAGCGTCAGCGGCTCGGCGAACTCCGGATAGTCGACGTTGTTGGCGCGCAGCCGCCGCGCGAGTTCGACCCCGAGCGTCGATCCCGCCAGGTGGTCGTTCAGGTATATCCCCAGCAGGCGCTTGTCCATCGCTAGTCGCCCAGGCCCTTCTCCTCGGCCGCCTTGTAGGCGATCTGGAGGAAGTCCGAGATCGTCAGCGCCGAGAAGACCGAGACGACGAAGCGGGTCAGCCGCGGCGCGAACAGAAGGCCGACCGATAGCGTGGCGGCGACCCAGAGCCCGAGGCAGTAGGGGCAGATCAGCAGCTCGCCGATCGCCTTGCGGGCGCCGCGACCGCGCGAGCGCTCCTCCAGCTCGGCCGGGCCGCCCCTGCCTTCCAGTTCGGTGAACGGCGCCCGTAGCGGGCTCGTCACCTTGTCCTTGGTGATCAGGCGACTGAGCTTGTGGGAAGCGACGCCGATCGAGACGACGTCGAGCACGGGGACGGACTCCGGCAGCTTCCGCCCCGCGCGGCGCGCAGCGAGCAGCGCGCCCGCGAAGAGGAAGTTGAAGATGCTGATCAGGACCGCGTAGGAGAGCAGCGGCGGTCGCTCGGCCGAGGGCGCATAGCCCTGGACGGGGCCCGCCGCGCCATCCCTACCGGCGGTGTCGGTCGCGTTCGAGCTCAGGTTCGGGTCCTTCGTCGCGATGGGAGCCGGTTACCCCTCCGTATCCGGGCTCAATCACAGCGCGGCGGGGGCGAGCGCCATAGTCCCCGGACGATGATCGCTGTCATCGCCGACACCCACATGCCGAAGGGCGCTCGCCGACTGCCGCCCCGATCCGTGGAGCTGATCTTTTCGGCGGAGGCGTGCATGCTGTTCGACACCATAGGGTGTATAGTGATGTCATGAGTCGAACGCAGGTCTATCTGGGCGAGGATGAGCTGGAGCTCCTCGATCGCGCTTCCCGCGACACCGGGGCCTCTCGCTCTGAGCTGATCCGCCGAGCAGTCCGTGCGATGTTCGGCGAGCAGGGGAGGGACGAGAAGCTTCGGGCCCTCGAGGCCACCGCCGGCTCCTGGCGGGGCGGCCGCGCCAGTGGCGCTGAGTACGTCGACGCTCTGCGCGGCGGCGATCTCAACGAGCGATTGGCCAAGCTCGGCGTCAAGTGAAGCTGCTGGACACCAGCGTCGCGATCGACCATCTGCGCGGATCGCGCCCCGCGGTCGATCTCCTGAGCAGCTTGATCGAGGCCGAAGAGCCCCTCCTCGCCAGCGAGGTCGTGCGCTTCGAGTTGCTGTCGGGCGTGCGTGAGAAGGAGGTCGACGCACTGGAGCAATTCTTCTCGGCGCTCTCTTGGGTGCCGGTGGGCGAGGAGGTGGCACGAGCCGCCGGCTCACTCGCACAGCGCCACCGGCGCGCCCACAGCGGCATCGACGCCGCCGACTACCTGATCGCCGCCACCGCGCTCCTGCTCGACGCCGATTTGCTGACCACCAACGTCCGCCACTTCCCGATGCTCCCCAAACTCAAGTCCGCGTACTGAACGCGAAAACCCCCGACGAGCGGGGGCTTCCGAGTGCGGCTGAATGGAGTCGAACCATCACGGGTGTTTCCACCCACAAGGCCCTCAACCTTGCGCGTCTACCAGTTCCGCCACAGCCGCTCGAGGGGGGCCATTCTAGATGTTCGGGGGCGGGGGGAGTCGCCGCCTTGAAAGCATCCGGGGGAGGCGGTAGCCTGCGAACAAGTGTTCGAACCGTTTCGGGCATGTATTGGCATCCGGCAAGCGGAGGGACGCGTGGGCTTCGATGGTTGACCTCGATCTGACCAAACGGCAGAAGGAGATCTTCGACTTCATCCGCAAGTACGCGGCCAAGACCGGCTACCCGCCGACCGTGCGGGAGATCGGCAAAGCGGTGGGGCTGCACTCGTCGTCGACCGTGCATGCGCACCTGGCGAACCTGGAGAAGATCGGCTTGCTGAGGCGGGATCCGTCCAAGCCGCGGGCGATCGAGCTGCTCTTCGACAAGGCCAAAAGGACGATCCGCTCCGAAAGCGGGTTGCCGCTGGTCGGGCAGGTCGCAGCAGGCGAGCCGATCCTGGCGGAGGAGAACATCGAGGAGTACCTCGAGGTTCCGGACGTGATCGGCGGCGAGGACGGCGACTAC
Organism: Solirubrobacterales bacterium; assembly: GCA_036403715.1. Lineage (GTDB taxonomy): Bacteria > Actinomycetota > Thermoleophilia > Solirubrobacterales > 70-9 > VAYN01. The sequence continues at coordinate 8,392 of DASWQL010000043.1, forward strand.
ATCCTTCAGGTCCGCGGCGAAAGCATGAAGAACGCCGGGATCCTCGAAGCCGACTACGTGATCGTGCGCCCCGCCGACGATGCCAACGACGGCGAGATCGTCGTCGCCCTGATCGGCGAAGAGGCGACGGTGAAGCGGATCTTCCGCGAGAAGGACCACATCCGGCTCCAGCCCGAGAATGAGGAAATGGAGCCGATCCTCACCACCGAGGCCCGCGTCCTCGGGCGCGTCGTCGGCGTCTTCCGCAAAGTCTAGGGACCCACAGGGCACGGCGCATCTCTGCGTCCTCGGTCGCTCGCCTGCGGAGCAGGCCACGCTCCCTGCGTCCTTGATCTGCTTGGCCCTGAGGGCCCCTAACCGAGCTACCATTAAGGATGCGGGCTGAGCGACCGCGGGGGGAGAGAAAACCCCTCGAGGAAAGTCCGGACACCACAGAGCAGGGCGGTGGATAACGTCCACCCGGGGAAACCCGCGGGAAAGTGCCGCAGAAAAGACACAGCCGATGGCGCGGCCACACGTGAGTCGCGTACAGGCAATGGTGAAATGGTGCGGTAAGAGCGCACCGGCGTCGCGGTGACGCGGCGGCCAGGCAAACCCCGCCCGGTGCAAGGCCAAGCAGGACCGTCGACCCGGCTCGGCGAGGTCCAGGTAGGCCGCAGAGATAGATGGCCGCTCACGACAGGATCCGGCTTACAGGCCCGCTAAAGAAAAGGCCCCGCGAGGGGCCTTTTCCATTCCTGCAACTTTTCTGTCTTAGCTTTTGCTAACCTGCCGCCAACTTCCGCTGAATCTCCGCCTACATATCGCGGGGAGCGGGGGACCCAATTAGTTGGGGCGAGTCGCGGCCTCTGCCGCGTAGCGCAGCTCTTTCAGCGCGAGCCCGACAGCTAACCCCGTAAGCGCTGGAAAGAGCAATGCACGACTTCACGCACCGCCTCGCGCGGAAACACGATTCAGGACGCTTGCAGCCCACGCGGCGGCGTCGCAGCCGACGCCTGCGCTGGGCGGTCTCGCTTGCCGCGCTGGCGATCGCGGCGACCGGAGCCGTCTCCGCCCAGGCCGCGACCGGCGGCGCCTCGCCCTTCGAAAGTGGCTCCAGCAACGAAGCGACCACGGCGAGCTCACCCGAAGGCCAGGAAATCGCCTTCAGCACGCCGATGCGCTACGGCGGCGCCAGCTGGTACGGCCCCGGGCTCTACGGCCGGAGAACCGCCTGTGGGCAGACTCTGCGGCCGAGCACGATAGGCGTCGCCCACAAGTACCTCCCCTGCGGAACCGCGGTCAAATTCGTCTTCCACGGCCATGTCCTGGTCGCCCCGGTGATCGACCGCGGCCCGTACGTGCACGGGCGCTCTTGGGACCTGACCGCAGCCGCCAGCAAAGCCCTCGACTTCGAAGACGTCGGAGTCGGTCGGGTCCGCTACGCGGTCGAGCGGGATTTCGCCAGGCGTTGAACGCCGCTCCGCCGGCTAGGCTGCCGTGTTAAGGCAGTGCCAGATAACGAGAGGAGCAGCTGAATGTCGAGGTATTTGCAGGGAGCAGTGGCCGCAGTGGTGCTTGTCGCGCTGGCGGTGCCGGCCGGAGGCGCCACCGCCGCCAACATCGAAAAGACCTCGGTGATCCTCGGCAACTCCTCGACCGTCCCGGACCCGTCCTGTCCCGAGCTGCCCTGCCAGGCGGTCGGCAGCGTCACCGGCTTTCAGGTCAGCAACGGCCAGACGAAACTGCCCTTCCTGGTCCCGAACGAAGGCACGATCACGGCCTGGACCCTGACCCTGGCGCAGCCGACCAACTCCCAGCGTTCCTTCTTCAACGGCTTCTTCGGCACGCCGCCGGAGGCCCGCCTCTCGATCCTGCACCGCGTCCCCGGGACCAATCCGCCCCGCTACAACCTGCGCCGCCAGGGCGCGATCAAAGTGCTCTCGCCCTATCTCGGACAGACCGTCCGCTTCGGGTCCAACCTGAAGGTCGAAAAAGGGGACATCGTCGGCATCACCGTTCCGACCTGGGCTCCGGCGTTCGCCCAGAACCTGCCTGCCGACAACGTCTGGCGCGCCAGCCGCGCACCCGGCACCTGCACCAACTCCACCGACATCCGTCAGGGAGAGCCGCAGCAGACGGTCGGAACCCGCGCCACCTACGGCTGCAAGTACTCGACCGCCCGCTTGCTGTACACGGCGACCCTGGTCGAGGGCCGCTGACGGGTCAGGGGGTGGGGAGGGGCGATCAACCCCTCCCCCTGTGAGCTAAGCGGCCGAGGGCAGAACTCGCGGCGTCGCCTGGTCTTTCGGCAGCGCCGCGGCGCTGGCGATCAGACTCTGGAACTCGTTCAGCGCCAGGTGGCCGACCGCCTCGAGGATCTCCTCGTCGGTCCAACCGATCTCACGGGCCTCCTCATGCAGGTGGAGGGGCGGCGGGCCATCGGCGTCGAGGGCCTCTTTCAGGTAGAGCAGGAGGGCGGCCTCCTTCTCGTCGGCGGAGGTGAAGCTACGGGCGCGGGAGACCTCGTCGAGGCCGAGTCCCGCCCGCCGCGCCGACTTGGCGTGCTGGGCGATGCTGTAGTTGTCTTCGCGGTGCTCGGCGACCGCGAGCGCGATCCGCTCACGGGTGGCCTGCGGCAGGACGCCGCCGCGAAGCTCGGAGCGCATGCGGGTATAGGCGCGCAGGACGGCGGGTGCGCCGGCCAGGACACCCACGAACTTGGTCACCGCGCCACCGGTCGCCTGGATGGTCTTGATCAGCGGCGCGCTCTCGTCGGGCGCCGTCAGCTCGTCATGTATTTGGAATCTGCTTACTGCGGTTTTTACAGTCACGTCGCTTCTCGTCTCTGGCGCTGCTGAAGGCGAATTCCGCTTCGCAGAGCCTTTACGTGGCCTTTACTTTACTTTCAGCCTCTTACTTACGGTCCGTAAGTTATACCTGCTTTTCAGCGCCCATGCAAGCCGCTGCCAATCCGCTCTGAGTACCCGATATACGCCGTCATGCACCTGCTCGGTTCATTCGCTTATCGTTGCGGCCTTCTCGCGCAAAAGCCAAGGAGGCAGGAATGGCAGAGCAGCCCCGCAGTGCCGCTGACGTCGCCGAGATCGTCAAGGAAAGCGACGTCCGCTTCGTCCGCCTCTGGTTCACCGACGTGCTGGGACAGCTGAAGAGCTTCTCGATCAACGCTTCGGAGCTCGAGAACGCCTTCGACGGCGGCATGGGGTTCGACGGTTCCTCGATCACCGGCTTCAACCCGATCGAGGAGTCGGACATGATCGCCGTGCCCGACCCGTCCACCTTCGCGCTCGTTCCCTGGCGGCCGGAAGGGGAAAACGCCGTCGCCCGCATGTTCTGCGACATCCGCGTCCCCGGCGGCGGGCCCTACGAGGGAGACCCGCGCTGGATCCTGCAGCGGGCGCTGAAGCGGGCCGAGGAGATGGGCTTCGAGGCCTACAACGTCGGCCCCGAGCTCGAGTACTTCTACTTCCGCTCGGCAAAACCGGAGAACGGCGTGCCGGAGGTCCTCGACGAGGGCGGCTACTTCGACCTGACCACGCTCGACGCCGGCTCCGATGTGCGCCGCGAGACCGTGCTGGCCCTGGAGAAGATGGGGATCCACGTCGAGTACACGCACCACGAGGTCGGCCCCTCCCAGCACGAGGTCGACATGCGCTACAAGAACGCGCTCGAGATGGCCGACGACTGCATGACGTACCGCATCGTCGTCAAGGAGTACGCGATGAAATACGGCTGGCACGCGACCTTCATGCCGAAGCCGCTGTTCGGCGAGAACGGCTCCGGGATGCACGTGCACCAGTCGCTCAGCACGGGCGGCAAGAACGCCTTCTACGACGCCGACGACCCCTACTACCTCTCGCCGACCGCGAAGTCGTTCATCGCCGGCCAGCTCAAGCACGCGCGCGAGATCTCGCCGCTCTTCGCCCAATGGGTGAACTCATACAAGCGCCTGGTGCCCGGCTACGAGGCGCCGGTCTACCTGGCCTGGTCGCGCCGCAACCGCTCGGCCCTGATCCGGGTGCCGCTCTACCACCCCGGCAAGGAGTCGGCGACCCGGGCCGAGCTGCGCTGCCCCGACCCCGCCGCCAACCCCTACCTCTGCTTCGCCGGCATGCTGCAGGCGGGCCTGGAAGGGATCGAGAAGGGCTACGAGTTGCCGGAGCCGATGGAGCAGAATCTCTACCACCTCTCCCAGGAGGAGCTCTCCCACCAGGGCATCGAGCAGTTGCCGGCGACCCTGGGCGAGGCGATCGAGGTCGCCGCCGACTCGGAGCTGGTGCTGCG
>DASWQL010000044.1:0-5788 GCA_036403715.1 Solirubrobacterales bacterium
CGGCGACCGGGTCGAAATCTGGCTCGATCCCTACGCGCACCCGATCGGCAGCGGCTACCAGATCCTGCAGTCGATCTTCGCCCAGGCCGACGGCGGCCTCTTCGGCAAAGGCTTCGGCCAGGCGCTGATCACGATCCCCGGCAGCAATCCGCCCCAGGCGCTGCTGCCGGCCGCTCAGACCGACACGATCTACGCCCTGATCGTCAATGAGCTCGGCCTCTTCGGCGCCTGCGGCGTCATCCTCATCTACCTGCTGGTCGCCGCCCGTGGCTTCAAGATCGCCCTGCTCGCCAACGACGGCTTCTCGAAGCTGCTGGCCACCGGACTCACCGCCGTCTTCGCGATCCAGGCCTTCGTGATCATCGGCGGCGTCACCAGGGTGATCCCGCTGACCGGCGTCACCCTGCCGTTCGTCAGCTACGGCGGCAGCTCGATCGTCGCCAACTTCGTGCTGCTGGCGCTGCTGTTGCTGATCTCCGACCGCGCCCGCCGCGAAGCGAGCGAACCGGCCGGCCGTGCCCTCTCGCTGGGGCCCGTGTGAACCGCCAGATCGTCAAGCTCTTCGGCTTCATCGTCGTCCTCTTCGCGGTCCTGGTCGGCTTCACGTCCTACTGGTCGGTCTTCGACGCCGAAGCGCTGAAGGAAGAGGAAGCCAACAAGCGGCCGCTGCTGGAGCAGCAGCAGATCCGCCGCGGCCGCATCCTCGCCGCCGACGGCACCGTGCTGGCAAAGTCGGTGGCCAAGGGCAAGGGGAGCGCCCGCCGCTTCGTCCGCCGCTACCCCGAGGGGGCGCTCTACGGCCACCCGATCGGCTACAGCTTCGTGCAGCAGGGGGACTCCGAGTTCGAGCGGTTCCACAACGACGAACTGGTCGGCGAAAGCAACGAATTCAGCTCGATTCTGGATCAGCTGACCGGGCGCCGACAGGAAGGGAACGACATCGTCACCAACCTCGACCCGGTGGCGCAGCGAACGGCGCTGCAGGACCTCGAGGAACAGGGCTTCGGCGCCGTGGTCGCGATCAGGCCGAGCACCGGTGCGGTCGAGGTGATGGCCTCGAACAAGCCGTACGACCCCAACCGGATCCCCACGGAAATCGGGAAGTTCATCAACAACAAAATCGAAACGCCGCTGCTCAACCGCGCCACCCAGGGCCTCTACCCGCCCGGCTCGACCTTCAAGGTCGTCACCGCCGCCGCCGGCCTGGAGAGCGGCACGATCACGCCGGAAACCCCGATCGACGCGCCGGGTTCCCTGGAAGTCGAAGGCACTCCGCTTGAAAACGACTTCGGCCAGAGCTTCCTCGGGGCCACCCTCGACACGGCGCTGACCAACTCGGTCAACACGTGGTTCGGGCAGTTGGGCCAGCAGGTCGGCCAGGACCGTCTCTTCGAAACGATGGAAAAGTTCGGCTTCAACTCGACGCCGCCGATCGACCTTCCCGACAACGAGGTCTACGAGAGCGGCGTGTCCGGCGAACACGGGCTGCTCACCGCCAGGGAACCGGTCGATCTGGCCCGGCTGGCGATCGGCCAGGAGCGGCTGCTGGCGACGCCGTTGCAGATGGCGATGGTGGCCGCCGCCGTGGCCAACGGCGGCAAGCTGATGAAGCCGCAGATCTGGAACCGGGTGATCGATCCGGACGGCCGCGTCACCGAACGCCTCGACCCCTCCGAGTACAGCCGGCCGATCAGCGCCCAGACCGCCGAAGAGCTGACCACGGCGATGGAAGGCGTGGTCAGCGAAGGCACCGGCACCAACGCGGAAATCCCGGGGATCCCGGTGGCCGGCAAGACGGGCACCGCGGAAACGCCCGGCAACAAGGCCTGCGGCGGCGGCGAAAACCAGAACCAGGCCTGGTTCATCGGCTTCGCTCCGGCGGACGAACCGAAGATCGCGATCGCCGCCTCGGTCGAGTGCACGGAACAGTTCGGCAACGACGTCGCGGCGCCGATCTTCCGCGACGTCGCCGAAACGATCCTCAACGGCGAATGAGATGAATGGGGGAGCGAGTGGCTGAGGTCAGGGAAGGCGCCGTGATCGACGGCCGCTACCGGATTCTGCGTCGGCTCGGCTCCGGCGGCATGGCCGACGTCTGGCTTGCCGAGGACGACCACCTCCAGCGCGGGGTGGCGCTGAAGATCCTCCACCGCCGCTTCGCCCAGGACCGCGAGTTCGTCGAGCGCTTCCGCCGCGAGGCCGAGTCCGCCGCCGGGCTGCAGCACCCGAACGTCGTCGCGGTCTTCGACCGCGGCGAGTTCGAGGGCAACTACTACATCGCCATGCAGTACGTGGAGGGACCGACGCTGAAGCAGCTGGTCGAAAGCGGGCTCACCCCCGACCAGGCGGTGCCGCTGATCCGCCAGGTGCTCGAGGCGGCCCGCTTCGCCCACCGCCACGGCATCGTCCACCGCGACCTGAAGCCGCAGAACGTGATCGTCGACGCCGAGGGCAAGGCGCTGGTTACCGACTTCGGGATCGCCCGCGCCGGCGTTTCGGAGATCACCCAGACGGGCTCGGTGATGGGAACGCCGCACTACCTCTCGCCGGAGCAGGCGCAGGGCTTCGACGTCACCTCGGTCTCCGACCTCTACTCGATCGGCGTGATCCTCTACGAGGCGCTGACCGGGAGGGTGCCGTTCGAGAGCGAAAGCGCGGTCGCGGTGGCGATGAAACAGGTCTCCGAGGTGCCGCTGCGCCCGAGCTCGCTGGAGCCCCGGGTCTCGGCGGCGCTCGACGCGGTGGTGATGCGGGCGCTGGAGAAGGAGCCGGGGCAGCGCTTCCAGAGCGCCGACGCCTTCATCGCCGCCCTCGATGCGGCGATGAAGGAACCGGAGGCAGGCGGGGGGACCGCGGCCTTCGCGGCGTTGCCCCCGGTCGTTGCCACGCCGGTCGAGGAGCAGCCGCCGGGGGAGGACCGCAGGCGGTGGCTCTGGCCGGCCCTGGCGGCGGCGATCCTGATCGGGATCCTCGTCGGCCTGGCGCTGACCCGCGACACGACTACCGAGGTTCCGAAGGTGACCGGCAACCAGCTCAACGTCGCGATTCAGTTGCTGCAACAGGACGGCTTCTCGATCGGCAAGGTGACGCGGGTGCAGCGGCAGGCGCCGCCGAACGAAGTGCTGGAGCAGGACCCTCGTTCCTCGCCGCCCGCCAAGCAGGCCTCGCTCGATTGCGCCTTCCTCAGCTTCTTCTGTTCCAAGCCCGACGTCGACCTGACCGTCAGCTCCGGGCCCGGCACGAGCAAGATCCCGGGGACCGCCGGTCTGACGCAGGAAGAGGCGACGAAGAAGCTCGAAGCGGCCGGCTTCAAGGTCGACGTCCAGCCGGTCAACTCCGACTCCGTCGAAGAACGGCTCGTCGTCTACTCCGAACCTTCCGGCGGGAACACCGCCACCAACGGCTCGACGGTGACGATCTTCGTCTCCCGCGGCCCGCGGCTGATGAAGGTCCCAGTGCTGGTCGGCAGCCAGCGCAATGTCGCCGTCGAGCAGATCCGCGGCCGCGGCCTCGAACCGATCGTCAGCGAAGAGGAAAGCTCGGCGCCGGCCGGCCAGGTGATCCGACAGTCGCCGAGTGCCGGCACCACCGTGCCGCCCGGGGCGCCGGTGACGATCGTCGTCTCCAAGGGCGAACGGCAGGCCAAGGTGCCGAACGTGATCGGCCAGGAACGCCGCGAAGCAGTCGAAGCGATCCGCGCCGCCGGGCTGACGCCGGCGGTCGAAGAAGAGGAAACCGGAGTCCCCGGCCAGGTCGGCCGCGTCGTCGACCAGTTCCCGCCGCCGGGGCAGGAACTCGAACCGGGGGCAGAAGTGACGATCGTCGTCGGCAAGCCGGCACCGCCGCCGCTGCCCGAAGAAGAAGTGGAAGGGGAAGTGCCGTGAGGGTTGCGGTGCTGGGCGGCGGCCGCTCCTCCGAGCACGACGTCTCGCTGCGCTCGGCCGCCTCGGTAGCCCGCGGCCTGGAGCAGGCGGGGCACGAGGTCGTGGCGGTGACGATCGCCCGCGACGGCGCCTGGAGCAGCGAGGGTGCGCCTGTCGAGCTGGTGCCTGGCGGCGGCCTGCTCGACGCCGACGCCGTCTTCCCGGCGCTGCACGGCGCCTTCGGCGAGGACGGCAGCGTCCAGGGCCTGCTCGAGTGGCTCGACGTCCCGTACGTCGGCTCCGACGTCCTCGCTTCGGCGACCTGCATGGACAAGCTGACCCTGAAGCGGCTGTTGGCCCAACGCGGCATTCCCCAGGTCGAGTTCGCCGCAGTCGGCGAGGAGGGATGGCGGCAGCGCTGCGTGGCGATGGGGCTGCCGCTCTGGGTGAAGCCGTCGCGGATGGGCTCGAGCGTCGGGATCACTCGCGTCGCCGAGCTGAGCGAGCTCGACACAGCGGTGGAGCAGGCGCTGCGCCACGACCCGCGGGTCATCGTCGAGGCCTCGGCGACGGGCCGCGAGGTCGAGTGCTCGGTGCTCGGCAACGAGTCGGTGCAGACCTCGTTCCCCGGCGAGATCGTCGCCCACGCCGATTGGTACGACTTCGAGGCCAAGTACGAGGAGGGCGGCATGGAGCTGCGCGTCCCGGCGCCGATCTCCGAGCAGGAGACCGCCCGCGTCCGCGATCTGGCCGCCTCGACCTTCGCCCTCGCCGGTTGCTCGGGCCTCGCCCGCTGCGACTTCTTCGTCGAGCCCGACGGCGAGGTCCTCGTCAACGAGATCAACACCATGCCCGGCTTCACCGAGACCAGCGTCTACGCCAAGCTCCTCGAGGCCTCCGGGATCCCGTATCCCGAACTCTGCAACCGCCTTGTCCAGCTCGCCGTCGAGCGCCACCAGAAGGCACGGTCCTACGAGTTCTAGATCGAATCGCCTGGGCGGCTGCCCCTCCTGCCGCTCCCGCCCCTATTCGATCAGCATCACGTCGCTGATCTCCAGCTGATACCGCCCCACCTGGTCCCGCGACGGCGCCGCCTTGTTGAACCAGATCAAGAAGTACCGCGAAGGCTTGGGGACGTCGATTTCGATTTCCTGGGTCTCGTCGGCTTCGGCGACCTCGCCCACCGGTTCGCCCCATTCGGCGAGTTCTTCCGGCGGGCCTGAGGCGGCAGCGTAGATCTGCGCGTCCCAGCCCGGGGCGCCCTTGACGACCATCCTGCTCGGCTGCGCCGGCGAGTCGGTGGTGACGTAGAGGCCGACGCCCGGATCCGGGCCGGTCTTGGTGCCGGCGAAGTCGGCGCTGTCGTAGTGCTCGCTGGTCCAGGCCGTCCCGGTCGGGTTGGCGTCGACCGCGAGGCTGACGGTTTCCGGGTCCTCTTGGCCGTCGCCCTGGGGGTCGAAGTCGGTCGCCGATTCGATCGGCACCGGAGTCCCCTTGTTCTTCAGCGCCCCTCCACCTCCACCGGCGCCGCCGCTGCTGATCAGCTGCACCGCCCCCAGCGCTCCGGCGGCGACGAGGATGGCCAGCGCGACCGCCGCCCACGACCAGCGGGCACGGCTGGAGAGCTTGCGCTTGGCCGGCGGCACCGCCTCGAGCACGCTGGTCGCCTCGCCGGTGGTCGAGCCCGCCCGCGCCGCCTCGACCTCGAGCGCGGTGGAGAGGTCGTCGATCATCTCGCCGACGGCCTGGTAGCGCTGCGACCGCTCCTTGGCGGTGGCCCGCTCCACAACCATCGCCGCCGCGGCGGAGATCTCGGGCCGCCGTTGCTGGACGTCGGGCAGCTCTTCGTTGACGTGTTTCATCGCCACCCCGACCTGGCTGTCGGCGTGGAACGGAACCTGGCCGACCAGCATCTCGTAGAGGAC
>DASWQL010000045.1:0-23232 GCA_036403715.1 Solirubrobacterales bacterium
GATCGAGGCCGGCGACGCCGAGATGGCGGAGGCGGCGATGCGCATCCACATCGGCGAATTCGCCTCCTACGCCGAGCGCCACTACGCCCACGTGCTCGAGCAGCCGCTGCGCTGGGACCAGGTCGACACCTGAGCGCCGCCTGCTCCGTCGTCCTCTCGACTTCGCTCGTTTCCCAGCCGCCGCCTCACCTGCGATTCCGCTCTCCGCTGCGGAAAATCGGGCGTTCCTGCGGAGTTTCGGAAAATTTAGGGTAATAATACGCACTGTCGGTTGCGCCCTTCGCCGATCTCGGCTATATATTGCAATGGTTATAGCCAAGGCGGCCTCGGTCGTCCGGACATGGGAATGGAGAGGTGATGTTGCGAACTAGGTGGATGGCTCTGCTGCTGGCGGCGGTCGCCGCGGTTGCGGTGACGGCGCTGCTCAGCGCCTGCGGCTCGTCGAGTAATGACACTGCGACTTCGGGCGGTGGCGAAGAAGCGAGCTCGGGGAAGACCGACCTCGCCCCCTTCGAAAAGCTCGTCGAGGAAAAGGAAGCGCCGATCACCAAGTGGCCGGCGACCGCCCCGACGGAACCGGTCAAGAACGTCGAACCGAACAAACTGATCATCGACATCGCTCTCAGCCCGGAAGAACCCGCTTCTCTGGCCACCGCCGAAGGCGTGGTCGAAGCGGCCAAGGCGATCGGCTGGGATTCGAAAATCCTCTACGGCGAATTCAGCGCCGCCAAAACGGCCGCCGCCTTCGAACAGGCGATCGCGCTCGGCGCCGACGCCGTCGTCACCCAGGGAATCGAACCGCAGAACTACAAGAGCTCGATCAAGAAGCTCCACGACAGCGGCGCGATCCTGGTCACGACCTACAGCGACTACCCCACCTCTGACGAATTCGCCCAAGCGGAAGTCAGCGAGCACTCGAAAGAGTCGGGAGAACTCGCCGCTTCGAAAGCGATCGTCGAATCGGGCGGAGAAGGCACGTTCGCCCTCTTCAACTTCCCCGAATACATCGTCCTCAACAACCGCACCGAAGCGGCCCAGAAGAAACTCGAAGAATGCTCGGGTTGCGAAGTCCTGCCGGTGATCGACACGGCCTCGGCCGAAGCCGAAAAGACGATGCCGACCTCGACCAGCACGCTGCTGCAGAAGAACCCGGACCTGACCGGGCTCTTCACCGGGATCGACACCTTCGTCACCGCCTACCAGCTGCCGACCATCCGGCAGCAGAACAGCGAAGTCGGCGTCTACACCTACCTCGGCGGCAAACCGACCCTTGAAGCGCTCGAAAAAGGCGAAATCAAGGCGATCGTCGTCGACCCCCTCGTCTGGGGCGGCTGGGAAGCAATCGACAGCGTCGCTCGCCTCTTCGCCGGTCAGGAACCGGGCGGCGACGGCATGGCGCAGAGGCTTCTGAGCCAGGACAACGTGCAGGAAGCCCTCTCGACCGCGGCCCCGAACGGGTTCTGGGACGCCGACGGGTTCGACTACAAAGGCGAATACGAAAAGTTGTGGGGACTGAAGTAAGAGTGCGAGCTCTCCCCGCACGAGTCATCTCCCTCCCCGCATGGCACCACTGCTAGAGATAGCGGGCCTGGGCAAGACCTTCGGCGACACGCGCGTGCTGCGCGACGTGTCGCTGGAGGTCGAGCCCGGGCAGGTGCACGCGCTGATCGGCGCCAACGGGTCCGGCAAGTCGACCCTGATCAAGATCCTTGCCGGCTTCCACGACCCCGATTCGGGAGCGAGCATCCGCTTCAACGGTCAGGAGCTCGACCTGCCCCTGACCGAGGCGACCAGCAAGGCAACGGGGATGAGGTTCATCCACCAGGACGCGCCCCTGGTCGACAACCTCAGCGTCGGCGAGAACCTCTCGCTCGAGGCCGGGTACCTGACCGGCTTCGGCGGCCGCATTCGCTGGCGCGCCGAGGCAAAGCGGGCGCGCAAGACGATGGCAGGGGTCGGTCTGCAGATCGATCCCCGCCGTCTCGTCAGCGAGCTCTCGGCTTCGGAGCGAATGATGCTCTGCATCGCTCGCGAGGCCGAGAACGAGGACTGGGGCGGGCGTCTCTTCGTGCTCGACGAGCCGACCGCCGCCCTCCCCAACGAGGAGGCGGAGCGCGTCTTCGCCCTGATCGACCGGGTCAAGTCACAGGGCGCAGGGATCATCTTCGTCTCCCACCGCCTGGGTGAGGTGATGCGCCTCGCCGACCACATCACGGTCCTGCGGGACGGAACTGTCGCCGCCCGCCTGGAGCGAGGCGAGGTCGAGCAGGAGGGGATGGTCGTGGCGATGTTCGGCGAGACCGCCGACGAGCTCTACGAAGCGCCGCCGGCCGTCGTCGGCACGAAGACCCGCCTGCGGATCGACTCGGTTCGCGGCAACGTCCTCAGAGGTGTGTCCTGCAGCGTTGCCGAGGGCGAGATCGTCGGCGTCTACGGACTGCTCGGCTGTGGGAAGAGCGAACTCGGACGCGTCGTCGCCGGCGTTCAGCAGCCCACCGAAGGCACCATGGAAATCGACGGAGAAGAGGTCAGTCCCTCGACTGCCGCCGACGCGATCGGCGCCGGCGTCGGCTACGTCCCGCAGAATCGTCACGAGGCCGGGATCGCGCCGTCGATGACGATCCGCGAGAACCTGACGATGACGGACCTGAAGCCGTTCACCGTCTTCGGCCGGCTCAGCCGCTCCCGCGAGAGGGCGGGCGTGATGCCTTTGATCGACAGGTACGGAATCAAGCCGCCCGATCCCGAGCACAGGGTGGGGCAGCTCTCCGGCGGCAACCAGCAGAAGGTCGTGATGGCGAAGTGGCTGCGCTGCGACCCGTCGGTTCTTGTCGCCGACGAGCCGACGGCGGGCGTCGACATCTCTTCCAAGCACGACATCTATCGCTTCATCCGCGAGGCGGCGGAAGGCGGGGCCGCGGTCCTGCTGCTCTCCTCGGAGGCCGAGGAGATCGCCTTTGCCTCAGACCGCGCGATCGTCCTCCGCGACGGCGAGGTGATCGCCGAGCTCTCCGGCAACGCGCTGACCAAAGAGGCGGTGCAGGCAGCGGCATTCAGAGAGGTCGAGGAGCCTGGCTCCCGGCTGGAACCAACCACGACCAATACTCGGGACGGAGCTTCAAATGAGCACTAGTGGCACCCAAGTCGCGGATCGCAACGTTCAGCTGCCCGATCGCGAACGCCCGCCTTGGCACGCTCGCCGTGTCGGCGGCAAATCGCCCGCCGAGTGGCTGGCCGCCTATGGCGCCGTCTTCGTCCTGATCGTGATGGTGATCGTCTTCTCGATCCTGATCCCGGACACCTATCCCACCTGGCGCAACGCCAAAGCGATCCTCACCTCGGAATCCACTGTCCTGATGGTCAGCCTCGGGCTGTTGGTCCCGGCGGTGGTTGGGGAGTTCGACCTCTCGGTCGGCGCCATGGTCGCCTTCTCGTCGATCGAGATGGCGCTGCTGGTGGCCTCGATGGCCTGGCCGCTGGCGCTGGCGCTGACCCTGGCCTCGGCGGTCCTGATCGGGTTCGCCTCGGGGATCCTGGTGGTGAAGATCGGCGTCAACTCCTTCATCGCCACGCTCGGCGTCTCGACCCTGCTCGGCGGCGGCTCGCTGTGGATCAGCGGCGGCGGCGCCGTGACCGAAAACATCCCGGAAGCGGTCACCAGCCTGGGCCAGAACGAAATCCTCGGGATCCCGCTGCCGATCATCTACGTGGCGATCCTGGCGATCGTCCTCTGGTACGGCTTCAACCACATGCCGATCGGGCGCAAGCTCTACGCGACCGGCGGCAACCGCGTCGCCGCCGAGCTCTCCGGCGTGCGCACCAAACGGCTCGTCGTCCTCGCCTTCATGCTCTCGGCGGGCGTCGCGGCGCTGGCCGGCGTGGTGACGATGATGCAGGCCGGCTCCGGCAGCCCCTCGGTCGGTCCGGAATTGCTGCTGCCCGCCTTCGCCGCCGTCTTCCTCGGCTCGACGACGATCATTCCCGGCCGCTTCAACGTGGTCGGGACCGTCGTCGGCATCCTCCTGCTCGCGGTCGGGGTCTCCGGTCTGCAGCAGTTGGGCGCGGAATACTACGTCGTGCCGCTCTTCAACGGTGGGGTATTGCTGGTCGCCGTCGCGGTCTCCAGGATCCTCGCCAAAGAGCGAAATGCCTGAGAGTTCTTCCCGTCCGATCAAGACGCGACGAGGAGGACACCGATGGCTGACGTGATCGTGGAGCGTCGTGGCGAGGCTGCCTGGCTGCGACTGAACCGGCCCGAGCGGCGCAACGCCTATGACCTGGCGATGGCCGAGGAGCTGACCAGCGCCGTTCGCGACGCCGCCGACGCCGCGGCGATCGTGATCACCGGCAGCGACGGGGCGTTCTGCGCCGGCGGCTTCCTCGCCGACCTCAGCCGGCCCGACCAGGAGGAGCTGCGGGTGCTCTTCGACGCCTCGCTGAGGATGTTCGACGAGATCCGCAACTCGCCGCGGCCGGTGATCGCCGCCGTCAACGGCTCTGCCGCCGGCGGCGGCAACGAGCTGGTAGTTGCCTGCGACTTCGCGATCGCCGCCGAAAGCGCCCAGCTCGGCCAGACCGGGCCCCGGGTCGGCAGCGCGCCGGTGATCGGCGGCACCAATCTGCTCTCGCTCTCGGTCGGCGAGAAGCGCGGCAAGGAGATCTCGATGCTGTGCCGGCGCTACTCGGCGCAGACCGCCTACGAGCTCGGCTGGATCAACGCCGTCGTCCCCGACGATGAGCTCGAGGCTGAGGTCGACCGTTGGGTCGAGGAGATCCTCCAGCTCAGCCCGCGCTACCTGGAAATCGCCAAGGTGAGTTCCAACGCCTGGTGGAACCAGATGCGCGAGTCCTACCGGACCGGCCTCGGGATGCTGATGCAGGCCGTCGGCTCCGAGGACATGGTCGAGGGGGCCAATGCCTTCATGGAGAAGCGAAAGCCTCGCTTCCGCGGCGAGAAGGAGGATCGAAGTTGAGCGAGCTCTTCTACCGGGAAATCGACCTCGAGTTCCCCGATCGCGAGACCTGGACGCTGCCCTGGATGCTGCGCCACCGCGCCCGCACCCACGGCGACAAGGTCTACCTCGACGTCCCCGACCACGGCGAGACCTTCACCTTCGCGCAGACGCTGGCCGAGGCCGAGGCGATCGGCCGCGGCTTGGTCGAGGCTGGAGGAAGGCACGGCGACCGTCTCCTGCTGATGGCCCCGAACCGCTCCGAGATCGTGCTCAGCTGGTACGGCGCGGCGCTGGCCGGGATGGTCGAGGTGCCGATCAACACCGCCTACGCGAGCGCCTTCCTCGAGCACCAGGTGCGGACCACCTCGCCGACCTTCGCGGTGATCCTCGCCGACTACGCCCAGCGCTTCGTCGAGGGTGAGACCTCCGCGTACGACTCGATCGAGCGCTTCTACCTGCTGGGCGAGGAGGCCGAGCAGCGGCGCGCGATCGAGGTGCTCGAGGCCGGCGGCCGCGAGGCGGTGCCCTACCAGGAGCTGCCCCGGCCGGACTCCGACGCCGAGCTGCCCGAGGTCGACCGCCGCGACTCCGGCGCGATCTTCTTCACCTCCGGCACGACCGGGCTCTCCAAGGGGGTGAACATGTCGCACTCCCAGCTCTGCTTCGTCTCCCAGCAGCTGATCGCCCTGGTGCGGCTGACCGACCGGGACACGCACATGTCGGTCGGGCCGCTCTTCCACGGCAACGCCCAGTTCCTCGCCGCCTCACCCGACCTGATCGCCGGCGCCCGCTTCGTCCTGCGCGAGAAGTACAGCGCCAGTCGCTGGATCGACCAGATCCGCGACTGCGGCGCCACCGTGACCAACTTCATCGGCGTGATGATGGACTGGACCTACCAGCAGCCCGAGCGACCCGACGACGCCGACAACCAGCTGCGCTGCGTCTACACGGTGCCGACGCCGAACGCGATCCTCGAAGACTTCCGCCGCCGCTTCGGCGTCGAGGCCTTCGTCGAGCAGTACGGGATGACCGAGCTCTCGCTGCCGGTGATGACTCCATACGGGGCCCCGCGTCCGGAGGGCGCAGCGGGCCTGCTCTGCGACGAGTACTTCGAAGCGAAGATCGTCGACCCCGAGACCGACGAAGAGGTTGCCAACGGCGAGGTGGGGGAGTTCGTGATCCGGCCCAAGGAGCCGTGGATCATGCTCACCGACTACTACAACATGCCGGACCGCACCGGCGAAGCGTGCCGGAACCTCTGGTTCCACACCGGCGACGGACTCAAACGCGACGACGACGGCTGGTTCTACTTCGTCGATCGCCTCAAGGACGCGATCCGCCGGCGCGGCGAGAACATCAGCTCCTACGAGGTCGAGCAGGCGGTGCTACTGCACGAGAAGATCCTCGACTGCGCGGCGGTGGCCGCGCCGGCCCACGCCGAGGCCGGCGAGGACGAGGTGGCCGTGTTCTTCGTCCTCGAGCGGGGCGAGGAGATGAGCCTCGAGGAGCTGCGCGAGTGGTGCGGGCAGCAGCTGCCGCCGTTCGCGATGCCGGAGTACGTCAGCGTCCTGCGGGAGCTGCCGAAGACGCCCTCGGGCAAGGTGCGAAAGGTCGAGCTGCGTGAGCTCGCGGCCGAGCAGGCGGCAGCGGCGCGGCCACTCCAGGCAAGTTAAACTTGGGATCGATATAATTGTGAGCACAAATTGACCACGCTAGCCAACAAAACCGATCCCCGTCCCGCTTCGATGCCGGAGACCTTCGAGCTGACCGACGAGCAGCGCGAGCTCAAAGGCACGGCGGGACGCGTCGCCCGCGACCGCTACCGGCCCAAAGCGGCCGAATGGGACGAGGCGCGGACGGTCTTCCCGGACGAGGAGCGCCGCTTTCTCGGCGAGCTCGGCCTGCTCGGCATCTCGCTGCCCGAGGAGTACGGCGGCAGCGGCCTGCCGATCTTCGACACCCTGCTGGCGATCGAGGAATTCGCCAAGGAGTGCCGGCCCGCCGCCTTCCAGGTGTTCGAGGCCAACTCCGGCCCCGCCCAGGTGATCAACCACCTCGGCACCGAGGAGCAGAAGGCGAGGTGGCTGCCGCCGGTGATCGCCGGCAAGGCGGCGATCGCGCTCGGCATCTCCGAGCCCGACGCGGGCTCGGCGGCGACCGACATGACCACCCACGCCGTCCTCGACGGCGACGAGTACGTCGTCAACGGCGTCAAGCGTTGGATCTCCAACGGCGGCTACGCCGACCAGTACCTCGTCTACGTGCGGCTCGACGACCAGCCCGGCTCGCGCGGCATCGGCGCCCTCGTCGTCGAGGCCGACACGCCCGGCTTCAGCTACGGCATCCAGGAGAAGCTGATGGGCTTCCGCGGCATCCCCTCCTGCGACCTGATCTTCGAGGACGTCCGCGTCCCGGCCGAGAACCTCCTGGTCGGGCCCGGCGGCTTCCGCGACCTCTTCCGCGCCTTCTCGATCGAGCGCCTCGGCAACTCGACGATGAGCCTGGCGATCGGCCAGGCTGCGCTCGAGCGCAGCCTCGAGTACGCGCAGGAGCGGATCCAGTTCGGCAAGGCCCTGATCGAGTTCCAGGGCGTGCAGCTGATCCTTGCCGACATGCTGAACCAGGTCTACGGAGCCCGGCTGCTGATCTACGGCGCCGCCCTCGACGCCGGCGCCGAGTTGCCGGACCCACTGCGGGTCTCGATCGCCAAGTGCACCGCGAACGAGATGGCGAAGCGGGTCTCCGACCTGGCGATGCAGGTCCACGGCGGCAACGGCTACACCGAGGACTACGCGATCGAGCGGCTCCATCGCGACGCCCACGGCTGGGCGATCGCCGGCGGCACGCCGACGATGCAACGGATCCGCATCCTCTCGGAGCTGCTCGGCCGCGGCTTCGACCAGCGCCGCTGAGCCGAGTCCGGTGGCGGTCGACCCGAACGTACTCGGCACCGTCTTCGAGAGCTACGAGGTCGACTACGACCAGCGCGACACGATCGTCTACGCGCTCGGCATCGGCGCCGGCCGCGAGCCGGAGGAGCTCGACTACGTCTACGAGCGCGATCTGGTGGCGCTGCCCACGCAGCCGGTGGTGAGCCTCTCCCGCGTCTTCATGGCGATGACCGGCGTTCTCGGCATCGCCGGCACCGCCCGCGTGCACGGCGAGCAGCGCCTGGTCCTGCACCGGCCGCCGCCGCCGCGGGGGCGGGTCCTGGTCGAGGCCAGGGTGACCGGCGTCTGGGACAAGGGCGCGGGGACGGTGATCGACGTCGAGGCGCCGCTGAGCGTCGACGGCGAGCCGCTGGCGACTGCGACCTTCTCCAGCTTCGTCCGCGGCGGCGGCGGCTTCGGCGGCGAGCGCGGCTCCGGCCTGATCGAGCGACCGCGGCTGAGCGGCGAGCCGGACACCGTCGTCGAGGACGCGATGAGCTGGAACCAGGCTCAGCTCTACCGCCTCACCGGCGACCTCAACCCGCTCCACGTCGACCCCGAGTACGCCAGGGCGTCGGGGTTCGAGCGGCCGATAATGCACGGGCTCTGCAGCTACGGCTTCGCCGTGCGGATGGCGATGAAAGGGCTCGGCGCCCTGCGCCCCGAGCGCATCGCCGAGGCCAATTGCCGCTTCGTCTCGCCGGTATACCCGGGCCAGGATCTGCGATTGGAGCTGTGGGCCCGCGATGGCGACCGGGTCCACGGCCGCCTCCACGCCGGCGACTCCGTCGCGATCGACCCGCTGGAGATCGTCCTCCGCGGCCCGATCTAGCCGGGGGAGACGTCGAGCACGACCTTGCCGAGGGCGCGGCGGTCATCGATCGAGACCAGCGCCTCGGCCGCCCGCTCGAGCGGGAACCGCCCACCCACCAGCGGTCGCACGTGGCCCGCCTCGATCAGCCACTCGACTGCCTCGCCGATCTCCGCCGCAGCGGGGGGGATGGCGCGCGTGTAGGGCCCCCAGGCGGCACCGATGACCTCCACGTTGTTGAGGAGCAGGCGGTTGACCCGGAGGTCGGGGATCGCGCCGCCGGCGAAACCGACCACGACCAGGCGGCCGTCCGTGCGCAGGCAGCGAAGGCTGTCGAGGAAGCGGTCGCCGCCGACCGGGTCGAGGACTACGTCGACGCCGCCGTCGCTCGCCTCCCTCGCCTGCTCGCGCCAGGGGCCGTCGCTGCGCAGGACCTCGTCGGCGCCCGCCTCGCGGGCGACAGTCTCCTTCTCGTCGCTGGAGACGACGGCGATGGTGCGGGCGCCGAGGCCCTTGGCGACCTGCAGCGTGGCGGTGCCGACGCCGCCGGCGGCGCCGTGGACGAGCACGGTCTCGCCCTCGCGCAGGCGTCCGCGCAGACGCAGCGAGAGGTAGGCGGTGTGGTAGTTGAGGACCAATGCCGCGCCCTCGGCGAAGTCGAGCCGGTCGGGGAGGGGAAAGGTGAGGAACGGCGCCGCGACCGCGACCTCGGCGAAGCCGCCGATGCGGGTGCAGGCGGCAACGCGGTCGCCGGGCTCGAGGCCGCTGCCGGCGGGGGCGCTGCGGACGACGCCCGCGACCTCGCTACCGGGGACGAACGGAAGCTCGGGCTTGATCTGGTACTCGCCCCTGGTCAGCAGCACCTCGGGGTAGGAGGCGCCCGCCGCGCGGACGTCGATCACGACGCCGGGATCGCCGTCGATCGGGTGGACCGTCGGCTCGGGAAGGTCGGCGACACGGATCGAGCGCTCGGGCCCACAGAGGCTCGTAATCTGGGCCGCCCGCATCAATAACAATTATACTAATTGGTCGGTATGGAGATCCTTGACGCCCAGATCCACCGGCCGCTGCCACTGGTCCCATGGCCCGAGTTCGACCCCTACGCGGGCTACCCGCGAGAGGGAGGCGACGTGCTGGATACGGGCCCGAGCGGCGAGATCCAGCTGCGGGTCGGGGTCGAGCTGGCGCTCGCCGGGATGGAGGCCGCCGGCGTCGACGGGGCGATCGTCTACTCGCATCCGGACTTCTGCGAGGCGGCCGTCTGCCGGCACCCCGAGAAGCTGGCGAGCGTCTACGACTTCTACGAGCCGGGCGAGCTGGGCGATCCCGACGCCTTCATGCGAGAACTGCGGGCGCGGCCCGGCCTGCTCGGGATCCGCTTGCTGCCGGGCATCGACTACGCCGAGGAGCACAACCTCGCCCTTCTCACCGACGGCCACTGGGACTCGGTGCTGCTGGCGGCCCAGCGCCACGAAGTCCCGGTGGTCTTCTTCATCCCGCTCCAGCTGCGCCACATCCACCCGATCGCGAGGAGGTTCCCCGAGCTGCGGATCGTTATCGACCACTGCGGCATGCCCGCCCCGCCGACCGCTCCCCCGCTGGACGATCTGCTCGAGACCCTGCCGGAGCTCCTCGCCCTGGCCGAGTACCCGCACGTCGCGGTAAAGCTCACCGGCCTGCCGGTGCTGCAGCCGGACCCCTATCCCTTCGCCGCGATCTGGCCGACGCTGCACCGGATGATCGAGGCGTTCGGCCCCGAGCGTCTGCTGTGGGGCAGCGACGTCCACCGGATCACCGGCGGGGTCTGGGCGCCGCCGCTCCACGTCGCCGGCTTTGCCGACGTCAACTACTCCGAGCTGGTCGGCTACCTGCTGCACACGGAGGAGATCGGCGAGGCCGACAAGGCGACGATGCTCGCCACGGCGGCGCGGAGCTGGTTCAACTGGCCGCGGCCGGAGCCTGCCTAGATGGCCTCGCCCGGCCGCGGTCAGAGGCTCAGCATGTGCATCTGGGGGATGCCGGTCCTGAGTCGGAGCGAGGCGGGCGCGGTGGCGCGGGCGCTCGGCTTCGACGGGATCGACGTCGGCTCGATCGGAGTCAGCGAGGAGGAGCGCGGGCGGATCGTCGCCTCGCCGCTGGAGGTCGCCGAGGAACTGCGCGCGCTCGACCTCCCGATCGCCAACTACTTCTATTTCTTCGGCAGCGACCTCCGCGTCGATCGCAACCTCGCCGACCCCTCCTCGCAGGCGGCGAACCTGGACGACCTCGCCCAGGTGCTGCGCCTGTGCGAGGCGGCGGCGGTGCCGACGCTGACGCTCTCGCCGGGGATCGTCAACCCCGGGCAGACGCTCGAGCAGGCGACCGAGGCCTCCGCCGCCTTCCTCGCGCGGGCGGTGGAGATGGCGGGGGAGAGCGGGATCATGGTGATGACCGAGCCCGGCGTCCTCTCGATCGTCGAATCGCCCGCCGCGACCGAGTCCCTGCTGGCGCGGGTCCCGGGCCTCGGCCTGGTGCTCGACTACTCGCACTTCGTCTGCCTCGGCTTCACCCAGGAGGAAATCGAGGTCCTGGTGCCACACGCGACCCACGTCCACCTGCGCCAGGCTCGGCCGGGGCGTCTGCAGGAACGGCTGGAGAGCTGGTCGGGGACGATCAACTTCCGCCTCCTCTTCAGCCAACTGCGCGAGGCCGGCTACGCAGGATGGCTGGCGACCGAGATCGGGGAAGCCCTGGAGGAGCGGGTCGACGTCGTCGCCGAGACGGTGCGGCTGCGCGACCTGGCGCGCGCCTACGCGGGCGCGGGCGCCTAGGGCGTGCCGGCCGTGGCGGAGTTCGATCTCGAGGCCGACCTGGTCGCCGTCGGCTTCGGCGCGGCCGGGGCCGCGACGGCCCTCACCGCGGCCCGCCGTGGCGGCGAGGCGCTGATCCTGGAGAAGCAGGGAAGCGACTCCCACACCCCCAACACCCGCATGTCCGGCGGCGTGATCATGGCCGTCAGCGACGTTGACCAGGCCGCGCGCTACCTGTACCGCTGCGCCGGCGGCATGGTTCCGGAGGCCGTCTGCGCCGCCTGGGCCGGCCGGGCGAGCGCGCTGCTCGGATGGCTCGAGGAGATCGGCGCCGGGGAGGAGCTGGCGCTGGTGCGGATCGGCGGCCCCGAGCAGGATTTCGAGGGCGGCGAGGCGATCGACTGTTACATGCAAGGACTGCCTGGGGGCGCCGAGGTGGGGGAGGAGAGCGCCTCGCTGATCGCCGCCGGCCTTGGCCGCAACAGCGTCGACCGCCGGACCGGGCGCAACCTCTACCGGACGCTGAGGCGGCTGGTCGAGGCCGAGGACTCGATCCGGGTGCGGTGGGATTTCACCGCCCGCCGTCTTCTCACCGACGGGGCCGGGCGCGTCGTCGGGGTGGAAGGCGACAGCGCCGAGGGCCCGGTCCGGGTTCGTGCCCGTGCCGGCGTCGTGCTGGCGAGCGGCGGCTACGAGTTCGACCCCGAGCTGAAGCGCAACTACCTGAAGGCTGACCCGATCCACTTCTATGGCAGTCCGGCCAATACCGGCGACGGCGTGCGGATGGCGCAGGCGGTCGGCGCCGACCTATGGCACATGAACCAGATGATCGGCCGCGCCGTCGGCCGCTTCCTCGACGAGGACGGGACCGAGCATGTCTTCCAGCTGCGGATGTCGCCGCCCGGCTACGTGATCACCGACAAGCACGGCCGGCGCTTCGCTAGCGAGCAGCCGCAGGCCGAATCCAAGCACGCCTACTACTACCACCTGATCGCCTACGACCCGGACGCCCGCGAGTACCCGCGGATCCCCTCCTACTGGTTCTTCGACCAGCGCCGGATCGAGGCCGGGATCCTCACCTCGCCGATCTCCGGGCGGGTCGGCGTCGGGCTCTACGACTGGAGCCCCGACAACCGCCGCGAGATCGCGCAGGGCTGGATCGCCGAGGGCGCGACGATCGCCGAGGCGGCGGCGGGCGCCGGGGTGATCGACCCTGAGGTGGCGGCGGAGACGGTGGCTGCCTACAACGCCGCCTGCGGGCGCGGCGAGGATCCCTTCGGGCGCCCGGCCGAGACGCTGGTCCCACTCGATCGCCCCCCTTATTACTGCGTCCCGCTCTACCCGGGCGGGTCCAACACCTCCGGCGGCCCCCGCCGCGACGAGCAGGCCCGGGTGCTCGACCCCTATGGGAGCCCGATTCCGGGTCTCTTCGGCGCCGGTGAGCTCGGCAGCCCGATGGCGCTGCTCTACCCGGCCGACGGATCGAACCTTTCCGAGGCGCTCTGCTTCGGGCAAATCGCGGCCGAGACGGCCCTCGACGAGATGGAGGTATGAGAGTGAGTGAGCTCGACGGACAGGTGGCGATCGTCACCGGAGCTGGAGGAGGGATCGGCGGCGGCATCGTCGCTTCGCTGAGCGAGGCGGGCGCGGCCGTGGTCCTGACCGACTACGACGGCGAGCGCCTGGCCGCCGCGGAGCAGGCGGCGCTGGAGCACGCCGAGGCCGCGAGGATCGCGGCGATCGAGGCCGACGTGACGTCCAAGGCCGACGTCACCCGGCTCGCCGCGGAGACGATCGAGCGCTTCGGTCGCATCGACGTCCTCGTCAACAACGCCGGCGTGCTCAGGGTCGGGCCGTCGCTGGAGATCTCCGAGGAGGAGTGGAACCTCGTCCTCTCCTCCAACCTGACCTCAGCCTTCCTCTGCTCGCAGGCCGTGCTGCCGCACATGATCGAGAACGGCCGCGGCGCGATCGTCAACATCACCTCGGTCGCCGCCGACGCCTACACGACCAACCACGTCCACTACGCCGCCTCCAAGGCGGGGATGATCGCCCTCACCCGCGACCTCGGCTACGAGATGGCCCCCCACGGCGTCCGCATCAACGGCGTCTCGCCCTCGGCGGTCCTCTCGCGGATGAACCAGGAAGGCCTCGCCCCGGCAACCCGCGAATCGCTCGAAAAAGCGGTCCCCCTCGGCCGCTGGGGAGAGCCCAGCGACGTCGGCGACGCCGTCGTCTTCCTCGCCTCCGAGCGAGCGGCCTTCATCGTCGGCGAGAACCTCCCCGTCGCCGGCGGCTCAGACCTCTGCATCATCCCGCAGCCGTAGGAGACCGGCGCTCGGTCGGTAGTCGGCACACGCTCTGGCTCGATGAGCCTGTTCGCCTCAAGCTGCTCAAAGACGAACTGCTCGAAATAGGCCGCTGCGTCGGAAGGGGAGCAGACGGCATGATTCGATCGGCATGTAGCAGCAGCGTTCACCGATCGCACGTCTATCGGCTGATTGAGAAGGGGGGCTTCCATCAGTGCGGATCGGCCAGGGGACGGTCCGCGCGCCGGAAGCTGCTCTCGATGCCTATATCGAGACTCGGATGCAGGGCGCTCCGCCCGAGCCTCGGCGCGCCGATCTCGCTCCGGTTCCAGCAGATCTCTATGCGCTGGTCGAGGAGGCCAAGGCTTTCGAGGAGCGGACCAGCCATGATCCGTTTCAGTTCGTCGAGCTGTGGAGACGAGGGAAGGTCCCGGATAACGCCGAGAATGCAGACCGCGCGATTACTGCCATCGCATTGCGTGCAGCGATGATCGAGGCCGGCGCGATTCCCCTCGGAGCCGGCTAGCCGGGATGATCGCCCTGGCTGGTCTTCCTGCGTGAGTTCGAGCCGCCTCGGAAACGCCCCAGCGGCGGACTCGCCGTAGGGGGCGAGACGCTATGCCGGTGTCTCGCGCCTGGGTGTGTTCGAGCTGACGTACCGGCCAGTAGACGCGTTGCGGTCTCGCCGGACCTGCTTTTTAAGCTCCTGCGCGTACTTCTTTGAGGTGATCTTGCCCTCAAGCATCTTCCTATAAGCAGAATCACTCATCCGATCCCTCCATTCCATCGGCCGCGTCGGACGACCCTACACCGGCCTGCGGCGCTGCCGGAGGCAGTGCCGCAGGTGGCTGCGGTTTTGCCTCGACGCTGGCGCGGATCGCCCGTTTCAACGATTTGGCCTGCGACTCGTCCGTGCCGGCTTTGGCCGCCCGCCACTCCTCTATCGCCATGCCGAACGCGAGTTGGATGATTGAGCCGAGAGACGTCAGGTAGTTGACGTCAGCCGGGTCGAACGCCGACTCCTTGTCGGTGACGACATTGAAGACGCCGGCGGTGGCGCCACCGAGAAGCATCGGGATCGACACCATCGACTTGAAGCCCCGGGTCGCTTTGGGGTTCTTCACGAACCCGCGCTCTTCCTGGGGGGCGTTGTTCCAGACCTGGATGGCCTTCTTGTCGTAGGCAACCCTGGCGATCGTCTGGTTGATCGGCACGTTGTACTTCTGCTTCGCCTCGAGGCTATGACCAGAGGCCCAGACCATCAGGAAGTGGTCGTCGGACGGGATGAGGACCGACATCCGCAAGTCGCTCGGGCGCCCGTTCTCCTGCATCACGTCTCGTCCCGGGATGAGGATGCCCTGCTCGATGAAGGTATCCATCGACATTTTGATGTCCTTGGCCACGATCTTCTGAAAGGTGTCGAGGACGGAGCAGATGTTCCTCCCATAGGAGTCGTGCCGGTCGAGTTCGTCTTCTGCCCTGTTCAGCTTCGGTTTCAGTTCGTCGGCTTCTCGGCCGGTGACACGCCTGGCGACATACACGAGGGCGATAGCGACGAGCGCCATCGCCACCAGCGTCCAGGCCGGCACATCCCAGCCGGCGGCGACGAGCGCCACCATCAGCGCGACGAACAGGAGTGCGACCCACCCGAGCGCCTTCGCGGTGACGCTTACCAGCGCGCTGTACAGGACATCCTTGGTGAACTGGTCGAGCCCCTTCCTGGATCCGTTCTGATCTGTCACGGCGCCTCCCCGGTCGTCCAAGCGCTGGACCCCGGTCCCAGCGCAGCCAGGCGCCGGATTATTCCCTGACTGACGGAACCTTGCTCGCCGATGGCACCGGGACCGGTGCGGGACCTTCAGACGATCGTCTCGCCGCCGTCCTGGACGATCGTCTCGCCGGTGATGAAGCCGGCCTGGTCGGAGAGGAGGTGGCAGACGGTGGCGGCGATTTCGGTCGCCTCGCCGACACGGCGCAGGGGGATGATGCCGGTCGTGCGGCGGACTCCCTCCTCGGGGTCGCCGCCCCCGCGCTCGGTGTAGATCGGCTCGGTCATCGGGGTGCGGATGCGGCCGGGGGCGATCGAGTTGACGCGGATCTCCGGCGCCAGCTCGCCCGCCAGCTGGATCGTCAGCCCGACGATCCCGGCCTTGGCGGCGCCGTAGGGGCCGTTGGTGCCCTGGGCGACCTTCGCCGCGATCGAGGAGAAGGTGACGATCGAGCCGCCGCCCGCTTCACGCAGCAGCGGCACCGCGTGCTTGCAGGCGAGGAAGGTGCCGGTGAGGTGGACGCCGATCAGGCGGTTCCAGCGCTCCAGCTCCCACTCGACGATCGGGCCGTTGTCGGCGTAGCCGGCGGCGGTGGCGAGGCCGTGGATGGCGCCGTACTGATCACGGACCGTGGCCATGGCCGCGGCGATCGAGTCCTCGTCGGCGACGTCGCAGCCGATGCCGATCGAGCCGGGCAGCTCGTCGGCGACCGACCGCGCCCGCTCCTCGTCGAGGTCGAGCACGGCCACGCGTCCGCCTCCGGCCGCGAAGCGCCTGGCGACCGCTTCGCCGAGGCCGGAGCCCCCTCCGGTCGCAACCAGCACCTTGTTCTCGAAGCTCACGCGACACCTCCGTGTTTGAGTTCTCTCTCGGCTCGCTCGACCAGCTCGCGCCTGGCGACCTTGCCGCCGGCGAGCCGCGGCACTTCCTCCTCGTCACACGGGAGGACGTGATGGGGGACCTTGAAGGACGCTGCCCGGCGCTTCACGAACGCCTGGACGTCCGCGGGCTCGAGGGCGCCACGGCTGTCGACGAAGGCGACCATCGCCTCGCCGCGGACGTGGTCGCCGACGCCGACCACGTAGGCGCTGCGGACGTCGGGATGCTCGAGGATCAGCTGCTCGACCTCGAGCGGGGAGACGTTGATGCCGCCGCTCTTGATCACGTCCTTGAGCCGGCTGCGGAAGACGAGCCGGCCGGCGGCGTCGATCAGGCCGAGGTCGCCCGTGTCGAAGCGGCCGTCGGGCAGGTTCGCCAGGGCGGTCCCCTCGGGGTTGCGGTGGTACCCCGGCGTGATCCGGCCGCTGAGCAGGATCAGGCCGACGTCGCCGCGGGGAAGCAGGCGCCGGGTCTCGGGGTCGACGATCTCGATCTCGACGCCGGGCAGCGGCTCGCCGTCGGTCTCCAGCTTCGCCGCCAGCGGGTCCTCCGGTCGGCCGCCGGTGGCGTGGCCGTAGCTCTCGGTCAGGCCGTAGGCCGGGGTCGCGCCCTCGACCCCGAGCTCGAGGATGGTGAGCCGCCGGTAGTCGGGGCCGAGGCCGGCGAGGCCGCGTTCCAGCGAGGCGACCTGGGTGCGGGAGAAGGAGGGGTGGTCGAGCATCGCCCGCGTCATATTGCCGGTGCCGTAGTAGACGGTCGCCCGCCGGCGCTCGATCGCCTCCAGCGCCCGCTCGGCGCTGAAGCTGTCGTGGAGAACCAGCGCCGCCCCGGTGGTCAGGGCGACCGGCAGTGCATTCGCCGCTCCGAGCCCGTAGAAGAGGGGGGAGCCGAGCCAGATCCGGTCCTCGGGGACGATTCGCCGCCGTGCCGCGATCGCGACCCCGTTCTCGATCAGACCGGCGTGGAGGAGGCGGACGCCCTTCGGCTCGGCCGAGCTGCCGGAGGTGTAGAGGATGAAGGCGGTGTCCTCGCCGTCGACCTCAGCCCGGCGCGCCGCCAGTACGTCGCCGCCGCGGCCACCGCAGGCGAGCAGCTCATCCCAGCCGATCGTCGCGCCCGGAGTAGCGCCGTCGATCACCGCTGCCCTCAGCTCGCCCTCCTCGAGCAGGCGGGCGAACAGCTCGCCGTAGCGCTCCCCGAGGAAGCGGTCGGCCGAGATCGCGACCGAGACGCCGCAATGGGCGATCGTCCAGCGCAGCTCGCGCTCGCGGTACCAGGTGTTGAGGGGGACGACGACCGCTCCCACCGAGGCGGCGCCGAGGGCGGCGAAGAGCCACTCGGGCCGGTTGCCGAAGAGGACCGCGACGCGGTCGCCGCGCTCAACCCCGAGCGCCGGCAATCCTCTCGCCACCGCGGCCGTCCGCTCGCGCAGCTCCGACCAGGTGACGGTGCGGTCCTCGAAGTAGACAGCCGGGCCGTTGCCACGCGCGGCGGCGGTCTCCTCGACCAGGGCCCCGAGCGTCCGCGCCGCGATCGTCGGCTCAGGCGCCATCGCCATCGCTCCCGGCCGCGTCGCCACGCCCTTCGATCTCCCAGAGGTCGGCCATCCGGGTCAGCTCGAGGACCTCGGCACGGGCGCGCGCCAGCTGCTCTGGTGTCTGATCGAGCCGCCGGCCCTCGCGCAGCGGCGCCCAGGTCTTGGTCACCGACTCGACGATCGCCGCCACCGTGTTGAAGGGGTAGAGCGCCATGGAGAAGCCCGCTTGCTCCAGCTCCGCCGCGGTCGGGCCGGGGTCGGCGACGGCACCGATCCAGGCGAGGGGGAGGTCCGGAAGCCGGTCGCGAATCGATTCGAGCGTCTGCGGCTCGAGGTCGAGGACGACCAGCGCGTCGACGCCCGCTGCGGCGAAGGCGCGGCAGCGCTCGACCGTTTCCTCCAGCGAGCCGGTGACCCGCAGCGCGTCGGTGCGGGCGATCAGCAGAAGCTCCCCGTCCCGGCGGGCCGCGACCGCAGCTTCCAGCTTGGCGACCGCGATCTCGGTCGGGGCCAGCTCGCCGCGCCCGCGGTGGTAGCCGGGCCGCTTGGGGTAGGGCTGGTCCTCGAGGTGGATGGCGGCGACGCCGACCCGTTCGCATTCGCGGACCAAGCGGTGGACGTGCACGGGGTCGCCGAAGCCGGCGCCGCCGTCGAGGACCACCGGCACCGCGACGGCGGCGACGACCCGCGCCGCGACCTCCAGCGCCTCGGTCATCGTCGTCATCGGCTGTCCGTTGCCGAGGTGGATCCCCATCGAGTGGCCGCCGAGATAGACGCTGCCGAAGCCGAGCCGCTCGACCAGACGCGCGGTGAGGGCGTCGATCACTCCAGGGGCGACGGCGACGCCGGGAGCTTCGAGCTGGGCCCGCAGGCTGGGCGCGCTCACGAGGGGGCCTCCGGCGTAACGACGGAGATGTCGAATCGGGCCGCGTAGACCTCGCGGCCAGGTTCGGAGTCGAGGCGCTCGAGGCGCAGCACGAGGTCATCGGAGACTGCGCCGAAGACGTAGTCGCTGTCGAGGAATGGCGAGTCGCCGCGGAATACCTGGCTGGTCAGGCACTCCTCGCCGTCCACCCGCAGCTTGAAGTGGATGTGCGCGGCCCGGTGGGAGTCGCGCCCCATCAGCTCCAGCAGCTCGCCGATCGGGTCTCCCTCGTGCTCGGCATAGTCCTTCGGCAGCAGGGTCCGCACCTCGTAGCGGCCGTCGGCGTCGGTGAGGACGATGCCCCGCAGGTGGAAGCCCTCGCGATCGTAGCCGCCGTGCTCGTCGGCGTGCCAGAGGTCGATTTCGGCCCCCGGGATCGGCTCGCCGCTGCGCGCATCGAGCACGTGGCCGCTGAGGTGGAGGCGGGGCACCGCCCGGCCGAGGTCCTGCTCGATCAAGATGCCGTCGTCGCGGCGGGGAGCGCCGGCGACGTACTCCGGCCCCTCCAGGTTCGGGCGCGTGCCTGGGACGCCCTCGCGTTCGCGGTCGATGATCGCCATCGCGAAGGCGATGTCGAGCATCGAGGCGAAGACACCCGCCTCGCCGACCCGGTCGAGGAACCGCGCCGCCTCGTGCAGCTCCTCCTCGGTCACGTCGTGGGCGTCGATCACCGGTACCAGCGCCCTGACGACACTGTCGGCAATCGCCCGCAGTCGCTCCGGCTCAGCCATCTCTGTCCCCTTGGCCCGGGTCGAGCAGTACGCGGCCCGGCGCCTCTGCGGTCTCGACCAGTTCGTGCGCCCGCGCCACCTGCCCCAGCGGCAGCGTCGCCCGCACCCGCGTTCGCAACCGGCCGGCGGCGGCCAGCTCGATCGCGTCTTCGAGCTGGGCGCGGCTGACACTGCCGACGCCGAGCAGCGCGGCGCGCTTGAAGAAGATCCGAGCCGGGTTTATCGCCGCGCTACCTCCCGTCAGCTCGCCGACGAAGGCGAGGCGGCCGTGCACCGCGAGCGCGTCGAAGCAGAGGTCGAAGAGGGGGGAGCCGACCGTGTCGACGACCACCTCGACGCCGCGGCCGTCGGTGATCTCCCGCAGCTGCTCGCGGGCTGCGTCTCCGCCGCCGTCGTCGACCACGACCTCCTCGGCGCCGTCCTCGCGCAGCGCCGCCGCCTTGGCCTTCGAGCGGGTCAGGGCGATCACCCGCGCCCCGGCGAGGGCGGCGATCTGCACCGCGGCGGAGCCGACGCCGCCGGAGGCGCCGGTGACCAGCACCGTCTCGCCGAGCTGCACCCGGGCGGTGTCGCGGACCGCGTTGAGGGCGACGCCGGCGGCAGGCCCCAGGCAGCAGGCCTGCTCGGCCGGCAGCGTCGGCGGCCGGCGGACGACGGCGTCGGCGGCGAGCGCGGTGTACTCGCCGTAGCCGCCGCGGACCGGCCGCCGCGCGAGGCAGGTCGACTCGCGCCCGCCGCGGCAGAGGCGGCAGTGACCGCAGGCGGCGAAGGCTTTGGTGCAGACCGTGTCCCCGACCGCGAGCTGGTCGACGCCGGGGCCGACTTCGGTGACGACGCCGGCGATCTCGAGCCCGATCGTCAGGGGGTAGGTGACGTCGCGGCGATAGGTGCCGTTGCGCTCGACCACGTCTCGCGAGGAGACCCCGCAGCGCTCGACCCTGACCACGACCTCGCCCGCCGCGGCGGCCGGAACCGGCGCCTCCTCCAGTTCGAAGGCGGAGGGAGGTCCCGCCCCGTTGAGGACCGCGCGCCTCATCCCACCTCCGCCGGCCCGGTGCGGAAGGCCGGCACCAGGCAGCCGTCGCTCCAGCGCTCGAGGACCATCGTCGCCGGCTCGCCTGGCCGCGGCGGCTCGTCTGCGTCCACCTGGCGCCCGAACAGCCGCGGGCCGGCGTCGAGCTCGACGCTGAGCACGATGTAGGGGACCAGCAGCTCGAAGGCCCGCAGAAAGGGGCGGTGGTAGCGGACCCAGCCGTGGACGGTGCCGGTTGCGTCGACCGTCTCCCAGGTGTGCTCGGCGGCGCAGCAATGAGGACACGCGGGAGCGATCGGGTAGCGGTGCCGACCGCAGCCGTCGCATTTCTGCAGCGCCAGACGGCCACCGTCGAGCGCCTCGTAGTAGGGCGCGGTGTCCGCCTCGCGTGGGGGCAGCAGCGCCGCCGCCGGGCCCTCGCCCGGGAACGTCAGGATCTCGAGCTCAGGCGGCATAGACGATCGAGTCGCCGAAGGTCGTCGCCCACTGGGCCACCTCGCAGCCCGGTATCTGCCGCCGCGCCGGGGCCTCGCCGCGCAGCTGGCGGACTAGCTCCACCGTCTGCCCCCAGCCGTTGGAGTGCCCGGCGGCGAGGTGGCCGCCGCAGGTGTTGAGCGGCAGCACGCCGCCGCGACCGATCCGCCCGCCCTGAATCCAGTCGCAGCCCTCGCCGGGTTCGCAGAAGCCGAAGCGTTCGAGTGTCCAGGGGACCTGCGACGAGAAGCCGTCGTAGCAGTACAGCGCGTCGACCTCGGCCGGCCCGATCCCGGCGCGGCGGTAGACGGGCTCGGCCGCGCCGAGCGGCGCGTAGGTGCCGCGGTCGCGCTGGTTGACGCCCAGCCCCGGTTGGCCGAAGACGAACTCGTTCGGCCCGGCCGGGAGCCCCTGGAAGGCAAGGATCCGGACCGGTCGTGCCCGCAGCTGCGCCGCCCGGTCGCCCGCGACCAGCAGCAGCGCGGTCGCGGTGTCGACCGGCAGCGAGCAGTCGTGCCGGCGCAGCGGCTCGACGACCGGGGGAGACGCCGCGTATTCCTCGGCGCTGAGCGGCTCGTGGAGAGCGGCGTCCTCGTTGTCGGCCGCCCATTCGCGCATCGCGATCGGCACCGCGCCGAGCTTCTCGCGCTCGATCCCGTAGCTGTCGAGGTAACGGCCGGTCGCCATCGCGGCGCCGCCGATCGGCGCAACCAGGCCGCTGGCGGGCTGCTCGGCGTGGGGACCGCGGGCCTCGCGGATCGCCTCTCCGAAGTCCGGGAAGCCGGGCGTGCCGTGGCGATCGAAGGGGCTGTTGCGGAAGGCGCCGAGGCAGAGGGCGACCTCGGCGAGCCCCTCGCGCAGGACCATGCAGGCGTGTTGGATGACGGTGGCGAGGAAGCGCCCGTGCGACCAGGTTTGCGACGCGTAGCGGACGTCGAGCGCCAGCTGGCTCGCCATCGCGTCGTAGTCGAGCCCGCGAGGAGAGCCGATTTGGACGAAGAGGGCCTCGATCTGCGAGCGCTCGAGGCCGCTGTCGGCGAGCGCCGCCGCGAGCGCGCGGTTGGCCATCGTCGCGACGCTGTCGGCGCAGCGGCGGACGCAGCCCGTCGTGCCGACGCCGGCGATCGCGACCTCCTGGCGCGCCGCGGTGCCGCTCATGCTCGCCGGTAGGAGGGATCGCGCCGATCGCGGTAGCCGGCGACGAACTCGTCGGCGTCCATGCCGGGGCGAGGGACGTCGATGATCACCTGCCGGTGGGCGATCCCCCAGCGGCCGTCACGGCGCTCGAAGCGGTCGACGTAGCGGCCGAACCCCGGCTGCGCCCGTCCCTGCGCGTCTGTCATCACGGTGCGGATGTAGCTCTCGCCGAAGGCGCGGTCTCCGTCGAGCTCGAAGCTGCAGTTGGTGACGGCATGCTGCAGAGGGCCTCGCGCCGGGTCCATCGCCCGCTTCTTCAGATGGTCGACCAAGCCCGGGATCGGCCCGCTGTAGGCGCCGTGGTCCTGGGTCGCGTCCGGGTGGTAGCAGCTGCGCAGCAGCTCCTCGTCGGCGCGGTCGACTGCCCGGCAGTAGCGGACCACGAGCTCGTAGAGCTCCTGCTTGTCGATCAGGTCTCGCAGCGCGGAGCCGTCGTGACCGTCGATTATCATCCCTATCTATTGTAATAGATACCTGATTTGCTCGGAGAGCCGCTCATAGCGATAAGGTCCCTATGGGAGGTGGAGGGGGTATGGCAAGACAAATGAGCAGCCAACGCGAGTCCGAGAGCGCCGGCGCGACCGCCTACGGCCGCCGCCGCGCCGGCTCCAACAAGCCGAAGAAGACGGCGATCCTGGTCGCCCAGCGGATCGTCGACGAGATCGTCGACCAGGACCTCCAGCCCGGCGCCCCGCTGCTGCCCGAGCG
The DNA here is from genome assembly GCA_036403715.1 of Solirubrobacterales bacterium. Taxonomy (GTDB): domain Bacteria; phylum Actinomycetota; class Thermoleophilia; order Solirubrobacterales; family 70-9; genus VAYN01. Next base: position 23,048 of record DASWQL010000045.1, read on the forward strand.
CGTGATGCTGCCGCGCTACGAAGTCGCCCGCGGCACCCTGCGCGAGTCGCTTCGCATCCTCGAGACCTACGGCCTGATCACGATCAAGACCGGCCCCGGCGGCGGCCCGGTGGTCGCCGACGCGGGCTCGCGCCCCCTGGCCTCGGTGATCGCCCTGGTCCTGCAGATGAGCCGCACCTCCTTCC
>DASWQL010000046.1:0-47819 GCA_036403715.1 Solirubrobacterales bacterium
GATCGAGGCCGGCGACGCCGAGATGGCGGAGGCGGCGATGCGCATCCACATCGGCGAATTCGCCTCCTACGCCGAGCGCCACTACGCCCACGTGCTCGAGCAGCCGCTGCGCTGGGACCAGGTCGACACCTGAGCGCCGCCGTGGACGCAGCCGCGCTCCGCAACCTGGTCGTCCGCTACGGCCTGGCGATCGACGACGAACGCATCGACGAGGTGGCGGCGATGTTCACGCCGGACGCCTCCTTCGCCGCCCGCTACGGCGAGCCGCTCCGCGGTCGCGAGTCGATCGCCGCCTTCCTCGCCGAGAACGCCGCCGGGCAGGAGCGGAGCATCCACACCATCGCCGGCCACCTGATCGAGCCGGACGGCGACGGGCGGGCGGTCGGCATCGTCCAGGTCCTCGCCGAGCTCGACAAAGGGGGGGAGACGCTGCGCTTCGTCCTTCGTTGCCACGACCGCTACCGTGAGCTCGAGGGCCGCTGGCTCTTCGCCCATCGCGGCATCGTCGTCCATGGGGGCGCCGTCCGCGATCCCGAGACGGCGTATGTGCTGGAACGGATCTGGGGAACGCCGGCCGCATCGGGTGCCGGGGCAATATCCTGTTAACGATTAGGCTTAATTGCCCGCTTCCCGGCCGAAAGGACTTATATGAACGTCGAGCAGCAAACCGGGCCGCCTGACGCGGAGACCCTCTCCGGCGGCGAGACCACGGCGCCGTTCTGGGCGGCCACCGCGCGCCACGAGCTGACGCGTCCCGTCTGCAACTCCTGCCGTCGCAGCTTTTTCATCCCCCAGTACCTCTGTACCCACTGCGGGTCCGAGGACTGGGAGTACCAGCCGAGCGACGGCCTCGGCGTCGTCGCCAGCTACACGGTCGTCCACCGCGCCCCCGACCCACGCTTCGCGACCCCCTACGTCGTCGCCCTCGTCGATATGGAGAACGAGGGCTGGAGCCTGATGACCAACATCGTCGGCGTCGACGGCGAGGAGGTGGAGATCGGCATGCCGGTCGAGGTGTCCTGGACCCGGTTCGAGGACCGGGTCCTGCCCGCGTTCACGGCGCGGGAGAAGGCGACGGCTTGATCCCGGGCCTGGCCGGAAAGGTCGCGGTCGTCACCGGGGCCGCCCATGGCCTCGGCGCGACCACCGCGCGCTGGTTGGCCGAGCGCGGCGTCGACGTCGCCCTGGTGGACATCGATTTGGGAGCGAGCGAGAAGCTCGCCGCCGAACTTGCCGCCGACGGGAACGAGGCGGCGGCGATCGCCTGCGACGTCGGCGAGCAGGCGGAGGTGGCCGCCGCGGCGGCGGCGGTGCACCAGCGCTTCGGCAGCTGCGACATCCTCGTCAACAACGCGACGACGATGTCGTGGAGCCCGCTCGAGGAGGTCACGGCTGCCGAATGGGACCGGGTTGTCGCGACCAACCTGCGCGGCTACTTCCTCTGCCTGCAGGCCTTCGGCCGGATGATGCTCGCCCAGCCGGCGGGTGGCTCGATCGTCCACGTCGGCTCAGTCTGCGCCCGCAACCCGTCCGCCGCCAGCGGCGCCTACTCGGTGACCAAGGCGGCGCAGGTGATGCTCGCGCGTCAGGCCGCGCTCGAATGGGGGCCGCGGGGGGTGCGCAGCAACGCGGTCAGCCCGGGGGTCGCCGAAGCCGGGATCGCCACCGTATTCCAGACCGACGAGGACATCCGCGCTCGGCGCGAGCGGATGATGGCGCTCGGCAGGCTGGCGCGCCCGGAGGAGATCGCGTCCGTGATCGGCTTCCTCGCGAGCGACGCCTCCACACACGTCAACGGCCAGGAGATAACCGTCGACGGTGGCTTCAACCAGATGATCATGAAAGTACTGCCGCGGCCCGGGGTTCCGGTCGCGGGCGGGATCGACGGCGCCGACTGGGTGAGGAAGTCGGACAGCTTGGATTAGCGCCAGACGACTGCCTAGCGTGGAATCCATGATAATTATCATGGACAGGCGACCGGAAGGATGGGAAGTGGGATGAGAGTTCTGGTGATCGGCAGCGGCATCATGGGAAACGGCATCGCTCAGGTCTGCGCGATGGCCGGGCACGAGACCACTCTCAACGACGTCTCCGCCGAGCAGCTGCAGAAGGCCCGCGAGTCGATCGAGACGAGCCTCGGGCGCTTCGAGCGCAAGGGCAGGATCGACGCCGGGGGCGTCAGCTCCGCCTGGGACCTGCTCGAGTTCAGCCGGGATCTCGCCGCCGGCGCGGCGGGGGTCGAGGTCGTGATCGAGGCGGTGCCGGAGAAGCTGGAGCTGAAGCACGAAGTGATGAGCGCCGCGGCGGCCGCGGCGGCGCCCGACGCCCTGCTGGCGACCAACGCCTCCCAGCTCAGCATCTCCAAGATCGCCGCCGGTCTCGGCGACGAGGCGCCGCGGGTCGTCGGCCTGCACTTCTTCAACCCACCGGTGATGATGAAACTGGTCGAGATCGTCACCGGCGTCCGCACCGCCGAGGAGACGCTCTCCACGGCGGCCGAGTTCTGCGCCTCGATCGGCAAGGAGACCGTCCTCTGCCGCAAGGACACGCCGGGCTTCATCACCACCCGCGCCTACGTGGCGCTGCGGCTGGAGTGCATCCGCATCCTCGAAGAGGGAATCGCCAGTGCCGCCGACATCGACAAGGCGATGAAACTCGGCTTCAACCTGCCGATGGGACCGCTGGAGCTCGGCGACTTCAACGGCCTCGACACCAACCTCAGCGTGATGGAAGGCATGACCGAGGCCTACGGCGAGCGCTTCCGGCCGCCGCCGACCCTGAAGGCGATGGTCGCGGCCGGCATGCTCGGCCGCAAGACCGGAGCCGGGTTCTACGACTACGGTAAGGAGGCCCCCTGAGATGGGCCATTCCCCACCCGAGCGTCCCGTCTCCAAGGGACACGTGGTCGAGGAGACGAACGGCGAGGTGCGCCTCGTCTCGATGACCTCCGCCTATTACGTCGACGAATCGAACCGCGGCGACGTCGCCGTCAACGCCTCCTTCATCGGCGTCTGGCCGGCTCGCTTCATGGCCCAGCATCGACCGCGGGCGCTGATCGGCGTCGACTGCGGAATCGGCAAGGACGGAGCCGGTATCGCCGGGCTCTGGTACCTGGAAGCGCTCGGCATTCCCGGCGTCGCCGCCGCCGTAGCCGACGTCGAGCTGCTGAACGGCGCCGACGTCCTGCGCAGCGGGATCGTCTCCCGCCGCAACGACCTCGCCGGGGACTGCGGCGTCGAGGAGGGGACGTCGATCGCCGAGGCGGCGCGGCTGCTGATGGTCAACGAGCCGCGGGACCTCGATCCCGAGGAGCGCGGTCGCCGCACCGTCGTCGCCGCGCATCCGAGTGGGCGCAATATCGTCTGCACGCACTCGATCGCCTTCCCGCTGCCCGAGGACCGCAACCAAAACGTCCTCTGTACCGGCGGCTTCGCCGGCGCCCCGAATATCGTCAAGGCCTCGCCCTACGGCTTCATCTGCTCCGACGGCGGCCGCGGCCGCGACGACTCCGGGCTCGACGGGCTGAAGGCGGACATTCCCGGAGCGGTGGTGGACGTGCAGACGGCCCGGATGGGCGACGGCCTCAGCACCTACCACGAGGGCGTGATCAGCGCCTGCAACGACCTCGCCACCGCCCGCGGCGTCAAGGTCGGGCAGCGCGCCGAAAAAGCCGCCTGGCTGCTGGTCTCCGGCGAGTAGGAGCGGCGGCCGCCCGCAGGACCCAGCGGCGTCAGAGGCGGGCCAGCTCGCCGCCGTCGATCGGGTAGACGGCACCGGTGACGAAGTCGGAGGCGGGGGAGGCGAGGAAGCAGAGCAGCGCATCCATCTCGCTGGGCTCGGCGAAGCGCCTGGCCGGGATCCGCGCGACCCGTTTGCGGTAGAGCTCCTCGGAGTCGGTCACCTCGTGCTGGGCCTCGGTGCGGAAGGCGCCGGGCGCGATCGCGTTGACCTGGATGTTGTAGCGCGCCCACTCGGCCGCGACCGCCTCGGTGAAGCGGACCAAGGCGCCCTTGGAGGCGGAGTAGGCGCTGAGCCAGGCCTTGCCGCGCAGCCCCGTCAGCGAGGCGATGTTGATCACCTTGCCGTCCTCGCGCTCGATCATGTGGGCGCCGGCGGCCTGGGTCAGGGCGACCGGGGCCATCACGTTTACCTCGAGCACGTCGCGCCAGGTCGCCATCTCGTCCTCGGCGAAACGGGCGGCCGGGGCGATCCCGGCGTTGTTGACGAGGATGTCGAGATCGCCGAAGGTCTCCAGCGTCGCCGCCACGAGCCGCTCGCCGGCCTCGGGGTCGCGGGCGTCGTAGGCCTGGCGTACGACCTGGCCGGGGTGGCTCTGCTCGAGCTGGGGGAGGTTGCCCTCCGAACGGGCGGCGGCGATCACCTTCACGCCCTCGGCTACCAGCGCCTTGACGGCGGCGAAGCCGAGACCGCGGCTTGCACCGGTGACGATCGCGACGCGACCGTCAATCCCGAGGTCCATCGCCCCGACTTTCGCAGAGTGCCTTGGAGATGCTGCCGCGGAGGACCTCGCTCGCTCCCTCGTAGATCCGCATCGGCCGCGCGGCGCGGTAGAGCCGCTCGACCTTGGAGTCGCGGATCAGGCCGAAACGGCCCATGATCTGGACCGAGCGGTCGACGATCCGGCCGGCGATCTCGGTCGCCGCCAGCTTTGCCATCGAGGAGTGGGCGAGGGTCTGGCGCGGCTCGTTGTCGCGGGCCAGCATCGCCGCGCGATAGGTGAGCAGGCGCGCCATTTCCAGCTCGGCCCAGGACTCGGCGAGCATCTGCTCGACCGCGCCGAGGCGTGCCAGCGGCTTGCCGAACTGCTCGCGGGTGGTCGCGTGCCGGACCGCCTCCTCGAGCGCGGCGTTGGCGAGGCCGACGGCGCCGCCGGCGACCGAGGCGCGAAAGACGCCGAGGGTGCTCAGTACGGAGGCGAATCCCTTCTTCGGCTCGCCGACGCGGGCGCTCGCGGGCAGCCGCACGTTCTCGAAGTCGACGTCGGCGATCACGTGGGGGGCGATCAGCTCGTCCAGCGGCTTGACGACTATCCCCTCGGCGTCGCCGGGGACGAGGACGAGCGTGTAGCCGTCTCCCTCGCGCGCCATCACGGTGAAGAAGTCGGCGGCGTTGGCGTTGGAGATGAAGGCCTTCTGGCCGTTGAGGACGAGCCCGTCGCCGTCCGGCTCGATCGCGGTGGTGATGTTGCGCAGGTCAGAGCCGGTGTCGGGCTCGGTCAGGGCGAGGGCGGCGATCGCCTCCAGGGAGGCCACCCTGGGCAGCCACTCCTGCTGCTGCTCGGGGGAGCCGTGGGTGGAGATCGCGTAGCTGCCGATCCCCTGCATCACGAAGGTCTCGTCGAGGTGGGCGGACGTTTCCATCATCACCTCGCGGACCACGCAGACGGCCAGCGGATCGACCTTCTCGCGCTCGCCGCCGTGGGCGGCCGGGACGGTCAGGGCCGCCAGGCCGCTCTCGGCGAGGGCGGCGCGGGTCTCCGGGTGGAGGGTGCTGAGGCGGTCCGCCTCGACGGCGAACGGCTCGCACCTCCTCGTCAGCTCGCGGGTTCGCTCCTGCAGCTCGACATACTCCGGCGGCAGGCCCATCGCGTCGGTCAGGCCGTTCATGAACGCGATGTTATCATTATAACTATGAACTCAAACTTCGCTCCGCTTGAGCTTCCACGCCTGCGGGAAGCCTTCATCCTCGACGCTGTCCGTTCGCCGATGGGGCGCGGCAAGGAGGGCGGTGCGCTCTCCTCGGTCCACCCGATCGACCTCCTGGCGCAGGTGATCCGCGCCCTGGTCGAGCGCAACGACGTCGATCCCGGCAGCGTCGAGGACGTGATCGTCGGCTGCGTCGGCCTCGGCGGCGAGCAGTCGGCGACGCCGGGCCGCGTCGCCTGGCTCGGCGCCGGCTTTCCGACGCACGTGCCCGGGGTGACGATCGAGCGCAAGTGCGGCTCCAGCCAGCAGGCGGCGGACTTTGGCGCGATGGCGGTGGCGACGGGGATGTACGACCTGGTCGTGGTTGGCGGGATCGAGTCGATGAGCCGGGTTCCCATGGGCTCGCAGCGTATGGGCAAAGACCGCTACGGAAAAGGGGTCAACAAGCGTTTCGCGCCAGGCCTGGTTCCGCAGGGCGTCTCGGCCGAGCTGGTCGCCCACAAGTGGGGGATCGGCCGCGAGCAGCTCGACGAGTTCTCCGCCCGTTCCCACAAACGCGCCGCGGCGGCGGCCGCGGCCGGCGCCTTCGACAACGAGATCGTCGCGATCGAGGTCGATGGCGGCGAGACGGTGAGCGCCGACCAGACGATCCGTCCCGGGACCACGCCGGAGATCCTCGCCGGCCTCAAGGCCTCCTTCGCCGCCCCCGAGTGGGAAGAGCGCTTTCCCGACGTCGCCTTCCAGACGACGCCCGGCAACTCCTCGCAGCTGAGCGACGGCGCCGCCGCGATGCTGATCGCCTCCGAGGCGGGCGCCGCTGCCGCCGGCCTACGCCCGCGCGCCCGCTTTCGCGGCTCCGCGGTGGTCGGCGACGACCCGATCGTGATGCTGAGCGGCCCGATCCCGGCCACCCGCAAGGTGCTGGGGAAGACCGGCTTCAGCGTCGACGACATCGACCACTTCGAGGTCAACGAGGCCTTTGCCTCGGTCCCGCTCGCCTGGCAGAAGGAGATCGGGGCGCCATCGGAGCGGCTCAACCCGCGCGGTGGGGCGATCGCTCTCGGTCATCCGCTCGGCGCCTCCGGGGCCCGCTTGATGACGACGATGCTGAATGCCCTCGAGCAGACCGGCGGAACGCTCGGCTTGCAGACGATGTGCGAGGGCGAAGGCATGGCCAATGCCACCGTCATCGAGCGGCTCTAGGGCCGCTACATCAAGAGCCAGCCGCCGTCGGAGAAGACGGTCTGGCCGGTCATGTAACTGGAGGCGTCGCTGGCGAGGAAGACCAGCGGGCCGATCAGCTCCTCGGGGTCGCCGAAGCGCCCCATCGGGATCTTGTCGATGAACTCGCGCTGGTACACCTCGGGATCCGAGCGCCAATCCTTCGTCATCTCGGTCAGGTGGGCGCCCGGGCCGAGCGCGTTCACCCGCACCCCGGCGGCAGCCCATTCGTTGGCCAGCACGCGGGTGATGCCGAGGTCTCCGTGCTTGGAGGCGGCGTAGGCGACGCGGTCCCGGAAGCCGAGCACGCTGGAGAGGGAGGAGACGTTGATGATGCTGCCGCTGCCGCGATCGAGCATCATCCGGCCGGCGGTCGTGCAGCAGGTGAGGGTGCCGGTGAGGTTGGTGGCGATCACCCGGTTCCACTCCTCGACGGAGAGCTCCAGCGCGGGGACGTGGGACCAGAGGCCGGCGTTGTTGACGAGCACGTCGAGTTGCCCGGAGCGGTCCCGCACGAAGGTCAGGGCGGCCTCGACCTGCGCGGGCTCCGAGATGTCGGCCTGCACCGAATAGGCGTCGTCGTGGCCGGCCCCGTGGAGGGCATCGACGGTCGCCTGCGCTTTGGCCGGATCGCGGTGGAGGGCGACAACCGTTGCCCCGTAGCGGGCCAGCCCTTCACAGAAGACGCGACCGAAACCGGCGCCCGCGCCGGTCACCACCGCGACGCGCCCACTGAGGTCGAACTTGCCGGCTTCAATTCCCATACGAGAAACATCATAATGATCGGTCCATTGACCGTTCTGCCTGCGTGAGCGTCGAAGGCGAGGAGAGTCGCCGCAGCCCCCTGCTGCTGCCGGTCCTCTTCGCGCCCGCGTTCATGGTCATCCTCGACGTCTTCATCATCAACGTCACGGTGCCGCTGCTGCGCCAGGACCTCGGCGCCAGCGAAAGCGCGATCCAGTTGGTCGTCGTCGCCTACGTCCTCACCTTCGCGATCTCGCTGATCACCGCCGGGCGGCTCGGCGACCTGCTCGGGCGCCGGCGGATGTTCCGACTCGGGGTCACCGGCTTCACGGTCGCCTCGCTGATCTGCGCCGCCGCGGCGACGCCGGAGATGCTGATCGCCGGCCGCGTCCTCCAGGGCCTCGGCGGCGCCGCGATGCTGCCGCAGATGCTCTCGATCATCCAGGTCGAGTACCCGCCCCGGGAGCGCCATCGCGCCTTCGCCTACCAGAACATCGCCCAGGCGATGGCCTCGGTTTCGGGGCAGCTGATCGGCGGCGTCCTGCTCGCGATCGATCCTTTCGGGCTGGGCTGGCGCGTCGTCTTCTTGATCAACGTTCCGGTGGGCCTGGTGATCCGCGCCGTCTCGCGGCGGATCGTCCCCGAGTCGCGCTCACCCTGCTCCCAGCGGCTCGACCTGCGTGGCGTCGGCCTCGCCTCGCTGGCCCTGGCGCTCTTCCTGGTGCCGGCGATCGAGGGCCGTGAACTCGGCTGGTCGCTCTGGATCTTCGTCGCGATCGGGGCGTCGGTCCCGGTCGCCCTGCTCTTCGTCCGCAGCCAGCGTCAGCTCGCGGCCCGCGGCGGGGCGCCGTTGGTCGAGCCACGGCTGTTCGCTCGACGCGGCTTTCGCATCGGGGTCGCCTCCGTCGTGGTGCTGTTCGCCTACTTCTCCTACTTCCTCTGGTTCTCGATCTTCCTCCAGGAAGGCCTCGGCCTCAGCGCGCTCGACTCCGGCTTGGTCTACGCGCCGATGGCGGCGGTCGCCGCAGCCGTCTCCTTCGCGGTGCCGCGGCTGCCGGATCGCTACCAGGACAACCTCCCCCCGATCGGAGCCGTCGTCGCCGGCTGCGGCTTCCTGATGGTGATGGCGGTGGCAGGCAGCGCCGAATCTCTGACCCCGGCCATGGTCGTCTGCACGTTCCCCCTCGGAGCGGGGTTGGGGCTCGTGGTGCCGACGCTGACCCGGCTGATCCTCCATACCGTGCCGACCGAGATCGCCGGCTCAGCCGCCGGCGTCGTCACCACCGCGCAGCAGATCGGCAACGCGATCAGCGTCGCTCTGATCGGGACGATCTTCTTCGCGGTGCTGAACGGCGGCAGCGGGCCGGGCGCCTACGACTCCGCTTTCGCGGTGGCCTGCGGCACCCAGGCGGCGTTCGTGTTCGTCGCCGCCTGGATGCTGTCGCGGGTGCGCGAGCCGATCCCACCGGCGGCGGCCGCGGGCCCGGAGGTGGCGGCCGGGAGGGCCATTCCCTGACCGCGTTACGGTTTCGGGCGTGGCGCCGAAGATCGACGAGCTGACCGTCGCCGACCCGCCGGCGGCATGGGCTGCGGTCGGATTCGAGCTGGAGGGGGAGACGATCGCCACCCTGCGCCAGGTCGTGGCTGTCGTCGCTCATCGGCTGCGGTCAATCCAGGGTGACTCGCGCGAGGGCGGCGGGGTCGCCTCCTCGGGCGAGATCCCGAACTGCTCCTGGTACTGGCAGTTCAGCTCCTCCCAGGGGGAGGCGGTGTCGGAATCGGTCGCCACCGGCTCGCGGCCGTCGAGGTCGGCGTCGAGGGCGTCCAGGCAGACGTGCCAGCCGGCGCCGTCGCGGGCGGCCTTGAGGGGGTCGTCAAAGGTGTGGACCAGGATCAGCAGACAGCCGTCGTCGTGGGGGCGGAGCTCCCACCGCAGGTGGTCGGCTTCGGGCCCCTCCTCGCCCCAGGTGTAGCCGAGCAGGCGCGGCGGCTCATAGTCGGTAACGACCCCGTCGGGCATGCCGGGGACGTCGCCGCCCTTGACGAAGTGGGCGCGGCCGCCGCGTCTGGGCTCGAAGCGGGCCGGCGTCGGGTGCCAGGCGGACTGCCGCTCGGGATCGGTCAGCGCCCGCCAGACGCGATCCGGGGGATGGGGGAGGAGGCGCTCGAAGCGCAGGGCCGGGCGGCCGTCGACTTCTTCCAGAACTCCGTTCGGGCTGGGCATCGTCACTCCGTTTCGTCGAGATGTCTTTCGAGGCCGTCGAGGCTGTTGCGCCAGAGCCGCTGGTAGGGGCCGATCCAGCCGAGCAGCTCGGCCAGCCCCTCCGGCCGCAGCTCGTAGATGCGGCGCTGGCGCTCGGGGCGGGACTCGACGAGGCTGCTCTCCCGCAGGATCCGCAGGTGCCGGGAGGCGTTGGGCTGACTCAGCCCGGTCGCCTCGACGATCTCGCCGACCGAGCGCGGTCTCTCGACCAGCAGGTCCAGGATCCTCCGCCTGGCGGGCTCCGCGACCACCTCGAACACGTTCGTCATCGCCTTATTCAATCGGATGCTTATATAAACGTCAAGTCAATTACTGGCGGAAAAATCCGCCGGGGGCGGTCGCAGGTCGCGGACGTCGAAGTCCCAGTCGCGCTGCAGGCGCGCGGCGATCAGCGAGCGGTGGCAGGCCTCGGGGTCGCGCTCGACACAGAGCAGCGCCGCCGAGCTGCCGCCGACCCATCTGACGACAGGCCCCAGGTCGACGTGGTCGAGGACCTCCTCGGTGTAGAGGCGGGCGTACTCGGGGGCGAGCGTGGTTCGGGAGCGCTTGCCCTCGCCCAGTCGCTCATCCTCCCGGTACTGCAACTGACGCAGCTCGGTGGTCGGCGCCAGCTCCTTCAGATGGCTGTAGCCGACGCCGGCCTCCTCCAGCGCCGCCTGCAGCCGGCGCGCGTTCGCCCAGGCGTACTCGCTGCCACGCACGCCGCGCCGCTGACGCACGTCGAGCACGAGGTCGACGCCGGCGTCGCCGAGGGTCTCGAGAAAGGAGTCGCGGTCGAAGCCGTAGACGCCGATGGTCGCGATCGAGGCCACGCCCGGCCGGTGGTCCTAGTACACCTGTTCGGTCGGCCGGATCAGGATCTCGTTGAGTGAGACGTGCCGCGGCCGGGTGACGGCGAAGGCGATCACCTCGGCGACGTCCTCGGCCTGCAGCACCTCGATGTCGGCGAAGCGCCCGCGCACCTCCTCCCTGACCCCGTCGCGGAGGTGCTGGGTGAGCTCGGTGGCGACGGCGCCGGGCTCGACGAGGATCGTGCGCACCCTGCGACCGGCGAACTCCTGGCGGAAGGACTCGCTGAAGGCGCCGACGCCGAACTTGGTCAGGTTGTAGACGCCGGAGCCGGCGCGGGCGACGCGACCGGCGACGGAGCTGATGTTGACCACGTCGGCGCAGCCGCGCGGCGAGTCCTGGGCCGCCGCGAGAAGGTGGGGCACGGCGGCGTGGGTGATCTTGATCAAGCCCTTGAGGTTGAGGTCGATCATCCGGTCCCATTCGTCGATCGGCGCGTCCTCGATCGGTCCCAGCAGCATCACGCCGGCGTTGTTGACGAGGATGTCGAGGCGGCCGAGCTCGGAGACGGTGCGACCTACCGTGGTCACCACCTGCGTCTGGTCGGTGATGTCGGATCGGATCGGCAGCGCCGTGCCCCCGCTCTCGCCGATCTCGGCGGCGAGCTGTTCGAGCCGGTCGAGGCGACGGGCCGAGACCGCGACCTTGGCGCCGTTGGCCGCCAGCGCTTTGGCGGTCGCCTCGCCGATGCCGCTGCTGGCCCCGGTGACGAGGGCCACGGCTCCGTCGAGTGAGTCGGGCATTCCGGCAACCTACCCATCCAGGCTCTTCTGCAAAAAAGTGTGAGGACGGGGGTCGCCGGCGCAGGCAGAGGCGTACCGTTCCTCGATCGTGAGCCCGGACGTCGTCAACCTCTACTCCGACACGCAGACGCGGCCCGGCGAGGAGATGCGCCGGGCGATGGCGAGCGCCGAGGTCGGCGACGAGCAACGTGGCCTCGACCCGACCGTCAACGCGCTGCAGGAACGCGTTGCCGAGCTGCTCGGGAAGCAGGCGGCGCTGTTCCTGCCGTCGGGATCGATGTGCAACCAGATCGCGATCCGGCTGCACGTGCGGCCGCTCGGGGAGGAGCTCTACACCCACCGCAGCTCGCACCCGATCGTCGCCGAGGCCGGCGGGGCGGCGGCTCTCTCGGGGGCGATGATCTACCCGCTCGACGGCGAGGGGGGAATGTTCAGCGGCGCCGCCCTCGAGGCGGCGTTGCGAGACCCCGAGGATCGCCACCAGCCGCGCTCGCGCCTGGTCGCGATCGAGCAGACGACGAACTTCGGTGGCGGCCGCGTCTGGCGGCGCGAGGGCCTCGACGACGTCCTTGCGGTCGCCGCGCGCCACCGCCTTCGAACCCACCTCGACGGCGCCCGGCTGCTCAACGCGGTGGTCGCCGCCGGGCAGAGCGCCGCCTCCTTCGCGGCCGGCTTCGACACCGCCTGGATCGACTTCAGCAAGGGGCTCGGGGCGCCGGTCGGCGCCTGCCTGGCGGCCTCCCAGGAGATCGTCGACGAGGCTTGGCGCTACAAGCAGATGCTCGGCGGCGCGATGCGGCAGGCCGGGATCGTCGCAGCCGGCGCTCTCTGGGGGCTCGACCACAACGTCGAGCGGCTGGCCGAGGACCACGAGAATGCGCGGCTGCTGGCGGAGGGGCTGGCCGAGCTCCCCGGCGTCAGCATCGACCCGGCGACGGTGGAGACCAACATCGTCATCTTCGACGTGCCCGACCCGGCCGGCTTCGTCGGCAAGCTGGCGGCGCAGGGAGTCGAAATGAGCCTGCTCGACTCGCGGGTCCGCGCCGTCACCCACCTCGACGTCGACCGCGAAGGGATCGAGCGGGCGCTGCGCGCCGCCGAGAAGAGCCTGCGGGGCTGAGCCCGCGGAGCCGCGGCTGGTCTCTCGCTGCCCTCACGACGCCGACGAGGCGAGTTCGAGCGCCCGCATGAGCTGTTCGACATCGGTGATCGAGATGATTCCGACCCGCTCGCCGGCGCTGAGGACGACCGCCCTGCCGACTTCCTGGAACGCCGGTTGTTCCAGCAGCGCGCCGACGTCCTGGTGCTCGTCGACGATCAGTGAGGGATCCCGGTAGGCGACCTCCCCGACCGTGGTGCTCGCACGGCGATCCGCCGGCACCCGTTCGATCGCTTTCAGGTCGATCAGGCCGATCGGGCGCTTGCCGTCCATCACCGGGAAGGCCGAGTAGCGGTAGCGGGCGAAGTACTGCTTGAGCGCGTCGTCGAGGCTGGTCTGCGCCGGGATCGTGACGGCGGGAAACGACATCAGTCGCCCCGCCTCGCGCCCCCTGAAGGCGACGCGCACGCGCAGCCCGCTCTCCTCGGCGCGGGCGGCGACGATGACGAAGAAGCCGACCGCTGCCAGCCAGATGCCGCCGAAAGCGCCGGCGATCGCACCGAACAAGCCGAGGCCGATCATCGCGTAGCCGAAGGCGCGTCCGATCGAGGCGGCTAGGTGCGTCGCCCGGGTGATGTTGCCGGTTCGCCACCAGATCAGCGCCCGGGCAACGCGCCCGCCGTCGAGCGGGAAGGCGGGCAGGAGGTTGAAGGCGAGGATCGCCAGGTTGACGAAGGCCTGGTATTCGACGACGGCCCGCAGTGCCGCCGGCGCCGAGTCCGGCAGCGCCACCGCCAGCACCACGAAGAACAGGGCGATCGCCAGCGTCACCGCGGGGCCGGCGATCGCGAAACGCAGCTCGGCCGCAGCGGTCTTCGGATATCCCGCCATCCTTGCCACTCCGCCCAGCAGCCAGAGGTCGATCTCCTCGATCTCGACGCCGTTGCGGCGGGCGACCAGCGAGTGCCCGAGCTCGTGCAGGAGGATGCTGGCGAAGAGCAGCAGGGCGCTGAGCAGGCCGAGCCCGTAGGCGGCCACGGGAGCGATCCCGTCGACCTGTTCGGGGTAGTAGACGGCGCCCAGCGACCAGGTGATCAGGGCGACGATCAGGATCCACAGCGGCTGCACCCCGATCGGGATTCCTGCGAGGCGGCCGACGCGGATGCTTCCGAGTCCCACGGTCTCGAACCTCAGGTTCCGTTCTCAGTCGAGGACATAGGTCACCTTCGGGTAGACCCGGTAGCCGCTGATGCCGCGGTTCTCGACGCCTTTGCTACGGGCATGCTCGCCTCCTGGTCCGGGCTGGATCTCTGTCTTCCAGGCGATTTTCCGGCCGCTGGGGCGCACGGTCATCGGGGGAAAGCACCCGGTCGGGCTTCGGGTTTACCCCGATGGAAGCGGCGCCGGCCGGACCTAGGCTTGCTCGGATGAGTCAGCGCCAGGTCGAGATCCCGGCGCCGCCGGTCCACATCGCGGGCGACCTCACCGTCCCGACGGACGCCGCGGGCCTGGTCGTCTTCGCGCACGGCAGCGGCTCCAGCCGCAAGAGCAAACGCAATCGGGAGGTTGCCGCCGGCCTCAACGAGCGCAGCTTCGCGACCCTGCTCCTCGATCTGCTCACCGTCGAGGAGGAGTTGGACCGTGCCAACGTCTTCGACATCGAGCTGCTCAGCCGGCGGCTCGTCGCCGCGACCCGCTGGGCCGGCGACCAGGACGACACCGGGGCGCTGCCGGTCGGCTACTTCGGCGCCTCCACCGGGGCTGCCGCCGCGCTCTGCGCCGCCGCCGAGCTGGGCGAATCGATTCGCGCGGTGGTCTCCCGTGGCGGGCGCCCGGACATGGCCGGCGAGTGCCTCGAACGGGTCACGGCCCCGACCCTGCTGATCGTCGGCGGTGCCGACCGCACAGTGATCGCCCTCAACGAACAGGCGGCCGCGCGGCTCCGTGCTCCCCACAGGATGGAGATCGTTCCCGGGGCCACTCACCTGTTCGAAGAGCCGGGCGCGTTGGAGCGGGTCGCGGAGCTGGCAGCCGACTGGTTCGCCCAGTACCTGACGCGCTCCTAAGGAGGACTAGCGAAACAGGACGCCGGGAGCCCGGTCATGAGTCTCCGGATCCGTCAGGTCGAAGTGGCCGGAGCAACCACGATCCTTCAGGCACCGGCCATGGCCGTGCCGCATCCGACTTCAACCACAGCGGGATGGGGAAAAAGTCGGCCGCGGAGCTGGAGCCTTTTGAGGGGAACTGCGCAACCGGAGTCGATCGGAAACAAACCCAGAGGCTGACAAAAGGAATATGGACTGCGGGCTGCCAACCTAAGTGGATGGACGCCGATCCAGTCCCGAGCCATGGCCTCGCCGCCTACCGCCGCGTCCTCGCGGCCCCCGGGGTGCGGGCGGCGGCGATCGCTTCGGTGCTCGCCAGGATCCCGGTCGGCTTCGGCGCCGTGGCGCTGGTCCTCTACGTCCACCACGAGACCGGCTCCTTCGCCGCGGCCGGGGCGACGGCGGGCGCCTTCACGATCGGCCTCGCCCTCACCGGGCCCCTCCTCGCCCGCACGATCGACCGCCGCGGGCCACGGACCGTCCTCATGCCCTGCGCCGCCGCCGGCTCCGCGGCCCTCGCCGCCGTCGTCGGCCTCGGCAGCGCCGGCGCCGGGACCGTCCCGCTGGCGCTGGCCGCCGGCGTCGCCGGCATGGGGATGCCGCCGCTCGGCGGCGTGCTGCGCCAGCGCTGGCCCGAGCTGGTCTCGCCAGGCGACCTGCCCAGCGCATTCGCGCTCGACTCGGTCCTGATCGAGGCGATCTTCATCAGCGGCCCCCTGCTGGCGGGCCTGATGGCGGCGACGATCGGGACCGGCGCCGGGCTGCTTGTCGGCGCCGCCCTGGGAGCGATCGGCACCCTCTGGTTCGCGGCGCTGCCGGTCAGCCGCGGCGACGGCCACCCGGCGGCGCGGGAGCGCGGCCGTGCCGGCGTCCTCTCCTCGCCGCCGCTGCGGCTCCTGATTCTCGCCGGCGTCCCGATCGGCGGCACCTTCGGCGCCCTCGACGTCGCCCTGCCGGCGTTCGGCGTCGTCCACGGAAGCTCCGCCCTGGGCGGCCCCTGCGCGGCGGCGCTGGGGCTCGGCTCCGCCGCCGGGGGCATCTTCTACGGGGCGCGGCCCGACCGCCTCGGCGGGCCGCTGCGGGCCTTCGACCGGCTCAGGGGCCTGCAGGTCCTCACCTGCCTGCCGCTGCTGCTGGCTCCGTCGGTGCCGGCGATGCTGGTCCTCGCCGCCCTCGCCGGCGTCTCCATTGCCCCACTTGTCACCGTCCGCAACCAGCTCGCCCACGAGGTCGCTCCCGCCGGCACCGCGACCGAGGCGTTCTCCTGGCTGAGCCTCTCGGTGATGATCGGCACCGCCGCCGGCTCCGCCCTCGCCGGCCCCCTGGTCCAGGCGGGCGGCTGGCGGCTCGGAGTGTGCCTCGCCTTCATGCTGCCGGCCCTCGGCCTGCTGCAACTGCTGCCGCATGGCGCCCGCCTACGGCTCGAGAGCGAGCCGCCGGAAACGGAATCGGCCTGACGCAACCTGAACACGATTCGGTGACACGGAGACGGAAATTCGCCGTTGCGGCGAACTTCCCGAGTCGCTAGAACAGGGCGGAAAAGTCCTGCATTAAGCAGCTTTGTCCCGATATCGAGCCAGCTCGGTTGACATTTACAAACTTTTATGTTTGTCTTGCGCCTGGAATAAGAAACAACTGCATACCGGTTTTTGGGAAATGAGCCAGGGGAGGGTCGCCGCCACGGGGACCTCGGGGAATCGGCTCTCGGGACAAAAGGAGATAGTCACGTTGAGACGCCTGGCCACCGCATGGAGCGATCGCTCGACCGCGCGCCGCGCACGCCTCTTCGGGGGATTCCTGCTTGCGCTCACCGTCGCCCTCGGCGCCGCCACGGCGCTCGCCGACACGCCGCCGACGGTGACGATCGAATCGCCCACCGCTGTCTCCTACACCTCTGCCCACCTCGCCGGCACGGTCGACCCCAACGGCGGGCCCTCGGAAACGGTCTGGCACTTCGAGATCTCCGCCGACGAGGCCAACTGGAACTACACCAGCCCTTTCTTCGACCAGAGCGCCGGCAGCGGCAGTGGCCCGGTCGCGGTCGAAACCAACCTCGCCAACCTGCAGCCGAACACGACCTACTTCGTCCGTCTCGTCGCCTCGAACGAAGGCGGACAGACGATCTCGGCCGTGCCGAACTCGCAGTTCACGACCAAAGCGATGGCTGATCCCACGGTCTCGATCGAAGCTCCGACGAGCGTCGGCACGACCACCGCCCACTTCGAAGGCACGATCAACCCGGGCGGAACCGATCCGGCCTTCAACGTCGACTGGCACTTCGAATGCACGCCGGAATGCCCCGGCCTGCAGGGCGGGACCGTCGCCGCCGACGAATCGAGCCACCAGGTCTCGGCCAACGCCAAAGGTCTGCAGCCGAACGTGGCATACGAAGTGACCCTCCACGCGTCGAACGCCGGCGGCCAGGTAAGCGCCGGCCCGGAGAGCTTCGAAACCGATCCCGCCGCGCCGACCGCGGAGACGATTCCGGCCTTCGCACTCGCGGACGGGACCGGGGCGCTGCTCGGTGCGCGGGTCAATCCAAGGAACTCGCTCACCACCTACTGGATCGAATACGGAGCCGACACGAGCTACGGGTCGAGCGTCCCCGCGAGCGAAGACGCCGATGCGGGGAGCGGGGGCGAAGCGCAGTTCGTCAGCCACGAAGTCACGGGGCTGACGCCGGGAACCACCTACCACTACCGCGTCGTCGCGGAAAACGCGGCCGGGACCACCGCCGGCGAAGACAAGACCTTCCGCACGGCTCCAGGCGCCGAAGGCCCTCAGAGCTGTCCGAACGAAGCGCTCCGGACCGGGTCCTCCGCCCGCCTGCCCGACTGCCGCGGCTACGAACAGGTCTCCCCCGTCGACAAGAACAACGGCGACATCTTCAGCACCGGCGCGATGGCGTCGACCGACGGCAGCTCCGTCGTCTACCTCTCGCAGGGCAGCTTCGCCGGCCAGCCGACCGCCCACGGCGGCTCGCTCAGCGCCTACCTCAGCAACCGCGGTGCCAACGGCTGGTCGACCGAAGGCATCACTCCCTCCGGAGGCCTCTACAACTTCCAAGCCGGCTACTACGCCTACTCGGAGGACCTCAGCCACGCCTACCTCCAACAGAAGGAGTCGGTCCTCAACCCCCTTCAACCGGGAGCGCCGGGAGGGCTCGACTACTACCTGCGCGACAACAAAACCAAGACCTACCAGCTCCTCAGCGGCACGATGGCGGAAGGGTCGAGCGTCGGCGGCTTCGGCTGGGCCTCAGCGGACTGGAGCCACATCCTCTTCGAGTCGCCGACTCCGCTGACGCCGGACGCCCCCTGCAACGCCGAATTCATCTTCTACCCCTGCGCCTACGAATGGGTCGACGGCGAACTGCGCCTGGCCTCGGTGTCGCCTGCCGGAGAACCGATGCTGGGCTCGGCGGGCGCCGGCTCCTTCGCCGGTAGCCCTAGCGGCAGCATCGACCACGCGGTCTCCGACGACGGCGTGCGGATGTTCTTCACCGGGACCGAAACCAATCAGATCTACGTCCGGGAAAACGGCACCAGCACGACGCTGCTGACGGCGTCGGAGCGCACGCTTCCCGGCGGCGTCTCGGGGGAATGGAACACCTTCCAGGGTGCTGAGGCGGCCCATGGGGAAAAGCTCATCTTCACCACCAGCAACGCGCTTGTCGACGCCGACCAGGACACCACCTGGGATGTCTACCTCTACGACTTCGGCGCGCCGGCGGGAGCACGTCTGACCCTTCTCTCCGAAGACGACGACCCCGCCGAACCGCAGGGGGCAGAAGTGGACTTCGGGGCCCAGAAATGGGGCGGCGTGATGGCCAAGAGCGACGACCTCCGCCGTGTCTTCTTCGTCGCCAGGAACCAGATCGTCGCCGGCGCCCCGCAGGTCGCCGGGCCGAAGCTCTTCCTCTGGGACGACACCGGCGCCGCGCCGAAAGTCGAATTCCTCGGGGCGCTCAGCGGCTCCGACTCGTCGGCCTGGGAGGGATCCTCGGTCGCCACCCAGCGGATGAAGCCGGCGCGGGTTAGCCAGGACGGCCGCTTCCTGAGCTTCCGCTCGAGCGCCCGGCTGACCGCGTTCGACAACGAAGGTGCACCGGAGATCTATTTCTACGACGCCGAGAGCGGAATCCTCAGCTGCGCCTCCTGCGCCGCCGACGCCTATCCCCAGAACGGCTACATCGGCTACGACGCCGTTCAGGAAAACGGCACCATCATGCCGCTCAACCACCTGCTCCGCAACGTCTCCGATGACGGCGAGCTGTTCTTCGAGACCGCCCGCGGCCTGCTGCCGGCGGATTCCAACGGGAAAATCGACGTCTATTCCTATGAGGACGGCAGGCTGAGCCTGATCTCCGGCGGCACCGGCAACGGCAATTCCCGCTTCCTCGACGCCACTCCCAGCGGCGACGACGTGTTCTTGGTCACTGGTGACCAGCTGGTCGGCTGGGACAACGACGAAAACGTCGATACCTACGACGCCCGCGCCGGCGGCGGCATGACCGCGCCGCCGCCGGCGCCGCCAGCCTGCGAAGGCGACGCCTGCCAGCCGCCTCCGGTCGTCCCCGACGACCCGACGCCGGCCAGCTCCGGCTTCCACGGGGCGAACGATCCGCCGGTGACGTTCAAGAAGCACCGACACCACAAGAAGCATCGACACCACCGCCACCACAAGAGGCGCCACAACGGCAAGAAGCACACGGCCCGCGGGAACGGCTGACCGACATGAGCAAGGAGAAGAAGAGGATGAGACTCGCCGGGACCACCGCTGCCCTCGCCGCCGCGGCAATGCTGCTGATCGCCGCCTTTGGGGCCTCGGACGCGATGGCGGACTTCGGTGTCGCCCCGGGAACCTTCGACGGCACGGTCCTCGACGGATCGGGCGAAGCGTTCACGCAGGCCGGCGGCCACCCGTTCAGCGGCAGCACCGGCTTCGAACTCAACACCGAACCGAACCCGGCGCCCGGCTTCGAAAACGGGCTGCCGATCTCCCAGGGCGCCAACCTGCGCAACGTAAAGGTCGAAGTCCCGCCCGGCCTCGTCGGCAACCCGCTGGCGACCCCGCGCTGCAGCCTCTCGAGCTTCAGCGCGACGCCGTTTTCGCCCTGCCCTGACAGCGCTCAGGTGGGGACCGCGATCGTCGGCATCAACCTCGAAAGCAGCCACTTCAACCTCCCGGGGGCGATCTACAACCTGACGCCCTCGCCGGGGCAGCCGGCGCTGTTCGGGTTCTGGGCCTTCATCGTGCCGGTGCTGGTCACTCCGACGATCCGCGACAACGGCGACTACGGGCTCGACGTCCACGTCGACAACGTCGACGAGACCCTCTCGCTGACGTCGACCAGCCTCACCTTCTGGGGCATCCCGGCCAGCCCCGTCCATGACCCCGAACGCGGCAACCTGCTTTTCGGCATGTGCGGCGACGGTACCCCGATGCCGTGCCACAGCGGCGCGCCGCTGGTCCCCTTCCTGACGAACCCGGTCGATTGCGCCCACGGGCCCTTCACGACGAACATCGAAGTCGAGTCGTGGAAAGGCGAAACCGACACCGATTCCTTCGTCTCGCACGACAACGGCGGCGAACCGACCGGCGTCACCCACTGCGAGCGCGTCCCCTTCCAGCCGACCGTCTCGGCGAAGCCGACCACCGGCAATGCCGAGAGCCCGACCGGGCTCGATTTCGAACTCAGCATCCCCGACGACGGCCTCCTGAACCCCGACGGGATCGCCCAGGCGCAGGTGAAGAAGGCCGTCGTTCGGCTGCCCGAGGGAATGTCGTTGAACCCCTCCGCGGGCGAGGGGCTCGGCGTCTGCACGCCGGGCCAGTACGCCGCCGAGCAGGCCGACACGGCGCCCGGGCAGGGTTGCCCCAACTCGTCCAAGCTCGGCACGGTCGCAGTAGACACGCCGCTGCTGCAAGAGCAGGCGACGGGGTCGATCTACCTGGCCCAGCCGGATAATCCCAAGACCCCCCAGCACGGGGCCGAGAACCCGTTCGACTCGCTGATCTCGATGTACATGGTCGCCCGCGTGCCGAAACGCGGAGTCGTCGTCAGGGTCGCCGGCAAGGTCGAGCCCGACCCGCGGACCGGGCAGATCGTCACCACCTTCGACGACCTGCCGCAGCTGCCGTTCTCGCACTTCAGGGTGCACTTCCGCGAGGGCGCCCGCTCGCCGCTGGTATCCCCGCCCGGCTGCGGCACCTTCATTGCCACGGCTGATCTGACTCCCTGGTCCTCGACGGTGCCGACGCCCGTGAGCTCGGACTTCCTGATCGAACACGGCGTCGGCGGCGGCTCCTGTCCGTCGGCCGGCAACCCGCCCTTCAATCCGAAGCTGAACGCCGGCACGCTGAACAACGACGCCGGCTCCTACAGCCCCTTCTTCCTGCGGATGTCGCGCAGCGACGAAGACCAGGAGATCACCAACTTCTCCGCCGACCTCCCCCCGGGCGTCTCGGCAAAGCTGGCCGGCATCCCCAAGTGCTCGGACGCCGCCCTGGCCCACGCCGCCGCTGCAACCGGCTTCGACGAGCGCGAAAGCCCCAGCTGCCCTGCCGCGAGCCAGATCGGCCGCGCCTCGGTCGGCTACGGGGTCGGCTCGGTGCTGACCCACGCCCCCGGCAAGGTCTACCTCGCCGGGCCCTACCACGGCACCCCCATCTCACTGGCCACCGTCGCGCCCGCGGTCGTCGGTCCCTTCGACGTCGGCACCGTGATCGTCCGCTCGGCCATGCGGGTCGACCCCGAGACCGCCCAGGTCCACGTCGACTCCCAGGGCTCGGACCCGATCCCCCACATCCTCAAGGGGGTGCTCCTGCACCTGCGGGACATCCGCGTCTACATGGACCGGCCGAACTTCGTCCTCAACCCGACCAGCTGCGACCGCATGGCGGTGGAGGCGCAGATCACCGGGTCGGGCGGGAACTTCGCCAGCTCCGCGGACGACAACCCGCTCACGGTCAGCGACCCGTTCCAGGCGGCGAGCTGCGCGAGCCTGCCGTTCAAGCCGAAGCTCAGCTTCCGTCTCAAGGGCGGCACCGAGCGGGGCGACTACCAGGCGCTGACGGCGACGCTGACCGCTCGCAAAGGCGACGCCAACCTCGCCCGCGCGATCGTCACCCTGCCGCACTCGGAGTTCCTGGCCCAGAACCACATCAGGACGATCTGCACCCGGGTCCAGTTCAAGGCGGACAACTGCCCGGCGGCGTCGATCTACGGTCACGCCAGGGCGGTGACGCCGCTGCTCGACGAGCCGCTGCAGGGGCCGGTCTACCTGCGCTCCTCGAGCAACCCGCTGCCGGACCTGGTGGCGAAGCTGAACGGCGAGTTCGAAGTCGTCCTCTCCGGACGCATCGACGCAAAGGACGGCGGCATCAGGAACAGCTTCCGGCTGATCCCGGACGCGCCGGTGCGGAAGTTCACGCTCTCGATGAAGGGCGGAGAGAAGAGCCTGCTGGTCAACAGCCGCAATCTCTGCAGCACAACCCTGAGGGCAAACGTCAAGCTGGCCGCCCAGAACAGCAAGACGAGGATGTTCAGCCCGGTCGTCGCCAGCTCGTGCAAGGGCAAGGAGGGCGGCGGCCGCCGCTAGCACAAGAGATATGACGGGCGCCCGCTCGGCGCCTGGATGTGCGACCGGCGGGATCCGTCCGCGTGATGCCCTGTTTCGCAGTCGGTGAGATATTGGAAGGATGAGTTCCCTTGACCGTCCGAACGACGGCTCGGGCGAAGCCCGCTTCCGTCGACTGATCGACATCGGCACCACCCTTCTGTCCGAGTTGGACCTGGAGGCGGTGTTGATCTCGGTGGTCGAGGCGGCGCGCGAGCTGACCGGGGCCGAGTACGCCGCCCTCGGCGTGCTCGACCGTGATCGCAAGGAACTCGAGCGCTTCATCAACGCCGGCATCGACGAGGAGACGAAGCGGGGGATCGGCAACCTGCCGCGCGGCCGCGGCGTGCTCGGCGAGCTGATCCGCGACCCGGCGCCGCTGCGCCTGGCCGACGTCAACCAGCACCCCCACGCCTACGGCTTTCCCCCCGGACATCCGCCGATGCATTCGTTCCTCGGGGTCCCGATCAAGATCCGCGGCGAGGCCTACGGCAACCTCTACATGACCGAGAAGCAAGGGGGGGAGCAGTTCGACGATGGCGATCGAGAGGCCGCGAGCACGCTTGCGATCTGGGCCGGGATCGCGATCGAGAACGCCCGCCTCTACACGACCCTGAGCGAACGCGAGACCCAGGTCGAGCAGGCTCTGCGGCGGGCCGAGACCTCCGCCGACATCGCCCGCACCGTCGGTGGCGAGACCAACGTCGCGCGGGTGCTCGACCTGATCGTCAAGCGGGCGCGGGCGCTGGTCGATGCGCGGGCGCTGCTGGTGCTGCTGCGGCGCGGCGACCGCCTCGTCGTCGCCGCCCGGGCGGGCCTGCTCAGCGACGACGTCGACGATCTCGACATCCCGGTCGACGACGAGGTTTTCGGCGCGGCGATGGAGGAACGGAGCGCCCGCCGGCTCGAGCGCGGCTCGCCTCCCTCGCAGGCGCGGCTGCGGGAGAAGCTCGGCGCCGAGACGGCGCTGGTCGTGCCGCTGATCTTCCGCGGTTACTCGGTGGGGGCGCTGGTTGCGCTCGATCGCGAAGCGGGCGGCGCCGAATTCGACCAGGAGGACCTGCGCCTGCTGCAGGCGTTCGCCGCCAGCGCCGCGACGGCCGTGGCGACCGCGCAGAGCGTCGAGTCCGAGCGTCTGCAGCAGCGGATGGAGGCGGGCGAGCGCGAGCGCGAGCGCTGGGCGCAGGAGCTGCACGACGACGCCCTGCAGGGGTTGGCGGCGATTCGCATCACCCTCGCCACCGCGCTCCAGGGCGAGGGGCCGGAGCGGTCCGCGCGGATTGAGCGGGCGGCGGAGGACACCGTCGAGCGCCTCGAGGCGCAGATCGACGAGCTCAGCCGGCTGGTCAACGACCTGCGTCCCGCTTCGCTCGAGCAGCTCGGGCTTGCCGCCGCGCTGGAAGCCCTCGCCGAGGACGGCTCGGCCCGCGGCGGCGTCGAGATCGGGACCGAGATCGAGCTGCCGCGGAAGCTGCCCGGCGAGGAGGAGCGTGCCGTCTACCGCTTCGTCCAGGAGGCGCTGAACAACGTCCTCAAGCACTCCTCCGCGTCGCGGGCGGCGCTGAGCGCGAAGCTGGTCGACCACGAAGTTCGCATCGTCGTCGAGGACGACGGGGAGGGCTTCGATCCCGACTCCGTTCGCGGCGGCCGGGGACTGATCGGGATGCGCGAGCGGGTCGAGCTGCTCGGCGGTGAGCTCGAGCTGAGCTCGGGGCCCGCGAACGGCACCCGGATCGTCGCCCGGCTTCCGGTGCGCCCGAGCTGAGGCTCAGGGACCGCCCTCGTCGCCGGGCTCGAGCACTCCGTTGGCGATCGCGAAGCGGACCAGCTCCGGGCGCGACTCGAGCCCGAGCTTCTCCAGCAGTTTCGCCCGGTTGACCTCGATCGCCCTGACGCTGAGGAAGAGCCGCTCGCCGATCTCCCGGTTGGTGTGGCCGAGCGCGACGAGCCGCAGCAGGTCGAGCTCACGCTCGCTCAGCTCCTGCAACGGGTCGGCCTCGAGCTTGGCGAGCGCGCCGCCCAGCTCGGGATCGATGTAGGAGCCGCCGTCGGCCGCGGTCCGAATCGCCGCGGTCAGCTGCCGCTCCGCTGCCTGCTTGAGGACGAACCCGGCGGCTCCCGCGTGCAGCAGGTCGCGGGCGCTGCGCGGATCGCCCCGCATGGTGAGGACGACGATCGCGGTCGCCGGGACGCTCTCGCGCATCCGCGGCACGTCGCGACGCGGTTCGGCTCCGGGCATCTGCAGGTCGAGTACGAGGACGGCGGGCCGGCGATCCTCGACCAGCTTTCTCGCCGCGACGGGATCGGCCGCCTCGCCGATCACCCGCAGGTCGTCCTCGGCTTCGAGCATCGCCCGCAGGCCGGCGCGGATCAGGTTGTGATCGTCGGCAAGAACGACGGTTATCTGCGGGTTGCCCGGCATGGTTGACGCGGTCCGAGTGTCCCACGGCCGGCCGCGTGGGATGCCGCAAGCGGGATTGTGGTCTTTGGCCGATGGAAGCCGGCCGCGCCTGCGCCAAGCTGTCGATCATGCGGATACTCGCGATCTTGAGTGGGAAGCAGATCGAGTTGGCAGCCGTCGGCCTGGCGGCGCTCGTGGGCGAGCACGAGCTCGTCGTCAGCCCCGACGACGGCTCTCGGACCGGTTCGCTGGCGGTGGCGCTCAGCAATGCCATGCCGGGGCGCGACGTGGTCATCGTCCTGCCTCAGATCGTCGTCAGTCCCGACGATCCAGCCCTCGCCGCTCCTTCGGTGAGGGGCGACTCGACGTGCGCAGAGCCCCAGGCGGTGGCCGAGCTACGGAGCCTTCGGGTCCTGATCGAAAGCGGGGCGCTGGTGGTCTGCGCGGTCAGCGGCGGCGTCGCGGTGACGGTCGACGACGGCGGCCGGATGCGAGGAGTGGAGGCCGTGATCGACAAGGACCTGACCGCCGCGCTGCTGGCTCGCCGCCTCGACGTCGACCTGCTGCTGATGCTCACCGACGTCGAGGCGGTCCACCTCGACTCGATCGGCCCCAAGGCCGATGCCGCCTGCCGCTTCGTCGAAGCCACCGGCCGCCGAGCGGCGGTCGGCGCGCTCGAGGACGCCGCCCGGATCGTGCGGGGCGAGGCGGGGACTCAGATCGAGGCTCACCTCGCCGCAGTGGCGGGCGTCTGAGCTCGTCGGCGCGCGGAGATGACGACATCGAACGGCGGCACCCACCGGGGGGCGACCATTACGCTGACTCGGTGCCTGACGAGGGTGACTCCGAAGCGATGATCTCGGTCGTCCTCGCCGACGACCACGCGGTCGTCCGCGGCGCTCTCAAGGCACTGCTCGAGGGGCACTCGGGGATCCGCCTGCTGGGCGAGGCCGGCGACATCGCTTCCGCCAAGGAGGTGGTCTACTCCAGCTCGCCGCAGGTCCTGGTACTCGACGTCAACATGCCGGACGGCCTCGCCGTCGACGCCGTGCCGGAGCTGCGCGAGCGGGCACCGGGCACGCAGATCGTGCTGCTGACGATGGAGCGCGACGCGAGCTTCGCGCGGCGGGCGCTCGACGCCGGTGCCCTCGGCTACCTGTTCAAGGACGCCGCCCACCAGGAGCTGGTCGAGGCGATCCGCGCCGCCGCCGCCGGGGAGCGCTACGTCACGCCCGCGGTGGCGGCCGGGTTGGAGAAGGACGGCGACGAGGACGAGCGACCTACGCTCTCCCGCCGCGAGACCGACGTCCTGCGCCTGATGGCGCTCGGCCACACCAATCGCGAGATCGGTGAGCAGCTCGACCTCAGCATCCGCACGGTCGAGACCCACCGCGCCCACATCCAGCAGAAGCTCGGGCTCAGCAGCCGTCCCCAGCTGACCCGCTACGCACTCACGCAGGGGCTGATCGACGCCTGAGCTCGGCGCGATTCGCTCATAGTCGCCAGTAGGGCGCGACGTGGGTTGCGGCGCGGGAGGTGAGGGTCGCCTCGGGGGCGGCAGAGACCGCCTCGCCCTCGCCGCCCAGGGCGGCCATCGTGGCCAGCAGCGACTCGACCAGAGAGCGTTTGTCGTAGCCGCCCTCGAGCACCGCCCCCAGCGGCGCACCGAGCTGCGCGGCGGTGTCGCGCAGTTGGCAGGCCAGCTTGGCGAACGACGTCGCATCCAGCCGGCAGTCGGCGAGCGGGTCGTCGCGGTGGGCGTCGAAGCCGGCCGAGATCAGGATCAGGTCGGGCTCGAAAGAGGTCGCGATCGGCAGCACGATGTGCTCGACCAGGGAGAGCCAGAGATCCTCGCCGGAGCCGGCCGGGACGGGGAGGTTGATCGTGTAGCCCCGGCCCTCTTCGGCGCCGACGTCGGTCGCGGCGCCGGTGCCGGGATAGATCCCCGCCTGGTGGATGCTGACGAAGAGCACGTCGGAGCGACGGCGGAAAGCCTCTTCCGTGCCATTGCCGTGGTGGACGTCCCAGTCGAAGATCAGCACCTTCTCCGCTCCGAGGTCGCGGATCGCCAGCTCGGCGGCGACGGCGACGTTGTCGAACAGGCAGAAGCCCATGGCGCGGTCGGGCTCGGCGTGATGTCCGGCAGGGCGGATCGCGCAGAAGCCGATCGAGTCCTCGCCGGCGAGCAAAGCCCTGGTCATCTCGCAGGCGCCGCCGGCCGCGTGCAGCGCCGCCCGGTAGGACGTCTCGCCGACGAAGGTGTCGGCATCGATCGCGCCGCCGCCGGCCAGGCAGAGCTCGCGGATCGACTCGATGTGCCTGGCCGTGTGGATCAATTCGAGCTGACGCTCCTCGGCGGCCGGCGCCGGCCGCCGCTTCCAGCCCAGCCATTCGCGCTCGGCCAGAGCGGCTTCGATCGCCGCCAGACGCTCCGGCGTGTCGGGGTGGGAGGGCATGTAGGCCCGAGGATCGTGCTGCAGGCAGGCCGGGTGGCTGAAGTAGAGCATCGGTCGACTGTACGGGGACTATCCGTTTCGGCTGGACGCGACGTCGAGGCCGTGCCATCGGTGAAAAGCCGCACGCATGACGAGGGCGATCCGCGGATGGCCGCCGGCGCCCCGGCCGCCAGAGTCTGCGAAAGAACTGGACTGTCAACGGAGGTCGAAGATGAAGAGCCGAGTACTCGTAGCCGGTGGCGGGGTCGCCTCACTCGAGGCAGCGCTTGCCCTCAACGACCTGGCCGGGGACACGGTCCACGTCGAGATCTTTTCTCCGCGCCGGGAGTTCCTCTACCGCCCCTACTCCGTCGGCGAGCCCTACGGCGCCTCGCGGGTGTCCCGCTACGACCTCGGCGACCTGGCGCCTCGCTGCGGCGCCTCCTTCAGCCTCGGCAGCATTCGCGCTGTCGACCCCGCCGCGCGCGAGGCGCTGACCCACGACGGCGAGAGGCTCCCCTACGACTACGTCCTGGTCGCGTCGGGCGCGCAACTGCTGTGGCCCCTCCCGGGCGCGATCACCTTCTGGGGGATCGCCGACGAGGCCGAGATCCGACGCGTGGTTCGGAAGCTGCAGCACGGAGAGCTGCGAAGCGTCGTCTTCACGATGCCCGCGGTCGACAGCTGGGCGCTGCCCGTCTACGAGCTGGCCCTGCTCGCCGACACCGAGGTGACGAAGGCCGGCGTCGAGGACGTGACGCTGACCGTCGTCACCCCCGAGGACGCACCGCTGCAGCTATTCGGGCGGCGCGCCAGCGAGCAGGTCAGCGAGCTGCTGGCCGAACGTGGGGTCGAAGTGCTTGCCGGCACCCACCCGGTCAAGTACGAGCAGGGACGGCTCTCGATCGTGCCCGGAGATCACCTCGACGTCGACGCCGTGGTCAGCCTGCCGCGCTTGGAGGGCAGGCTGATCGGCGGGGTCCCTCACGACGAGAACGGCTTCGTCGTCGTCGACGAGCACAGCCGGGTGCGGGGACTGGACCGCATCTACGCGGCCGGCGACGTCACCAACTTCCCGGTCAAGCAGGGCGGCATCGCCACTCAGCAGGCCGACGCCGCCGCCGAAGCAATTGCTGCCGAAATCGGCCTCGACGTCGAGCCGCGCCCCTTCGACCCCCTCCTTCGCGGCGTCCTCTGGACCGGCGGCGAGCCCCGCTACCTGCAGGGCTGGCTCGGCGGCGGGCACGGGGAAACCTCGACCTTCGACGTCGATCCGCCATGGCCCGAGCGCCAAGGCAAGATCGTCGGCCGCTACCTGACCCCTTTCCTGAACGAGATCGACAGCGCCAGGCGCTCAGGCGTCAGCGCCTGAGCCCCGCCCGGTGTTGGTGATCCGAAGACGAAGGCCGCGGTTGCGGCGCCGACGAGGGGAATGGCGGGCCGCCGTGGATCCCCGTTTCGTCGACCGCGGTGGGACCACCGCAGACAAACTGCGACACCGGGCCGCCTGAGCGCGTCGCGGCACGGTTTTGCGGCGGCGGAACGAGGGGTACGCGGCGCTCAGTGAGCGAGCGGAGTCTGGGCTACGCCCGCTCACCGAATTCCCAGGGCACCGCAATCCTTCGCCTTTCCCATGGGCGTGGGTGATGGGCCCCCAAGCACAACGAGAGAGAGGAAACACAGATGGAGGCAGCAACCAGTCGTGCCGGTGGGCGCTCCGCCGACAGAGCCGAAACGCGCGGTCTCGCCCGGCGCCTGAGCACCGAGACGAAACAGGCGTTCAAGACCACCGAGTTCTGGGCGATGGTCGGCGTCATCGCCGCGATCCTGATCAGCGCCGCGGTGATCAAGGGCGGCGACACGGCGCCCGGGACGGATTCGTTCATCGCCAAGCAGGCGTGGCTCTACGTCGCGATCGTCGCCGCCGCCTACATGATCAGCCGCGGCCTGGCCAAGGCCGGGTCGCGCGAGCCGTACGACGAAGTGCGGGACCGCGGCGACAGGGACTAGGTGACTCGACCCGCCGGCGAGAGGGGGCGGCCTTCGGGCCGCTCCCTCTCTTCGTACGCCTGGTGGTGTGGGAGGGCCGGGGGTAAGCCCCGCCTCCCGATCCCCGGCCCGGCTCCCTTGACAGGTGACTAAAGGGTCACCTATGATCCAGCCATGGACGAGGTGTTCAGGGCCTTGGCGGATCCGACCCGCCGCAGCTTGCTCGACGAGCTGTTCAAGCAGGACGGACAGACCCTGAGCGCGCTGGAGGCGCGACTGCCGATGTCCCGCTTCGGCGTCATGAAGCACCTCAAGGTGCTGGAGGAGGCGGGCCTGGTCACGACCAGGCGCCGCGGTCGCGAGAAGCTCCACTTCCTCAACCCCGTCCCGATCCGGCTGGTCTACGACCGCTGGGTGAGCAAGTACGCGGAGCCCTGGGCCTCGGCGCTCAGCGAGCTCAAGCAAGAAATCGAGCAGGAGGAGGAGAAGCGATGAACCAGGACCAGCTCTACACCGTGATCGGCGGGCGCGGCAGCATGACCGTGTTCGAGATCTACATCAAGACCACGCCGGAGCGCCTCTGGGAGGCGATCACCGACGGCGAGATGCGCAAGAAGTACAGCTTCGGCGTCGGCACCGAGTCCGACTGGACCGAGGGCTCGGAGTACAGGTCGGGAGTTCCGGGCGTGGTCGACATCGCCAGCGGCGAGAACCTCGAGGTCGAGCCGCCGCGGCGGCTCGTGCAGAGCTTCAAAGCGCTCTGGACCGAGGACGTCGAGCGCGAAGGGACCTCGCGGGTGACCTGGGAGATCGAACCGGTCGGCGACTCCTGCCGCCTCGCCGTCACCCACGACCGGCTCGGCGAGGAGGCCAACAGCGAGCTCTACGGCGGCTGGCCGATGATCCTCTCCGGCCTGAAGACGCTGCTGGAGACCGGCGAGCAGCTCGACACGCCGGGCTCGCTCCGCTACTCGGGAGCGGGGGGATAGGCCAAGGCCCCGAACTGCATCAAGTTTCAGTCCTGGCAGGACGTCGACTTGATGCAGTTCGCTGCCGGCTCGGGGCTAGGGCCGCTGCAGGGGCTCTCGCTGGACCGGCTCCCCGTAGACAACGAGGCCGTGGATGACGATCACGCAGAGGGCGAAGATCCCCAGCGACCAGAACGGGAACGTCCCGCCGACCGCCAGCAACGCCTCGATCGCACCGATGCTCGCCGCGGCGATGCCGATCGTCCTGCCATAGACGTTGCCGGCGAACAGCGAGAAGCCGCCGCTCAGCTGGAGGATGCCGATCAGCAGCGTGATCCAGCCCCAGGCATGGAGGCTGAAGAACACGTAGCGGGTGTTTTCGACGAAGAAATTGGCGTCGGCGATCGCCGCAATCCCGTAGATGATGTTGAGGACTCCCGCGATCACCAACAGGATCGCGGCGAACATCGCGCGTGATTCTCCTCTGACTTCCACACTCTCTCCTTTGGTTGGGACGCATTTGGCTCGTGTGTCGTGTGGCTTCGAGCTATTCCGACCATCTCACGTTCGCCGGAGGGAGACGAGACGTATCGGCGCCGACCCCTTCGGGATCGACGCCGGCTGCCACCTGCAGCGCAACTGCCCCGATCGACGACGCGATGGACTTCTCCGGGGGCGCGCGGGCGCCGGCACTCAGCTCGACGGAGGCCGAGCCTCGCGAGCTCGCTCCTCAAGGCTGATCCCGAGGCCGTCGGCGATCGTGAAGAAGGCGCGGGCGAAGGGGCTCTCCGAGGTCCGCCGCCGCAGGGCCGGCCAGTCGATCTGCTCGCGCAGCGCGCGGGCGATCTGCAGGTGGCTGGTGTAGTCGACCCCGTGCTCGTCGATCGCCAGCAGCTTGGTGACGAAGATGTCGTCGACGTTCATCACCCGGATGTACATGCCCGCGACGCTGAGGTCCTCGCCGCGCTCGAGCACCTGGTCGGTGATCCGAACCCCGGAGGGCTCGAAGATCAGATCGATCAGGACGTCGCCGTCCCAGGCCTTGTAGAGCCACTGCTCCGGCGGCTTTTCGGTTCGCATCCCGGCTCGCCCAAGGGTCTCCAGCGCCCGCTCGGCGTCCTCGCGTCGCAGCATCAGGTCGATGTCGTTGCTCGAGGGCGGCCCACCGCGGGCCCAGCAGCCCAAGCCGCCGCCGAGCAGGTACGGCACGCGCGCGGCTTCCAGCGCCGCCGTCGCCTTCTTGAGGCTGTCGGTCAGGGCGTCGGGCATCGCCCTCGCTCGTACCCGACCGGGCCGATTTGCATCTCTTCTGGGCGTCCGGGTAGGGGAGCCGCCATGCCGAGGTCTCAACCGTCCGACGGGGCGACAATCCGGATCGCCGCCACGGGCGACATCCACTGCCGCAGGGGGAACCGGGAGGCCGTCGTGGCCTCCTTCGCAGCGCTCGACGGCGAGGCCGACCTGGCGCTGATCGCCGGCGACCTCACCTCTCACGGGACGCTCGAGGAGGCGGAGATCGTCTGCGAGGCGGCGGCGGCGACCTCGGTTCCGGTGATCGCCGTGCTCGGCAACCACGACTGGCACGGCGGCGTCGCCGAGCAGATGCTCGAGCGCCTGCGCGAGGCCGGCGTCGAGGTGCTCGAGCGCCAGGCCGTCACCCGTGAGATCGACGGCCACGAGGTCGGCATCGTCGGCGTCAAGGGCTTCGTCGGCGGCTTCGCGCCGCGGCAGCTGCCCGACTTCGGCGAGCCCTCGCTGCGCGCCGTCTACGCCGAGACCGATGCCGAGGTGGAGGCGCTCGACGCCGGCCTGCGGGAGATCGCCACCTGCGCGGTACGCATCGTCCTCCTCCACTACTCGCCGGTCGAGGCGACCCTGGAGGGGGAGCCGCCGGAGATCTTCGCCTTCCTCGGCAGCGACCGGCTGGCGGCGCCGATCCTCGAGCACGGTCCCGACCTGGTGCTCCACGGCCATGCCCACGATGGTTCGCCGCGCGGTGAGATCGGCTCGACCCCGATCCACAACGTGTCCCAGCCGGTGATCGGCCGCGACTTCAAGATCTTCGAGCTGGAGGCCGGCTCCGCCGGCCCGATCCCCTAGGCGGGCGGATCAAGCAAGGGGAGGCGCCCCTCCAGGCCCGTCACCCTGAGGACTCGCTGCACGGCCAGGCCCTTGCTGGGGACGAAGCGCAGCCGACGGCCCTCGCCGTCGTGACCCACCGCCCGGATCAATACGGCGATCCCGGTCGAGTCGATGAAGCTCAGATGCTCCATGTCGACGACGATTTCGCCGCCGCCGCCATCGCCATCGGCGCCCCCGAGCGCGCGCTCCAGCTCGGCCTCGAGGCTGCTCGCGTTGGCCAGATCGAACTCGCCGCTGAGCCGGATCACGCGGCGGCCGCCGTCTTCGGCGACCTCGAGGTTCAGTACTCCTGCCCGCATGGATGGTTCCTCAATCAAGGGGTCTCCGAACTTCGACGCTACCGCGCTGCCGCCGCAAGTCGAAGCACCCCCTCGGTGAGCAATTCCGGGCTCGTCGCGAAGTTCAGCCGGGCGAAGCCGGCGCCGGCCGGTCCGTAGGCGGGCCCCGGGCTGAGGGCGAACCCGACCGCGCTCGAGGAAGCGCGCGGCAGGGTCCTCGCCGAGCTCCAGGCCGCGGCAGTCGAGCCAGGCGAGATAGGTACCCTCGGGCGGCATCCAGTCGATCTCCGGCAACTGCTCCCGCAGGAGCTGGGCGAGCTGCTCGCGGTTGGTGGCGAGCTGGGCGAGCGCCGCGTCGAGCCACTCGTCGCCGTCGCCGAAGGCGGCCTCGGAGGCGATCACGCCGAAAAGGCCGGCCAGCGAGGAGAGCCGGCCGAGCTGTTCCGCGGCGTCGCGCGCACGCGGCGAGGCGGTTACCAGCTGCGCCGCCTTGAGGCCCGCGAGGTTGAACGCCTTCGAGGCCGAGAAGGTGCAGATGCCGAACTCGCGGGCGGCGTCGGACACCTCCAGCCACGGCGTCTGGGTCGCGCCGGGCAGCACCAGCGGGGCGTGGATCTCGTCGGCCAGCACCCAGGCCTCGTGTTCGGCGCAGAGCTCGGCGATCCGCGAGAGCTCCGAGCGCGGGATCACCCGGCCACTGGGGTTCTGCGGGTTGACCAGGATCAGCGCCCTGGCGCCGGCGCGCAGCGCGGCCTCGAGGTCGTCGAGGGCGAAATCTCCGCGCCGGTCGGTCGGCAGCTGGGCGAGCCGGAACCCCGCCCGGGGCAGCTCCGCGAAGAACGGGGGATAGGCGGGCGTGGCCAGGGCGATCGCATCGCCCGGGCGCAGCAGCGCCTTGCAGGACTCGACGATCGCGACGACGACGTCGGGCACCAGCGTCACCTGCTCGGGATCGATCTCCCAGTCGAGGCGCCGGCGGGCGAACCCGGCAAGCGCCTCGTTCATCCCCACCGGGCCGGCCGGTGCGTAGCCGAAGTCGCTGCGATCGACCGCCGCCCTGAGCGCCTTGGTGATCGGCGCGGCAACCTCGAAGTCCATCTCGGCGATCGTCATCGAGATCACGTCGGGATCGTGCCCCGCCCACTTCTCGCCGCGCCGCGAGTGCAGCTCTGAAAGTGGTGGGACTCTGAGCTCTTTCGATCGGCTCACGGGCGGCAGTAAACCGAGATCGGAGGATGGCGGCGGAATCATCGGCTCCGGCACAATCGAGAGATGCGGCGCGTGGTCGATGCGATGAACGTGATCGGGTGCCGGCCGGACGGCTGGTGGCGGGACCGGCGCGGGGCGACGGAGCGCCTGCTCGACCAGCTCGAGCACTGGGCCAGGGAGAGCGGCGAAGAGGTGTCCGTGATCCTCGAGGGGCCGCCGTCGCCGCCGCTCCACTCCGAGGTCGTGGAGATCGGCTGGGCGCCGGAGCAAGGCCCGAACTCCGCCGACGGCGAGATCGTGCGCCGACTGGAGGGCTGGCTCGCCGAGGATGAGGTGACGGTCGTCACCTCCGATCGCGACCTCGTCCAGCGCGCCACCTCCCTCGGTGCCGCCGTCGAGCCGGCGGCGGCCTTTCGAAGTCGACTCGAGCACGGCTGATCCAGTCTGCGGCACCGGCCTCGCCTAGAGCCGCCCGAGCAGAAGCAGGATCAGCAGGACGAGCGCGATCAGGCCGAGGATCCCTCCGGCGACGGCGACCTTGAGCAGGACGAGGATGAGGGCGATCAGGATCAGAGCTGCAATCAGCGCACCAACCATGGTTTCTCTCCCTTTCGACTGGACTCCCGGCCGGCCTCCCGACCGCTTCCCCGTTTAAACGGGGATCTCGTTCCAGTTGTCAGGCCCTACCCGGCGTCTTCGGGCCTCAGGGCAGAGGATCGGCGCCGCGCCCCGTCGTCGCCGCGGCCGTCGGTTCGTCGGCCTGGTGAGCCTTCATCGCGTCGACGACCGCCTGCGCCAGCTCCTCGCCACGCAGTTCCCTCGGCCTGCCGTGACGCGAGAGGCCGCCGATCAGGGTCCGGCAGAAGTCGTCGGCGATCTGGCGCGCCGACCAGCGGCCGTCTGGCTCGAACCAGGTCCAGGACCAGTTGCACATCCCGAACAGCTGCAGCGCTGCCAGCGAGGGATCGACGTCGGCGAAGGCCCCCAGGTCGACGCCGCGTCGGATGATGTCGGTGACCAGGCTCGAGTACTCGTTGCGCATCGCCCGCACGTCGGACATCACGTCCTCGGCGGCGAAGCGGACGATCTCGCGGGCGAAGGCTACGGTGGCGGCGCGATCGTCCTGCTGGGAGATCATCAGCTGGTAGACGATCAGCTGCAGCTGGTCGACCGGATCGTCGAATGCGGGGAGGAATTCATTCGCCTCGGCGAGGCGGCGTCGCATGTAGTCGCCATGCAGCTCCTCGAGCAGGCTTTCCTTGCTGCGGAAGTGGTGGAGGATCGTCCCCTTGCTGATCCCCAACGCCTCGGCGACGTCGCGGACGCTGACCTCGTCGTAACCGCGCTCGGCGACCATCTCGGTGAAGCACTGGAGGATCGCCCCCCGCCGGCTTTTGCGAATCGTCGCCATCAGGGCGCGAGGCTAACCGTCGGGGCAGTCGCCGCACTCATGCCAGCAGCTCGCGGGCGATGATGAAGCGCTGGATCTCGGCGGTGCCGCCGCCGATCTGCATCAGC
The DNA here is from genome assembly GCA_036403715.1 of Solirubrobacterales bacterium. Classification (GTDB taxonomy): domain Bacteria; phylum Actinomycetota; class Thermoleophilia; order Solirubrobacterales; family 70-9; genus VAYN01. Next base: position 35,253 of record DASWQL010000046.1, read on the forward strand.
TTGGCGTCGCGCATGTAGCGCTCGACCGGGAACTCGTCGATGTAGCCGTAGCCGCCGAGCACCTGCACGGCCTCGGTCGTCACCTTCATCGCCACGTCGCCGCTCAACAGCTTGCAGGCGGAGGCGAGGCTGCGCAGGTCGCTCTCGCCGGCGTCGAGGCGGGCGGCGATCGTCCGCGTCAGCGCCCGGCAGGCCTCTGTCTCGGAGAACATGTCGGCGAGCTTGGCGCCGATCAGCTGGAAGTCGCCGATCCGCTTGCCGAACTGGCGCCGCTCGCCGGCGTAGGTCAGCGCCGCTTCCAGCGCTCCCTGGGCGAGCCCGACCGACTCCGCCGCCAACAGCACCCGCTCGCTGTCGAGCCCGTGCAGGAGGATCGCGCGGCCACCGTCATCTGCCCCCACCAGTGCGTCGTCGCCGACCTCGCAGTCGTCGAGCAGCAGCTCGCCGGTCGGCGAGCCGCGCCATCCCATCTTCGAGAACTTGCGACCGCGGGAGAAGCCGGGGGCGTCGGTGGGGATCGCGAAGAGGCCGAGGCTGCGGTCGCTGAGCGGGGTGCGTGCGTAGACGAGCGCCAGGTCGGCGACCGGCCCGTTGGTGATGAAGGTCTTGGTGCCGTTGAGGCGCCAGCCGCCGTCGACCCGCTCGGCCCGTGTCCGCATGCTCATCACGTCGGAGCCGGCCTCGGGCTCGGTCATCGCCAGGCAGCCGATCATCGAGCCGTCGATCAGCCCCGGCAGCAGCCGCTCCTGTTGCTCGGCGCTGCCGTGGGCGGCGATGCGGCCGACGACCATGTCGGCCTGGTGCAGCACGGTCGCGGCGGTGGAGACGCAGACGGCGGCCAGCTCTTCGCCGATCAGGCAGAGCTCGGTCAGGCCGAGGCCGGCGCCGCCGAACTCGCTCGGGACCGTCGCCCCGAGCAGCCCCAGCTCCGCCGCCTTCTCCCAGCTCTCGCGCGGGAAGCGCTGCTCGACGTCGATCTCGTGGGCGAGTGGAGCGACCTCGTTATGGGCGAACTCACGAACGGTGCGACGCAGCAGTCGCTGCTCGTCGCTGAGGCCGAGGTCGGCGGAGCGCGGGAGGGCCATCAGCTGCCGCTGAACTCGGGGTCGCGGCGCTCGAGGAAGGCGCGGGCGCCCTCGTGGCGGTCGTCCGATTCCAGGAGCTTCGTCAGCCGCTCTTCGGTGCGGGCGTTGGCGTCGGCGATGGAGAGGGCGGCGTCGGCGCGGAGGGAGTCGACGATGGCCCGGGTCGAGAGCGGCGCGGCGGCGGCGATCCGCGCCGCCACCTCGATCGCCTGGGTCAGCGCCTCCCCGTCGGGAACGGTGAAGTCGACCAGGCCGAGCGCCTCGGCTTCGGCGGCGCTGACGAGGTCCCCGGTCAGCAGCAGGCGGGCGGCGCGGGAGGTCCCGATCAGCCGCGGCAGGCGGGCCAGGCCGCCGGTCGCGGGGATGATCCCGAGCCGGGCCTCGGGCAGGCCGAGCTTCGCTTCGACGCCGGCGATCCGCATCGTGCAGGCGAGGGCGAGCTCGAGGCCGCCGCCGATCGCGTGGCCGTTGACGGCGGCGATCGTCGGGACCGGGAGCGAGGCGACAGCGTCGACGGCGGCGCGGAGCCGGCGGTTGTAGACGAGGTTCTCGGCGGCGCTATTGGCCGCGATCTCCTTCAGGTCGGCGCCGGCGGCGAAGACGGTGCCGGAGCCGGTGAGGACGGCGCAGCGGACGTCGTCGATCGCGGCGACCTGCTCGGCGCCTTCGCGCAAGGCGGTGGCGAGGGGGATGTCGAGGATGTTTCGCCGCTCCGGGTCGGCGAGCGAGATCAGCGCCACGTGGCCCTCGACGGAGACCTCGACCAGTCGGCGCTCGGCCGAGTCCCAAGGCGCCTCGTTCTGTCCTAGCTCCCCATCCACGATGGCTATAGACTAACCGTACGGACGGTCAGTTGCGATCGAAGGAATTGGGGAACGAGTGAGCACGCGGGCGAAACGCGGATCGGAGACGGGCGGCGGCGCCGGAGAGGCCGAGGTGCTCGACCTCTACCGCAATGTCTCCCGCATTCGCGCGCTCGAGCTGCTGCTGAACCGCCACATCGAGGAGCACGGCTTCGGCGGCTTCTGGCACCCGGGACTCGGGCAGGAGGGAATCCAGGCCGGCGCCGTCTCGGCGCTGCGCTCCGACGACTACCTCTTCTACGCCCACCGCGGGCTCGGCTACGCGTTGGCAAAGGGGATGTCGCCCGTGACCCTGCTCGCCGATCTCTTCGGGCGCACCGGCGGCAGCGTCGGCGGCAAGGGCGGCGGCACTATCCACTTCGTCGACCCAGAGATCGGCGTGATGGGGCAGGGCGGGACCGTCGGCTCCAGCTTCGTGCTCGGCGCCGGCGTTGGCATCTCCGCCCAGATGCTCGGCACCGACAAGGTCGTGGCGATCTTCTTCGGCGACGGCACCTCCGCCCGCGGCACCTGGCACGAGGCGGCGCTGCCGGCCTCCGTCTGGAAGCTGCCACTGGTCTGGATCTGCGAGAACAACGGCTGGGCGGTCTCGGTGCCGATCTCCGAGCAGAGCCCGACCGCGAACATCGCCGAACGCGCCGCCGCCTACGGCGTCCCCGGCGTGATCGTCGACGGCCAGGACGCGCTCGCCGTCCGCGAGGCCACGCTCGAGGCAGTCGCCCGCGCCCGCGGCGGCGAGGGGCCGACCCTGATCGAGGCGAAGACGCTGCGTGTCCGCGGCCACTACGAGGGCGACAAACAGAGCTACCGCGAGGACCTGGTCGACGGCCTCGACGTCCCCAACGACCCGCTGAAGATCCTCCGCGAGCGGGTTCCGGCGGAGGAGGCGGACCGCATCGACGCGGAGGCGAGGGACGAGGCCGACGCCGCGCTGGAGGAGGTCCTGGCGATGCCGGCAGGCGGCAAGGATGTCCTCACCGAGGGAGTCTGGGTCGAGGACGATCTCCAGAAGAGCGCGCCGTGAGCGCCGCGATCCAGACCGAGGCGGCCGAGACGGCGCCCCAGCTCGGCTACGCGCGGGCGATCAACCAGGCGATGGCGGAGGAGATGCGCCGCGACGAGCGCGTCTGGATGCTGGGCCAGGACGTCGGCAGGATGGGCGGCGTCTTCGGCGTGACCCGCGGCCTCTACGACGAGTTCGGCGCCACCCGGGTGCGCGACACCTCGCTGAACGAGACCTTCATCGTCGGCGCCGCCGTCGGCGCCGCGCTGACCGGGACGATCCCGATCGCCGAGCTGCAGTTCGCCGACTTCATGCTGATTGCCGGGGACGAGGTCTTCCACAAGATGGCCAAGTGGCGCTACATGCACGGCGGCAAGCTATCGGTGCCGATGGTGCTGCGGCTGCCCACCGGCGTCCTCGGCGGCGTCGGCGCCGAACACTCGCAGTCGCTGGAGGCGCTGGGGATGCACTTCCCGGGGCTCAAAGTGGCGCTGCCCGCGACCCCGGCCGACGCCAAGGGCCTGCTGAAGACGGCGATCCGCGATCCCAACCCCGTGCTCTTCTTCGAGCACAAGGGGATGTACCGGGTGAAGGGCCCGGTGCCGGAGGACCCCGAGTTCCTCGTCCCGTTCGGCGAGGCCGCCGTGCGCCGCGAGGGCGGCCAGGTGACCGTGGTGGCGACGGGGTTGATGGTGCCGCGAGCGCTCGAAGCGGCGGAGAGGCTCGCCGCCGACGGGATCGAGCTCGAGGTGATCGACCCCAGGACCCTGGTCCCGCTGGACATGGAGACCATTGTCGCCTCGGTGGAGAAGACGGGCCGCGCCCTCGTCGTCCACGAGGCCGTGCGGACCGCCGGCCCCGGCGCCGAGATCGCCGCCCGCATCCAGGAGGCCGCCTTCTTCTCCCTCGACGCCCCCATCTGGCGCCTCGGCGCCCTCGACACCCCGATCCCCCAGAGCCCCGACCTCGAGCAACTGGTCATCCCCAGCACCGGGCAGATCGAGCAGGCCGCCCGCGAGCTCCTGGCCCTCTAGGACGAGACCTGCGTTTTACATCCAGGAGATGTAAAACGCAGGTATCGTCGCCCCCTGGTCGCCCGCGCGTCCGCCCGGCCCGGATTAGGTGTAGGCCTCGGGGGACCAATCCTCGAGGCGGTCTTTGACGGCGACGGCGAAGCGGGTGGCGGCGGCGCCGTCGACGGCGCGGTGGTCGAAGGTGACGGCGAGGCGGAGGATCGAGCGGATGCCGATCGCCTCCTGGCCGTACTCGTCGGCGATCACCCACGGGCGGCGCTGGATCGTCGGCACGCCGAGGATCGCTACCTGCGGTTGGTTGATGATCGCCGGCGCCGAGACGGCGCCGACCGAGCCGGGGTTGGACAGCGTGAAGGTGCCACCGGCGAGGTCGTCGGGGACGAGCCTGCGGCTGCGGGCCCGCTCGGCGAGGTCGACGATCGCGTCGCCGATCGCCGGTGCGGTGAGCCGCTCGCAGCCGCGGACGACCGGCACCAGCAGGCCCTCCGGGGTGTCGACGGCGACGCCGAGGTTTATCGCCTGCCAGTGAACAGTGCGCTCGCCGAGGAACGTTGCGTTGAGGTCGGGGTGCTCGCCGAGCGAGACGCAGGCGACGCGGGCGATGAAGGGGAGGAAGGAGAGCTTCGAGGCGCCGGCGGCGAGGCGCGCCTGGTTCAACTCGGTGCGGGCGCGGATCACGGCGGAGAGGTCGACGTCGACCTCGGTCGTCATGTGCGCCGCCGTCTGGCGCGAGCGGATCATGTGCTCGGCAATGACCTGGCGCACGCGGGTCGTCGGCACGATTTCGTGGGGGACGTCCTCGTAGCCGGCCGGCAGGCCGTCGGCGGTGAGTGCGGGGCCGGGGCCAGGGGTCGGGGTCCGGGCGCCCGCTCCTGGGACCTGGGCGCCGCTCGCCTGTACCGCGCCGGAGTCGATCGCCTGCTTTACGTCCGACTTGCGGATGCGGCCGCCGCGGCCTGAGCCCTCGACCGCCTCGAGGTCGATCCCGTGCTTGGCAGCCATCCGCCGGGCGACCGGCGAGGCGACCCTGCCGGAGCGCGGCGCGCTGACCGCCGCCTCGGCCGCGACGGCAGGGTCGAAACGACCGTGCTGGTCGCGGCCGGCGGCGGCGCGCTCGGCGAGCCCGGCACCGGTGGCGGGAGAGGAGGCACCGTTGCTTGCCGTCTTTGGAGCTGGGGAGGAAGTCTCCGGAGCGGCCGGCTCGCCGAAGCCGTCGTCGGGGGCTTCGGCGGTAGGGGCGTCGCCCTCCGCAGTCTGAGCGGGCTCCCCATCGCCGGTTTCGGCAAGGGTCGCGGCGGCCTCGCCGCCGACCGCGAGCTCGGCCAGCGGCTCGCCGACGGCGACCGACTCGCCCTCGGCCGCCAGCTGCTTGGCCAGCACGCCGTCGGCGGGAGCGACGACCTCGGTGTCGACCTTGTCGGTGGCAATCGCGCAGATCGCCTCCTCGGCCTTCACCTCCTCGCCGACGGCCTTCAGCCATTCGATCACGGTGCCCTCCTCCACGGAGACGCCCATGTGGGGCATCGCCACGACGACCTTCGTCGACGCGGGGCTCATCCGGCCATCCTCCGCTCTGCCCGATGGCGGGATAGGGGCCAAAAGGAACAGCGCTGCGAGGGGGGGTGATTCACGCGCCGACCTCGACCAGGACCTTGACGTCGTCGCCGGGGTCCTCGGCCAGGCGGGCGATCTCGGCCGGCGTCTCAGCCAGGGAGATCCGCCGCGTGATCATCACCTCGGGGCTGAGGTTGCCGCCGGCGATCATCGCCGCCACCCGCGGTAGGTCGTTGGCGTAGCCGAGGGTTCCCACCAACGAGCGCTCGAAGAGGACCATCCGCCCGGCGTCGACCGGGACCGGCTGCTTGGGGATTCCGGCGATCACGATCCGGCCACCGCGCTTGGTCATCTCCGGCGCCGCTTCCAGCGCCGGGACGGCTCCGCTGCAGTCGACGACGACGTCGGCGCCGGAGCCGGTTAGGCGGCGGACGTCGCGGGCGACCTCGCGAACCTCGCCCTCGGGTTCGTAGGTCGCGAAGCCGTGGGCCTCGGCGCGCGCCCGCCGGCCGGTATGCGGCTCGGAGACGAGGACCTCGATCCCCAGCGCCCGTCCGACCAGCGCCGTGCAGGCGCCGATCGGGCCGTAGCCGATGACCACGACCTGATCGCCGGCCCGGGCGGCGCCGCGGTCGAGCGCGTGGAGGCCGACCGCCAGCGGCTCGAGCAGAGCGCCGACGTCGTCGGAGACCTCGTCGGGCAGCGGCACCGCGCAGTAGGCGGGGAAGCGGACCAGCGGCGCGAAGGCGCCATCGGAGGCGAGGCCGATCGAGCCGCCGTAGCGGCAGAGGTTGTAATGGCCGGAGACGCAGGCCTCGCAACGGCCGCAGCGCCAGCAGGCGTCGGCGGAGACCCGGTCGCCGGGCTTCACCTCGGTGACAGCTTCGCCGACGGCGCCGACGGTGGCGGAGAACTCATGGCCCAGGGTGACCGGGGGCTGCTGCCCGGTGAGGGCATGCGCTCGGCCCGGCCTGATCGCGAAGGGTTGGCGGAACTCGGCGACGTCGGACCCGCAGATGCCGGTGCGGCTCACCTCCGCCTCGACCATTCCCGGGCCGAGCGGCAGCCTCAGCTCGACCTCGTCGAGCCGCAGATCACCAGCTGCATGCCAGCGCACAGCCTCCACCGGGCCAGACGTTACCAGGCCGACCGCCCGTGCGGTCAGCCTTATCGATGGGCGATCTGAAAGGCCCTGCACAGCCCGAGCGGAAGGCGGTTGGCCGCCGGTTGCGCTTCTTCGGCGCCTGATCGCGCCGCTCGATGCATTTGCCCCGCCATGGGCGGTAAAAAGCATCGAGCGGGGTAGTAATCGGAGGCGGCGCGTCGTCCCGGATCTCAGCGGCTTTCACCGGCTCATCCGGTTCCCGCTCGGGTTCGAAAGACCAACCGCCTTGTGCAAGCTGGGTGGAGCGGCGTCCGGGCGACGCGTCGCTTCTACATCGGAAAAGCTCTTACATCCGAAACACCGGCGCGGCGGGCTCCTCCAGCGGCGCGTTCGCGCAGGCGCCGAGCGCCAGGCCGAGGACTCGCCGCGTGTCCATCGGGTCGATGACGCCGTCGTCCCAGAGGCGGGCGGTGGAGTAGTAGGGGCTGCCCTGTCGCTCGTACTGCTCGCGCAGCTGGGCGCCGGTCTCGGGCCGGCCGACCTCTCTCATCACCGTCGCCGCCTGCTCTCCGCCCATCACCGAGACGCGGGCGTTGGGCCACATCCAGAGGAAGCGGGGGGAGTAGGCGCGGCCGCACATGGCGTAGTTGCCGGCGCCGAAGGAGCCGCCGACGATCAGGGTCAGCTTCGGCACCCGCGCCGTCGCCACCGCGGCGACCATCTTCGCCCCGTCCTTGGCGATGCCGCCGGCCTCGTATTCGGGCCCCACCATGAAGCCGGAGATGTTCTGGAGGAAGAGCAGCGGCGCCCGGCGCTGGTCGCAGAGCTCGACGAAGTGCGCCGCCTTCAGCGAGCTCTCGCTGAAGAGGATGCCGTGGTTGGCGACGATCCCGACCGGGTGGCCGTGGATGCGGGCGAAGCCGCAGACCAGCGTGGTCCCGTACTCGGCCTTGAACTCGTGCATGCGGCTGCCGTCGACGATCCGGGCGACGATCTCGCGCGGGTCATACGGCGTGCGGCTGTCGGGCGGGACGGCGCCATAGAGGGTGGCCGGGTCGACCGCGGGCTCCTCGACCGGCGCCCGCGCCCAGGGCGCCGCCGGCTTCGCCGGCAGCGTCGCGATGATCGACCGCACGATCCGCAGCGCCTCCTCGTCGTCCTCGGCCAGGTGGTCGACGACGCCGGAGGTGCGGGCGTGCAGCTCGCCGCCGCCGAGCTCCTCCGCGCTCACCTCCTGCCCGGTCGCCGCCTTCACCAGCGGCGGGCCGCCGAGGAAGATCGTGCCCTGGTCGCGGACGATCACGGTCTCGTCGCTCATCGCCGGCACGTAGGCGCCGCCGGCGGTGCAGGACCCCATCACCGCCGCGATCTGGGGGATCGCCCGCGCCGACATCGTCGCCTGGTTGAAGAAGATGCGGCCGAAGTGCTCGCGGTCGGGGAAGACCTCGTCCTGGAGCGGCAGGAAGGCGCCACCCGAGTCGACGAGGTAGACGCAGGGAAGGTTGTTGTGGAGAGCGACCTCCTGGGCGCGCAGGTGCTTCTTGACGGTCATCGGGTAGTAGGTGCCGCCTTTGACCGTGGCGTCGTTGGCGACGACGACGACCTCGCGGCCGTGGACGCGGGCGATGCCGGTGATCAGCCCGGCGCCCGGGGCAGCGCCGTCGTAGAGGTCCTCGGCGGCGAGTGGCGAGAGCTCGAGGAAGGGAGAGCCGGGATCGCAGAGGCGGTCGACGCGCTCGCGCGGCAGCAGCTTGCCGCGCGACGCGTGGCGCTCTCGCGCCTTCTCGCCGCCGCCGCCGGCCCTCCGTGCCAGGCGCTCCGCCAGCTCCGCCGCCAGCCGCCGGTGCTCCGTCTCGTTGCGCTCGAAGTCCCCCGTCCCCGGGCGGGCGTGGCTGCTCAACTCGGTCATCCGGACTCCTCCTCGGTAGCCAGGGCGATCAGCGTCTGCCCCCGCGCCACCCGCTCGCCTTTTTCCACCATGACCTCGGCGATCGCTCCACCGCGCGGGCTCTGGACCGAGAGCTCCATCTTCATCGACTCGAGCACGACGAGGACGTCGCCCTCGTCGACCGCGGCGCCGGGCGCGGTGCGGACCTCGATGACGACTCCCGGCATCGGCGCCTCGAGCGAGCCCGCGCCGGCGCCCGCCCCTCGCGTCCCTGCCTCCGAGAGCAGCACGAAGCGCACCGGCGCCGAGCGTCCGTCGACGATCCAAACCCCGTCGCCGTCGCGCTCGACCCGCAGTCGGCGGCGGACGCCATCGACTTCCAGCCCCAGGCCGTCGGGCCCTGCTGCCGCAGCGGAGACCCGGAACGCGCCCGAGCCCTTGTCCGACTCCCACTCCCACCGGGTGTGGTCGAGCTTTGTCCCGCTATGGGGGACAAAGCTCGACCGCGCGGGGCGGATCGCCACGTCGAGGTCGCCCTCGGGGCCGCCCAGCCGCATCCGGGCCCAGGCCGGTCCCGTCTGGCGCCAGCCGTCGCGGGCGTCCCAGGGGTCGTCGGATGGGGGAGGGCCGAGGATCTCGACGAGTGCCACCGCCGCAAGCTCGGGCGCCGCCGGCGGCGGCGCGACCTCGGCCCCCAGCCGCTCGATCAGCCCGGTGTCGAGCTCGCCCGCCCGCACCTCGGGCCGCGCCAGCAGCGCCCGCAGGTAGGCGGCATTCGTCGCCGGTCCAAGCACCACCAGCTCGGCGAGCGCGCGATCGAGCTCCGCCAGCGCCCCTTCGCGCGCCGGCGCGTGGGCGATCAGCTTCGCCAGCATCGGGTCGTAGTCGGTGCCTACTTCGCTCCCGGCCTCGATGCCGCTGTCGATTCGAATCGCCGAATCGCCGTTCCTTTTGGTCCCATAGGGCGCATAAGGAACGGCGATTGGGCCGGCGGGCTGCTCGTAGGCGACGATCCGCCCGGCGGAGGGGAGGAAGCCGTTGGCCGGGTCCTCGGCGTAGAGCCGCGCCTCGACGGCGTGGCCGTCCATCCGCACGTCCTCCTGACCGAAGCCGAGCGGCTCCCCGGCGGCGATCCGCAGCTGCAGCTCGACCAGGTCGAGGCCGGTTACCGCCTCGGTCACAGCGTGCTCGACCTGCAGTCGCGCGTTGACCTCGAGGAAGTAGAAGGAGCCGGGATCGTCGCGCTCGGCGATCAGCTCTACGGTGCCGGCGTTGACGTAGCCGCTCTTCCGCGCCAGCGAGACCGCCGCCGCGCCCATCCGCTCGCGCAGCTCTGGGCCGACCACCGGCGAGGGCGACTCCTCGATCACCTTCTGGTGGCGCCGTTGCAGGCTGCACTCGCGCTCGCCAAGGTGAAGGACGGTCCCATGCGCATCGGCGATCACCTGCACCTCGATGTGCCGGGACCCCTCCAGGTAGCGCTCTACCAGCAGACGGTCGTCGCCGAAGGCACCGCTCGCCTGCCGCCGCGCCGCCCCGATCGCCTCCGGCAGCACCTCGAGGTCCTCGACGACCCGCATCCCCTTGCCGCCGCCGCCGGCCGCAGCCTTCAGCAGCAGCGGCAGCTCCGCGCCGGCGGCCCACTCGACGATCTCCTCGTCGCTCAAACGCTCGCCGCTCAGCCCCGGCAGGATCGGCACCCCGGCCGCCTCGGCCGCCGCCTTGGCCGCGACCTTGTCGCCGAGCAGCGCCATCGCCTCGGGCCCCGGCCCGACGAAGGCCGGCCCCGCCTCGGCGCAGGCGCGCGCCAGCGCCGGGCTCTCGGCGAGGAAGCCGTAGCCGGGGTGGACCGCCTCGGCGCCGCTGCGCAGCGCCGCCTCAACCACTCGTTCGACGTCGAGATACGACTGCGCCGCGGGCGTCGGGCCGATCCGCAGCGCCCGGTCGGCGCTGCGCACATGCGGCGCGTCGGCGTCGGCATCGCTGTAAACGGCGACCGACTCGATCCCCAGCCGGCGGAGCGTGCGGGCGATCCGCACCGCGATCTCGCCGCGGTTGGCGATCAGGACACGCGAGAACACCGGCCCGGCCTCCCCTCGGAGCGCCCGACGCGGGGCGCGCCGGTCATGCTCCCAACGCCCGGGCGATCACCATCTGCTGCACCTCGTCGGTGCCCTCGCCGATCGTCAGGATCTTCGCGTCGCGGTAGAAGCGGCAGACCGGGTACTCCTCGATGTAGCCGTAGCCGCCGTGGATCTGGACCGCCTCCTCGGCGCAGCGGACGGCAAGGCGGCCGGTCTTCAGCTTCGCCTGCGCCGCGGTGAGAGAGAAGTTCTCGCCGCGGTCCTTCTCTCGCGCGGCCTTGTAGACGAGCAGGCGGCCGGCCTCGATCTCGGTCGCCATGTCGGCGAGCTTCGCTTGGATCGCCTGGAAGCGGCTGATCGGCCGGCCGAAGGCCTGGCGCTCCTTGGCGTAGGCGAGCGCTTCGTCGAACGCCCCCTGCGCCAGTCCGACGCCCATCGCGGCGACGCCGATGCGGCCGATGTCCAGCACGTGGAGGAACTGGCGGAAGCCCATCCCGCGCGGGCCGAGCAGGTTCTGCTGCGGCACCCGCGCCCCGTCGAAGCTCAGCGGCCGCGTGTCGGAGGCGTTCCAGCCCATCTTGCGGTAGGGCTCGCCCTGCTCGTAGCCGGGAGTGCCGTTGGCGACGATCAGGTTCGAGATCTCCTCGGGGCCGGTGCGGGCGGTGATGCAGACGACGCCGGAGATCTCGGTGCCGGCGTTGGTGATGAACTGCTTGGCGCCGTCGATCACCCACTCGCCGTCCTCGAGCCTGGCGCGGGTGCGGACGTTGCCGGCGTCGGATCCGGCCTCGGGCTCGGTCAGGCCGAAGGCGCCGAGGATCTCGCCGGCGCAGAGCCGCGGCATCCACTCCCGCTTCTGCTCCTCGCTGCCGTAGAGGTAGATCGGCTGGGTGCCGAGCGAGGTGTGGGCGCAGAGCGTTATCGCGACGGAGGAATCGACCCGCGTCAGCTCCTCGACCGCCAGCGCGTAGGCCAGCGTGTCGCCGCCACCGCCGCCGTACTCCTGGGGGAAGGGGATGCCCATCAGGCCCAGCTCGGCGAGCTTGGCGACGATCTCGTAGGGGAAGCGCTTCTCGCGGTCGAGCTCCTCGGCAACCGGGGCGACTTCCTGGGCGGCGAAGTCGCGGACGGTCGACTGGATCAAGCGGTGCTCGTCGGAGAGCTCGAAGTCCACCCCGCATGTATACCGAATGAGCGCTCGAATTTCGAGCAACCCCTCGGTTTTCCTCTAAAGTCGATGCCGATGGCAGGCGTGTCCCCACCCACCCGACCGGCGTTGCGCGAGCGCTACGAGCGCCGCCGCCGCGAGGTGATCGCCGGCGCCGCCCGGCTCTTCGCCGAGCGCGGCTATCAGGAGACCTCGATGAGCGACCTGACCGAGGCCACCGGCCTCGCCGCCGGCGGCCTCTACCACTACATCGAGAGCAAGGACCAGTTGCTCTTCAGCATCTGCGACGAGCTGCTCGACCCGTTGCTGGCCCAGGCGCGGGAGATCCTCTCCGAGGACGCCCCGGCCGAGCAACAGCTGCGCGACCTGCTCCGCGCCTGGCTGGCCCACATCGCGACCCACCGCGACCACATGCTCGTCTTCGCCCAGGAGCGCCATGTGATCGAGCGTGAGCCGCAATGGCGCCGCGTCCGCGGCCGGCGCAAGGCCTTCGAGCAGCTGCTCGACGACGTCCTCGCCCGCGGCGAGCGCGAGGGGACGATGGTCTTCCCCGACCGCGGCTTCGCCCTGCTCGCCCTGCTGGGGATGGTCAACTACACGCCGCAGTGGCTGCGGCCGCGCGGGCGGCTGGCGCCCGAGGAGATCGCCGACGGTTACTGCGAGTTGGTGCTGCGGGCGGCTGCTGTGGGTAACGACAAAGGCTGATGTACGGGGGTGGAGGGAGGGTCGGGTGCCCCTCCCATTTCGCTGGGATTTTCGCCTTTAACGTCCCTTCTCTCGCCG
>DASWQL010000047.1:0-56068 GCA_036403715.1 Solirubrobacterales bacterium
CACACTCCAGTGTGGTCAATCGAACGAACGGCGCGATCAGATCGTGCCGGGAGTCGCCGTCGGCGGCGCGTTGCGGCCGCCGCGCTTCTGCTTCACGGCTGACTCCAGCTCCTCCGCGGTGAAGCCGCCGACGGCCTCGCCGTCGAGCGCGTAGCGGTAGAGGGCGACGCCGAAGATGCCGCTGAGCGCGCGCGAGACCAGCATCGCGACGGCCAGCATCAGGGCGCCGACGACGACCAGCAGCGCGCCGAGGAAGGAGGCCGAGGACCACACCGCTACCCCGCCGACGATCAGGATCGCGGCCGGGATCACGCCGAGCAGGAAGACGGCGCCGCCGATCGCGACGTTGCCGGTGATCTGCTGGCCCCAGCGCTCGCTGAACATCGAAGCCGAGCGCTTCAGGGTTTCGACCGGGCCGGTGCCCTCGATCGCGATCACCGGCACCGCCAGGAAGGTGACGAGCGACCAGGCCGTCCCGACCAGCCGGGCGGCGATCTGGCCGCCGATGCCACCCTGGTTCTCCAGCGCGCCCATAAGGACGCTGATCGCGGTCGAGATCGCCGCCCAGCCGCAGATCTGGCTGAAGCGGCTGCGGGCGACCGCGAGCCCGTCGGCCACGGTCGCGTCCTGGCCGCGAAAGATCATGTCGGCGCAGGCGGCGAGGCCGACGCTGAAGTAGAAGCAGACGACGCTGAGGACGTAGACGCCGATCACCAGCAGCGGGATCGCGCCGGCGAGCGAGTTTTGGTCGAGCAGGTAGAGCCCTGGCCCGAGGAAGACGACCGCCAGCAGGGTCGTGGCGACGGCGCCGTAGAGGGGGAAGCGGATCAGCTGGCGGTGCTCGTTAAGCAGCGCCCAGCTCTTCTTCGTGAGTGCCCAACCGCGTCGAATCCTGCGCATCTCGATCTCCTTGTAGTGGACGGCTCCCAGATCGGCCGGCCCTCAGCTGGTTTCGGCCAGCCCCGGCGTCCGCTTGAGCCCTCTTTCCTCGAAGTAGTCCCACTCCTGCTCGCCGAGCTCGGTCGCGGGCGGATCGGCGTAGACCCACTCGCGGGCGATCCGGTGCCAATTGCGCTTTGCCCGCAACTGCCCGAGCACGGCGACGACGCCGATCTCCATCCGCCGCCCCATCAGCTCGTCGGCCGGGATCGACTCGCGTCGCATCAGGTCGAAGTACTCGGAGCGCGGGTCGTTGGTCGACTCGATGATCTTCATCACCCGGCGGGCGGTGATTTCGATCTCACGGTCTTCGACGTACCAGCCGCCGACCGCGCGCATGTGGTCCATCAGCCGCTCGGCGTCGAGCTTGGAGGGCTTTTTGACGAAGCCGAGGTCGTGCAGGGCGCGGCGGAAGGCCTCGGGCTCGTTGCGCGAGGCGGCGTCGAAGGCGCGTTGCTCGAGCAGGATCTGCTCGCGGTCGAGCTTCTTCGTCATCCCGAAATCGAGGAAGGCGACGCGGCCGTCGTCCATGAGGATGTAGTTGCCGGGGTGGGGGTCGGCGTTGAAGTGCTGCAGGTGGTAGATCGAGCCGAAGCTGCCGCGGAAGACGATCTCGCCGAAGCGGCTGCGCTCCTCGTGCGGCAGTTCCTTGATTTCCTCGAAGCCCCTGCCGGTGACCAGCTCGGTGACGAGCACGCGGCGCCGCGACAGCCGCGTCACCACTTCCGGCACGTAGATGAAGGGGTGTTCGCGGTAGGCGCGGGCGAAGGCCCGCTGGTTCTGCGCCTCGTACTCGTAGTCGAGCTCCTCCATAACCCGCTCGCGCAGCTCGTCGGCGATCGCCTTGGCGTCGAGGCCCGGGGCGATCGCGCGCGCCAGCCGCACCAGGGTGCCGGCGTTTCGCAGGTCGGCCTCCAGCGCCTCGGCGATCCCGGGGTACTGGATCTTCACCGCCACCTGCCGCCCGTCCAGCAGTTCGGCCCGGTGCACCTGGCCGATCGAGGCGGCGGCGAACGCCTCGTGCTCGATCTCGGCGAAATACTCGGAGAGCGGTTCGCCGTCGAACTCCTCGTCGAGCACAGTGACGACCTTCTCCCAGGGCATCGACGGCGCGTCGGTGCGCAGCTTCGCCAGCTGCTCCTGGTAGATCTCGCGGTACTCCTCGGGGATGAACTCGGTGTCGATGAAGGAGGCGAACTGGCCGAGCTTCATCGCCGCGCCCTTCATCTGGCCGAGCGCCCCGACCATCTTCATCGCCGTCTCCAGGTGTCGCTGCTCCAGCCGCTCTTTGCCGCCCTCCTCGGAGCGGCCTACGTTGGCGGCCTTGGTGCCTGCGTAGCGGGCGCCCTGGAGCCCGACGATCGACCCCAGCTTGGCCGAGCGCCGGACCCTTCCCTTGGGGATCTTCGACTCGTCGGCCACGTGCCAAGGTTGCCACAGCAGCTGTTTCCCGTCGGGGTTCTCTATTCTCTCCCGTCCGATGGCAAGCTCCCGCGCCACTTTGAAGGTCGCTCCCCGCGCCGAGTTCGGCTCACGCGCCTCGCGCCGCATGCGCAGGGAGGGCCTGGTGCCCGGCGTCGTCTACTCGGGCGGGTCCGAGGCGACCGCCTTCAAGGTCTCCGAACGCGACGTGCGCTCGGTGATCGCCGAGGGAGCCGCGCTCTTCGACCTCGAGGTCGACGGCGGCAAAGCCGTCCCGGTCGTCGTCAAGGAGCAGCAGCTGCATCCGGTCCGCGGCAGCCTCCAGCACATCGATCTTCAGCAGGTGAGACTCGACGAGGCGATCCAGGCCGAGGTCGCGGTCGAGCTCGACGGCGCCGAGACGGCTCCGGGCGTCAAAGCCGGCGGCGTGCTCGAGCACGTCACCCATCAGGTCACCGTCGAAGCGCTGCCGACCGACATCCCCGACCGCATCGTCGTCGACGTCTCGGCGATGGAGATCAACGACACGCTTCAGCTTTCCAAGGTCCCCGCGCCGGAAGGCGTCACCTTCGTCGCCGACGATCCCGAGGAGATCACGATCGTCAACCTCTCGCCGCCGCGCGTCGAAGAGGTCGTCGAGACCGAGGTCGAGGAGGAGACCGAAGTGGTCGGCGAGGGCGAGGGCGAGGGCGAAGCCGCCGAGGGCGGCGACTCGGGCGATTCCGACGGGGAGTAGGTAATCCCTGTCGCTGTTCCGCCGCCGCGGCGAAAGCGGCGAGCAGGGTGACCGCATCCTCATCGTCGGCCTCGGCAATCCGGGAGCCGAGTACGCCGGCAGCCGCCACAACGTCGGCTTCGACGTCGCCGAGGAGCTGGCACGGCGCTGGGAGCTGGGGCGGCCGCGGCAGAAATTCGGCGGCCTGATCTCCGAAGGGCGCGCCCGGCCCGGTGGTCCCAGAGTCGCGGTCTTGCTGCCGCAGACCTTCATGAACGAATCCGGCAACTCGGCCGGGCCGGCACGCGGGTCGCTCAAGGTCCCGCTCGACCGCGTGATCGCCCTCCACGACGAGATCGATCTCCCCTTCGGCGAGATCCAGGTCCGGCTCGGCGGCGGTCTCGCCGGCCACAACGGGCTGAAGAGCCTCAAACGCGGCTTCGGCGAGCCGGAGTTCTGGCGGCTGCGGGTCGGCGTCGGGCGACCGGACTCGACCGATCCGGAGATCGTCTCCCGCTTCGTGCTCTCGCGTTTCCGCGAGTCGCGCGGGGAGGTGGATGAGCTGATCGGGAGAGCGGCCGAGGAGACCGAGCGGCTGGTCGAACGGCTAGGTTCCGAAGAATGAGCGAGCCGAGCGAGCCGAAGGAGCTGACCAGCTACAGGGTCGACGAGCAGGGCGTGGCGCTGCTGCGCCTCGAACGCCCCGACTCGCGCAACGCGCTCAACACCCAGATGATCGCCGAGCTGCTCCAGCACCTGGCGCTGGCGCGCGCCGACGAGGCCGTGCGAGTGCTCGTCTTCAGCTCCGCCGACCACCTCGGCTTCTCCGCCGGCGCCGACGTCCGCGAGGAGCTCGACGAGGAGGGGAAGGTGCGCCGGATGCAGCTCTTCTCCGACCTCTACGACGAGATCGTCAGCTTCCCGAAGCCGACCATCGCCGCCTGCCACGGCGACGTCGTCGGCGGCGGCGCCGAGATCGCCGTCGCCTGCGACATGCGCGTCGGCGGCTCGAACCTGCGGATGCGATTCCCGGGGGCCGCACTCGGCGTCCCTGTCGGTCCCGCCCGCCTGGTCACCCTCTGCGGCCTCGCGGCGGCCAAGTACCTGCTGCTCTCCTCGCGCACCGTTGGCGCCGACGAGGCGCTGCGGATCGGGATCGTCAACCGCGTCGCTCCCGCCGCCGGCACCGAGGACTCGGCGCTCGAGCTCGCCGCCGGCGTCGCAGACCACCCTCCCGAGGCGGTGGCCCGGCTGAAGCGGATGCTGCACGAGTGGGACGACATCGTCGGACGGTCGGCGAACGAGGGCGTGGGGCAGGTCGAGTGGCAGCGCACCGGCCCGGGCCTGCCTTAAACGCGGCAGGTCCGCCAGGCAGCCGGACTGTCGTAAACGTACGGGTTTGTTTAGATTGCCCACGTGCTCGTCCACGGAGTAGCCGGCGGGGGTCGGTTGAAGATGGTCTGCGCCGCCCTGGCGGTGCTCGCCTGCGGGCTGGTCGCGTTGCTCGCCCCGGCAGCGGCTTCGGCGACCGAAATAATCGTCAACAGCACCGGCGACCAGGCTGACGAAACGCCCGGTTCCGGCGGCTGCAAAACGTCCCTCGCCACCTGCACCCTGCGGGCCGCGATCGAAGAGGCGAATTTTGCCGTGGGGACCGATGAAGTCCTCTTCAACCCATTTATCTTCAGCGGCGAGCTGGTCGACACGATCGCGCTCGGCAGCGCCCTGCCGACCATCACGGATACTCTCTTCCTCGAGGGTCACCGGTGCGCCACGGCAGCCGGAGTCCCAGGGCCCTGCGTCGGGGTCAGCGGTCCCAGCGGCGGCTTCGCCCTGCGGGTGGAAGCGGACAACACCTGGATTCGGGGCCTCGCCATCACCGGCGCTCTGACCGGCATCAGCGTCATCAATGGCACCACCGGCTTCGTCGCCCAATACGACTGGCTCGGGGTCAAACTCGACGGCACCAACGGTGCCAACAACACCGGGATCTTCCTCGACCCGGGGTCGAACAGCGCCACCATCGGCGGAGTCCTGCCGACCGTTCGCAACGTCTTCGCCTACAACAACAACGAGGGACTGGATCTGGAGGGTGCGAGTTCGGCTCAGATCCGAGGCAATTACTTCGGGGTCGCTCCTGACGGCTCCAGCCAAGCGGCGAACAACAAGAACATCGAGATCACCGATTCGACGGCGGGCGCCGGGTTCAAAGCCATGAACAACGAGATCGGCGGCGGGCTCGGCGGCGAAGAATTGGGCACGCCGGCCTGCGACGGCGCCTGCGACGTGATCTCGGGCGCGTCGAACGGCATAGACCTCTCCGGGTCGGGCCCCAACGAGGCACCGGCGAGCGGACCGACGGCGATCCACGGCAACTACATCGGCCTTGACGCGACCGGGACGGCGGCTGTCCCGAACAGCAATGCGGGCATCCTCGTCGGCAAAGCTGCCAAAACGACCATCGGCGGACCGGGAAGCAGCGACGCCAACCACATCAATGGAGGGGTCTTCGGCGTGGTAACCGGCGGAGCGCCGGATCTGATGATCGCACGCAACCTGGTCGGGCTCGGCGGCGACGGCACGACCGTGATAGCGCCCCCCACCGGTCAAGCGCTGTCGGTCAGCTCGGTGGGGATCACCGACGTCGAAGAAACGGCGACGATCGTCGAGAACACGATCTCGATGGCCGGTGGCGTCGGGATAGTCGCCCACTCCACCGGGGCGGCAGTTGTCGGCAACCAGATCTCCGGCAGCGCGGAAGGGATCTCGATTTACGGCGACAACGGGACGATCGGCAACCTGATCGCCGACAACACGATCGAGGGCGCCGAAGAAAACGGAATCGTGATCGAAAACAACCTGAACGAACTTCTCGGAAATGGGATCTTCGGCTCGGGTCTCGCCGGGATCCGCATCGAGAGCCCCGGAGGCGTACTTCCGGCGACCGGGAACGTGATCGGCGGCGACGTCGCGAGCGACGACAACGTGATCTCGGGAAGTGGCGGCGACGGGATCGAGATCGAAACCTTGGAAGAAGACGAGAACGAAGTTGCTCGCAACCACGGCCAGGGGAATGCCGGACTCTTCATCGACCTCGGCGGCAACGGTCCGGGCAACCAGCCCGGCGGACCGAACGGTGGGATCCAGCCGCCGACCTTCGCCACTTCGTTCCAGTCGAGCGCCGGCGGCACCGCGCAGCCCGGCGCGACGATCCGCGTCTTCCGCAAGGCGGTCGCCGAAGCCGGGGAGCTCGAATCGTTCTTGAGCGAAGCTGTCGCCGACGGTTCCGGCAACTGGAAAGCGACCTACCCGGCCGCGACCCCGGTCGGGACGATCGTCGCCGCGACCCAGACGAGCGTCGCCGGCGGCACCTCCGAGTTGAGCACCGCGACGGCGGCCATCGACCCGGTCCCGCCCAAATGCCCCGGCGACCCCACTTGTCTGCCGTCGTCTCCGCCAGCCTCTCAACCTTCCGCTGGCTCGCCTCCGTTGGCGCCCCAGACCAGCATCCTCAAGACCCCGAAGGCCAGGTCCGCGAAGACCACGGCGAAGTTCAAGTTCAAATCTTCCGTCTCCGGCTCGAGCTTCCAGTGCAAGCTCGACAAGGGGAAGTTCAAGAAGTGCCGCTCGCCGCAGACCTACAAGAAGCTGAAGCTCGGCAAGCACGTCTTCCAGGTGCGGGCTGTGGGTCCGACCGGGCTCGCCGATACGACGCCGGCAAAGCGCAAGTTCACGATCACCGATTAGCGCGTCGCGGCCCCTCGCTGCCGTAAGAAAACCCGAGTGAACTTGCTTTTCCGAGTTAATCGGCGAGGCTGCCGGGGGTGATCAGGCCGAAAGTCGCGGTCGCGAAGGGACAGAAGTCGGGACTGGAGACGGCGGCTACCGCGGTCGGGCTCCTCGCAGGGATCGTTGCCGCGGTTTACGTGCTGGGCGGGCTGGTGATCGCGCTGCGGACGCTGTTCGATCATTTCGGCGTCAATTCCGCGGTGACGATCATCGGCCAGCTTCCGCGCGAGATCGTGGTGACGACTGCCATGTTGGACGTCGTCGCGCCGGCGGCGGTCGTCGGGCTGGTCATTCTCACCGTCGCCGGGATCGCGCAGCAGGTCGGTCTCATTCGTCTCGAACGCTCCCCGACCGCCTCCCGATACGCCGCGAAACCCGATCGGGGCATCCCGCGATCGAAAGCAACTTGGATTGTCCTGGCTGCTCTGTCCAGCGTCTTGATGGCACCGGCGATCGTCGAGGTGCTGATCACCGTCGGCTTCCCACCCACGTTCTGGATCTGCGCGCTGCTGCTCTTCGCCCTGATCCTCACCTTTGTCGCCGCGGGCCTCTGCTGGGACCTGATCCAGGGGCGCCGCGCGAGCTGGTCGCCGCCGGTGTTGGTGCTCGCGGCCGCAGGGCTGATGACTTCCGTCGCCCTGGTCCCGGCGGCGATGTTCGCCGCCGCTCTGCCCTTCGAGAATGCCCAACTCTGCCTCTCGGGCAGCCAGGTGGCCGAGTCGGGCCTGTTGATCGGCGAAGGGGGCGGGCGGGTCCTGCTCGAGCAACAGAGCGGCAGGGAGGCGAGCGTCGTCAGCTTGCCGGTCGATCAGGTGACGAAGAGCGAATTCGGCGACCTGATTTCGAACTTCGCCTGTCCGGTCCCGCCGGGGACGGCCCCCGTGAAAGTGGCCGCGGCGTCACTCAGCGGGCACGACAGCGTCGTCGAGCGCAAGCTTGCGATGACCCTGCGCCCCCGTCTGCGCTTCGACAGCGGCGAGCGCTGGCGACCGCTGGAGGTCGCATCCTTCGTCAGCGAGCGCTTCGCCGACCAGGGCGGTCACGGCGCCTGCCCCACCGGCGCCGACCCGCCCTGTCCTCTGGTCGGCAGCTTGCGCGAGCTGGGCCGCCGCCCCGACGCGCCCGCTTACCTGGACATCCACGGCAGCCAGAGCGATGGTGCCGACTTCGCCTCTCCGGATCCGGCCTGCGCGAGCTCGCCGCCGGCGGTTGACTGCAACAGCGGTCCCGGCTCGGTCATCTACTACCGCCGCAGCAGTCACGAAGGTCGCTGGTACTGGGACTACTGGTGGTTGCTGCGGTTCAACGACTACACCGGGCGGTTCAACCACTGCCTGGCGATCTGCGGTGACCACGAGGGCGACTGGGAGGGGATAACGGTGATCACGACCGCCTCCGCGCAGCCGGAGATCCTCGCTGCGATCTACGCCGCTCACCGCGACCGGATCCTGATCGACGGAGCGACGTTGCCGCTGGCGGGCGGACACCCGGTCGCCTTCGTCGCCCGCGGTACCCACGCCTCGTACCCGTTCGACTGCCCGCGTGACTGCAGGCAATACGCCTCGATCGCCGGCCGCCGACTGCCCGAGGACCCGCACGACGGCGCTGTCCCCTGGGGCGGCAATCGCGACAGCGAGTGTGCCGAAGTCCATTGCGTGCGGCCGCTGCCGGAGATCGGCCATCCCGGAGACGCCGCCCTGCCGCTGGCCGGTGCCTGGGCGGGCTGGCCGGGGCACTGGGGGGAGACCTGCCACAACGGCTGCCGGGGCATCCAGGCCCTCCATGAGGCCAGCCCCGCCTCGCCCGGCAACCAGATCCGCTTCCAGTGCCCCTGGGCGCCGACCCGGCGCGCGAAGGCAGCCGCCGACGGCAGCGGCCTCACCGATTCCGAACCGGTGGGAGACGCGGAACGTCTCTTCGCGCTCTGCAGGGCCCAGCGCGGCGGTCTCTGAGCCGTCCGGCGCGGTTCTCGGGCGCGACCCTGAGCTTGTCGGGCAAGGACGCAGGGAGCGTGGCGCGCTCCGCACGCGAGCGACCGAGGACGTCAGCATGACAAGCTCAGGGTCCGCCTGATGAGTCTCCGCCCCCTCCTCGAGATAGCCGCCGAGAACGAGCGCGTGCACGCGCTCGGCGGCCGCGTGCGCGCGGCGACCGAGGGCGGGGAGCCGGTGGCGCTGCGGGCATCGACGATGCTGCGTCCGCTGTTGCTGGCGACGCTGCTCGAGGACGACCGCGGCATCGCCGGGCGCCCGGCGCTGATCGTCGCCGCCGACGACCGCTCGGCCCGCGACATGGCAGCCGACCTGCGCGCCTACCTGGCGCCGCGGCGGGTGCGCTTCTACCCCTCGCGTGGGACCGGCTACGCGTCCAGCGTGACGCCGCCGCCGCACCTGGTCGGCTTGCGGATCGACGCCCTCGACGCCCTCTCCGCCGAAGCCGACGCGGTCGTCGTCGCCAGCGCTACCGCCCTCGCCGAGGCGGTCCCCGACGCCTCGCTGCGCCCCGCAGGCTCGGTCGTCTCCCTGGGTGAGGAGATCGAGCTCGGAGCCTTCGCCGAGGACCTCGTCGCCGCCGGCTACGAACGGGTCGAGCAGGTCGAGGAGCGGGGTCAGTTCGCCGTCCGCGGCGGCATCCTCGACGTCTATCCGGCGACCGAGGAGCGGGCGGTGCGGATCGAGCTGTTCGGCGACGAGGTCGAGTCGATGCGCTGGTTCTCGACCTTCACCCAGCGCTCGCTGGGGGAGGCCGAGCGGGTCGAGCTGGCCCCGGCCGCCGAGCTCGACGCCGAGCACCGCGAGCTGGCCGAGCTGGCGGCGCTGGAAGCCGCCGAGGAGGGGGAGAGGCCCTCCAACCTGGCCGAGCTGCTGCCGCTGGACCGCTTCCGCGCCCCGCTCGACCTCGTTCCGGACAGCGCCACGGTCGTCCTCGCCGCCGCCGAGGAGATCGAGCCGGCGCTGCGCGACCACTGGGAGGACGCGACGACGGCGATGCACGCCGACGACGCCCAGCACCTCTACGTCGACGTCGCCGAGCCGCTCGCCGAGCGCGCCGCCCTCTCGCTGACGATGGCCGGGGAGGACGACGAAGACGCCTTCCGCGCCGCCCGCGCCGAGTCGCCCGCCCGCAACGTCAAGGAGGCCGAGGGCGAGCTGGAGAAACTCGTCCGCTCCGGCTACCGCACCGTCGTCGCCTTCGACAACCGCGGTGAGGCCGAGCGCGCCCGCTACGGCCTCGACCGCCTCGACGCCCGCCTGCTCGAAGGCGGCCGGATCTCGCCCGATCCCGGCCTCGCCTTCGCCGAGGCGCGCCTGCGCGAGGGCTTCGTCAGCCCCGAGCTGAAACTCGCGGTCTATCCCTTCCGTCGCCTCGTCCACCGCCGCCGCCGCGCCGAGGAGCCGGCCCCGGGCGCCGGCCGCGGCCGGCTCGCCTTCAGCGAACTGCGGGTCGGCGACTACGTCGTCCACGAGGACCACGGCGTCGCCCGCTTCGCCGGCTTCGAGACCCGCGACGTCGGCGGCGTCACCCGCGACTACCTCTATCTCGAATACAAAGGCGAGGACCGCGTCTACGTCCCCACCGACCAGCTGGCGAAGCTGAGCCGCTACGTCGGTGCCGGCGGCGAACCGACGCTCTCCGCCCTGGGAGGCAAACGCTGGCAGAACATGAAGGCGCGGGCGCGCAAAGCCGCCGGCGCCCTTGCCGGCGAGCTGCTCAACCTCTACGCCGAGCGTCGCTCCCGCCGCGGCCACGCCTTCCCGCCGGACGGCGAGTGGCAGATCGCGATGGAGTCCACCTTCCCCTACCGCGAGACCGCCGACCAGATGGAAGCGATCGAGGCGGTCAAGACCGACATGGAGTCGGAGCGGCCGATGGACCGGCTGGTCTGCGGCGACGTCGGCTTCGGCAAGACCGAGGTCGCCCTGCGGGCCGCGGTCAAGGCGGCTTCCGACGGCAAGCAGGTGATGATCCTGGTGCCGACGACGATCCTCGCCCAGCAGCACTTCGGCACCTTCCGCGAGCGCCTCGCCGACCTTCCCTTCCGGGTCGAGGGCGTCTCCCGCCTGCGCCCGGCGGCGGAGACGAAAGCGGTCCTGAAGGACTTCCAAGCGGGCAAGGTCGACGTCCTCATCGGCACCCACCGGCTGCTCTCTCGCGATGTCCGCGCCAAAGACCTCGGTCTGGTCATCGTCGACGAGGAGCAGCGCTTCGGCGTCAAGCAGAAGGAGCTCTTGCGCCAACTGAAACTGAAAGTGGACGTGCTGGCGCTCTCGGCGACGCCGATCCCGCGGACCCTGCAGATGAGCCTCGCCGGGCTGCGCGACATCTCCGTGATCGAGACCCCGCCCGAGGGCCGGCGCCCGGTCCGCACCTACGTCGGCCCCTACGACGAGGATCTTGTCCGCAAGGCGATCGGGCGCGAGGTCGAGCGCGGCGGCCAGGCCTTCGTCCTCCACAACCGGATCGACTCGCTGCCCGAGGTCGCCGAGCGCCTGCGCGGGCTGGTCCCGGAGGCGCGCTTCGCCGAAGCGCACGGGCAGATGGACGAGCACAGCCTCGAGGAGACGATGCTGGGCTTCCTGCGCGGCGAGGCAGACTGCCTGGTGACGACGACGATCATCGAGTCCGGGCTCGACATCCCGACCGCCAACACCCTGATCGTCGAGCGCGCCGACCAGCTCGGCCTCTCCCAGGCCTACCAGATCCGCGGCCGCGTCGGGCGCTCTCGCGAGCGCGCCTTCGCCTACATGCTCTACCCCTCGGCCGAGGCGCTGACCGAGGACGCGGCAGCGCGCCTCTCGACCCTCGCCGACCACACCGAGCTCGGCTCCGGCTTCCGGATCGCGATGCGGGACCTCGACATCCGCGGCGCCGGCAACCTGCTCGGCGACGAGCAGTCGGGCCACGTCGCCGCCGTCGGCTTCGAGCTCTATTGCCAGATGATCGACGAGGCTGTGTCCGAGGCCGGAGGCGAAGAGGGGGAGAGGGAGGAGGCGCCGGAGCCGGTCCGCCTCGACGTCCCCGTCGACGCCTACCTGCCCGCCACCTACGTTCCCTTCGAGGCGGCGAAGATCGACATCCATCGCCGCATCGTCGCCGCCCGCGAGCCCGGAGCGCTACGGGCGATTCGCGACGAGCTCGACGATCGCTTCGGGCCCCTGCCGCCGCAGGCGGAGAACCTGCTGCGGCTGCAGCGGGCGCGGATCGAACTGGGGCTGGCCGGCGCCCGCAGCGTCGAGTTCCGCGGCGGCCGGCTCAGCGTCACGGGGGTGGAACTGGACTCCGAGCAGGCCGGGGTGCTGTCGGAGCAGGTCGGGGGCGCGCTCTACGAATGGCGCGAGCAGACCGCGGCCCTGCGGGTCGCCGGCGACCCCGAGGAGCGCCTGACGGCGGTGCTGGCGCTTGCCGCGGGCCTGCGCGAGGCGCAGCGCTCCACCGAGGCCGCGGCCGCCTGAGCCACCTCCTTTAGGTATCTCTGAGGAGATTTGACTATGCTGCCCGCTTCGTGGCAGGCAAATCAGGGCAGAGCAGGAAATCGACGGGAGGCCGGCGCGGAAGGTCGGTCGGGATCCAGCGCTTCGGGCTGGTCCTTTTCGGCGCGCTTTTCATCCTCCTCTTCGTCGGCTTCGCGATCGCCGAGGGCATCGGCCAGCCGAGCGTCCCCTCGGGCGACGCCGCGATCGTCAAGGACGTTCCCGACGGCACCATCAGCGAAGCCCAGCTGAAACTGGCGATCGCCCAGCAGGCCGCGCAGGGCCAGCTGAAAAAAGCGCCGAAGCCCGGCAGCGACAAATTCGAAGAACTGCAGAAAGCGGCGATGGGCGAACTCCTCGACACGATCTGGATCAAGGGCGAAGCCGAAGACCTCGGCATCTCGGTCACCGACAAACAGATCGAAGACGAACTGGCGAACATCAAAAAACAGAACTTCAAAACGGCCAAGGCGTACAAAGAATTCCTCGAAACTTCGAAATTCACCCAGGAAGACGTCGATAAGCGGGTGGAACTGCAGATCCTCAGCACGAAGATCCAGGAACGGATCTCGAGCGAAGCGGCACCCGCCTCCAGCTCCGCGATCGCCGACTACTACGACGCCGCCAAGGCCAGCCAGTTCACGACCAAACCGACCCGCGACGTCCGCATCGTCACCAACAAAGACAAAGCGAAGATCGAAGCGGCGCAGAAGGCACTCGAAGCCGACAACTCGCCGGCCAGCTGGAAAAAAGTCGCGGTCAAATACTCGGCCGACCCTTCGACGAAATCCAAAGGCGGCCTGCAGGCGGGCCTGAGCGAAGAAATCCTGCCGGAACCGCTCAAGGGCGACATCTTCGGCGCCTCGACCGGCGAACTGGTCGGCCCGATCGCATACCAGGGCAATTACACGCTGATCGAAGTCGCGAAACTGAACCCGGAAAAAGTCCAGACCCTGGCCGAAGTGAAATCGCAGATCAGCACCCAGCTGACGCAGCAGACGCAGCAGGAATTCTTCTCCGAATTCGTCACCGGCTACCAGAGCAAGTGGCAGTCGCGCACCTTCTGCGCCTCCGGCTTCGTCACCGAACGCTGCTCCAACTACGTCAGCTCGGGCCACCCGTCGAGCGCTCCGCCCGCCTGCTACGAAGCCGACCCGAAGAGCAAAGCGCCGCTCGAATGCCCGGCTCCGGTCGCGCAGGTGTCCCCGGCGATCCCGGGCACGACCACGGTCCTCAAACCGCAGGGCGAACGGCTGGCCCAGCGGCCGCGGCCCGAGGGCCTCAAAGAAGCGGGCGCGGAAGGGCTGACCTTGCCCGAAGGCGCCGCTCCGCCGACCGGCGAATAGCGCGACTCTTCAGCCCGGACGGGTGAATAGACTGGCGCGCCTCTGATGAGTGCGATCGCCTCCATCCACGCGCGGCAGATCCTCGATTCGCGCGGCAACCCGACGGTCGAGGCCGAAGTCATCCTCGAGTCCGGTGCCCGTGGCATCGCCGCGGTGCCCTCCGGTGCCTCGACCGGCGAGTTCGAGGCGGTCGAGCTGCGAGACGGAGGAGACGCCTGGGGGGGCAAGGGCGTCACGCGGGCGGTCGCCAACGTCAACGGTGAGATCGCCG
This sequence comes from Solirubrobacterales bacterium, assembly GCA_036403715.1. Taxonomy (GTDB): domain Bacteria; phylum Actinomycetota; class Thermoleophilia; order Solirubrobacterales; family 70-9; genus VAYN01. The sequence goes on from DASWQL010000047.1 coordinate 13,954, forward strand.
CGGCCTTGACCGGTGCCCGCGCGGCCGAGCAGGGCGCCCTCGACCAGACGATGATCGAGCTCGACGGCACCCCGAACAAGGGCCGCCTCGGCGCCAACGCCATTCTCGGCGTCTCCCTGGCCGCCGCCAAGGCCGCCGCAGCCGATTCCGAGCAGCCCCTCTACCGCTACCTGGGTGAGCTCTACGGCGGCGGCGAGCCGACGCTGCTGCCGCTGCCGATGATGAACGTCCTCAACGGCGGCGCCCACGCCGACAACTCGGTCGACTTCCAGGAGTTCATGGTCGTCCCCGCCGGAGCGGGCAGCTACTCGGAGTGCCTGAGGATGGGAGTCGAGGTCTTCCATGCCCTGAAGAAGACCCTCGCTTCGCGGGGACTCTCGACCGCGGGCGGCGACGAGGGTGGCTTCGCGCCGGACCTCGCCTCCAACGAGGCCGCCCTGCAGGCGGTTCTGGAGGGCGTCGAGGCAGCCGGCTACGAGGCGGGTGAGGACCTCTTCATCGCCCTCGACCCGGCGACCAGCGAGCTGTTCGAGAACGGCGCTTACGTGCTCGAGCACGAGGGCCGCAGCCTCTCGCCCGAGGAGATGGCCTCCTACTGGGAGGACGCCTGCTCGCGTTACCCGATCGTCTCGATCGAGGACGGTATGGACGAGGAGGACTGGGACGGCTGGAAGCTCCTCACCGAGCGGCTCGGCGAGCGCGTGCAGCTGGTCGGCGACGATCTCTTCGTCACCAACCCCGAGCGCCTGCGCCGCGGCATCGAGCTGGGCGCCGGCAACTCGATCCTCGTCAAGGTCAACCAGATCGGCACCCTGACCGAGACCCTGGAGGCGATCCGCGTCGCCCGCGAGACGGGCTACACGGCGGTGATCTCGCATCGCTCGGGCGAGACCGAGGACACGACGATCGCCGACCTCGCCGTCGCCACCCGCGCCGGCCAGATCAAGACCGGTGCTCCCTCGCGCTCGGACCGCGTGGCGAAGTACAACCGCCTGCTGCGGATCGAGGAGGAGCTGGGCGATTCGGCCGAGTTCCCCGGCCTGCAGGCATTCGTCCAACGCGCTGGATGACGCCCAACTCCCCGGTGGGGGGGAGGAAATCAGGTTTGGGCCTCAAATTGAGAATCAGTGGCACGACGGCCAGCACCTCGGAGGCGTCCCGCGGCGCGCAAACGGCGCCCGTCGGCTCGGCAGGGCGCCAGTCGCGTCAACTGGGATCGCGTCGGCAGGGTGGCGCTGACGCTCGTCCTCGCGGCGGTCCTCTACTCCTACCTCAACCCGGCCATCGACTTCGTCAAGACCTACACGGCGACGACGGCCGCGAAAGCGCAACTGCACGAACTTCTGCGCGAAGACTCGCGGCTTCACAAGCGGGTCCAGTCGGCCGGCGACCCGGTCGTCGTCAGCCGCGCCGCGAGGGCGCAGGGGATGGTCGCCGAAGGCGAGACCCCGATCGTCATCCGCGGCAACCTCGGCGGCTGAGCGCCCCACGCGGCCACGCCCATGGTTAGTTTCGGCTCCTACCTCCTGGGAGCCGCACAGCTCGCCATAGTCGTCCTCTCGCTGGGATTTGCCGCGTACCGGCTCCGAGCGCGTCTGCTGCCCTCCTGGGGTGGCGCACCAGCTCGACTCGTGGAGACGGTTACGGCTGTCGCTCTCCTGATCTGGATGGTGGAGATCCTCGGGACCCTGCAGCTCTTCTACGCCGGGGCGGTAGTCCTCGCCTCAGTTCTGATCGCTGCTGCCGCTGCGCTCTATCCGGCGGGTGGCGGTGGGGCGGGGGTCCCCCGCGGCGCGGAGGCGCCTCCAGCGCCGAGCACCGTGGGGGATGCCGCGCCGACAGGACCCGCCGGCCAGAGCGTCTGGCAGCTGCTGGTGATGGGCGCGGTAATCGCCGCCGTGGTGTTCAGCTGGGCGGTTACGACCAAGCACGCCCTCGACAGGGGCATCTTCAATTTCGACAGCCTCTGGTACCACATGCCGTTCGCGGTGGAGATGGTCCAGAACCACTCCGTGACCGGGATGGAGCACGTCGAGACCGTGTTCACGAACTGGTTCTATCCGCAGAACTCGGAGCTGCTCCATGCGGTGGGGATCTCGCTGACGGGGCGGGACACGCTGTCGCTCTTCCTCAACTTCGGCTGGCTGGCCGTGGCCTTTCTGGCTGCGTGGTGCATCGGGAGGCCCTACGGCCGTGGGTCGCTCACGGTCGTTGCCGCGGCGATCCTGCTCGGATGCCACACGCTGGTGGTGCGCGATCCGGGGGCGGCGAAGAACGATCTGGCGGCGGCGGCGTTGGTACTCGCCTCGATCGCAATCCTGGTCGAGGCCTGGGCACAGCAACGGTGCCGGGCGGAACGCAGATCGCAGCCGCCTGCGGACGAACCCGACCGTCCCTCCCATCGCGTGGTTCCTTTTGCCTCTCAGAGCGGCAAAAGGAACCACGCGATGGCGTCCTCCCGTTCCGTGGTTCGCAATACCGCTGAGCCGGGCAAAAGGAACCACGGGATCGGTTGGCGGCGGCCAGGGTCGCTGGATCCGGGCTGGGCGGTTTCCGCCGCCGGGCTCGCGGCGGGCCTCGCCGCGGGGACGCGGGTCACGGCGCTCGCCATGGCCGCGGCGCTCAGCGTCGCGGTCATCGTCCTGGCGCCCCGCGGCCGGCGCTGGGCCGCCGCGGCGTGGTGGTTCCTGCCCGCCTTGGCGGCCGGGGGCTATTGGTACCTGCGCAACCTCGTCGTCGCCGGCAACCCGATCCCCGAGGTCGAAAGCATCGGCCCGATCTCGCTGCCGCATCCGGAGCGGCTCCAAGAGGGTCGGCCGGACTTCAGCATCCTCCACTACGCCGGCGACACCGACGTCTGGCGCCACTATTTCGCTCCCGGCCTCCACGAGGCCTTCGGCGCGCTCTGGCCCCTGATCGTCTTCGGCGCTACGGCTGCGGCGCTGCTGGCAATCGTCCGCGGGCGCGACAGGATCGTCCGCTGGGTCGGCGGCGTCGCCCTTTTCGGGCTGCTCGCCTACCTGGTGACGCCGCTCAGCGCCGCCGGAGCGGAGGGAGAACCGGTCGGGTTCGGGATCAACATCCGCTACGTCATCCCCGCCCTGCTTGCCGGGATCGTGCTGCTGCCGCTGCCGCGCTTCTTCGATGTAGCGCGGCGTCGGTGGGGGCTGATGGCGGCGCTGGTGCTGGTCTTCCTCGTCAGCGACCGTCCTGACCACGCCCTCCACGACAAAGCCCGGATCTTCGCGCTGTTGGTAGTTGTCTTCGCCGTGCTCGTTCCGGCAGCGCTGTTGGCGGCCCCCGGCCGTTCCGCCGGCCGGAGCGGCCCCGCCGGCCGGGGCCTGGTGATCGGTGGCTTCGCGGCGCTGGTCCTCGCCGTCGTCGCGATCGGCTACCCGCTGCAAAGGCACTACCTCGACGAACGATTCCGCAACGAGGTCGCCTCGGAATCGATTCCTGGAATGCACCTGGACTCGGCCTACCGCTGGGCCCGCGGCGTCGAGGACGCCCGCATCGGCCTCGCCGGGACCAGCGCCGGGTTCGCCGGCTACGGCTTCTACGGCAGCGACCTTTCCAATCGGGTCCGCTTCCTCGGCGAAGACGGCCCGCACGGCGCCTTCAACGCGATCCCCACCTGTCAGGCATTCCGCGCCGCCGTCAACGCCGCCGATCTCGACTACCTCGTCACCAGTCCCTTCCTCAACTTCCTCCACCCGGACCAGCCGGTGCCATCGCCCGAGGCCCGTTGGCTACGCAGCGAGGGTGCCGTCGTCCCGATCCTCCACAGCGGCCCGGTCACCGTCTGGGAAATCCGCAGCAAGCTGCACCCGAATAGCTGCGGCGCCGCCAACGCTCCGCTGCGGCAAATCCCCGACACGCCCGGGGCCGGATAGCCGACTTCCTCGGCCGGGTACTCTCGCCCGGTGGCGTACCCGCTCGAGAACGCGCTCTTCCAGTGGGAGGAGGGCTGGCGAAATCTGCAGGCCATCACCGACCCCAGAGCCCGCCGGCTCGCCGACCGCGTCGTCGAGGCGGTGCGGGAAGAGCTGCGGCGGCGGATCGGCCCGACCTTCACCGCGGCCGAGCTGGCGGAGCTCTACGGCCGTGGCACCGACTGGTGCCTGCAGGTGGCGATCGACGTCGCTCCGGCGGCCGAGGGCGATGCGCAGTCGTTGGCCGACGCCGCCTTCTGGGCCTACCTACGTGGGGCCGGCGACTTCGCAGGCGGCCGCCAACTGCTCGTCTGACAAGGCCGTTTGACCCGCGCACAGCTGCGTCCTCGGTCGCTCCGTGCGGAGCACACCACGCTCCCTGCGTGCTTGCTCTGCTTGGTCAGACGGCCTTGAGGCCGGGGGCGACTACTCGTCGGAGTCGGAGTCCGACTCGGACTCCTCGCGCTCGCCGGCGCTTTCGCCGGCACCGGCGCGGCGGATGACGATCTGGTCCGCCTCGATGCGGACCGTGACGTCACGTTTGCCGGCCCAGTGCTGGGCGTAGACCGGGTTGTCCTTGACCGCGGCGTCGAGCCAGAGGCCGTAGCCCTCGGTTTCGCCGTGGTCGAAAGTCGCCTCGAGCTCTTTGCGTCGTCCGCGGCCGCCGCGGCGACCGCGTCGACGCCGACGGCGGGGGCGGGCGGTGCCGACCTCGTCGTCCTCGTCGCCGGCCGTCTCGCCGGCCTCGTCCTCATCGCCCTCTTCTTCGGACTCTTCGGCCTGCTCCTCCTCGGCGGCGGCGGCCTCGATCTCCGCTTCGATCTCGTCGCGCAGGTCGATTTCGCTCGAGCCGGCGTTCTCGTCGTCGGCAGAGAGGTCGTACTGCTTGCGGAACTCGCGCAGCTCGGTGGCGCTGATTTCCAGCTGGTGCGCAATCCAGGCATCGGTCCGCCCCTGGTGGACCCAGGCGCGGATCTGGTTGAGCTGCGGCTTCAGTGAGCGTCGAGCCATCGGCGCGCGAGTCTATTCAAGGTCGGCATGCGGACGCGGAGCGCTAGGCCATCAGGAAGGCCAGCGCCTCGAACATCGCCACCACGACGACGACCACGGTCACGGTCAGGCAGACGGCGAGAACGCTGAACCGGACCTTGCCCTGCTGCTCGGTACGGTTGATTTTGCGAGCCCGCGAGCGGTTCGCGGCACGGCGGCGAAGCTGCTCGCGCCGGCGACGCTCAAGTGAAGTCTCCTGCTCGAAGGCGGTCTCGAACTGGGAGATGCTCTGTCGCATTCGCATAGTCATGGCTCCCGGGGAGCCGCGGGCACCGTAGCAAAGGATGTTGCAGAACTCATGCTTCGCTCACGAATCACAGGCCCCCCAGAGCCCGCGCCCTACCCTCGCCGCCCGCATCTCGAGCCCTTTGAACCGCTCTGCGAAGCGGTCGTTGGGTGGGATCGTCAGCGTCCGCGCCAGCCCACGCCGGACCAGGGCGGCGTTGACGAATCGATTGTCCAGGTAGACGTAGGCGAGCAGCCTGCCGTAGACGTCGCGCCGCTCGACCCCGAACACCAACCGCACCCGCCCGCCTTCCATCAGAGCGTGGTTGAAGGCTGACGCCTGCGGGCCGAAGCACTGCACCGGCGTGTCCGGCTTGACCGTCTCCGGCGTGTCGACGCCGATATAGCGCACGTCCTCCCGCTCGCCGTTGAGCTCGACTTCGATCGTGTCGCCGTCGACGACGCGGGTGACCAGCGCGCGGGCGCTGCGCGGTTCATCGCCGGCCATCGGCAAGCTGTGCTCCCACGGCCGCAGGATCAATGCCGCGGCGATCAGCAGGACGACGGCACTGCCGCGCCAACTTCGTCCATGCCCGTCGACACCCATCCCCGGCCAAGCTCGGCCGGGGCCTCAGCTCTCCCCGGGTCTACGGCGTACGCCGGACGTTCGAGAGCAGCGTTTCCTTGATCTGGCCGATGATCTCCAGGGCCTCGTTCCAGTCGCGCTGCCAGACGTTGCGGCCGAAGATGACGCCGGAGCCGCCGGCTTCCATCACTTCGCGGGTGTTGCGCAGGACGGTCTCGTCGTCGGTCTTGGAGCCGCCGGAGAGGACGACGAGGGCGCGGCCGGCGGATTCGACGGCCTGGCGGATCGCCTCGGCCTGGTCGATTTCCATCTCGTTGTAGGGGGCGGGCGCGTCTTTGTCCTTGGCGGGGTCGATCTTCGGCATGTTGAGCTTGACGATGTCAGCGCCCATCTCCATCGCCATCCGCGCCGCGTAGTCGATCGCGTAGAAGGAGTTGGCGCCGCCCTTCGCATCGACGTTTTCGCCGCGCGGGTAGGACCAGATCACCAGCGGCATCCCGAAGCGGTCGCAGTCCTCGCGGACCTGACGCAGCTGGGCGAGGTCCTCGTCCTGGCGCGGCGAGCCGACGTAGAGCGTGTAGCCGATCGCGTCGGCGCCGAGACGGACCCCGTCCTCGACGCTCGAGTTGCAGGCGGAGAACGACTTCGCGGATGAGGGGATGTCGGTCTTGCCGTTGACCTTGAGGATCAGCGGCACCCGGCCCGCGTAGTCGGGGTAGTACTTCTCCGCCATCCCGATCTGGCAGGCGAGCGCCGAGTAGCCGGCCTCGGCGGCGAGCCGGAACTGGTACTCCGGGTCCTTGGAGGCGGGGTTCGGGAAGAAGTCGCGCGGGCCGTGCTCGATGCCCTGGTCGATCGGCAGCAGCATCAGCGTCCCGTGGCCCGGGCCGAACTCGAACAGAAGCCTGTGCAGGCGGGCTCTTTTGCCCGGCGGCAACGTCGCAAGCAGCGATTTCTGCTCGGTCAGACTCTTCAGCTCCACGTGATTTCCTCCTCGAAGACGGGTGTATCCGCAGTATGCCACCGCGACCGAGGCCAGGGCCCAACACGCGGGGGGTATTCTCGATGGATGAGCGAGACTGAGCTCAGCGTCATCTGCAAGAACTGCGGCTCCGAGGTCAGTCCTTACGTAACCGAGTGCCCTTACTGCGGCGCCCGGCTGCGCAAGCGGGCGCCGAAACTCGAGCGCCGCGGCGACGCCCTCGAGGCGCGGCGGCCGCGGCGGCGACGCCGGCGCCTGCTGCCGAGGCGGAGCCGATCGGCGCTCAGCATCAGCCGCCCCTACGCGACCCTGACGGTGATCCTCGCCTCGGCGATCCTGCTCCTGGTCCAGAAGGCCAGCGGCGACCCGCTCTCGACCTTCGGCGGCCTGATCGTCCCGATCGAGGGCGATTGGTGGCGCTACCTGACCGCTCCCTTCGCCTACGTCGACGTCGGCTACCTCTTCGTCGTCGCGGTCGGCCTGGCGATCTTCGGAACCGGGGTCGAGCGGCGGCTCGGCACCGCCCCGACCGCGATCCTGCTCCTCGCCTGCGGCGCCCTGGGGATGCTCGCGGCGGGCGGCATCGCCTCGGGCCAGGGTGACATCGCTGTGATCGCCGGCGGCAACGGCATGGCGCTCGGCGCGATCGCCGCCTGGTTCGCGATCCGGCGCTCGGAATCGCATGGGGCGATCGATGACGAGTACGACCTGATCGGCATCGCCGTGGCCGCCGTGGTCCTGATCGCCCTGCCCCTCTTCGCCCCGACCGCGGACTTCGTCGGCGGCCTGGTCGGCGGCGCCGTCGGCGGCCTCGCGGGGCTCGCCGCCTCCGCCCTGCGTAGCTCCGAATAGAGTCCTGGGGTGCCCGACGAGAGCGAGTTCGAAGCCGCGATAGAGCGACTGCTGGACCCGCAGCGGTTCTCGGAGGCCGAGCGCATGGTCGCCAAGGCGGCGCCGCAGCTGCAGAAGGTCCTCGCCGCCGCGCTCGCCGAGGGCGGCTGGTTCGGCGAGCCCCACGAGGCCGAGGCGCTGAAGGCCGCCACCGCTCCCGACCCCGACGAGCGGATCGCCGCGGTTCGCGCGCTGCTTGCCGAGGAGGCGCGAATGGGCATGATGGTTGGCGTCGCCGTCGGTTGGGCACTACGTGAAGAGATGAGCGCAGCCGCAGATCCGAAGGGAGAAAGCTGAAGATGGAGATCAAATTCCACGGCCAGTCCTGCTTCGAGCTGAGCGACGGGGACGTCACCGTTCTCACCGACCCGTTCCTCAAACCGAACAACCCGATTGCCGTCGCCACCGCCGAGGAGGTCGAGCCCACTCACATCGCGATCAGCCACGGTCACGCCGACCACATCGCCGACGCGGTCGCGGTCGCGACCCGGACCGGCGCCGAGTGCATCGCGATCGTCGAGCTCGTCAACTGGCTCGCGGAGCAGGGCGTCGAGTCGAGGAGGGATCCGAACTTCGGCGGCACCGTCGAGTACGACTGGGGCTACGTCAGCCTCGTTCCCGCCTGGCACACCAACACGACCCCCGACGGAACCGCGATCGGCCCGCCTGCCGGGCTGGTGATCAAAATCGGCGAGACGACCGTCTACCACGCCGGCGACACCTGCCTCTTCAGCGACATGAAACTGATCGCCCAGCGCAGCGACATCGATGTCTTCCTGGTGCCGATCGGCGGTCACTACACGATGGATCGCCGCGACGCCGTCGTCGCCGCCGAATTCGTCGGCGCCAAAACGGTGATCCCGATGCACTACAACACCTTCCCGGTGATCGAGACCGACGCCGAGGCGTTCAAGTCCGACGTCGAAGCGAAGACCTCCTCCCAGGTCGTCGTGCTCGAGCCAGGCCAGTCGCACAGCGTCTGAACGGCAACTGGCTGGCCGGCCAGTCGGGTGCTAGGCTCGGCCCGACCGCCGGCCAGCACCGAGGAGGGCTTGAGATGGAGGCCAAAGAGGCGTCGGGCACGCAGTCGAGGACCGAGCGCGCCGATTACCAGGAGACGGCCGACCCGGCCCTGAACGAGGCGGCGGATCGCACCGCTGACATCAAGCTGCTCAGCTACGCGGAGCTCTATGGGCTCTGGGAGCGGCAGCAGTGGCGCACCCAGGACCTCGACTTCACTCGCGACCGCGAGGACTGGCACGAGCGGATCAGCCCCGAGGAGCGCTTCCAGCGCATGTACGGGCTCTCCTCCTTCTTCATCGGCGAGCAGAAGGTCGCCGAGGAGCTGGGGCCGATCATGCGGGCCGCCCCGACCGAGGACCAGAAAATCTTCCTCTGCACGCAGATCGCCGACGAGGCCCGCCACGTGCGCTTCTTCGAGCGCTTCTACCGCGAGGTCGGAGTGCTGGATTCCGACCAGCTGGGGGAGATGCTGAGCCAGACCTCCGAGCACCTCAACGACAACTTCGGCCGGCTCTTCGACGGGATGCTGAAGCAGCGCACCGACCGGCTCTCGACCGAACCGGAGGACACCGAGGCCCTGGTCGAGGCGGTGACGCTCTACCACATGGTCATCGAGGGGATGCTGGCCCTCACCGGGCAGCACTTCATCATGGACTTCAACGAACGCGAGGGCACGCTGCCGGCCTTCGTCGAGGGCTTCGGCAACGTCGCCCGCGACGAGCACCGCCACGTTGCCTTCGGCTCGGTCTTCCTGCGCGAGAAGGCGCGCGAGGACGACCGCTACAAGCAGGCGATCCAGCGCACCCTGGAGGAGTCGCTGCCGGTGGCCGACGGCGTGCTGTCGCCGCCGTGGGCTGAAGGGGACGACTTCGAGCTGTTCGGCTACTCGCTCGAGGAAACGCGCGAATTCGCCGGCACCTGCCTGATGCGGCGCCTCAAAGTGATCGGGCTCGGCTAGCGGTTAGGGCTGCGAGGGCGAGGATTCGCCGTCGGTGGACTCGGATTCGGTTCCACCGTCGGCGGTCCCGGATTCGGCTGCGCCCGAAGTAGAGCCGGCTTCGACCGGCGGGATTTCGACTTCGATCGGTCCCGGCGAGGTCATCGGCGGCGCCGATTCGGGCGGCGGGCTCGAAGGCGGTGGGCTCGAAGGCGGCGGGCTGCTGGGCGGCGGCGTGGATTCGGAGCCGCCCACCGTGACGACCACCGTGCCGGTGCCTTCGTGGGCGCCGGCCTGGTCTTCGGAAGGCGTCGCGCCGGTGACGCCTTCGGACTCGGGCCCGCCGATGCCGATCCCGCCTGCTCCGGCGGTCGACTGACCGGCGGCTTCTTCGTCGCCGATCGCCGGTGGGACCGCGGGCGTTTCGTCGGTCGGTTCAGCGGGAGCGGCGGGGGGCGGTTCGACGGGTTCGACCGGCGGTGCCACGATCGGCGTGTTGGCTTTGACCGCCGGAACGGTTCGTTTCGCCGGGGCGACCGCCGGCACGACCGGTTCGTGGACCTTGTGGGAGATGTTTGCGGTGGGCTCGACCGGGGTCGTGTTGTTCTGCTTCACCTCGACCGCGGCGCCGGCCGTGAGGACGGCCGCGGTGACGACGCCGGCCACCGCCTTGGTGCCGATCGCGCCACCGATCGCGCCACCGATTCCACCGGCCGCGCCGCCGCCACCGATCGCTGCGCCGACGCCGCCGACGGCACTCGCGCCCGCCGCGCCCGCCCCCGCGGCTCCGGCACCCGTGGCACCGGCGCCCCCTGCTCCGGCGCCGCCGATGCCGAGCTTGGAGGCGATGAAGCCTTTCAGGCCCAGCAGCGGCCCGATCGGCGAGAGCGCCGCCAGCGCCTTCTCGTTGGAGCGGACCTGAGAGCGGAAGTCGGCGCACTGGTCGCACTCGCGGACGTGGCGTCGCGCCGGCGCCGAGACCTTGCGCAGGCCCTCGGTCGCTTCGGAGAGCTCCACCCGGACCTCGCCGCAGGTGAGCAGCCGCGCTTGGCTCGCCTCGCCCAGGGAGATCCGCGCCCGCACCAGCAGCGACTTGACCGAGGGAACGGTCGTCTCCATCGCGGCGGCGATCTCCTCGTAGGAGAGCGCGTCCATCTCGCGCAGCAGCAGGGCCGAGCGCTGCGTCTCGGGAAGCTTGTTGACGTCGCTGAGGATCTGGCGGAACTCCTCGCGGTTGTGGACCCGCTCGGCGGTCGAGGCGGCCTCGACGGCGGGGACCATGTCCATCGACTCCTGCGCGTCGGCGGTCGGTTTGCGCAGATGGTTGAGGCAGCGGTTGCGGGCGATCCGGTAGAGCCAGGGGCGGAGGTTGATCTCGCGCTCGTCGGCCAGCATCGCCCGGTAGGCGTTGACGAAGACCTCCTGCAGGACGTCCTCGGCGTCCTCGGTGGAGCCGAGCATCTGCCGGCAGAAGCCGAGCAGGCGGCCCTGGTAGCGGTCGACGATCGTCTCGAACGCGCCGGCGTTGCCGCTGCGGGCCATCGCGATCAGCTTCTCGTCGCCCTGCAGCTTCAGCAGGGGCGAACGGCGGGCCAAGAGCCCGCGGCGACTGGCGTGGGTTAGGGCGGATGCCTCCAAAGCGCTCCTCCGGAAGGGACTGGGTCCTTTGCCTATGGACACCGTAACAAGGGGGGAGTTGCGGAAATCGAACATTTGTTGCGGAATCGCCCCCTGGCGCCAGCGGGGCGGACCGGGCTACCATCGCCTGGCCCGGGTGGCGAAACTGGCAAAAGCGGCGCCCTTAAAAGGCGCTGCCCCGTATGGGGCTTGCGGGTTCGAGTCCCGCCCCGGGCACTTTCTGGCGGCTCCAGGTTGGCGATACGGCGTCCTCGGGCGCCCGAATAGCGCTGCTATTCGGGCTTCCTGCGTCCTTGTCTCGCCTGCCCTGGAGCTCGCCAGAAAGTGCCCGGTCCCGGGCAGGCGGGTACCTATAAGGTGCCGCCCATGGAGGCGCATGGGGGGCGGATCGTTGCCAGGGTGCTGAAGTCGCGCGGGGTCGAGCAGCTCTTCACGCTGTCGGGGGGGCACCTGTTCTCGGTCTACGACGGCTGCAAAGAGGAGGGGATCGGGATCCTCGATGTTCGCCATGAGCAGTCGGCCGTCTTCGCCGCCGAGGGCTGGGCGAAGGCGACCCGAGGGCTCGGGGTCGCGGCGCTGACGGCCGGGCCGGGGGTGACGAACGGGATCAGCGCGATCGCCGGCGCCCAGGCCAACAACTCGCCGATCTGCGTGCTCGGCGGGCGGGCGCCGGAGATGCGATGGGGCTCGGGCTCGCTGCAGGAGATCGACCACCTTCCCTTCGTCTCGCCGCTGGTCAAGTCGGCCGAGACGGTGAAGCAGCCGGGGGAGATCGCGGCGATGACGGCGGCGGCCCTGGACCTGGCGGCGCGGGCGCCGAGCGGCCCGACCTTCGTCGACTATCCGCTCGACGTCGTCTTCAGCGAGGCCGAGGTCGAGGCGCCGCCGACGCCGCAGGCCGCGGCCGGCGAGCCGGCCCAGGGGGTTGAGGAGGCGGCCTCGTTGCTGGCCGGCGCCGAGCGACCGGCGATCATGGCCGGAAGCGGCCTCTACTGGGCCCATGGTGAGGACGAGCTGCGGGCCTTGGCGGAGGCGCTGGGGATCCCCGTCTTCCTCAACGGCCTTGGGCGTGGCTGCCTTCCCGCCGACCACGAGCTTGCCTTCAGCCGTGCCCGCGGCACGGCGCTGAAGGGGGCCGATGTCGCCCTCGTCGTCGGCGTGCCGATGGACTTCCGGCTCGGCTTCGGCGGCAGCTTCGGCGAGGAGACGAAGATCGTCCGCCTCGACGCCGCGCCCAACGCGCTCAGCGCCAACCGCGCCGCCGAGGTAGATCTCGTCGGCGACGTCCGGGTGAGCCTTGCGGCGATCCGCGAGAGCGCCGGCGGCAAGGCGCGGACCTCCGCCTGGCTGGAGGCGCTGCGCGGCGCCGAGGAGGAGAAGCGGGCCGACGAGCGGGCGGAACTGGAAGACCCTCGCTCGCCGCTGCACCCCGTCCGTGTCTACAAGGAGCTCGGCGAAGTGCTCGACCGCGACGCGATCGTCGTCGGCGACGGCGGTGACTTCGTCTCCTACGCCGGGCGCTTCATCGACACCTACCAGCCGGGTTGCTGGATGGATCCTGGTCCCTTCGGCTGTCTCGGCGCCGGGCCCGGGCAGGCGATCGGCGCCAAGCTGGCGCACCCCGACCGCCAGGTCTGCCTGCTGCTCGGCGACGGCGCCTTCGGTTTCGCCGGGATGGAGTTCGACACGATGGCGCGGCACGGCCTCGGCGTCGTCGGGGTGATGGGGAACAACGGCATCTGGGCCCTCGAGCATCACCCGATGAAGTTCCTCTACGGCTACTCGGTCGCCGCCGAGCTGCGGCCCGGAACCCGCTACGACCAGCTCGTCGAATCACTGGGGTGCGACGGGGTGCTGGTGCGAGAGCCCGACGAGTTGAAACCGGCGCTGGAGCGCGCCTTCGAATCCGGGCGGCCGACCCTGGTCAACGTCCTCACCGATCCCGAGGTCGTCTACCCCCGGAAATCGAACCTGGCCTAGAACAAGAATCGGCCGCCATTGCTGGCGACCGATTCGAGCTGGCCCCTCAGGACGGGCAGGGGTACGTCTTCAGGGACCATGTATTCGATGGGCTCAGACGGCGGGAGGCGCCATGATGCGGCAATCGCCTAAGCCCTGTAACTGGGTACAAGATAAGGCCAAACCCCACCTCGTTCCCAGTAATTCCGATTATGCGCTCGGCTGTCCGATGTGTCTAGCCGCCGCCAATCGCGCTACCAAAAAGATGGTAGCGCGTGCCTACCCATTTTTCGTGGTTCGGGCAAACGTATAGCCCATATGTCGGGGTCCTCGGCTGGTAGGTGGCCGGCCGGTACCGCGACCCGATTCGATTGAAGGAAATGGCGCCAGGATCAGTCCGCGGCTGCCGCAATCGCCGTTCCATAGAGGATGTCGTGCTCTGAGACGGCGATCCGCTCGAGCCCGAAGGCACGCATCGCCTCTACGAGGATGACCACGCCGGCGACGATCGTCGGGGCGCGGTCGGGGTGCATTCCCGGAATTTGCACGCGGTTGGACAATGGGGATGAGGCCAGCCGCGAGAACGTCCGTTGGATCGCGGGCAGCACCAGCTCGTGTTCGTGGACGCGCTCGGGGTCATAGGGATCGAGCTCCATCTCGATCGCGGCGAGCGAGGTCGGCGTCCCGGCGACGGCGATGCCCTGCTCGGCGGCGAGGCCGTCGGGGATCCGGCCGTCGATCAGCATGCGGATGTCCGTGGCAAGGGATTCGAGCTCGACCGCGGTCGGCGGATCGGAGGAGATGTGGCGCTCCGTGTGGCGGACGACCCCGGCCTGGAGGGAGGTGTGGAAGGAGATCTCCTCGCCTTGGCCGACGATCAGCTCGGTCGAGCCGCCGCCGATGTCGACGACCAACGTCGGCCTCGAGGGCAGCCGCTCCGAGGTGGCGCCGAGGTAGGTCAGCCGCGCCTCCTCCTCGCCGTCGAGCACCCGCGCCGAGAGCGCGAACCGCTCCCGCAGCTCGGCGATGAAGGCGCCGCCGTTGTCGGCGTCGCGGACGGCGCTGGTCGCGATCGCATCGACCTTCTCCGCCCCCAGTCCCTCGAGGATCCCCACGTACTCGCCGATCGCCGCACAGACGTCCTCGATCGCCTCGGCGGCGAGGTGCCCGGAGAGGTCGACGCCCCGACCCAACCGCGTCACCCTGCTGCGCCGCTCGACCTCCGCCACCCGCCCGCCTACAACGTCGGCGACCAGCAACCGCGACGAGTTGGTGCCGACATCGATCACCCCGACCCGCTTCGATCCCTCCGCCATGGGTCGGCACTCTAGACAGAGCCCAGAGCAGAAGACCCCTGCGCAAAACCCGCCCGCCCCTTCCCTCACGGCCTCCTCGTTGATACCATGATTGGTCCGCCGCGGGGTGGAGCAGCCAGGTAGCTCGTCGGGCTCATAACCCGAAGGTCGCAGGTTCGAATCCTGCCCCCGCTATAGGAGAAGGCCCCGCATCCGGGGCCTTTTTCGTAGGTGGAGACGGAGGTTGGCAACTTCAGCGGGTACCAAACGGGCACCAATTTCGCCGCAGCGTGCCCATTCCTGGGAATCTCTTGTCCAGTGCTCCACCGATTCCTCCAGATCCGCTCTCCGGCTCTCGGCGCGCTGATCGCGGCGACTACGGTTTTCTCGGCCTGCCCAGGAATGGCTGAGTCGTCGTCGCCAGGCCCGCGCCCGCGGGCAGGGGCGGCGCGCGCAGGAAAGTGCCTCGGCAGGCCTGCCACGATCGTCGGCCACGGGGAGATCCACGGCACCGCTCACGCCGACGTGATCGTCGGAGGCGCTGGTGAGGACCACATCTTCGGCGGTGGTGGCAACGACCGGATCTGTGGGGGCGGCGGGGACGACACGATCGAAGGCGGGACCGGCAGCGACCGGATCGACGCGGGAACGGGCGACGACGAAGTGATCGGCGGCAACGGGAGCGACCTCGTGCTGGCCGGTCGTGGAACCGACACCGTCTTCGGCGAACGCGGCAACGACCGTCTGTACGGCGGGTCAGGGGACGGCGACTACCTCAACTCGGGGCTGGGCGACGACACCGTCGGCGGCGGCCGGGGCAACGGCGACCATGTGATCGGCGGGGTGGGCAACGACCGCCTCTCCGGCGGCCCGGGCAACGGCGACGTGCTCGAGGGCGATCTCGGCACCGACACGATCGACGGCGGTCCCGGTGCCCACGACATCGCCTCCTATGCGCTCGCCGGCCAGAGCGCGGTCTACTCCGGCGGCATCGGGGTGAACGTCGACCTCTCCGCCGGCACGGCCAGCGGCGACGGCGAAGACACGCTGAGCGGGATCGAGGACGTGGTCGGCACGCCCTTCGCCGACACGCTCGTCGGCGGCGCCGAACCGAACGAGCTCTACGGCGGGGGCGGGGCCGACGAACTGATCGGCGGCGGGACCGGCGATGCAGCGTTCGGGGGCACCGGCCTCGACCTCTGCCGGGAGGTGGCGAGCGCCGAATCGTGTGAGCTGAGCGGTGGGCGCGCGGACAACGCTGCCGACGAAGCCGCGTTGATCGCGTTCGAAGAACACCCGCCACCGCCGCCGACGTTCGAGGTCGACCTGCCCGGCGGCCCCGGCACCGGTGAGCTCACCGGCATCGTCGAACACGGCGTCAATCTCGTCAACAAGCAGGGCATCCAGGTGCATGTCGCCTTTCTCGGCGACAGCTGGGTCGTCGCCGAGCAAGGGTTGCCGATGGCGGTCGGCGAAGGCTGCTCGCTGCTCGGCCCGGAAACCGCGAGCTGTCCGATCGCGACGACGCCGACCGGGCTCTTCCTCAACGGCGGCGAAGGCGCCGATCTGCTCGCGGTCGAACCCTCGGTCCCCGCCACCGTCTCCGCGCGACTCATCGGCGGCAACGGCGCCGACAACCTGCTCGGCGGGACCGGGGACGACAGCCTCAACGGCAGCTCCGGCCCGGGCAACGGCGATCAGCTCTACGGAGGGCCGGGCGATGACGCCCTCGCCGAAGGCTCGGTGCTCGACGGTGGAGGTGGCTCGGACCTGCTGATCGCGGCTCCCTGCGGCGAGACCACCGACGGCGGCCCGGGCATCGACAGCGTCTCCTTCGCCCGCTCCACCTACGAGGGCGTCGAGGCGACGCTCGGGGGCACCGCGGGCATCGCCCCCTACGGCAGCTTCCCCGGCGGCTGCCCGACCGAGCATGGCGGTCCGCCGCCGAGCCAGATCTCGAGCTCGGTCGAGCGCATCGAGGGCAGCCCCAACGACGACATCCTCACCGGCGACGGCGGTCCCAACATCATCCTCGGCCGCGGTGGCGACGACGAGATCCATGGCGCCGGCGGCAACGACTTCCTGGTCGGCGGGCGAGGGAGCGACGCCATCTATGGCGAATCCGGGGCGGACCGCCTCTATGCCCGCGACGGCCGCCGCGACGAAGCCATCGACTGTGGGCGAATCACCCGCGGGGCCTCCGTCACCCGCGGCGATGTCGCCGTCACCGATCCAGGCGACCCGCCGGCGCGTAGCTGCGCCGAAGCCTCCCGGTCTCGGTGAAAAGGGTTGTCAGTCGCGTTCTACGCCGGGCAGCTCAGCATTCGAGTAGTTCTTCAAGTTTTCAGTATTGAACACTGACGGACCTTCGGTAAGGGTTCTCGCCTTCATCGTCTAGGTACGGCAGGGAGGTCGTCAGGTGCAGGGAAAGCGGATTCTGGGGGAAGGCCGATCTGCCTTGGCTGGTCGTCAGCGCCGGCTTTTCTTCTTCGCGGTGTTGTTGGGCCTGGTGCTCGCGGTGCCGGTCGCGTTCGGTGCGGAAGCCGGCAATCCGGAAACCCCGGCAGCCCAATCCGCCCCCGCTCCGACCGCCGCCGAACTCGCCCCGATCGAAAAGGAAGAACGCGAATACGCCGAATGGCTCGAAAGCCCGGTTGCCGAACGGCAGCGCGAAGATTCGAAGACTGCCTACACCGACCTCTCCTCCGGTGAAGCGCGAAGCCTCCTCTCAGAAACGTTCGCAGAAGAACTCGAAGGCCTGAACGGGGACCCCGGCCGCATCCTCAGCACCCTCGAGGTGGAAAAGCCGCTGGGGACCTACTCCGCGCTGGTCAAGGCACCCGACGGCAACAGCGCGATCCTCAACTCCTCGGCCCCGCTCCAGAGCGACATCGGCGGCGAAGGCAACCAGCAGGTCGATCTCACGCTGGAACCCTCCGGTCAGGGCTTCGTGCCGGCCAATCCACTCGAAGAAGTCGAGCTGCCCGGGTCGGCCGCCGAATCGATCCATCTCGAAGGCGGAATTGAAATCAAGCTCCCTGCGGGTGCCGATCCGGCCGCCGAGCGGCTCGGCTCGATGAACCTCTTCTACCCCGAAACCCAAACCGATACGGACACCCTCGTCGCCCCGAGGGCCAACGGCGTCGAGGTCTTCGAGCAACTGCGCTCGCCCCAGAGCCCGGAAGAGCTGCGCTTCGAACTCTCACTGCCTGAAGGGGCGAAGCTGCGCCCTGCCGCGCATGGAGGCGGCGCCGAAGTCGTCTCCGAAGCGGGCCGCGACCTGGTGGACGTGACTCCTCCGACCGCCGCGGACGCCCAGGGGGTGCCGGTCCCGGTGACGATGCGCGTGGAAGACGACTCACTGGTCCTCGAGGTCGCCCACCAGAACAGCGAAATCGCCTACCCGATTCTGGTCGACCCCAACTACGTCAACAACACGACGAACTTCTCCGAATGGCTGCTGGGCCCCGGTAATTACGGCGGCTACTACCTGCAGGGCTCGCCGAGCGGCCTCGATGCCTTCTCTTGGGCCAATGAATATTACCCCGATTGGAGCAGTGCCAACTGGGTGTATACCGCGGTCAATCAGACGGCCTACATCGCCGCCGCCACCTTCTCGCCGATCTACTTCCTCGCCAACGGCTGCAACAACGAAAATCCTCATGGCTACGTCGGCCTCTTCAACACGTCCTCCCAGTCCTTCGAAGGCCACTTCGGGAATTACTGGGGCGGCAACATCAGCAATGCGACCTGGGAATCGGGCTGGGTGGGCGGCTACAACACGCGCCAGGCGATGATCGGGATCGGCACCTACGGCGCTGTCTGGATCGGCTGTAATCACGAACTCTTCGTCGGCGGCTACAGCATCCAGGAAGAGGATCCCTACCCGCCGTCGATTGGGCCGATCTCCGGCATACCGGCGGCGGGAAGCTGGTTCGACCCGAGCGCGGCCGGCAGCGCCTCCCTCGGTGCCTCCGACAACGGCCTCGGCGTCCAGGAAATCACCGTCTCCGACGGGGGCGGCACGAGCGCCCACGGGCTCGGATGCAGCGGCGCCAGCGGCAGCCGCTGCCCCACGTCGACGACGTGGTCGGTCGCCCCGCCCTACGTCGAAGGCGAAAAGACGCTGACCGTCTCCGCTCACGATCCGGTCGGCAACTATGCGAGCTGGACGCGGGCGACGAAGGCCGACGGCACTGCACCGTCGGCGAGCGTCACGGTGACCCAGACCGCGACGACCTTGAACGCCAAAGTCGAAACGTCCGACGGCAGCTCCACCAACCCGCGCTCGGGTGTCAAGGAAGTCAAGGTCTACCTCGACGGGACTCTGAAGGAAACGAGGACCAACACCTGCTCGACCTCGGGCTGTCCCTTCACGCTCAACTTCACCTACTCGCAGGCTCTCAAAGGACTGGCAGCGGGCTCCCACAAGGTCGAAGTCGTCGCCTTCGACCAGCTCAACCACCAGCATGCCGCGACCGCCACCTTCAAACTCGAAGCCCCGGACACGATCATCGACTCCGGCCCCGAAGGACTGACGAGCCAGAGCCAGCCGACGTTCACCTACCACTCGACCCAGGAAGGCTCGACCTTCCAATGTCGCGTCGACGCCGGCACCTGGGTCAGCTGCGCCAGTACCGGCTACACCACCGCCAAACTCGCCGAAGGGCCACACACCTTCGAAGTCAAAGCGACCAACGGCGCCGGGCTCGAAGACCCGACCCCGGCGAAGCGTGAATTCAACGTCCTCGGCCCGCCCGACACGACGATCACGTTCGGGCCTGAGGGAACGACGAACGTGAAGCGACCCACGTTCGGCTACGAATCGAACAACTCCGCTGCATGGTTTGAATGCAAGCTCGACTCCGGCTCTTACGAACCGTGCGGCCCGGCCACCTACGAATCCCTGCAAGGGCACCCGGGCGAAGTGCTCACCGAAGGCGCCCATACCTTCACGGTGCGGGCGGTCAATCAGCTGGAAGTCGCCGACCCGACCCCGGCGGTCGCCTCCTTAACGGTCGACGCCGCGGCGCCGAAAGCGGAAATCACCAGCGGCCCGGAAGGGGCGACGAAAGAAGCGCGGCCGACGTTCAACTTCAACGCCTCGGGCGGCACCGTCGCCTGCTTCCTGGAAGCCGAAGGCGAACCCGAAACCGAAGAAGGCGAACCGCCTTTCGAACCATGCACCACCTCTTCCTCCTACACCCCCCCGACCAACCTGCCCGAAGGTAGTTACGAATTCCACCTGCGGGCTCGGGACGTGGCGATGAACGAAACCGAAGACGTCCGCGCCTTCAGCGTTGATACGACCGCCCCCGAAACGACGATCACCTCCGCCCCTCCGACGATCACCGACGACGCGACGCCGACGATCGAATTCTCCTCCTCGGAGGCCGAATCCACGTTCCAGTGCCGCTATGACGTAGAAGCGTTCCGTGCCTGCTCAGGCCCGGGCGCCACCGATACCCCTGTCACCGCCCTCCCCGACGGCGCCCATACCTTCCAGGTCCGCGCGATCGACGCCGCCGGCAACGCCGACGCGACTCCCGCGACGGCCACCTTCACGGTGGTCACCACCGGACCTCAGACCAGCATAAACTCCGGCCCCGAAGGGGCGATCGCCGGGACGGAAGCCACCTTCAACTACTCGACGGACGAAACCGCGACCATGGAATGCCGGCTCGACGGAGCATCCTTCGCGAGCTGCGCGACGACCGGCAAGACCTACACCGGCCTTGCGGAGGGTGAACATGTCTTCGAAGTAAGGGGGACGAACAAAGCCGCGGTCGCCGATCCGACGCCGGCCCGGCGCGCGTTCGTGGTCGACACCTCGGCCCCGTCCACCCCGATCCTGAGCGGGCCGATCTTCGAAGAAAACGGTTACGGCCTCCACTTCCAGGTGGAAGTGAGCGACGGCAGCCCGAGCACGCCTTCGAGCCGTCGGTCGGGCATCGAATCGGTGCAGATCCTGCTCGCCGGAGAAGTCGTGATGGAACTCGGCGCTGAATGCGCAGCGAAAACCTGCCCGGCCAACTTCGTGCGCGAGGCCCAGATCCCCTGGGAACCGCTCCTCGCGGCCCCGGTGGGGGCGAGCGTCCAGGCGCAGGCGCGGGCGAAGGACGGCCTCGGCCATATCTCCACTGCCAACCTGGAAGTCAAAGAGCCTCACGAACATGCGGTCCAGGCCACCGACGGGTCCGGAGGTGGCGGCACGTTCGCGCTCCAAGCCGCCACCACCGGGTGTTCGGGGCATAACCACGTCGAAATCAAGGGCACCAGGATGATCGGCACCTGCGGGAACGACAGGCTCGTGGCCCCCGCCAAGGTCACCGTGGTCGAAGGCCTCGCCGGTAACGACGTGATCATCGGTGGTCCGAGGACCAAGACGATCAAGGGAGGCGAAGGCGCGGACGTCATCCGCGGCGGCGGTGGCAACGGAGAACTGAAAGGCGAAGCTGGACCTGACCACATCTACGGCGGGAACGGCGACGACGAACTCTTCGGCGAAGAAGGAAACGACGTGCTCGACGGCGGCCCCGGCCAAGACCTCGAGAAGGGGGGGTCGAACAACGACACCCTGCGTGGAGGTCAGGGCCCCGACAAGCTTTTCGGTGGACCCGATAACGACACGGTGAGCTTCGCCGATGCGCTGGCACCCGGCTTCGCTGAAGGGGAAAGTGAAGAAGGGACGGCGGGTCGCCCGAACTTCTACAAACCGGCAAAAGATAAAGCCCGCAACAACGGCATCAACAGCTTCCCCCCGCCGGCCGAAGCTGGCGTGTACATCCACTTCGCCAAAGAAAGCACCAATCTGGTCGAAGCCAGCAACGGCGACCCGGCTGAGGGCGGCGGTACCGACACGCTGAGGAAGGGAGAAGACGAGCACATAGTCGGCTCGCCGTTCGGTGACTGGATCGAAGGCGAAGTGGCGGAAAAGATCAATTCCGGCCCTGGTGAAGACATGGTCTTCAACGCTGGCAGCGCCCTCGAAGAAGGGAACGAAGACTGGGTCAACGGCTCGCGCAAAGAATACAAAATTCCCACCGGGCCGATTGCGGGTGTCTATCCGGCCGGGCTGGAGAAGAACGTCTATATGATCGGCACCGGCGCGGAAGAAAGCCTCACCGCCAAGCTGTCGAGCAGCCAGGTGCGGATCAGCGGCGCGGTCAACAAGGCCCTTCCGGTCAACGGAGCGTTGGGAGCCCTCGTCCTCTACGGCGGCGGCAAACACGACGTGATCAAGGTGGTCGGCGAGAACAAGGAACAGCCCGGCGCGGTCGAGCTCGACGGCGGACCTGGGCCCGATGAACTGATCGGCGGCTCGATGGAAGAGCTCCTCGTCGACGGGATTCAGCAGGGCTCCGGCGTCGAGACGCTGAACGGCGCCGGCGGTGAAGACGATCTCGCGCAGGGAGAAGGCGCCGACAAGGTGGAAGGCGGGGCCGAAGACGACCTCTTCCTCAATTCGCGGATCTGCGAAGGAGACTCCTTCTACGCCTTCACCGAAAACTTCAAAGTCAACAGCGAAACGGAAAAGGCGGCAGCCGAAGCTGAAGACAACGCGCAATTCCATCTGCTGCCGAACGTAGGCGTGTACGCGAACATGTCTAAGAAAAAGGAAGAGCTTGGTGGCATCGGGAACAACCAGGAAGAAATATACGAACGCAATTGTGGGAAAAACGGTGGACCGGAGACGTTCAAGAACTTCAATGCCTTCGAGGGGTCACCTCTGGACGACCTCGTCCGTGGTAACAGCAACCACAACTACATCCTCGGACGCGGGGGTGAAAACAAGCTCTACGGCGGCGGCGGGCCCGACACGCTCCTCGTCAACAACGCCCACCCGGAACTGGCAGTCGACTGCGGCGGCGGTTCAGGGGACGGGGACGTTGCCCATGTCGACAAGAAGTGGGATCTCGAATACCGGCCGCCGGCCAGGAAGCTGAAAGCGAGCTGCAGAGTGGTCCCGACGAAGGCCAAGTACAGCGACCAGCAGCCGGCAGGGCCGTGGCCCAATTTGGCCCGCAAACCCAATGAAGAAAATGGCGGCGGCAAAGCCGCGGCAGCCTCGACCAGCAGTGCGTCCCCGTTCTCGACCTTGTCGGCGCTCGCCGCACCAGGGGAAGCAGCCGCTTACCCCACCGCCGAATTCCACCTCGACGAGAGCACCGGCACGAGCGCTGCCAACGCCTTCGACGAAGAAGCCCCGGGGACCTACATGGCCAAAGGTACGGGACCTTCGGTGGGCGGCCCCGGGCCGGTCCTCGGCGGGGAAAGCGCCCTGCTCGACGGCGGGGAAGCAGGGGAAGAAGCGGGCTCCTCGATTTCCCTTGACGGCTCAACCGCCTACGTGGACCTGAACGGCCAGGCCGGTCCCGAAGGCGGCGAAAACGGGTACTCCGTTTCCCTCTACGTCAAGTTCGCAGCCGCCCCGGGCAAAACCGAATACCTCTTCTCGAGCGCCGGAAGCGGTGGCCGAGGCGCCTTCCTCTACCGGGCGCCGAACGGCTCGATCGTCTTCGCCACGGGCCCGCTGTTCGGGGTGCCGGCGGTGGCCTCCGAACCGATCGCGGCTGGCAGCTGGCATCAGGTCGTGGCCTCACTGGAAGGTCAGACGATCTCGCTGAACGTCGACGGCTTCCCGTACGAACTCGGCTACAGCTCGAACGTGATGCCCGCGCTCGAGCCCTCCCCTGAAAGCCTGCTCGGCGCTGGGCCAGGCGCCACCAACCTGCTCAACGGCAGCCTCGATCAGTTCACGGCCTACGAAGGCACGCCTGCCGAAGGCGAACTCTTCCCGATGCTCGCTGCAAGCAGGGCGCAGCTAGCCCCATACCTGCCGGCGGGCCCCGCCGAAGGCGACGAAGACTCAGACGGCGTCAGCGACGGCCTCGATAACTGCCCGACCATCGCGAACCCGAACCAGGCCGACAGCAACCTGGACGGGATCGGCGACGCCTGTCAGATGGCCGACCAAGACGAAGACGGCATCGAAGACGCCTCCGACAACTGCCCGACGATCTATAACCCCGAACAAACCGACACCAATGGCGACGGGGTCGGCGACGCCTGCTCGAACCTGTCGCCGGAAGTCGAAACCGGCGGCGCAACGGCGGTGAAGGCGACTACGGCGACGATCGAAGGGACGGTCGATCCCGAAGGCTCGGCGACGACCTACTACTTCGAATACGGACCGACCACGGCCTACGGGACCAAAATCCCGGCCAGCCCGAAAGCGGTGGGCACCGGCTTCGCCACGGTGGCCGTCAACCAGGCGTTGACGGGTCTGACCCAGGGCACGACCTACCACTACCGTCTGGTCGCCACGAACGGGGCGGGCACCGAAACCGGGTTCGACCAGACGTTCGTGACGCTGAAGGCTCCGAAAGCCACGACCCTTTTTGCCACCGGCATCGGGCAGCAATCCGCCACCATGTACGGCACGGTCAATCCGGAAGGGTCGGCGACGAGCTACTACTTCGAATACGGACCGACCACGGCCTACGGGACCAAAATCCCGGTCAGCCCGAAAGAAGTGGGCGCGGGGACCAGCGAAGTGACCGTCAGCGAACCGGTCACGGGGCTGACCCCGGCAACGACCTACCAC
The DNA here is from genome assembly GCA_036403715.1 of Solirubrobacterales bacterium. GTDB lineage: Bacteria > Actinomycetota > Thermoleophilia > Solirubrobacterales > 70-9 > VAYN01. Next base: position 38,079 of record DASWQL010000047.1, read on the forward strand.
TTCCGCATAGTGGCGACGAGCGTGGCTGCCACGACCAACGGCGTCGACCGGACGTTCACCACCCAAACCCCCCCGGTGTCCGCCCAGCTCGGCGCGATGGCCTTGACCGATCCGTTCAATGCCACGACCAACGCCGTCTCCAACTTCTCCACGAAGTGGTCGGTGCTCGGCTGGGCGTCAGGAAAGGGGGAAGACCGCACCACCGGATGGGGTGCGGTGCAAGCGTATTCCGCCATCAACGGCGCTTACTTCGCACCTACGGTCGCCGACGTCGGGACGGGAGTTGCCGATGTCGCAACGGTGGCCTCCGGCCCCGGGAACAACTTCCCCGGCCGCTATTTCTCCCTGTGGCTCGACCTGCAGACCCCGGGAAGCACCCGCAGCGGATACCAGCTGCGGTTCGTGCAGACCTCGCTGAACGTCTACGAAGTGATCCTGGCCAAGTGGTCTGGCGGCACGGAAACCGTCCTCGCTACGAAAACCGGTTACGCACTTGCCGCCGGCAGCTCGATCTCCCTCGCCGACGAAGGAAGCAGCGTTGCAGCGTGGACCAACACCGGCTCCGGGTTCACGCAGATCCTGACTGCCGCCGACAGCACCCTCAGCGGCGGCAACGGCGGCGTCGAGGCGTCGGGGAACGAATCGAGGCTGACCAACTTCAAAATTGGCGAGCTCCTCCCGGGGGTGACCAACATGAGCTCCGCGCTCGGTGCGCTGCGCCTCGACGACGCCTTCGCGACCACCGAATCGCCGCTTTCGGAGGGCGGCACCTGGGCGGCGCTCTCCTGGGATTACGCCTCCGCCACCCGGACCGGGCACGTGGTGGCCGGAGAAGGTTGGGGGCCCTCCGATCCCTGGGAAGGCACCGAAGCGATCAACGGCGCCTATTGGACGAAAGCGACGTTTGCCGACACCGGAGCAGGCGATGCCGTCGCGGCGACCCTGAACGCACGACCGGGTCTCGCCGGCCGGCATTTCGATCTGCTGCTCAACATGCAGAGCCCGGCGACGGCGAGAAGCGGCTACGAACTTCGCTTCACCGAACCCTCCGCCGGCACCGGCATCTACACCGTCACTCTCGTGAAGTGGGTCAGCGGTACCGCGACCACCTTGGCGACGCAGAGCAACGTCTCGCTGGCGATCGGGGCACGGTTCGGGCTGGCGGACAAGGCCGGGATCCTCTCGGTCTGGACCGCCGGCTCGACGGGTGAATTCACCCAGCTCATCTCCATGAGCGATACGACCTACCAATCGGGGTACGTGGGTATTGCGGGCGGCGGCAACTTTGCGCGGCTGGCGAACTTCCGAGGCGCGCAGTTGCCGCCGTTCTAACGGGACTTTCCTGATCCGAGCGGGTTACAAATGAGGCAATGAGCAGGTTCGAAGGGCTGAAGAGGGCATTGATCGGCTGCGCCGTCTTGTTCGCGGTCACGGCCGCGGGGGCGCTCGCCGCCGATCCCACCGACACCACCTTCGGCACCGTCGGGATCGCCGAGATCGAAGCGCGCGTTACCCCGCAGGAAGACGTCGGACAGGTCGGTGGAGTTGCCGACCTGGAACCGACCAGAGGCGGGAAGATGCTGGCCGCTGTCTACCCGATCGCTAACGGCGGGCACTATTTCGCCGCCGCCCGGGTCAACCCCGACGGCTCGCGCGACCGGAGCTTCGGCAGGGACGGGATCACCCCCTACATCAATGTCAGTTACCGCAAGGGGGAAAACGGCGGCGTCCTGCAGGCCGAAGCGGTGGCCGGGCTGAAAGACGGCAAGGTCCTCCTCGCGGGCTACTACGAAAACGGTGGCGAGTTTGCCCCCGCCCTGGCCCGTTTCACCTCGAGGGGCAAGCTCGACCCGGGCTTCGGCCGCAGGGGGAAAGTCATCCCACGGCCGTCCTTCGGAGGTCGGCCCATCAAGACGGAAGGAGGCGGCGAACGCCTCCACGACCTAGCGATCGAGCCCGACGGGACGATCGTCGGCGTGGGGGACATCGTCCCCGAGCCCCGCAGCACGCCCGGTGTCGGTCCGAAGCGCGCGGGCAGCCTGGTAATCGCCTACCGGCCCGACGGGAAGATCGACCGCAGCTTCGGCCAGGACGGCCGCCTCAGGATCACTCCTCCTCGCAGCGGCCGCTACAGCGGCTATACCGGCTTCACCGAGGTCAAAGCGCTGCCCTCCGGCAAGCTTCTGGTTTCCGGCTATGTCCACCAGCGATACATCCTCTACCGGCTCACCGCTGACGGCAGGATCGACCGCAGCTTCGGCAGCAACGGCAGGGTCGCGTTCGCGAAGCCGGGAGCGCGGGCGATCAGGTTCACCTCCTACTTCGCGGCGCCCTTCGCGGTCGACCCCCGTGGCCGCATCGTCCTCTGCGTTCCGCTCTTCCCGGAAGGTCCCGAAGAGCCGATCGCCTTCCTTCGCCTCATGCCCAACGGGCGCCGTGACGCCTCCTTTGGCAGGAGCTTCTACATGGAACGGGCCCCGATCGACACCCACGAACCCAGCCCGCGAAAGCACGGCGTCCAGTTCTTCAGCTTCGAACCTCTGGCGATCGCGATCGACGGCCACGGCCGCATCCTCGTCAGCGGCGGCGAAGCAGCCCCCTACACCCGTGGCCAGCAGGAACCGGGGCATGAAGACTTCACCTCCCGCCGCTTCCTCCCCAACGGCCACCGCGACCGCTCCTTCGGCGAAAGCGGCGTATGGCACACCAACCCGCCCAATTCCCAAAGCCTCGCCCGAGCCGCCCTAACCCAACCCGACGGCAAGGTCGTCGCCGGCGGCTGGGTCCAACTCGAACGCTTCGGAGGCAACGGCCTCGGCAATACGGCGATGATGCTGACTCGTTATCGCTAGCAGCCGGCAGCGAACGAGCTTGGCTACATCAGAGGGGGGTATCGGGCGCTGCGGCTACCGAGATCTAAATCTTCGTCTACTTCCGTTCGCAGTTCGCAAGCGCGAGGAAGTCACTAAGGGTTCGGGGCGTGAGTTGCGCGCACCATCAGACAACCATCACGCATGTCCTCGTTCGATAGGTCGAATCCGGCCCAGATCGCCGCAGCGGCCAATACGGAGAAGGGATCTTCCCTTTCCGCGGCGCTGGGATCGCCTGGTTCCGGCAGCTGCTCGCAGAACGCCTGCACCCCGCTGCGGGCATCCTCCTCGTGAGTCTCGCCCTTCGCTGTCCCGCTGACGAATGCCTCCCAGAGAAGTAGTCCTTCCTGGTTTTCAGCGAACGGCGGCCACTGAAGATGTACTCGGAGGTCAGGCGCCTGATCATGGATGAACCGAAGGGTCCACGGGATCTGCACCATCGCCGTTGCGAGAACTGACGCACCTACGCTGCTTGACCAAGAGGGTGAAGGAGCGTCACAAGGCCTCGCCTTTCCAAGTCTCTCCGGGTTCTCGGGCACCGGAATGAACAACGGCGCCTCGAAGCCGAGCGCTACGGGTTCACCGTCGCGTAGGACGTGAACCACCGAAGCCGCAAGCGACTTGATGCTTTCGGGCCGATGAAGTTCCTCGTGGCCGGAACCCGGAATCCGTCGCGCCCAAGCGAAGCTGTTGCGCGCAATTGACCCCACGTCGGCGCAGAAGACTTGAAGCGTGTCGGTCCAGCCCATGAATTGAAGCTACCTTGTCGCAGCCTGCCTCATTCCCAATCCGCAGCGGCGAACGCCCCGCCCGCCGGCCTGCTGCTTGCCGCCACCGCGAGTAGTCAGGCGTCCCGTCATTCACTACGAACGTGTCGCGACCGTCGCCGCGCTGCGGCCCAAAGTGAATGGTCGCGGCGGATCGTTGGCGTAGCTTTTTGCTTCGCCTGGGGCAAGAAATGGGGCAAGAAGCCCCACGGATTCCAACCGATTCCAGCCGATCCTGATACCGCGGAAACCGCTCTAGGAGGCGCGCTGCGTAGCCAAGCCAATCTCAAGGCCAAGGCTCATAACCCGAAGGTCGCAGGTTCGAATCCTGCCCCCGCTATAGGACGAAAGCCCCGAAACGCGGGGACTTCCGAATCTCGCGGCCGTCAAGCTGGCCGGCGCATTGGGGGTTGACCTCGCAGACCTGTTCTCGCGAGTGGAAGGCTGGTATTTCCGCCCGCTCCCGGCTTCCGAATACGGCCCGTAAGATCATCCGCCGACCAAGGCGGAGCGTGACGCTTTGCTCGCGCGCCTCTGGCAGAAAGGGCTATCCGAACGCGACATCGCCGACGCATTGGGCTTGAAGGTCGGCGCCGTTGGTCCATACATCCGTGATCTTCGCGACGCGGGGAAGCGCCCTTCCATATCGCCATCCGCGGCGCCAAAGGGCCGAACGGGCAGCCGCTCTCGGCGCCTGGGACAACGCAGATAGAGCCGCGCGGGTGTGCTGTGGTGCCCCTCTAAACTTGCCAGCCGAAATGGCACGCCGCGACTTCTAGCTTCGCCGTTCGGCGTCGCCTACAGCGGCTATATGGAGCGACCTGGCCTGAGCCGTCTCATCAGCCGCGTTGTCTGGGGTGGGGACAGCAAGTCCTACTACGACAGCATGTGCGCGGTCGCCGAGGTCGCCGACGGCGGGACGATCATCGACTGCCCCTGGGGCGCTGGGCCGGCGCTGCGCGCCCTTCGCCCGGATGCCGAGGTTCGCTACCTCGCCGCCGATCTTTCTCCCTCGATGCTTCGACGGGTACGAAAGCGAGCGGCATCGCGTGGCCTCGGCCGGGTCGAGTTCATCGAAGCCGACGCGGGCGATCTCCCGTTTCCAGCTGAGAGCGCCGATCTGTTCCTCTCCTTCTGGGGCTTGCATTGCTTCGAGGACTCTCCGGCGGCGCTCGCCGAGGCTGCACGAGTGCTGAGGCCCGGCGCTCGCCTTGTCGGCTCCTGCTTCGTTCGAGAGGACGACAGCTTGCGTCAGCGTCTCTTGGTTCGTGTCGGCTCCGGCGATTTCGGCCAGGTTGGCACCGAGCCCGAGGTCGTCGCTTTGCTGGAGGCCGCTGGATTCGAGGCATCCAAAGCCGATCGATCCGGGCCGATGCTTTTCTTCGATGCTCGGTTCTCCGGTCAACCTTCCTGAGCGAGCGCACCGCGGACAAAGTCCGACTTGGCGTTCGCGTAGGCCTCGCGATCGCGCGCGAAGCGGCGCGCGAGGTCGCGCTTCAAGGCGAGGTATTCGGCGGCGAGCTCCGGGCGCGCTCGCAGGCGGTCACGGAACGCGAGCTCGTCGGCGTAGCGCTTCGAGCCGACCGGAATAAGATGAAGGTGATGCGTGCGGCGACTCGGATGCGGCTTGCAGAACCAGTGCATCTCCTCGGCGAGATACGGCGCGTACAGGTAGTGAACCTCGGCCAACGGCTCGAAGCAAGCTCGCGACTCGGTGAGGTCGCGGACGCCGACCACGATGTCGATGATCGGCTTCGCGGCCAGCCCCGGAACCGCCGTGCTGCCGATGTGATGGATGCCGCCGACGACCGATGGGCCAATCGCCTCAGCGAGGTCAGCCTGCTCCTCCTCGAACCGAAGAGGCCAGGAAGGATCGTATGAGGCGAGTTGAATCGGCTCGTGAGGAGGCATCGTTTCCGGGGGACGATTGAGATGGGCTGTGAATCCTTGTCTTCCGATGTCGCCGATGCTCTGGCCGGATTGGGCGAGTCTCAAAGGTGCAAAAATTGCCGCTTGGATCTGGGTTCGCCGCTCTGGCGAAGACGTTCCGCCGAAATTCGGTTTAACACGGTTGTCGTCAGAGGACCGTGGGTAAAAGTGAAGGTCGCATGTCGGTTGCCCCAAGGACAGCGACAACCTCGTGCCTACTTCGAAAGGAGATCGCCATGAGCTCCCGGGAAACGTTGACCAGCCTTGTGTCGGACGGCCAGACCGAACTTAGGGAGGGGTACGCCGAGGTCGCGGACGTGCGGCTGCATTACGTCGAAGCTGGCGACGGGCCGCTGACCGTCCTACTGCACGGCTTCCCGGAGTTCTGGTACGGCTGGCGACTGCAGATCGTGCCACTCGTGGAAGCAGGTTTCCGCGTCCTCGCGCCCGACCTGCGGGGGTACAACCTGTCGTCGAAGCCGGACGGCATCGCCGCCTACGGCGCCGACACGCTGGCCGACGACGTCCGCGGGCTCATCCAGGAGCGCGGCGCCGAGTCTGCGCACGTGGCCGGCCACGACTGGGGTGGAACCGCGGCCTGGACGCTCGCGATGAACCATCCCGAAGTCGTGGACCGTCTGGCCATCCTCAACGCGGCCCATCCGCGCAAGCTCAACGAGGGGCTCCGCCACCCCAGCCAGCTGCGGCGGTCCTGGTACTTCTTCTATTTCCAGCTCCCGGATCTGCCCGAGCGTCACGCGCGGGCCGACGACTGGGAGTTCTTGCAGGACTTTCTCGGCGATGCCCAACCCCCGTACACGGACGAGGAGGTGGAGCGCTACATCGACGCGTGGTCACAGCCGGGGGCGGCGACGGCGATGATCAACTACTACCGCTTCGCGGTCCGACACTCCTCAGGCGAGATCCGGCCCATCACGGCGCCCACCCTCGTCATCTGGGGCGAACGCGATCGGTACCTCGGCCCCACGCTCGCCGAGCCCCACCACGACGACGTGCCGAATCTGGACCGCGTCGAGCGGCTGCCCGATGCGTCGCACTGGGTCCACCACGACGAGGCCGCGCGCATCAACGAGTTGCTGATCGACTTCTTCGCCCCGGCGCGCGCTTGACTGACCTTGGTCGTGGCGGCTTCGTCGGTGTAGCTATTCCCCAGCGCGGGTAGTCAGCGCCGCAATCGCTAGGTCGCGTTCGCTTCACTCCCTGGGCGGCGTTGCCTCGATCGGGCCGGGCGTGACGCAGCGAGGCCTGCATCTCCGTTGCGCGGCGGGCTCGGAGACGCGGAGGGGTGCAGACAATGAACTGCCGCCCACAGTCAACTTTGGCGGGTCGCCGAGAAGGCCGTCGGCTCGACCAGATTCACTGTGTCCTCGTGATCTTCTATTCCATGAGCCTGTCGGCCGACGGCTACATCGCCGGACCCGACGGAAGCTTCGACTGGGCGGTGCCCAGCCAGGAGCTGCACCGGTTCCACAACGAACGGGTCGCCGCGATCGACGCCCAACTGCTCGGCCGGCGCCTCTACGAGACGATGCTCGTGTGGGACACCGAGGAGTTCTCCGATCCCGTGATGGCGGAGTTCGCCGAGATCTGGCGCCCGCTCGAGAAGATCGTGTTCTCGACCACGCTGACGAGCGTCGAGGGCAGCAACCGCCTTGCCACGGGAGCGCTCGAGGAGGAGATCGCCGCGCTCGGGGACCGGAGGATCGCGGTCGGCGGCGCCGGCCTTGCGGCGGAATGCATGCGGCGCGGGCTGATCGACGAGTTCGAGCTGTTCGTCATCCCGATCGTGGTCGGTGGCGGCACACCGTACTTCCCGCCGGACGTGCACATCGACCTCGAGCTGGTCGAGACCCGCACGTTCGGCGCGACCGTGTACTTGCACTACCGCCAGCGCGGCTAGGGGGTCAACTAGCCGCAGCACGGGCCGGTCGCGTTTGGAGTTCAAGCGCCGCCGGCGGGGGCAATAAATGGGGCAACATGCCCCACAAACACCAGCCGATCCCCACGCAGTTCGATCTCGCGAGATCGGCTTGAGACCTAGCTCCACGTAGTCCAGCCGATCTCAAGGTTCGGGCTCATAACCCGAAGGTCGCAGGTTCGAATCCTGCCCCCGCTATAGGAAAAGGCCCCGGAAATGGGGCCTTTTTTTGTAAGTGGAGAGGGAGGCCGATGACTTCAGCGGGTACCAAGCGGGTACCAATTTTGAGGAAGAGCAGCGATTCTAGGTTCAAGTTCTAGCGCTCCCCTACGTCCTGCGACGGACCGAGGGCCGCGAGGTGGCCGAGGAAATCGTGTCGGAGACCTTCTTGATCGCCTGGCCCCGCCTCGAGGCGCTCCCCTCGAGCCGTTGCCGTGGCTGTTGGGCACCGCCCGGAAGGTGCTGGGGCACCGCCACCGCGCCGAGCGTCGCCGTGCCGCACACCTGACCGTCTCCTCCCTGGAGGGGGTGGAGGTCGCCGACCCCGAGATCCCGGTCCCCGAGCGCCTGGCCCGGAGGGAGTCCCTCGCCGCGGCCTTTGCCGCCCTCCCCGAGCGTGATCGCGAGATCCTCACGCTGGTCGCGTGGGAGGGGCTCGCACCGCGTGAGGGGGCGCAGGTCCTCGGCTGCTCGGCGGCTACCTTCTCGCTACGACTGCACCGCGCCCGCCGGCGACTCTCGAAAGAGCTTGCTGCCAGCTTTGCCGGCGATCTACGACATTCAGAAGCGCTCCACCCGCCGCGGCTAAGGAGACCGGATTCTGACCAAGATCCACATGCTGGCTTTCGAGAGCCCAGACCCCGAAAAGGGAGAGGCGGTTTCTCCCGGTTGAGCTGCAAGCGACGACGGTCCGGCGCCTTGGTGCAGAGGCTGGGCGGCGAGGTCTAGCCCGTGGGTGCGGCGGCCGTCTGCTCGCGCCCGAAGAAATGCCGGCGGGTTTCGGGGAGCAGCAGAAGCGCTAGCGCGACGACGTACCCGACGCCAAGGAGCCACCCGAGTTCGCCGGTGGCGAGGGACAGGAGGCCGAGAACGCACCCGGCGAGCGAGAACCACCAGAGCCACCGGACGCCCCTCAGCAAAAAGTAGGCGACGACCAAACTGACGGAGACGAAGGCCAGGTGGACGTAGAGGTTCCCAGTTCCGGCAACGGCTGCTACAACAGGCCAGAGAATGGTCAGGACAGCGTAGGCCCTCAGGGCGACCGGGGATTCGGACCAGACCTGCTCCACCCGCGGAAGCGTACCCAGCTCCGCTGGGGTCGCGCAGGCTGCCTAGACCCTATGGCCGGCCCCGACGCGGGCGGCCTGGCGGACCAGGTGGTCGCGCTCGGCGACGTTCGTGGCCCGGCGGGCGGCCTCGGCGTAGGCCGTGACGGCGGCGGGCAGGTCACCGCTCAGCTCATGCAGGTGGCCGCGGACGGCGTGCCAGCGGTGGCGGTCGCCGAGCACCTCACGCAGTTGCTCGGTCTCGCGCAGCCCGGCGTCGGCGCCGAGGACGTGGCCGACCGCCACCGCGCGCCCAAGCACGGCGGCGGGGTCCTGGCGCGCTGGATCGTCGGTAAGGGCGACGAGGTCGTCGTACCAGGCGAGGATCTGCGGCCAGTCAGTCTCCTCGGGGCTTGCCGCATCGTCGTGCAGGGCCGCGATCGCCGCCTCGACCTGGTAGCGGCCGGGGCGCTGAACGGCCAGCGCCGACTGCAGGACGCGCACGCCCTCGGCGATCTCGCGTCTGTCCCACAGGCCGCGGTCCTGCCGGTTGAGCGTGACGATGCGACCCTCTGAGTCGAGCCGCGCCGGAAGGCGGGCGTGGTTGAGGAGCATCAACGCGAGCAGCCCGCGCGCCTCCGGCTCCTCGGTGGCGAGGTTGAGTTGGCGGGCGAGCCGGATCGCCTCGCCAGCCAGGTCCACCCGGCCCGTGTGCCCAGCCGTGTAAACGAGGTAGAGCACGCGCAGCACGACGGCGAGGTCGCCGGGCTGGTCCAGGCGGCGCCCCCGGAGAGAGCGCTTGGCCCGGCTGATCCGCTGCGCCATCGTCGCCTCCGGCACGTAGAAGGCGTCGGCTATCTCCCGGGTGGTGAGGCCGCCGACGGCGCGCAGGGTCAGCGCCACCTGGGAGGCGGGCGCAAGGTCGGGGTGGCAGCAGCAGAAGAGCAGGAAGAGGGTGTCGTCGCCCTCTTCGGTGGCGGCGGGCGGCGGTTCGGCGTACGTCACCTCCTCGCGGCGGTGTCGGGCGGCCTCGCTGCGGCGGGCGTCGACGAGCCGCCGGGTCGCGACCGTCGCAAGCCACGCGCGGGGGTCACGCGGTGGGTGCTCGGGCCACACCCGGAGCGCCTCCAGCAGCGCCTCCTGCAGCGCGTCCTCGGCCGCATCGAAGTCCTCGCCCCGCCGGACCAGGCCCGCGAGCACACGAGGGACGAGGGCGCGCAGCGCACCCTCGTCCAGCCGTCGTGTCGGCTCGTCGATCACGCCAGGTCAGTCGTCCGAGGGCCCTCCCACATGACCTCCCGGACGTCGATCCACTCGTACAGCGGCTCGCCGCCCGGGCCGGGCTCGGAGGAGATGTACGCCGCGATCTCGACCGCGCGCTCGCGCGACTGGACGTCGACCATGTACCAGCCCGCCACGAGGTCGCCGGTCTCGGGCAGCGGGCCGTCGGTGGTCACCGGCGCGGCGTCCGGCCCGCCGTAGCGGACCCAGGTCTGCGCCGGCGTCAGCGCCTGCGCGTCGACGTACTCGCCGTTCTCCTGCAGCAGTGATCTGACCTGCCGCAGGAAGGCCATGTGCGCCTCCACGTCCTCGGGCGCCCACTGGTCCATCGGCGGGAAGGGGTGGTGCGGCTCCGGGCCGCCGCTGTAGTGCTTGAGGAGCAGATACTTCGGCATGGTGGTCTCCTGGTGTCGGGGGCCGCGCCTGTCGCGGCCCTTCACCTGTGTGAGCGGAGCCGGTCGACGCTTCTCGACATGGAATCAATAACTAGCTCGGGAACGTCGCATAGGGAGAATTTCCCCTCCACACACACTTTCGAGCGTGTCCGGGCCGGCGCCCGCTGCAGGGCGGCTGCTGAGGCTCCACGTCGAAAGCGGGAGCCGGGGCTACGTTGTAGGTGTGCCTTCCACGGATCTGGTCATCGTCTCGCTTGCGGCGCTACTCGCTCTCTACGCGAGCATCGTCATCATCTTGTTCGCTCTGGGGCGTCGCGGCGAGGCACGGGCATTGGTGGGCTTCATTCCCGATTGCCTTGTCCTCTTCCGGCGACTCCTCGCCGACGATCGCGTGCCGAGAGTCCGCAAGGTCTCGCTCGTCTTGATGGTCGGCTATCTGGCGTTGCCCATTGACTTGATGCCTGACTTCATCCCCGTCGCCGGCCAGCTTGACGACGCGATCTTGGTTGCCTTGACCCTGCGATTTGTCCTGCATGGCAGCGGTCGGGCGCTGGTCGAAGAGCACTGGCCCGGTCCGCCAGAGGGACTCAGCGTTGTCCAGCGATTCGCATTCGCGCCTGGTGCAGACCGTCGTCACGACCCATAGACAGCAGCCAGTGACTTCCCGCCGCGCGGCGTCGCTCGATCAGCGTCGACCAAGGATCACTCGCAGGCGCAGCCCGACGAGGACGCCGGCCGCGAACACGACCACGATCAGCGCCGCGACGGTCTCGACGTCGAAATCGCGCGCGCCATGCGCCACCGCCGAAACGCGTCGACCGCGGCCGTCCCCGCCTCTCGCATGATCTCCTGCCGGTGACCGCAACCGTGATGCAGCGCTTGCGCCATGGTGGTCACGGAGAAGCCTGACGTGAAGGCCTCCGAGGGACGCAGCTCGTGGTTGAGCACCCGAACCATCGCGGTGGTCAGTTCAGGGTCTGCGGCGATCCGCCGCTGTGCCTCGCGGCGCAGGGGCGGAGTTGGCCCGGCCGCACCCATGTCGCGGGCGAACCAGTACATCTCCCATGCGTCCTCATCGCGCCAGCGCCACCAGTCGCGCAGGATCTCGTCCGGGTTGCCGTGGCCGCCATCGAGGCCGCGGGAGATCGCGCCGGCGAGCTTCTCCGACTGGCGAAGGGCGTCGGCGATCCCCTGGCCCGGCGTGGGGTCCTTGAAGTGGCCCGCGTCACCGACGAGAGCCCAGCCGGGGCCGGCGGAGGGGCGGAAGAAGCCGCGCAGGTTGGCCATCGTCCGCACTGGGCCGTCGCGCCGCGCGCCGTCCACCCCGGCGTGCAGCTCCGGCCAGGCGCGCAGGCCGGCTTCGTAGACCGCCTCGCGATCGGCGCGGACCTCGTCGCGGCGCTCGATCGAGGGGCAGACGCCGATCAGGGTCAAGCCGCCGTCGGTGGGCATGCCCAGGTAGGTGTGGTCGCCTACCTTGCCGATCCACATCTCGCCATCGGTCGGGTCTGCCTCGTAGTAGGCCCACATGAACACGCGACCGTTCGGGGTTGAGTGGTACTCCCGTGCCCCCACCATCTTGGCTACGGCGGAGCGCGTGCCGTCAGCTCCGACGACGAGAGGCGCCCGTAGCTCTCCCGAAGTCGTGGTGACGCCCGCGACGCGGCCGCCGTCCATCACCAGCCCGGTGACGGCGGTTTGGGTGCGAACGTCGGCACCCGCGCCCTCAGCCGTGTTCACGAGGATCTCGTCGAGCGTGATCCGGCGCACGCTGAGCGCCGGGGCGCCGGTGATCGCGACGACGTCGGCCGCCGGGACCGCGACGTCGTCGAACGCCATCCGCAGGCGGAGGATCGGTGGCGCCAGGCTGAGCAGCGAGTCGAGGACCCCGAGGCGCTCCAGGACCTGGACGCCGGTCGGCTGGATTCCGTGCGTCGAAGGCGCGTCGCTGGGGAAGCGGTCCTTGTCGACCAAGCAGACCCGAAGGCCGTCGCGCGCGAGCATGGTTGCCAGCGGCGCACCCGCACAGCGGGCGCCGACGACGATCACGTCGAAGGACTCGCTCATCGGGGTGAGACGCCGGACTCGCGTTCGTGCAGCGTCTTGGCAGTCGTCTGATCGGCCGGGAAGAGCAGCTCGACCGCCAGCTCTGAGGTCGTAACCTCAAATGGGGTGTCGAAGCTCGCGAACATGCCGAAGAAGGAGAGCTCGGCGCCGTCGGGAGTGCGCACTCTGACGGGACCTAGCATCTCGCCGGCGGCGAACCCGGATAAGGCACCATGCTCGGGCTCGGGTGCGGGATAGCCGGCAATCTCGTCAATCAGGGAGGCAAGCTGTTCATCGCCCGTCATCGCCAACTGGCGTTCGAGCCGCTTGAGCCAATGGGCGTGCCAGTCGCCGAGGTTGATGAACAGAGGACCCAAACCACGGGGGTGGAGGCCGACGCGCATCACGTTGATCGGAGGCACGAGCAGCTCGGGGTCGATCTCGACGGCCTCGGTCAAAGCGAGCATGGCGGAGTTGGCGGCGACCATGTTCCAGGCGCGATCGACCGCGACCGCCGGGTAGGGCTCGTGGCCGGACAGGATCAGGTCCAACGCATCTCGCACAGGCGCCAGATCGGGGTCGTCAAACGATCGTTCCGGATAGGAGGGGGCGTGACCTGCGGCAAGCAGGAGCCGATTCTGCTCGCGAAAGGGAACCTTGAGCTGCTCCAGGACCCGCAGCAGCATCTCGCGGCCGGGCTGTGAGCGGCCCGTCTCCACGAAGCTCAGATGGCGCGCCGAGATCCCGGCGTCGAGGGCGAGTTCGAGTTGAGTCACGCGTCGGCGCTCCCGCCACTCGCGCAGAAGCGATCCGACTCCGGGCTGGGATTGAGCCTTCGCCATTGCGGCCGACCCTAGTGCGCGCAAGTACGCACGTCGATTACCTCGGGGTCATCGAGGCGACTCGTCGGGCGAGCTCTTTTATTCACGCATCGCGATGCCTGGGGCAACGGATGGGGCAACAAGCCCCACAGACTCCAGCCGATCCCAGCCGAACTCAATCTCGGGAAAACCACTCTAGATGTAGTTCCTAACCACGTTGTTCGTCCGGGCTTTGAAGGCTGGTCTACGCGCGAGAAGGGGAGAGTGCACTGCCCTCGGCTGAGTGAGTTCCTTCCCCCGCTTCATGTTCACCTACCTGGCTCTAGGAGGGTCTAGCGAAACTCGCTAGCCCAGTAGTGGTGCGGGATTCAGAAGTCGGGCGCATGGGCGATACCTCGCCTTCGGGCGGGGTTTACCCCGCCAGCTAGCGGCGATTTGCGAGGACTTTGACCGTGTCCTCGATTGCGCCCAGAGACAGATCCATCCTGGCGACGTGCTGCGCTTGGGTCTCCACGGCGACCCGAAGATGCTCAAGCGCTTCGATTACCGCCTCCAAGGCATGTTCCGGGCAGTAACCCCGAACGCCACCACCAGCCCCAACGATGTGGGGGCAACCAGGCTGAGCGCAGACCGTCGATGCCATGAACTTCGGCGAGCGCCACCCCACAGGGGGTGCTACTCCGCAGCCTCGACGCGCTCGATCAGCTTGCGGAGCAACTCGTTCTGGACCTCAACCGCCTTGTTGAGCATCGCCAGCTGGTCGGCAATGCGCATTAGCGATTGCTCCGCATTCGAATCGAAGTTGCCTGCCATGTCGAGACCCTATCGCGGTCTCCTTTCAGTACGCAAGTGTCCGTTCACGGAAAGGGGGGTTACCTTGCACAGGGAAGCAGCCCCCGTGGCACAAAGCGGGGCACTCTTCTACGGGGACAATCTCGATGTTCTCCGGATTTATGTCGCCGACGAGAGCGTCGATCTTGTCTACCTCGACCCGCCCTTCAACAGCAACGCGAGCTACAACGTCCTTTTCGCCGAACGGGACGGGTCACGGTCTGCGGCTCAAGTAAAAGCCTTCGGCGATACCTGGCAATGGGACCAGGGTGCTGTGTCCACCTACGAGGAAGTTGTCGAGGCGGGCGGCCAGGTCTCCCAGGCAATGCGTGCGTTCCGCACGCTGCTCGGACCGAGCAACATGCTCGCTTACCTCTCGATGATGGCCCCTCGACTCGTCGAGCTTCGTCGCGCCATGAGGCCTACCGCAGCGATCTATCTCCACTGCGATCCGACTGCAAGCCATTACCTCAAGTTGCTCATGGACGCCGTCTTTGGGCCGGAGAACTTCCGCAACGACATCATCTGGAAGCGCAAAGCTGGCCGAGGGGAGACCAATGCGGCCGCAATCAGGTTCGGCGTGACCGCAGACAACCTGCTGTTCTACGCCAAGAGCAAGGAGACCCCTTTTCAACGGCAGTATCGGGAGAACAACCCGGACTACATCGCCTCCAAGTTCACGCACAAGGACCCAGATGGTCGTCGCTATCGGCGTGACAATTTGACGAGTCCTTCTCATCGGCCCAACCTCGCCTACGAGTACAAGGGATATTCGCCGCCCGCAAAAGGATGGGCAGTTTCGCGGGAGCGCATGGAAGAGATGGAGGACGAAGGGCGTCTCTACTTTCCATCCGACAAGTCCCACCGCATCCAGCGAAAGCGATATCTGGATGAGCTAAAAGGCGAGACTGTGGACAGCCTGTGGGATGACATTCCACCGATCAATTCCCAGGCAGCCGAGAGGCTGGGATATCCGACGCAGAAGCCAGAGGCACTTCTGGAGCGGATAATCGAAGCCAGTAGTCAGGCTGGGGACGTTGTGCTTGATCCGTTCTGCGGCTGCGGGACCGCCATAGCTGTCTCCGAGCGCCTTGATCGACGCTGGATCGGCATTGACGTGACTTTTCTTGCGACTCACCTGATTAAGAACCGGCTCACTGAGGCATTCGGCGACGCCGCCGCTGACGTTGAGGTCATCGGCGAGCCAACGACCAAAGCAGAGGCCGAGGAGTTGGCTCGGGAAGATCCCTTCCAATTCGAGGTGTGGGCGTTGAGCAAAGTAGATGCACGCAATTCGGGTACCGGGAAGGGACCTGACGGGGGGATCGATGGTCGGCTTACCTTCCACGAGAAGCTGGGCGGAAAGACGCGGGAAGCGATCATCTCCGTGAAATCCGGGCAGGCCGGCGTCCAGCACGTTCGCGATCTACGTGGGGTGATTGAGAGGGAGGGAGCGGAGCTGGGTGTGCTCATCAGCATGAAGGAGCCGACGCGCCCAATGCGGGCGGAGGCAGCCGAGGCGGGGAACTACCTATCCGGCTCAGAGGGCGTCGGTACGTGGGGAGAGCATCCTCGTATCCAACTCTTGACGATCCAAGAGCTTCTCAATGGCAAGAAGATCGATAAGCCTCCGACGGTGGGCAGGCTTCCTCTGGATGGGACCGGACGCAGGGCCGAGAAGCGGCGTCGTGCGACTACTGAGCCTCTCTTCCCGCATGGGGATGCCGACCATGGCCGCGCCGTTCTCAAACGTCCCTAGCTTGCGATCCTTCGCTTTCTAGAGCGGTTTTCTGTCCGACCCAGGCCATAGAGTCATTCGAGCAATGACCTAGAAAACGGCCCCCGCGACGTTGGTGCGTCCGAGGGCCAGGCCACCGAGGTAGAAGCTCGAATGGCATCACCAAACGTAGCAGGGGGAGCGGCTTCTGCCGCCCTGAAAGGACTCCTCGATTCGCCTGAGGTTGGGCGGCTTATCGCGGACCTCGAAGCGACCCGTTGGACGGGCCGGCCCGGCTACCCGATCCGCTGCATGGTGGGGCTTGCGCTGGCGAAGTCCCTCTACGCGATCCCGACGTGGACGAAGGCCGTCGCCCTGATCGCCGACCACTGGAAATTGCAGCGGGCGCTCGGCTGCGAGGGCAACCCGCCGAGCGTCTACGCCGCTTATCGCTTCGCCGAAAAGCTACGCCGCCACGGCGACATGCTGGAGCGCTGCATCGACTCCGTTGTCGGAGGGCTGAAAGCGAAGCTGCCCGACTACGGGACCGACCTCGCCATCGACGCATCGGACATGCCCGCCTACGCGAACGGGCAGCGGTTCCTGTCGAAGGGCGGGCCGGAACGGGAAACCTACTCGGACCCGGATGCGTCGTGGGGCCACCGCTCGGCGGTCTCCACCCGGAAGGGCGGCGGCTTCTACGGCTACCGCCTCCATGCCGCCGTCTGCACGGCGACTGACCTGCCCGTCGCGTGGACGGTCGAGACCGCGCGCGACCATGAAACCCTCTCCGTCGCCCCGTTGATCGACACGGCACGGCGTCGCGGCGCGATGGTCAACACCGCCGCGCTCGACAAGGGCTATGACAACAACCGGGTCTATGCGGAGTGCGCCGAGCGCGACTGCCTGCCGTTGATCCCGCTCCGCAAGACGACCGCCGTCAAGAACGGCCAGCATCTGCCGCCGACCTGCTCGCACGGCGAGTGGAAGTTCGCGGGATCAGATCGCAAGCGCGGCGCGGCAAAGTGGCGCTGCCCGACCGGCGAATGCGCCCCGGCTTCGACGTGGCGGCAGGCGAGTCGCCTGCACCCGCTGATCCCCCGCGAGACGGATCGCTGGAAGGCGGGCTACCGCAAGCGGGCCGCAGTCGAGCGAGAGTTCGGGCGGCTCAAGAACCAGTGGGGCTTGAAGCCCCTCCGCTGTCGCGGACTGGATCGCGTCCGGCTCCACGCCGACCTGACGATCCTTACGAAGCTCAGTTGCGCGCTGGTCAAAGCGCGCGCCGCTACGTCGGCAACCCCTCCGCGTGCAGCGCGGCGCGGCTTGCCCAAACGAAGCCCTCCGCGATCCGGTGTGCCAGTCCGGCGGCAGTAAGCCGGGCAAGGCCGTCGGCGGTCGCTGCTGCGTCACCGATCTCGCGCGCGACCTCATCTACTGACCAAGGGCGCGAAGCCTCCGGGTCAACGAGAAGTCCGAGGATTGCTGAATCGACCTGCTCTGGGTCGTGGGTACGCTGGGGGTGCATCAGGACTTACCTCCTGGTGTCACGGCCCCGGGGCGTTCCACCGCCGCCGGGGCCACTTGTTGTCAGGACCCGACGAACTTAGGAGGACTCACCGATGCAGATCAAGACTTTCGCTACTCGAATCGCTAGACCCTCCTAGTCAGCCCACCAGTCGCGCTCGCCATCGACGTCTTCGCGCGGAGCCTCGCCGAGATTGGGCGCGCCGATGACGAGGATCTCGAGGCCCTCCTGCCCGGCCTCGTAGCCTCGCCACGTACCGGGCGGGACGCGCACCGCGTCCCATTCCTTGAGCTCGACGATCTCGTCGTCGACCTTCATCCGCCCGCTCCCGCGCAGGACCACGTACACCTCCTCTTGCTTCATGTGCGTGTGGCCGTACGGAAAGCGATAGCCAGGCGGGACGCGCTGGTAGCTCAGACCGGATTTCTCGAGCTCGAGCGCCTTGGTCGCCGCCCGAAACTCCAAATCCGGTGCGCCGTCGAACCTAGAGCCGATGTCCTCCAGATCCTCCTTGATGTTCCTGAGCGTGAATGGCACGGCGCGATCCTATGGGCACCGCGCGGGTGCCGCCGAAACGGCGCGAGCGGCCTTAGAGTCGCGCAGA
>DASWQL010000048.1:0-28241 GCA_036403715.1 Solirubrobacterales bacterium
CGATCGACCACAACTGCGCGGCGGTGAGGCCGCCCACGGAGTCGGCGTTGCGGCGGATGAACTCGACCAGGAAGCGCTCGATGCCCGCGAAGATCAGGTAGAAGCCGAAGACAGCGCCGGGAGCGAAGCGGTCGCGCCAGCGCCACAGCAGCCAGGCCACGAGGCCCATCGCCAGCGTCTCGTAGATCGGCGTCGGGTGGACGGTCTGGTCGGTCGGCACGGTGCCGTCGGGGTAGGACATCGCCCACGGGCCGTTCCAGGCCTTGCCGTAGTCGCCATCGCCGGAGAGCTGGCAGCCGCAGCGGCCGATCGCGTAGCCGAGCGCCAGCGCCGGCGCGGCGACGTCGAGCAGGGTGAGATTGAGGAAGTCGCGGTACCAGGCCCAGGCGATCACGGCGAGGGCGCCGCCGATCACGCCGCCGTACCAGACCAGGCCGGAGCCGGAGAAGAGGTTGCCGAGGAGGTCGTTCTTGACCTCGCTGTAGTTCTGGACGAGGAAGTAGACGCGGGAGCCGACGACGCCGCCGATCAGCGCCGCGAACCCCATCTCGTAGGCCCAGTCGCCGGGCTTGCCGAGCTCGGTGAATCGCTTCCAGACCAGCGCCCCGGCGGCGAGGAAGGCGAGGGCGAACATCAGGCCGAAGGTCTGCAGCGTCAGCGGGCCGATTTCGATTCGCGGATACATGGTGCGAGGCTCAGCCTATGGAGCGAGCAGCGCCTCCAGCAGGGCCTTCTGGGCATGCAGCCGGTTCTCGGCCTGGTCCCAGACGGCAGAGGCGTCGGAGTAGAGGACGTCGGCGGTGATCTCTTCGCCGGGGTGGGCGGGCAGGCAGTGAAGGACGATGGCGCTGTCCTTGGCGACGCTGAGCAGGTCGCGGTCGAGCCGGAAGGGCGCCAGGTGGGCGCGGCGGCGCTGCGCCTCTTCCTCGTCGCCCATGCTGACCCAGACGTCGGTGTAGAGGGCGTCGGCGTCGGCTGCGGCGGCGCGCGGGTCGTCGCTCAGCTTGGCCCCGTGCCCCTCCTCGAGCTGGTAGCCGGGCGGGGCGGCGACGACCACCTCGACGCCGGCGAGCTCACCGAGGACCGCCAATGAGCGGGCGACGTTGTTGCCGTCGCCGACGTAGGCGAGACGGAGGTTGTCGAGCTCGCCGAAGCGCTCGCGCAGGGTCAGCAGGTCGGCCAGGGCCTGGCAGGGGTGGTGCAGCGGCGTCAGACCGTTGACCACGGGGACGTCCGCGCTCGCCGCCAGCTCGGCGACCGCCTCGTGGGAGCCGGAGCGGATCACGATCGCGTCGACGTAGCGCGAGAGCACCCTGGCGGTGTCGCCGATCGACTCGCCGCGTGAGACCTGCATTTCGTCGCCACGCAGGACGATCGGCGTCGCGCCGAGCTCGGCGACGCCGACCTCGAAGGAGATCCGCGTCCGCGTCGAGGGCCGTTCGAAGACAAGCGCGATGCTGCGGCCCGCCAGCGAGTCGCCGCCGACTCGCTCGCCGCGCCCGGCTTTCAGCTCCGCCGCCCGATCGAGCAGCTTGCCGAGCTCGAAGGCGCCGAGCTCTTCGCCGGTGAGGAAATCCCGCTTCAAGCCGCGGATACTACGGCGGTGGAGTTCACGGTTATCGCCTGGAACCTGTTCCACGGGCGGGATTTCCCGCCCGACCCGAAGCTGCGCAGCTGGCGCTCCCGCCTGCTGCGGATCGACGAGCGCAACGCCACCCACGTGCAGGTCAACTGCGACCTCACGAACGAGTTCGCCCAGCTGCTCTCGGCGACGCCCTGGGACGCGGCGCTGCTGCAGGAGACCCCGCCGCGCTTCGCGGAGCCGCTGGCGGCGGCCTGCCGGGCCGAATCGCACATGGTCCTGACCTCGCGCAACTCGCTCGGCCCGCTGCGCGGGCTGTTGGCCCGGCAGAACCCGGACCTGATGGCGTCCGGGGAGGGCGGCTCGAACCTGACCCTGGTCCGGGTGCCCGGTCGGCTCGGCGGCATCGCCGAGCGCCGCGAGCTGACGATCCACGAAGGCGAGCCGGAGCGCCGGGCGATGGCCTTCACGCGGACGGCCTCCGGCGTCTGCTTCGCCAATCTGCACGCCACCAACGACCGGCCCGACCTGGCGGTCGAGGACGTTCTGGGCGCCGCCCGCGCCGCCACCGAATGGGCGGGCGCGGCGCCGCTGGTCTTCGGCGGCGATCTCAACCTGCGGCCGGCCCGGCAACCGGAGATCTTCGAGCGCCTGCGGGACGAGTTCGGGCTGGCGGCGCCGACCGCTCCCGACGCGATCGATCACCTCCTCGTCCGCGGCCTCGAGGTCGCCCAGCCTCCCAGCCGCTGGCCGCCCGAGCGCCGCGAGCTACCGCTCGACGGACGGGCCCTGCGGCTCTCCGACCACGCTCCGGTCGAAGCACGCTTCGTTGCGGTTGAGCCGCAGTTGCTGCGGACTTGACATATTCGTACCCACACTCGTACTCACACCCAGTCCGGCAAACCAATCTGGAGGCACGTCGAGATGGCCGAGAAAAAAGCAGCCAGCAAAAGCAGCAAAAAAGCGAAAGCCGGCGCCAAAGCGAAATCGAAACCGAAAAGAGCCTCGGCCTCGAGCTCGAACAAATCGACCCCGCGCAAATCGAACGCGAAAAAATTGAGCGCGAAAAAAGCCCCTTCCAAAGCTCGCAGCAGCTCCGCCACCACCGGCCTCGACAAGAGCGTCGCCCAGTTCCGCGAGAGCCTCGAGCAGAGTGTCACCCTCAGCCGTGAGCGCCTCCAGGAGGTCGTCGACGACGCGGTCAAGCGCGGTCGCATGACCCGTGGCGATGCCGAGAAGCTGCTCAGCGACCTCGTCAAACGCGGCCGCAAACAGACCGACGCGATGCTCGGCGAGCTGGAAAAACTGGTCAAGCAGGCGCGTAAAGAGGTCAGCGGTCGGACCGGGCCGGTCCGCAAACAAGCGACCCAGGCAGCGCGCCGGGCGCGGAAAAAACTGGGCTAGGTGGATCAGGCCTCCGGCACCAAGCCGGCGGCGCGTGGCCCGCGCCGCGGCGAGCTGCTCGAGGTCGAGGTCGACTCGCTGGCCTTCGGCGGGCGCGGCGTCGCCCGCGCCGATGGCTTCGTCGTCTTCGTCGCCGGGGCGCTCCCCGGCGACCGCGTGCGGGCGGAAGTCACAAAAGGCAAGAAGCGCTTCGCCGAGGCGCGGGTGGTCGAGCTGCTGCGCCCCGGGGCCGACCGCGTCCCCGACCGCTGCGTCCACGGCGGCGAGCCCTGCCCGGGCGCTCCCTGGCAGGGGCTGCCCTACGAGCGCCAGCTCGAGGTCAAGCAGGAGCAGGTCGGCGAGGCGCTGCGGCGGATCGGCGAGCTCGATGGGTTCGAGCTTGAGCAGATCGTGCCCGCCGTCGAGCAGTGGCGCTACCGCAACAAGCTCGAGTACTCGTTCGGGGCGGTGGACGACGAGACGGTCCTCGGCTTCCACGCCCGCGGGCGCTGGGACCTGATCGTCGACGTCGACGACTGCCACCTCGCCTCGGAGGCGGGCAACGCCGCCCGCAACGCGGTCCGCGAATGGGCGCGATTGGAGTCGGTCGCGCCCTACGATCCCCGCTCCCGCGAGGGCATCCTGCGCAATCTCGCCGTCCGCGAGGGCCGCCGCGGCGGCCAGATCCAGACCCGCCTCGTCACCTCGACCGCGCGCCTGCCTAAACCGCCGGTCGACCTCCACACCATGATCGAGGGCGACTCCGGCGGCACCGACGGGCCGACCGGAGTCCTCGGCGAGGAGCGCCTGCGAGAGGAGCTCTGCGGGCTGAAGCTGGAGATGTCCCACGGTGCCTTCTTCCAGACCAACACCGAGATGGCCGAGCGCCTCTACGCGGTCGTCGCCGAGTTCGCCGGCCTCAGCGGCAGCGAGCGCGTCTTCGACCTCTTCTGCGGGATCGGCACGATCGGCCTGTCGATGGCCTCGCAGGCGGGCGAGGTCTGGGGCCTGGAGATAGTCCCCGAGGCGATCACCGACGCGGAGCGCAACGCCGAGAACAACGGGATCGAGAACGCCCGCTTCGTCGCCGCCAACGCCCGCACCGGCATCCGCGACCTGGTCGAGCGGGCGGGCAAGCCCGACGTCGTCGTCGTCGACCCGCCCCGGGCGGGGCTCTCGCAGAAAATCGTCCGTCGGATCCTCGAGTGCGAGGCGAAGCGGATCGTCTACGTCTCCTGCAACCCGACGACGCTGGCGCCGAACGCCGCCCAGCTTGGCGAGGCCGGTTATAGGCTGCGGCGGGTGAGGCCGGTCGACATGTTTCCCCAGACCCCGCACATCGAGTGCGTGGCGCTGTTCGAGAAGGACGCGGGCTGACGATGGGGCGTGCCTTCGGAGTCGCCGCGGGGCTCGACCCCGTCGTGGCGCGCCCGCTCGCCGCCCGCTGCGCCGAGCTCGGCTACGAATCGCTCTGGTCCAACGACCATCCCGGCGCCAAGGGCCTGGAGACGCTGGCGGAGTTCGCCGCGGCGGCCCCGGACCCCGACCTCGGCGTCGGCGTGATCGCTCTCGACCGCACCGCGCCGGAGGAGATCGCCGCCGACATCGACCGACTCGAGCTGGACCCGGCCAAGCTCTGGCTCGGCGTCGGCGCCGGCTTCGCCGAGAAACCGCTGACGCGGATGCGCGAGGCGCTGCCGGAGCTGCGCCAGGCGCTGCCGGACGTCCGCCTCGTCCTCGCCGCGATGGGACCGAAGATGTGCGCGCTGGCCGGCTCCTCCTACGACGGCGCCTTCTTCAACTGGATGACCCCCGACTTCGCCGCCGAGGCCCGCAAGAAAGTCGAAGCGGGCGCCGCCGAAGCGGGCCGCGAGACGCCGCCGATCTTCGGCTACGTCCGCACCGCCGTCGGCCCCGACGCCGCCGACCGCCTGGCCAAGGAGGAGTCCTTCTACCGCGACCTCCACCCCGGCTACCGCAACCACTTCGCCCGTCTGGGCGCCCCCGAGGGCACGGTCGGCATCGCCGCCGCGAACGCCGAGGAGGCCCAGCGCCGGCTCGCCGAATACGAAGGCCCCCTCGACACGGTCGTCGTCCGCGGCCTCGCCAGCGCCAAAATCGAGTCGATGATCGCGATCGCGGAAGCCGCCGCCCCCTAGGCACAACGACAGACCGGCGGCCCCGTCAGGCCGGCGCTAGTACGGAGGCAGGTCCTCGTACCACTTCCCGAGCATGCGGAACGCTCGCCAGAAGCGCTGCTTGGCGCCCTCCTGGTCCAGCGAGTCGTCGATGTCGGGGACGTAGAGGGCGTCGATCGTCGGAGTGAAGGCCTGGATCTCGCCCTCGCGCTGCTCGACCGGGCGGGAGAGGGGGACGCCGAGGCCGTTGAGGATGCGCAGGGCGGGCTCCCCCATGACGATCACGATCTTCGGCTGGACGATCGCCAGCTCTTCGGTGAGGCGGCCGACGCACTCGCCCGGCGCCAGGTCCGGCTCGGCGATCGGGCACTTGACGCAGAGGGTGCCGTAGACGACGAGGGGATCGACCCCGAGGCGCTTGAAGCTTTTGATCAGCGCGTTGCCGGCGCGGCCGTAGAAGGCGACGCCCTCCTCGATCTCCGAGGTCATCGGCGAATGCTTGAGCATGAAGACGTCGGCCTGGGGATGGCCGGTGCCGAGGACCGGCATCAGCTTCCCGCGCGGGCAGTGGGGGCAGTCCTGGATCTCGCGACTCATCTGGTTGAGCTCGCGGATTGCTCGCTCCAGATACTTCTCGCGGATCTCGTCGTCAATGCTTCGCATCTGCGACGACTCCTTTGACGAGGCGCCCGCGGCTCCTTTCGCGCGCCGCGCGTGCATCAGCTCTTGCTCGCCGATCGGCGCTTGCGCGGGCGCCCTCCGCGGACCGGCTTGGCGTCGGGGACGCGACGTTTCGGCGCCTTCGGCCGGCCGGTCGTCTGCAACAGCTTCAGCGCCTGCACGTAGACCAGGTTCTTGTGCTTGCGGGTGATGTCGGCGTCGCGCATCGCCTCGAGGAACTCGGCGGGCCCGTCGAAGTCGTGGATCCGCACCCGCACGCTGCCGAGCCCCTGGGCGACGTGGCTGTCGGACCCCGCGCCGGGGACGATCCGGTACTTGCGGGCGAAGCGCTCGGCCTCCTCGTTGAAGGCCGTCACCGCCACCCGTGGGTTGAAGACCTCGAGGATGTCGACCTCCTCGACGATGTCGATCAGGTGCTCGTAGTCGGGCACCGAGTGGAAGCGGTCGAACGGGTGGGGGACGTAGACGAGCCCTCCCTGGCGGCGGATCTCGGCGATCGTCTCCGCCATCGAGAGCCCCTTGGGGATCTTCTCCTCGAGGAAGAGGCCGATTACCTCGCCCTGCTCGGCCGTCTTCACCTCCTCGGCGACGATCACCTTGATGCCGCCCATCTCGGCGGCGATCCGCCGCGCCTCCAGCGCCCCGGAGACCTCGTTGTGGTCGGTGATCGCGATCGCCCCGAGGCCGCGGTCCCGCGCCGTCTGCAGCAGCACGTCGACCGCGGTCGCGCAGTCGGTGGAGTGGTCGGTGTGCATGTGCAGGTCGACCTCGATCAGCGGCCGCTCGGCAAGCCGGGCCCGCAGCTCCGGGTCGCCCTCGTCGGCGTGGCGGCGGGCGACCAGGCGCCGGTAGACGGCTTCGAAGTCGTCGGCGACGGCGCTCCAGTCGCGCTCGCCCGCCGCCGGGTCGATCAGCTCGTAGCCGGCTGGGAAGTAGCGCTCGAGCAGCTCCGCGGTGGCGCTGCTGGTGACGGTGCGGGCGTCGATGCGGCCGAAGAAGATCTCGACCAGCGGCCGCGCCACCTGGGTCGAGAGCACGCGCTCCTGGGGGGCGTGGAAGGTGGCGACGTTGAGCGAGTAGGAGTGGCGCAGCGCCGCCGAGGAGATGCTGGGGGCGAAGGGGTCGTGGACGTGGACGATGTCCAGCGGCCGCGATCCCAGCGGCCCCTTGATCCGATCCCCCGTCTTGAAGCGCAGGACTTCATGCCCGCGTGCCTCCAGCTCGACCGATAGCCGATCGACGTACTCGTTGACCGGCCCGCGGACGCCGCGTCGCTGCGGCGCAACCTGGGCGATGGAGAGGGGCGCAGGCACGGGCGCTGCCAAGCATAGGAGCCCGCCGAGGTCGGCGGGCTCCCCGGCCTCAGGCTTGGCTGGAGCTCGGCGCGTCGGCGGCAGCCGGGCTGCCGAGCGCGGACTTGCGGCGGGCGTTGGCGGCGATGAACTGCTCGGTCTGCTCCCGCGCTTCGTCGTCGGGGCGCTGGGTGTGCGGCGACTTCATCAGGTAGCTGGAGGGCCCGTCGAGCTGGCCGGCGACGCCGTTGTTGAGCGCCAGCTTGATCAGCCGCACCGCGTCGATGACGACGCCGGCGGAGTTGGGCGAGTCCCAGACCTCGAGCTTCAGCTCGACGGTCAGCGGCACGTCGCCGAAGGCTTTGCCCTCGATCCGGATGTGCGCCCACTTGCGGTCGGTCAGCCAGGCGACGTAGTCGGAGGGGCCGACGTGGACGTCCTCGTCGGGCAGGTCGTGCCCCATGATCGAGGTGACCGCGTTGGTCTTCGACTCCTTCTTGGAGGCGAGCCGCTCGCGCTCGAGCATGTTGTAGAAGTCCATGTTGCCGCCGACGTTGAGCTGGCTGGTCCGCTCCATCCGCACGCCGCGGTCGTGGAACAGCCGGGCGAGCTGACGGTGGACGATCGTCGCCCCCACCTGGGACTTGATGTCGTCGCCGATGATCGGCAGCCCGGCGTCCTGGAAGCGCTTGTCCCAGTAGTCCTCACGGGCGATGAAGACGGGCAGGCAGTTGACGAAGCCGACCCCCGCCGCGAGCGCCTGCTCGACGTACCACTTGGTCGCCTCCTCGGAGCCGACCGGCAGGTAGCAGACCAGCACGTCCGCCTTCGTCTCCTTGAGGATGCCGACGATGTCCGCGGTCTCCCCGGGAGCTTTGGTGATCTTCTCCTTCAGGTACTTGCCGAGGCCGTCATGGGTCATGCCTCGCTGGACCTCGACCCCGATCGGCGGCACGTCGGCGAACTTGATCGTGTCGTTCTGCCCCGACCACATCGCCTCGGAGAGGTCTTTGCCGACCTTCTCGGCGTCGATGTCGAAGGCGGCGACGAATTCGACGTCGCGGACGTGGTAGCCGCCGAGTTCGACGTGCATCAGCCCCGGCACTTCCTCGCTCGGGTCGGCGTCCTTGTAGTAGTGGACGCCCTGGATGAAGGAGTTGGCGCAGTTGCCGACGCCGACGATCGCGACGCGGACCGCGTCCTCCGCGCGGCCGAGGCCGTTCGTGCTGCCGTTTGCTCCGTTGCTCTCGCTCATTGAATTCGAAGTCCTCCTGGATCGCGCTGAGTGGCTGAACACACCCGGCAGCCTTGCTGGTTACAGCTCGTCCGCCTCCCCGCCGCCGCTCTGGGCGCCGGAAACCTCGCCGGAAAGCTCGTCATGCACATGCCATACACGCTGGATAACGGTGACTATCGTCAGCGCGGCGATCACGTAGATCGCCGGCGCCAGCAGTTCGAAGTCGCCGATGCCTGCTCCCTTGGCGAAGATCAAGCCGATCGAAAGTAGCACCACCCTGACCGGCCGCGTCGCCAAGCCGACCTTGCACTCGACCCCCAGCGCCTCGGCTCGCGCACGGGTGTAGGAGACCATCAGCGAGCCCAGCACGGCGACCACGCACATCGCCGCCGCGAAGTCTTCGCCGCGGGCGGCGAAGTAGCCGGCGACGGCGGCGAGCACTATCCCCTCCTCGATCCGATCCAGCGTCGAGTCGAGGAAGGCGCCGAACAGCGTCCCCTTGCCCGACATCCGCGAGTAGCGGCCGTCGAGCGTGTCCATCACCGAGCCGAGGACGAAGGCGACGCCGGCGAGGAAGAAGAGGCGTTGGGTGACGAGCGCCGCCGCGACCAGGTTGCCGACCAGGCCGACCATCGAGATCGCGTTCGGCGTCAGCCTCGACTCGATCAGCCGGTCGCGGGCATAGGAGCGCAGCTCCTGCCCGTTGCGGCTCGCGGCACGGCTGCTGCGACGACCACCAGGTGCCCGCGGGGGCGCCGAAGGATCCATGACCTGAGGCTAAACCGTCTCTGCTTCTTGCGGGGACGCCGGCCGGAACGCCCAGGCCTCCGGTCTGGCCCGGGCGAGGAGCCGGCTGGCGACCACGGCGGCGGTCACGGCGACCATCCAGCCCAGCGCCGCGTCGAGCCAGTAGTGGTTGCCGGTGACGACGACGACCCAGAGGACGAGGATCGGCCAGAAGCCCCAGAAGGCTTTCGACCACCAGTGGCGGCAGACCATGAAGCCGGTGCCGCCGATCATCATCGCGAAGGCGCAGTGCATGCTGGGTATCGCCGCGTAGGGGTTGATGAAGACTTTCGCCAGGGCGGAGTCGTGGTTGACGTTCGAGAAGTCGACGATCGTGTCGACGAAGCCGTGGTCGGGGAACATCCGCGGCGGCGCCGTCGGGTAGAGCCCATAGCCGACCAGCGCCAGCCCCATCGAGACCACGAACATGTTGCGGACGAAGTAATAGGACTCGTTGCGGAAGAGGTAGAGCCAGACGAGGAAGCCGAGCGCGATCGAGAACTGCGCGTTGAGGTAGATCTGGTTGGCGATGTCGACAACCCACTGCGCAGGCAGGAAGAAGGCCTGCAGGCTCGGCTCGAAGAGGGTGTGCGTGCTCTGCTCCAGTTCGATGACCTGCTGCCCGTGGGCCATCGCCGTGGCGCGCTGGGTATCGGCGATCCCACGCACCAGCTCGTAGGCGATGTCGACGCCGACGAGGATCGCGACCTGGCGGCCGAGATCGCCCCAACCCTTGGGAAGCCTGTTACCGATTGCGACGAGAGCGCGAGACACGGGACAGGCCATTGTAAACGCCCGCTTAACGCCCGCAGGCCGATCGTTAGGGTCGCCGTATGGAGTGGAAGCGACCAGACAAGCGCCGGCTGCGGGCGATCCGCGAACGGCTGCGAGAGATGTACGGGCAGCCGATCAACGAGCCCCACCGCCGACCGATCGCCGAGTTGATCAAGACCGTGCTCTCCCAGCACACCAACGACCGCAACCGCGACCGTGCCTTCGCCGCCCTGCGCGACCGCTTCCCCAGCTGGGAGGAAGTCCGCGACGCGCCGGTGGAGGAGGTCGAGGAGGCGATCCGCCCCGGCGGCCTCGCCAAGCAGAAGGCGCCGCGGATCCAGGCGATCCTCGAGCAGCTCGGCGAGCCCCCCGACCTCGGCTGGACCGAGACGGCACCGCGCGAGGAGTCGCTCGAGTTCCTGCTCGGGTTGCCCGGCGTCGGCCGCAAAACCGCGGCCTGCGTGCTGATCTTCACCTGGGGGATCCCGGAGATCCCGGTCGACGTCCACGTCCACCGGGTCGGCGGGCGGCTCGGGCTGTTTCCGCCGAAGGCCTCCTTCGAGCGCGCGCACGACGAGATGCGGGCGATCGTCGACCCCGACGACGCCTACGAGCTGCACCTGAACCTGATCCGCCACGGGCGCGCCGTCTGCCGCCCGAAGCCGCGCTGCCAGGAGTGCGCGCTGCGACGGATGTGCCCCTGGTACCGCGAAGGGCCGGCGAGGCATGCTTCTGCCTAGAGGCAAAGGTAGTATCCCCGCCGCCAAATGAGCAAGCGCACCTTCATCGCCTTCGGCCTGCTGGTCCTGGTCCTCGCTGTCCTGATCCCCTGGCTCGCCTTCCGCTCCAAGGGGAACGCGGACGCCGGACAGCGTCCGATCGCCGGAGAACTGAAGAGCGGCCGAACCCTCTTCCAGACGAATTGCGGCACCTGCCACACGCTCTACTCGGCCGGAACCGACGGCAACTACGGGCCCGACCTCGACGAACTGCTCGCTCCCACGGGCCCGCCCGAAGGCAAAGATGCCAAGGCGGCGATCAAAGCGACCGAAGGCCGCGTCCTCAACGCGATCGAAAACGGGGTCGACAGCTCCCTCCCGGGACGGATGCCGCCCGGCATCCTCAACGAACAGCAGGCCAAAGAAGTCGCCCATTTCGTCGCCGTCACGGCCGGCGAAGGCTGAATTCCCGGCCGCGACCGAAGCCTTCTCGCCTATGGTTGGTTGTTGTGGTTATGAACCCGACCGCACCGACCCGAAGGGGCGCACTGGCGCTGCTGATCGCGGCGCTGGCCTGCCTTGCCTTTGCCTCGGTCGCCGTGGCCAAGGTCAAACCGAGCAAAGGCAGCGTCGTCAACGTGATGACCCGAAACCTCTACCTCGGGGCGGATCTGACCCCGGCGATCGAGTCCAAATCGACCAGCGAATTCATCGAGGCCAACGGCGGCATCATCCGCCAGGTCGAAGCGACCAACTTCCCCGTCCGGGCCAAAGGGCTGGCCAAAGAGATCATCGGCAACGAGCCTGATCTGGTCGGGCTGCAGGAGGTCGCCCTCTGGCGCACCGCGCCACCCTCGCTCGGTCCCGTCTTCTCCGGCAAACCGGAAGCGACGGAAGTCAAGTACGACTTCCTGCAGCTGCTGCTCTCGCAGCTCAACAAGGGCAAGAAGCGCTACCGCCCCGTCGTCGTCCAGAACGAGTTCGACTTCGAGGCCCCGGCCGACGCCAACGGGGTCCCCGGCGACGGTCCCGGCGGCGGCCAGGGCGTGCTCGCCAACGCCGAGGTCAACGGCCGACTGACGATGCGGGACGTGATCCTGGCCCGGGTCGGCGCCGGCGTCAAGACGTCGAACCCGAAGAGCGGCAACTTCGGCCACCTGCTGGTGGTCAACGTCGCCGGCAGCAAAGAAATCTCGGTGACCCGCGGCTGGACCAGCGTCGACGCCGGCGTGCGCGGCAGCAAGAAATTCCATTTCGTCAACACCCACCTCGAGGCGTTCGATCCCGAGACCGTCGTCCCCAGCATCCGCGCCCAGCAGGCCGAAGAGCTGGTCGCTCCCGGCGGCCCGGCGACGAGCAAATTGCCGGTGATCCTGGTCGGCGACCTCAACTCGGACGTCAGGACCGAAGTCAAGCCCGGCGACGGTCAGGCCTACCGCGTCGTGACGAAAGCCGGGTTCCGGGAGCGCTCGGCGAGCAAACCGAACGGCTGCTGCATCGACAGCTCCTACGACCTCAAAACCGGCAGCAAGGCCGAGTTCGACCACAAGGTCGACCACATCCTCACCAACTCGCCGAAAAAGGTGAAGTTGATCTCCTCCGAAGTCACCGGCCGGGTCAAGAACAACGGCTACTGGGACTCCGACCACGCGGGCCTCTTCAGCTCGCTGAACCTCCTGCGTTAGACCCGCCTCAGCGGGTAAGCACGAAGAGGGCGTCCATCGGCGCCCTCTTCGTGCTGCCCGCGGCGCATATCTAAAGATCTGCCATACTGGCGCTTAGATTTCTTAGGCTTGGACAACGAAACCCCTGGAGGTAGGCGGAAAGTGGCAAAGACGATCGGGATTGACCTTGGCACGACCAACTCGTGCGTGGCTGTGATGGAGGGCGGCGAGCCGACCGTTCTGGAGAACGCCGAGGGCGGGCGCACCACCCCGTCCGTGGTCGCCTTCACCGAGGGCGGCGAGCGGCTCGTCGGCACCGTGGCCAAGCGCCAGGCGGTGATGAACCCGGAGAACACGATCTTCTCGATCAAGCGCTTCATGGGCCGTAAGGAGGCCGAGGTCAAAGAGGAGGAGACGATCGTCCCCTACAAGGTCGAGGCCGGCCCCAACGGCGACGTCCGCGTCAACGTGCGCGGCAAGCAGTACAGCCCGCCGGAGATCAGCGCGATGATCCTGCAGAAGCTGAAGACCGATGCCGAAGCGAAGCTCGGCGAAACCGTCGACAGCGCCGTCATCACCGTCCCCGCCTACTTCAACGACGACCAGCGCCAGGCGACCAAGGACGCCGGCAAGATCGCCGGGCTCGACGTCAAGCGGATCATCAACGAGCCGACCGCCGCCTCGCTCGCCTACGGCCTCGACAAAGAGAAATCCGACCAGACGATCCTCGTCTTCGACCTCGGTGGCGGCACCTTCGACGTCTCGGTGCTGGAAATCGGCGACGGCGTCTTCGAGGTGAAGTCGACGGCCGGCGACAACCACCTCGGCGGCGACAACTGGGACAAAGCAATCGTCGAGTGGCTGGTCGCCGAGTTCAAACGCGACCAGGGCGTCGATCTCTCCCAGGACAAGAACTCGCTGCAGCGCCTCTACGAGGCCGCGGAGAAGGCGAAGATCGAGCTCTCCTCGACCCAGGAGACGCAGATCAACCTGCCCTTCATCACCGCGGTCGAGGGGCAGCCCAAGCACCTCGACCTGAAACTCAGCCGCTCGAAACTGAACGAGCTGACCGGCGAGCTGCTGGAGCGGATCGTCGGCCCGGTGAAACGGGCGCTCGACGACGCCGACGCCGCGATCGACCACGTCGTCCTGGTCGGCGGCATGACCCGGATGCCCGCCGTGCGCGAGCGGGTCAAGGAGCTGACCGGCAAGGACCCGCACCAGGGGGTCAACCCCGACGAGGTGGTCGCGGTCGGCGCCGGGATCCAGGCGGGAGTGCTGGCCGGCGACGTCAAGGACGTGCTGCTGCTCGACGTCACCCCGCTGACGCTGGGGATCGAGACCAAAGGCGGCGTGATGACGAAGCTGATCGAGCGCAACACGACGATCCCGACGAAGAAGTCGGAGACCTTCTCGACCGCCGACGACAACCAGCCCTCGGTCGAGATCCACGTCCTCCAGGGCGAGCGCGAGATGGCCGGCGGCAACAAGAGCCTGGGCAAATTCCAGCTCACCGGGATCCCGCCGGCGCCGCGCGGGATGCCGCAGATCGAGGTCACCTTCGACATCGACGCCAACGGCATCCTCCACGTCACCGCCAAAGACCTGGGAACCGGCAAAGAGCAGAAAATCGAGATCAAATCCGGCTCCGGCCTCTCCGACGAGGAGATCCAGAGCATGGTCTCCGACGCCGAGTCGCACGCCGAGGAGGACCGCAAGCAGCGCGAGCTGGCCGAGGCCCGCAACATCGCCGAGAACGCGGCTTACCAGTCGGAGAAACAGCTCGAGGAGCTGGGCGGCAAAGTCGACCCCGCCAACAAAGAGGAGATCGAGGCGGCGATCAAAGGCGTGCGGGAGTCGCTGGACTCCGGCAACGTCGAGGAGATCAACTCCAAGACCGAAGCCCTGACCGCGGCGATGACCAAAGTCTCCGAGCAGATCTACGCGGCGGCGCAGGAGCAGGCCGCGAGCTCCGCGGATGGCTCTGACGGCGACTCGAGCTCCGAGGAGGACGAGGAGGTCGTCGACGCCGAGGTGGTCGACGAGGAGGGCAAATGAGCGAGGAGAAAGCCGCCGATACCACCTCTGAGGAGGAGGCGCAGGGCGTCGAGGAGGACCTCGATGCCCTGCTGGCCGAGGCCCACAGGGAGCGCGACGAGTATCTGGAACTCGCGAAGCGGACGAAGGCTGACTTCGAGAACTTTCGCAGGCGGATGACGGCGGAGGTTCAGGCCGCCGGGGTGCGCGGCAAGGTCACGATGGCTCGCGAAGTGGTGCCGGTGCTCGATGACCTCGAGCGGGCGTTGCAGGC
The DNA here is from genome assembly GCA_036403715.1 of Solirubrobacterales bacterium. GTDB lineage: Bacteria > Actinomycetota > Thermoleophilia > Solirubrobacterales > 70-9 > VAYN01. The sequence continues at coordinate 14,568 of DASWQL010000048.1, forward strand.
TGCCGGGCTGGATCCCGAGGGGGATTCGGATGACGCGCTGGCCCACGGCGTGCTGCTGGTCTTCCGCGGGCTGCGGGAGACGCTGAACCGCAACGGGATCGAGGCGGTTGACCCGACGGGGGAGAAGTTCGACCCCAACCAGCACGAGGCGCTTTCGACGATGCCGGCCGACGGGGCGGAGTCGGGAGTCGTCGTCGAGGTGATGCAGAAGGGCTACCGCTTCGACGACCAATTGATCCGGCCCGCGAGGGTGGTCGTGAGCGAGTAGGAGACGAGTGGCCGACGAGCTCTACAAGACGCTGGGAGTGTCGAAGAAGGCTTCCGAGGAGGAGATCAAGAAGGCGTACCGGAAACTGGCGCGCAAATACCACCCGGACCGCAACCCCGACGACGCCGCGGCGGAGGAGAAGTTCAAGGAGGTCCAGGGCGCCTACGACGTCCTCTCGGATCCGCAGAAGCGCAAGGAGTACGACAGCGGCGGGCCCTTCGCCGGGTTCGGCGGCGCGGGCCAGGGCCCGTTCGGCGGCGCCGGCCCCGGTCAGGCGGGCGGCTTCGGCGCCGACCTCGGCGACATCTTCTCCACGCTCTTCAACCGCGGCGGCGCCGGCGGCCGGGCTCAGGCGCAGCAGGTCCGCGGCCGCGACCTCGAGACCGAGGTGCCGCTGAGCTTCGACCAGGCGGTCAACGGGGCGCAGATCAGCGTCACCGTGCCGAAGGCAGGGCGCTGCCCGACCTGCCACGGCAGCGGCGCCAAACCGGGCACCGCGCCGACCACCTGCCCGCGCTGCGAAGGCCGCGGCATCGACGCCCAGAGCCAGGGGTTCTTCTCGATCAGCCAGCCCTGCCCCAGGTGCGGCGGCGCCGGGCAGATCATCGAGGACCCCTGCCCCAGCTGCGGCGGCTCAGGCCTAACCCAGCAGACCAAGCGCTACAAAGTCAACGTCCCGGCCGGGGTCAAGGACGGGACCAGGATCCGGCTCGCCGGCAAGGGCGAGGCGGGGCCCCGCGGCGGGCCGCCCGGCGACCTCTACGTGACCACCCGCGTCGCCTCCTCCCCGGTCTTCCGTCGCCTCGACGACGGCAACCTCGAGGTGACGGTCCCGATCACGATCCCGGAGGCGCTGCGCGGCGGCACGATCGAGGTGCCGACGCTGAACGGGACGAAGAAGATCAAAGTCGCGCCGGGAACCAGGCACGGGTCGATCCAGCGGCTGCGCGGCGAGGGCCCGCCGAGGCCGAAGGGCAGGGGCAACGGCGACATCCGTTACCGGCTCGAGATCGAGATTCCGGACGAGCTGAGCGAGGAGCAGAGCGAGGCTGCGGAGAAACTGGCCGAGTCGTTCAACGGCCGCGACCCGCGGGCGGATCTGCTGCGCAAGGCGGGTGCCTGATGGCCACCTACCGGCGGCGGGTGAAGGCGAGCGTCGACGAGGGCCGCGGCGTCTTCATGATCTCGATCGCCGCCGAACTGGCCGAGATGCATCCGCAGACCCTGCGGACCTACGAGGCGCGCGGTCTGATCGCTCCCAAGCGCTCGCCGAAGAACACGCGCCTGTATTCGCAGCGCGACGTCGATCGGCTGCGGCGGATCCAGCAACTGACCTCGGAGGGACTGAACCTGGCCGGGGTGGAAACGGTGATGGCGCTGGAGGGGCAGATGGAGAGGATGCGGGCCGAGTTGGAGCGGCTCCGCCGGCGGGCAGAAGAACTTGAACAGGACTGCGAGAAAGGGAAGAGCTGATGCAGGCTGATCGATTCACCGTCAAATCACAGGAAGCGGTGGCGGCGGCGCAGGTGATCGCCCGTGAGGGTCGCAACCCCGAGATCACTCCCGCGCACCTGCTGGTCGCCCTGCTGGAACAGGACGAAGGGCTGGCCGTGCCGGTGCTGCAGAAGGTCGGCGCCGATCCGGCCGAGGTCATGGACCGCGCCAACGAGGCCGTGTCGCGGCTGCCCACCGTGAGCGACGCCGCCCAGGAGCCGCGGATGTCGTCGACCATGGCACGCGTGCTGCAGACCGCCGAGCGCGAGATGGCAAAGCTCAGCGACAGCTACATCACGGCCGGCCACCTGCTGCTCGCGCTCGCCGATCCCGGCTCGGGAGTCTCCGACCTGCTGCCGGACCGCGACACGCTCGAGAAAGCGGTCACCGCAGTCCAGGGCCGCGGCAAAGCGACCTCTCCGAACGCCGAGGACACCGCCCAGGCGCTGGAAAAATACGGCCGCGACCTGACCGCCGATGCCGCCGCCGGCAGGCTCGACCCGGTGATCGGGCGCGACGAGGAGATCCGCCGGGTGATCCAGGTGCTCTCGCGTCGGACCAAGAACAACCCGGTGCTGATCGGCGAGCCGGGCGTCGGCAAGACGGCGATCGTCGAGGGGCTGGCGCAGCGGATCGTCGACGGCGACGTTCCCGAGAGCCTGCGCGACCGCCGCGTCATCGCGCTCGACATGGGCTCGCTGCTGGCGGGCTCCAAATTCAGGGGCGAGTTCGAGGAACGGCTGAAAGCGGTCCTGCTGGAGGTACAGGAAGCCGAGGGCCAGATCGTCCTCTTCCTCGACGAGCTCCACACGATCGTCGGCGCCGGTGCCGCCGAAGGGGCGGTCGACGCCGCCAACATGCTGAAGCCGATGCTGGCCCGCGGCGAGCTGCGCGCGGTCGGCGCCACCACGCTCGACGAGTACCGCAAACACATCGAGAAAGACGCGGCGCTGGAGCGGCGCTTCCAGCCGGTGTACGTCGACGAGCCCGACCTCAACGCCACGATCGCGATCCTGCGCGGGCTGAAGGAGCGCTACGAGGTGCACCATGGCGTCCGCATCTCCGACTCGGCGATCGTCGCCGCCGCCACCCTCTCGGCCCGCTACATCGCCGACCGCTTCCTCCCCGATAAGGCAATCGACCTGATCGACGAGGCCGCCTCGCGGCTGAAGATCGAGATCGACTCGATGCCGACCGAGATCGACGAGGTCGAGCGGCGGATCCAGCAGCTGGAGATCGAGCGCGAAGCACTCAAAAAAGAGACCGACGAGGCCTCGAAAGCCAGGCTCGACGCGATCGAAGCGGAGCTGGCCGAGCTGCGCGAGCGCTCGAGCGAGATGAAAGCTCGCTGGCAGAACGAGAAGGAGGCGATCGACTCGATCAAAGGGGCGAAGGCGCGGCTGGAGGAGGCGGGGCGCGAGGCCGAGCGGGCCGAGCGCGAAGCCGACCTCGAACGGGCGGCGAAACTCCGCTACGGCGAGATCCCTGATCTGGAGAAAACCGTCGGCGAGCAGGAGGAACGGCTGACCGAGCTGCACCAGGCCACCGGTGGGTCGATGCTGACCGAGGAGGTGACCGAGGAGGACGTCGCCGAGGTGGTCGCCAAATGGACCGGGATCCCGGTCAGCCGGTTGATGGAGGGCGAAGTCGAAAAGCTGATCAAGATGGAGGACCGCCTGCACGAAAGGGTGATCGGGCAGGAGGAGGCGATCGCCGCCGTCTCCAACGCGCTGCGGCGGTCCCGGGCCGGGCTCGCGGACCCGAACCGGCCGATCGGCTCCTTCCTCTTCCTCGGCCCCACCGGCGTCGGCAAGACCGAGCTGGCGAAAGCGCTGGCCGGGTTCATGTTCGACACCGAGCAGGCGATCATCCGGCTCGACATGTCCGAGTACATGGAGAAACACACGGTGGCGCGGCTGATCGGCGCTCCCCCGGGATACGTCGGCTACGAGGAGGGCGGCCAGCTGACCGAGGCGGTGCGACGGCGGCCCTACGCGGTCGTCCTGCTGGACGAGATCGAGAAGGCCCACCCGGACGTCTTCAACACCCTGCTTCAGATCATGGACGACGGTCGCCTGACCGATGGCCAAGGCCGCACCGTCAGCTTCACCAACACGGTCCTGATCATGACCTCCAACGTCGGCAGCGACCGCATCGTCGGCGAGGCGGTCGACGAGCGGATGCGCGAGCAGATCGAAGAGGTGCTGGCGATGACGTTCAAGCCCGAGTTCCTCAACCGGATCGACGACATCGTCATCTTCCACCGGCTCTCGAAGGAGGACATCGGCCGGATCGTCGAGCTGCAGGTCGACCTGCTGGTCGGGCGCGTGCGCGAGCGCGGCATCGAGATCGAACTCACCGACAGCGCCCGTACGCTGCTCGGCAACCTCGGCTACGACCCGACCTACGGCGCCCGGCCGCTGAGGCGGGTGATCCAGAAGCAGCTGGTCGACAAGCTGGCGCTGAAAATCCTCGAGGGCGAGTTCGAAGAAGGCGACGTGGTCAGGGTCGACGCGGTGGACGGCGAGCTCGTCTTCGAGCGCGCCGGCGAGCGAGTCGCCACCGCCGCCTAGGCAGGCATCGCCGCCGGCCGCCGCTCAACGCTCATCTCGGGCGCCGTTCCTGCCGAAACATCTCTTCTAAAGATGTTCTTCAGTCGTTAGTGCAAAATTCCGCTGCCGACTTAAGCTAGTCAAGCCTTCCGCCTGCATGAATCACGACGAGACCCCGATCAACGGCAGACCCGAGCGCCCGCGCAGAATTCGCGCGGCGGCCGAGAGCGTTTCGCTGGCGGTCGAGGAGCACGTCCTCTGGCGCGGGGGCGACGCCCTGAAGGTGGTCTTCGAGGTCGTCCGCCGCTCCTTCGACCGCCTCGTCTGGGTGATTCAGAGGGGCCTGATCTGGCCACTCGAGGATCGCTCGGCTCTGCTCAGCGGCCCGGCACGGGCGCTGGCGAGCGCGGCGGTGCTCCTCGTCGCGGTGGCGGCGGTGGTCGGGGGCGCGGTCCTGGCGAGCTCCGGTGGTTCGGAGCAGCCGGCAGCGACCACCGCGACTCTGGCGGCGGCCAAGCCTCCGCTCGAGGTCCCCGCCTCATCCGCCGCGGAAAGCACTCCGGAGCCGACGCTGCACGGTGCCGCCCCCGTCTTCGAGCCCAGCGGTAAGAAGAGCGGCGGTTCGGGTGTCGAAGCCGAAGAGCCGGTCCCCCCGACGCCGCCGCGCTCGCCCGCGACGACCTCCTCGTCAGCGTCGCCCGCGACCGACAAGATCTCCTCCGTTCCCTCCCCCTCCGCAGGCGACGCAAGGGCTTCGACCTCCGCCGTCGAGGCGCGCCCCGCCGGCCCGGCCGCGATCGCCGTCGCCCGCGAATTCGCCGCCGCCTTCGTCCTCTACGAGACCGGCGGCGACAAGGCCGAGGTGCGCAAGGCATTTGGAGCGACGGCTACCTCCGAGCTGTCCCGCTCGCTGCTGCGCCGGCCGCCGCGCCTTCCCGCCAAGGTCAAGGTGCCGAAGGCGAAGGTGGTCAACGTCGTCGCCGGTCCCTCCCAGGGCGGCATCTACTCGGTCAGCGTCTCGCTGCTGCGGGTCGGCGTGACCAGCGAGCTGCGGCTGGCGATGGAACGACTGAAGAACCACGGTTGGCGTGTGACCAACGTGCTCGGCTGATGGTCGACCGAGCTCGCAAGATCCGCGCGGTCGCCGCGACCGCCGCCGCGACCGTCGCGCTTTCGGTGCCGATCGCGGTCGCCAGGGCCGAGGCCGCGGTGACGGCGACTCCGGGGACGACGCTGGAAGCGCCGACCGCCGTCGGCCCGCCCGCTCCGAACGCGCCACCCTCCTCGCCTGCTGCCACCGCGCCGGCCGACTCGCCGGCTCCGGTGAAGCACGGTGAAACGCTGGCTCCGCCGGCGCCGACGGAACCCGCCACCACCAAGCCGTCCAAGCCCCCCAAGGCCAGCGGCGGCGTCAACGCCGGCGCCGGCACCAAGGCGCAGGCTGAAGAAGAACAAGGGGAAGCTGAAGAAGGCGCAGCCGGCTCCGTCCCGGCACCCAACCCCGCCGCGGCGCTGGCGATCCCCTCGCTGCCCGCGTCGAGCTGCGCCGCCAGCGGCGTGCCGCCGGTCCTAATCCCGATCTACCAGCGGGCGGCGGCCAAATACGGCCTCGGGCCGCAGGGCCCGGCGGTGCTGGCGGCGATCAACCAGATCGAGACCGGCTTCGGCACCAACCTCGGCCCCTCCTACGCCGGCGCCGTCGGCTGGATGCAGTTCATGCCCTCGACCTGGGAAAGCTATGGCGTCGACGCCGACGGCGACGGGGTCAAGGACCCCAACAATCCCGAAGACGCGATCTTCGCCGCCGCCGGCTACCTCAGCGCCGCCGGGATGCCCGCCGACACCTACGGCGCGATCTTCGCCTACAACCACGCCGACTGGTACGTCGCCGAGGTCCTCGCCAACGCCGGCTGCTACGCCGCCGAAGTCGGTGGACCGGGCTTCACGGCGACGGTGGGGCCACAGATCGAAGTCCTCAAATGCACCCCCGCCCCACCCTGGCGCAAGCAGATCCCGCACGAGTACCTGCGCGCCTTCGAGGACGCCGCCGCTCGCTACGAATTGGGCAAGCGCGGAGTCTGGGCGATGGCGGCGATCGCGCACCTGGAGTCGAACTTCGGGCGCGGCATGAACGAAGAGCAGATGCACCACGAAGGGCCGCTCGGCCTCGACGGCACCGAGTGGCGCGCCTACGCGGTCGACGGCGACGAGGACGGCAAGATCCGCCACGCCGACCCGGTCGACTCGGCGGCGACCCTGGCGCGGCTGATCTGGTCGCGCGGCAGCCTCAGCGCCGGCATCTTCACCCACAACCAGGCCGAGTGGTACGTGCAGGCGGTGCTGGCGCAGGCCGAAGAATTCGAAGGAACCTGCAAGGTTCGCTACGCCGACTGGACGCTGGCGCCGCTGGCGACCGGCTTCGAGGTCGCGGGACCGAGCGCGGTGATGACGAGCGAACTCGCCAGCCCGCCGCGCAGCGCCCCGCCCGCGGTCAAGGCCGTGATCGCGGCCGGCAACTCGATCGTCGACACCCCCTACGTCTGGGGCGGCGGTCACGGGTCCTGGTACTCCTACGGCTACGACTGCTCGGGCGCTGTCAGCTTCGCCCTCCACGGCGGCGGCCTGCTCGAAACGCCGCTCGTCTCCGGCGCCCTGGAGAGCTACGGCGAACCCGGCCCGGGCCGCTGGATCACGATCTACGCCAACGCCGGCCACACCTACATGGTGGTCGCCGGACTGCGCTTCGACACCGCCGGCAATCCGGAAGGCGTCAGCGGCCCCCGCTGGCACGCCGAACCTCCATATCCCGAAGGCTTCGTCGTCCGGCATCCGCCTGGGTACTGAGCGCTCGGGTCTGACGAGGCGCAAATCGTGGGTAGGCCCGGTGACCCTCCCCCGGAGGCCGTCGCGCAGCTGGTCGAGCGCTCAGGGTTCGAACGCTGGTCCTTGAGCCTCCGGAGGAGGGTCACCGGGCCTACCGCGGATCGAGCTCCGGCAGACGCCGAGGGTCCGCAAGCTGGAGATAGGGGCGAGCAGCCGTCGCTTCCTCGGTAGCTTCCTCACCTCGGGCCATCCTGCTGCTGCGTGTTGATGAGGGACCGGGTGCCCCTCTCCAGAAAGCTCACGGACAGGCATTCCGAACCCTGGCAGGCGATCAGCTGCGCGACGGCTTTATGGAGAGGGGCACCCGGTCCCTCGCCACCCCGGAAGCAGTACGGTTGTCCCAGAGTCGCCGACCGACACTTGGAGGGGACAGATGCCGACTTATTTGATGTTGACCAACCTGACCGCAGAGGGCGTGCGGACGCTGAAGAACAACCCCGGCCGGGTCGCCGAGGTGAACAAGGAGGTCGAGCAGATCGGGGCCAAAGTCCTCGCCCAGTACGCGACGCTGGGCCAGTACGACTTCGTCACCGTGGTCGAAGCCCCCGACGAGAAGACGATGGCCAAGGTCTCGGTCGAGCTCGGCTCGCGCGGGACGATGACCTCGCAGACGCTGACCGCGATGCCGGCCGAGGACCTGGCCGGGTCGCTATAGGCGCTCGTTGAAGGCACTGGTCGTCGGCAGCGGCGGGCGCGAGCACGCGATCGTGCGGGCGCTGCGCCGCTCGGCGCCCGCGCCCGAGGTCCTCTGCGCCCCCGGCAACGCCGGCATCGCCGCCGACGCCGAGTGCCTGACGGGGGTCGCTGCCGACGACGTCGAGGCGATCGTCGCGGCGGCGAAGGAGCGCCGGGTCGACCTGGCGGTGATCGGGCCGGAGGCGGCGCTGGTCGCCGGCGCGGTCGACGCGCTGGAGGCGGCGGGGGTGCCGGCCTTCGGGCCGAGCCGGGCCGCGGCCGAGCTGGAGGGCTCGAAGGCCTTCGCCAAGGAGCTGATGAAGGAGGCCGGGGTGCCGACCGCCGGCCACGTCCTCCTGCGCAGTCGCGAGGAGGCGATCGAGCACCTCGCCTGCGCCCCCTACCCGACGGTGCTCAAGGCCGACGGCCTCGCCGCGGGCAAGGGAGTGATCATCTGCTCGAGCGAAGCCGAGGCGCGGCAGGCGGTCGACGTATTCTTCACCGAGCGCCGCTTCGGCCAGACGACGGTGGTGCTGGAGGAGTTCCTCGAGGGCGAGGAGCTATCGCTGCTGGCGCTCTGCGACGGCGAGAACGTCGTTCCGCTGGCCCCGGCCCAGGACTACAAGCGGATCTTCGACGGCGACCGGGGGCCGAACACCGGCGGCATGGGCAGCTACTCGCCGGTCCCCGGGTTCGGCCGGTCCGAGGTCGACGAGATCGTCGACCGGGTCCACCGCCCGATCGTCGCCGCGATGGCGCGGCGCGGCATCCCCTTTCACGGCGTCCTCTACGCCGGTCTGATGATCGGCCCCGACGGGCCCAAGGTGCTGGAGTTCAACACCCGCTTCGGCGACCCGGAGACGCAGGCGGTGCTGCCGCGGATGCGCTCCGACCTCCTCGATCTCTTCCGCGCCGCCCGTGAGCCCGGCGGACTCGCCGGGGCCGGCGCGGAGTTCAACTCCGACTGGGCGGTGACGCTGGTGCTGGCGTCGGCGGGGTATCCGGAGTCCGCTTCGAAGGGCGACGTCATCCACGGCCTCGCCGAGGCCGCCGAGCTGGCCGAGGTGACGCACGCGGGAACGGCCCGCGCCGGCGAGGACGTCGTCACCGCCGGCGGCCGCGTCCTCAACATCACCGGGCTCGGCGCCGGCCCGGCCGAAGCTCGCGATCGCGCATACGATGCGGCGAGCCGGATCTCCTTCGACGGGATGCAGATCCGCACCGACATCGCCGCCCGCGCAGTCGAGCGGGTCCCCAGCTAACGACCGATCCAGAGAGGAAGAGATGAGCGAGATCTCAGAGGAGCCGCAGCCGACCGGGTCGACGGGCGCGGCCGCGCCGTCGACCATGCCGGCGGTGGAGGAGGCCTTCGAGGAAATCAACGTCGACGAGCCGCTGGTCGGGATCATCATGGGCTCGAAGAACGACAAGCCGAAGATGCAGCCGGCTGGAGCGGCGCTGCACGACGCCGGCATCCGCTACGAGGTACGCGTGATGAGCGCTCATCGCGACCCGGAGGCGGTGCGCGAGTACTGCACCAACGCGCGGATGCGCGGGCTGAAGGTGATCATCGCCGGCGCCGGGATGTCGGCCGCGCTGCCGGGCGTCGCCGCCGCCCACACCGACCTGCCGGTGATCGGCGTGCCGATCATGGGCAAGTCGCTCGGCGGCCTCGACGCGCTGCTCTCGGCGGTGCAGATGCCGCCCGGGATCCCGGTCGCCTGCGTCGCCATCGACGGTGCCAAAAACGCGGGTGTGCTCGCCGCCCGCATCATCAACGTCTAGCCGGCCGATGATCCCGCGCTACACGCGCCCTGAGATCGGCGAGGTCTGGACCCCGCAGAGCAGGATGGAGTCCTGGCTCGAGGTCGAGCTGGCGGCGACCGAGGCCTGGGCCGAGGAGGGCGTCGTTCCGGGCCAGGCCGCCGAGGCGGCGCGGGCGAACGCGGCCTTCACGGTCGCGGCGGTCGACGAGCGCGAGCGGGTCACCGACCACGACGTCGCCGCCTTCGTCGACGTCGTCGCCGCCTCGGTCGGCGAGCACGGGCGCTGGATTCACTACGGCCTCACCTCCTCCGACGTCCTCGACACGGCGCTGGCGCTGCAGCTGCGGCGGGCGGGTGAGATCCTCGTCGCCGGCGCGCGCGCCTACCGGGACGCCCTGGTCGAGCGGGCGCTGGAGCACCGCGACACCCTCTGCGTGGGTCGCACCCACGGCGTCCATGCCGAGCCCACCACCTTCGGCCTGCGCCTGGCGGGCTTCGCCTTCGAGGCCGACCGCAATGTCGAGCGCCTCGCTGCGGCCTTCGAGCAATTGGCCTTCGGCAAGCTCTCCGGCGCGGTCGGGACCTACGCATCGATCCCGCCGGCGGTCGAGGCGCGGGTGATGGAGCGGCTCGGGCTCGGTCGCGAGGACGTCGCCACCCAGGTGGTGCCGCGCGACCGCCACGCCGTCCTCACCTCGACGATCGCGATCGCCGGTGCCGGGCTGGAGCGCTTCGCGACCGAGGTGCGCAACCTGCAGCGAACCGAGGTGCGCGAGGTCGAAGAGCCGTTCGCCGCCGGGCAGAAGGGCTCCTCGGCGATGCCCCACAAGCGCAACCCGATCCGCACCGAGCGGATCACCGGCCTCGCCCGCGTGCTCCGCGGCTACGCCCAGACCGGGGTCGAGAACGTCGCCCTCTGGCACGAGCGCGACATCTCCCACTCCGGGGCAGAGCGGGTGGTGCTGCCCGACGCGACGATCTTGCTCGACTACATGCAGGACCTGGCAACCAAGGTCGCCGCCGGGATGACCGTCAACGCCGAGCGGATGCGAGAGAACCTCGGCCTCACCCACGGCGCCCTCTTCAGCCAGCGGGCGCTGACCGCGCTGGTCGACTCCGGCATGAGCCGCGACGACGCCTACCGCGTCGTCCAGCAGAACGCCCAGCGCGCCTGGGACACCGGCACCGAGTTCCGCGACCTCTTGGCCGAGGCCGCTCCGGACCTCGACCTCGACGCCGTCTTCGACTACAGCGCCTACCTCACCCACCTGCCTGAGATCTTCGAGCGCGTCGAAGCGCTGCGCTCCTAACCTCGACGACGCTGAGGCCGGCGATCGCGGCCAGGGCGCCGAGGTCGATTAGGGTGGACCCGTGATCCTCTACACCTGTAGGCAGAAGACTCACGGACCGGCCTTCGCGCATCCATGCGGCAAGGCCGGCAAGGCACTCGACGCCGCCGGCTACGAGTACGAGATCAAGACCGTCGGCGGCTACCGCTTGATGCCCTGGACCTGGGGCAACCGCGGAGACGACCGGGCCGAGGTCCGCGAGCTGAGCGGCACCAACGAGGTGCCGATCCTCGTCCTCGACGACGGCAGCGTCATCTCCGGCTCCGGAGCGATCGCCGGCTGGGCCCGCGAACACCCGCGGTCGCCCGGCAAGTCGCCCGCGTAGTCGACCGGCTCAGAGCTGGATGCCGACGAGAGCGCCGCAGGTGTCAATCAGCGTCCCGATCAGCCCACCGCCGACCTGCATGATCGTCCGGTTGAGAGCGTCGAAGCGAGCATCGACGTGCTCGAAGCGAATGTTCATTTCGGCCCGCAGCTCGGCGAGCTGACGATCGACGCGCTCGAACTGACGATCAACCCGCTCGAACTGACCATCGATGCGCTTGAACTGACCATCGACGCCGGCAAACCGGGCATCGACACGCTGGAACCCAGCGTCGAGGCGCCGGTTCAGCTCGTCCAGCCTGTCGTCGCTCCAGCTCTGCCGCATCGCCTCCATGATGCCAGGACAGTAGACAAGAAGTTGCGTCGTGTCGCGCGGTGAACGCAACATTTCCGGGCCAAAACGCTCCCCAAACTGGGCCGCGTGCAGCTTCATCCGGTGTCCTGCTCAGAGCTGAGTGGCGATCAGCGTGCCGATCAGGCCCCCGCCGACCACCACGAACGTGCCGATCAGGCCCCCGCCGACAATCATGATGGTTTGCTGCATCTTGTCGAACCGCGTTTCGAGCTGGTGGGAGTGCTGATCGATCTCGGCCCTGACGTCTTTGAGCCCACCCTCGATCTTCTTTTCGACGCGATCGAAGCGCCGGTCCACCTGGGCGAAGCCGTCGTCCACGCGGCGGTTGAGGTCGTCGAGCCTGTCGTCGGTCCAGCTGCTCCGCATCGCCTCCATGATTGCAAGAGCGTAGACAGAAAGTTGCGGCGGGTTACGCGTTGAACGCGCCTTTTCTGGGACGGCAGGCGGCCTAAACGGTGACGATCTCGGGCTCGCGGGCCGGCCGCCGAGCACTGACGACGACCGGGGTGCCGTCGCGGGGGGAGAGGGTGATGTTGCGGCGGCCGGTTCGCTCTGGCACCGGGCTCGCCTTGCGCAGCTCGCAGCGGGTCAGAACCTCGCGCAGGACGACCCGCATCTCGAACTCGGCGAAGGAGGCGCCGAGGCAGCGGCGGATGCCGCCGCCGAAGGGGATCCAGGCGTAGGTGTCAGGCGCCTCCTCGAGGAAGCGCTCGGGCTGGAAGGCGAACGGTTCGGGGTAGAGATCGGCGCGGGTGTGGGTGAGCCAGATCGCCGGCGTCACGTCGGTGCCCGCCGGCAGCGTCAGGCCGTCGACCGAGAGCTCGGTCGAGAGGCGGCGGCCGGCGAGCGGGATCACCGGGCGCAGTCGCAGCGACTCGGTGATCGTCGCCCGCAGGTAGTCCTCGTCGTCCCCCTCCAGCGTTTCGCGCAGGCGCTCCAGCACGGCCGGGTGCCGCAGCACCAGGTCGAAGGTCCAGGCCAGTGCCGTCGCCGTCGTCTCGTGGCCGGCCAACAGCAGCGTCATCAGCTGGTCGCGCAGCTCGGTGTCGTCCATCTCACCGCCGTCCTCGAAGCGGGCCGACATCAGCATCGAGAGGATGTCGTCGCGATCCTCGAGATCGGGCTTGGAGCGGTGCTCGGCGATCTCCGCGTAGAGCAGGTCGTCGACTTCCTTCAGCTGCGCTTCGAAGCGCGCCCAGGGGCCCTTGTCGTTGAAGCGCCGCGCCGCCAGGCCGACGATCTGCGCCGTCGGCGAGGCGGTTTCCTGGAGGACCGTGGACAGCATTCCGCGCAGGCGGTCGAGCCGCGGGCCTTCCGAGACGCCGAAGACCGCCCGCAGGATCACCTCCAGGGTGACCGCCTGCATCCGCGCGTGGATCGGGAACTCGCGCTGCAGCGGCCAGGAGTCGACCTCGGCGCCGACGATCTCCCTCATCGTCGACTCGTAGGAGCGCATCCGCTCGCCGTGGAAGGCCGGCAGCATCAGCCGGCGCCGGGCCAGGTGCTCGCTGCCCTGCAACAGCAGCACCGAACGGGCGCCGAGCACCGGTTCGAGGACGATGTTGCGTCCCGGCGGCAGCCCGTGCGAGCGCTCCATATAAAGGGCCTTGATCGCGGCCGGGTCGGAGATCAGCACCATCGGCCGCTCGAAGCCGACGAACTGGACGCTGAAGGCGTCGCCGTACCGCTCTCGGTTCTGCGCCATGAAGGCGAGCGGCCGGAAGACCCAGGCCAGCGTCTGCATCAGCGGACTTTGCGGCGGTTCGGGCGGTAGCGGCATCGACCGATCATCTCACCGTTTGGCTAGAGTCAAAATATGCCTCCAGTAAGTGATTTGAAGCTGCTCTCCTCCGGCAAGGTCCGCGAGATCTACGAATGGGAAGACGACCTGCTGATGGTCGCCTCCGACCGCATCTCCACCTACGACGTGGTGATGCCGACGCCGATCCCCGACAAGGGGAAGGTGCTGAACCGGATGTCGGTGTTCTGGTTCGAGCTCACCAAGGAC
>DASWQL010000049.1:0-30686 GCA_036403715.1 Solirubrobacterales bacterium
ACTGGCTTGACTTCGTCTGACTGTAGTCCTGATACGGGCGCGGCGCAGAACGGGTTCAGCAACCGTGGAACTCCGGCTTCTCGCCGCCGAAGAACGCCTCGACCCCGTTGCGGAGGTCCTCGGTCGCCATGCTGTCGGCGATCCCGTGCCGCTCCAGCTGCAGGTGCTCGGTGAGGCTGTTCTCGATGCTCTGGCCGCAGAGCAGTTTCGCCATCCGCACGTAGTGGGGCGCTTTGGCGGCGAGCTTCTCGGCCTTGGCGCGGGCGCGCTCCATCAGCTCCTCCGCCGGGACGACCTCACGCACCAGGCCCTCGGCCCGCGCGTCCTCGGCGCTCAGGTTGGGATCGTCCAGCAGCAGCTCCAGTGCCCGACTCGGCCCGACCACGCGTGGCAGGAAGTAGGTCATGCCACCGTCCGGGGAGGCGCCGATCCGCCCGTAGGCGCAGGCGAAGAAGGCGGCCTCTGAGGCGACGCGGGTGTCGCAGGCGAGCGCCAGCGAGAAGCCCGCGCCCGCGGCTGGGCCGTTGACCGCGGCGACGACGGGATACGGGATCCGGCGCAGGTCGACGATCGCCTGGTGCAGGACCTCGGCGCCGCGGCGCACTTCGGAGGGGAGGTCCAGATCCTCGGCCTCGACCCCTTTCTGGAACCAGTTGACGTCGCCGCCGGCGCAGAACGCCTTGCCGGCGCCGGTGACGATCAACGCCCGCAGCGGCGCGCGGTCGGCGAGCCAGGCGAAGGCGACGGTCAGCTCCCCGATCATCTCCGGGCTCATCGCGTTGAAGGCGTCGGGCCGGTTCAGGGTCAGCGTGCCGATCTCGCCGTCGATCTCGATCTGCAGCGTGTTCAGGTCCGGCGGGGTCAGGGTCTGGCTGGTCATCTCGTCTCCGTGTTGGCGTCAGGTTGGCCGAGTGGCCAGCAGCCTACCCTTTGACCCGTGGCAAAAGCCCAGCACAACGGCGCCCCGTCGCGGGCCGAGAGCATCGTCGAGCAGCGTCGATCGCTGCCCGATTCCCCTGGCGTCTACCTCTTCTACGGGGGCGACGACGAGCTGCTCTACGTCGGCAAGGCACGCTCGATCCGCAAACGCGTCAACTCCCACTTCTCCGGCGGCGAAACACGGCTCACCTCGCGCGTCCACCGGATCGAAACCCTGGTCACCGCGACCGAGGCTGAGGCGCTGCTGGCCGAGCAGAGCTTCATCAAGCGCCACCGGCCGCGCTTCAACATCCGCCTGCGCGACGACAAGTCCTATCCCTACGTCGCCGTCAGCCTCGACGAGGATTACCCGCGGGTCTACTTCACCCGTGAGAAGCATCGCCCCAATCGCATCTACTTCGGCCCCTTCTCCAGCGCCAAACGGGTGCGGGAGACGCTCGACCTGCTCGGCAAACTGTTCCAGTTCCGCACCTGCGAGGGCGCGGAGCCGGGCCGCCGCTCCGGCAGCCCCTGCCTCGACTACTACATAAAGCGCTGCGGAGCGCCCTGCGTCGGCCACGTCAGCCGTGAGGAGTACCGCCGCAACATCGACGCGATCGTCGACTTCCTCTCCGGCCGCTACCGCCAGGTCGAGGCGGAGGAGCAGGCGAAGATGGAGGACGCGGCAGCGGGGCAGGAATTCGAGCGGGCGGTGATCCACCGCGACCGCCTCAAAGCGATCCGCTCGCTGTTCGAGCGCCAGCGCGTCGCCGGTGGCTCGGTCGGCACCGCCGACCTGATCGGGGTCGCGGTCGAGGGGACCGACGCCAATGCCCAGGTCTTCCAGGTCCGCGACGGCATCCTCGCCGAGCGCCAGAGCTTCTACCTCGACAACCAGGCCGAACGCGAGCCCGCCGAGGTCGCCGAGGAGTTCATCGGCCAGTACTACTCGGCTTCGCCGTCGATGCCGAAGACGATCGTCGTCGGCCCCGACCTGCGCGACCGCGTCGAGGTCCTCTCCGAAGCGCTGAGCGAGCGCCGCGGCTCCCCGGTCGAGGTCCGGGCAGCCGAGCGCGGCGACAAACGCCGGCTGCGCGAGCTGGCCGAGCGCAACGCCCGCCTCGCCCTCGACCAGGACCGCCTGCGCCGCGAGCACCGCCGCGCCGCCCGGGTCGAGTCGCTCTCCTCGCTGCAGGGGGCGCTGGGGATGGAGGAGCTGCCGCTGCGGATCGAGGGCTTCGACATCTCCAACATCGGCGGCGAGCACACGGTCGCCTCGATGGTCGTCTTCGAGGGCGGCGCCCCGAAGAAGTCCGACTACCGCCGCTTCAAAGTCCGCGGCGACGCCCGCGAGGACGGCAACGTAGGCCCGGACGACTTCGCCTCGATGGAGGAGGTGCTCTCGCGCCGCCTCAACCGCTACCTCGAACAGGTCGACCTCTCGCCCCACGACGGCAAACGCGACGAGAGCTTCGCCTCGCTGCCCTCGCTGCTGCTGATCGACGGCGGCAAAGGCCAGCTCGGCGCCGGGATGCGGGCGCTGCAGCCGTTCGCCGACCGCGGCGTCACCATCGCGAGCCTCGCCAAGCGGCTGGAGGAGGTCTACGTCCCGGGCCGGGCCGCGCCCCTCGACCTCGCCGCCGACTCGGAGGCCTCGAAGCTGCTGCAGCGGGTGCGCGACGAGGCGCATCGCTTCGCCATCGACCATCACCGCGGCCGCCGCGACCGGGCGATGACCGGCTCCGTGCTCGACGAGCTGAAAGGGATCGGCCCCGCCCGCAAGCGGGCGTTGCTGCAGCATTTCGGCACTCCGGAGCGCTTTCTCGCCGCGACGCGGGAGGAGCTCGAGGCAGTGCCCGGCCTGCCTGGCAAAGTAGGTCGCGAGATCCACGAGCAACTCAACAGAATCGGCTGAGAGCGATGGCGGACGGGCAGGTCACGTTGGTCGTCATCACCGGCCACTCCGGCGCCGGCAAGTCGGAGGCGATCGCCGCCTTCGAGGACGGCGGCTACTTCTGCGTCGACAACCTGCCGCCGCGGATGATCGACAGCCTCGGCGAGCTCTTCCGCCACGAGGGCAGCGGCGTCGAGCAGGCCGCCGTCGTCTCCGACGTTCGCGGCGGCGAGTACTTCGACGACCTGATCCAGGTGATGGAAGACCTCGACACCGACGGGCTGAAACCTAAAGTCCTCTTTCTCGAGGCCGACGAGGAGACCCTGCTCGACCGCTACAAGGAGACCCGGCGCCGCCACCCGCTGGCGCCGGAAGGCAGGATCGTCGACGGGATCCGGGCCGAGCGGGAGCTGCTGGCGCCGCTGCGCGAGCGCGCCGACATCGTCATGGACACCAGCGACCTCACCGGCGGCGAACTGCGGCGGCGGATCTCCGAGGAGATGCTGAACCGTCAGCAGGCGGGGAAGCTCGCCCTCACCCTGCTCACCTTCGGCTTCAAGAACGGGCCACCCCGCGACGCCGACCTCACCCTCGACGTCCGCTTCCTGCCGAACCCGCACTACGTCGACGAGCTGCGGCCCCAGACCGGGCTGGACGAGGCGGTCCGCGCCTACGTCGAGTCCGGCACCCAGGCCGGCGAGTTCTACGGTCGGCTGCTGCCGCTGCTGGAGTTCCTCGTCCCCGCCTACGTCGCCGAGGGCAAGAGCCACCTGACGATTGCGGTCGGCTGCACCGGCGGGAGGCACCGCTCGATCACCGTCGCCGACCGCATCCGCCGCGATCTAGCCGCCCGCGACGACGTCATCGTGCGGGTAAAGCACCGCGACGTCGAGCTTGAGGACTGAGCGTCCCTAGAATCGCCGGGCTTTGGCTCAACCGGTCATCTCCATCCGCGGACTGCGCATGAGCTACGGCGACACCGAGGCGGTGCGCGGCATCGACCTCGAGGTCATGCCCGGCGAGATCTTTGCCTTCCTCGGCCCCAACGGCGCCGGCAAGACGACCACGGTCGAGATCCTCGAGGGCTACCGCAAACGCAGCGGCGGAGAGGTCGCCGTGCTCGGCGAGGATCCGGAGCGGGGGGGACGGGCCTGGCGCGAGCGGATCGGGATCGTCCTCCAGAGCGGTCGCCTCGACCCCTACCTGACCGTGCGGGAGTCGCTCGGGCTCTACGCGGGCTACTTTCAGTCCCCGCGGCCGATCGACGAGGTGATCGAGCTGGTCGGGTTGGAGGGCAAGGCCGACGAGCGCGCCAGCCGGCTCTCCGGCGGCCAGCAGCGGCGCCTCGACGTCGGCATGGCCCTGGTCGGCGACCCTGAGCTGCTCTTCCTCGACGAGCCGACGACCGGCTTCGACCCCTCCGCCCGCCGCCAGGCCTGGGAGGTGATCGCCGGGCTGCGCGATCTCGGCAAGACCGTCTTCCTCACCACCCATTACATGGACGAGGCGCAGCGCCTCGCCGACCGGGTGACGATCATCGCTGCCGGCGAGATCGTCGCCCGCGGCACCCCCGAGGACCTCGGCGAACGCGAGACGGCGGCGGCGACGATCCGTTACCGCGCCGGCGGTCGCGAGGTCGAGGTCGAGACCACGACCGTGGTCCAGACCCTCCACGACCTGACCGGCGAGGCGCTGGCGCGCGGCGAGGAGCTCGAGGGCCTGGAAGTGACGCGGCCCTCGCTCGAGGACGTCTACCTGACGCTGACCGCGACTTCGGAGGTGCCGGAATGAACGGCCTGGCCCTGGTCGCCCACCAGTTCCGCTACGACCAGAAGGCGTTCTGGCGCAACCCCGCCTCGGTCTTCTTCACCGTGATGTTCCCGGTCGTGCTGCTGCTGATCTTCGCCACCGTCTTCGGCAACAGCACCGTCCACGTCCGCGGCGGGATCAAGACCACCACCTACTACGTGCCGGCGATCATCACCCTGTCGGTGATCTCGGCGACGATGCAGAGCCTGGCGATGACGCTGGTGATCGCCCGCGAGGACGGCCGCCTCAAGCGCAGCCGCGGCACCCCGATGCCCCCCTGGGTCTTCATCGCCGGCCGGGTCGGCAACTCGATCGTCGTCGCGCTGATGATGCTGGTCCTGCTGGCGGCGATCGGCCGCGTCCTCTATGGGGTGCCGATTCCCTGGCAGCGGCTGCCGGAGATCGTCCTCGTCCTCGTCGTCGGCGCCGCCGCCTTCTGCTGCCTCGGCATCGCCCTCACCGCCGCGATCCCCTCCCAGGACGCCGCTGCCCCGATCGTCAACGCCCTGCTGCTGCCGCTCTACTTCCTCTCCGGCGTCTTCATCCCCGACGACCAGCTGCCCAACGGGGTGATCCACTTCGCCGACCTGTTCCCGATCCGCCACTTCTTCGAGGCCTTCTTCGACGCCTACGTTCCGGTCGCGGGCGGCGGCGCCACGATCTCCTGGGGCGACCTTGCGATCGTCGCGCTCTGGGGCGTGGCCGGCCTCCTGCTGGCGGTTCGCTTCTTCCGCTGGACCCCCCGTTCGGGCTGATCGCACGACCGCCGTCGCCGCTCACCTATAGCGTTGGTGAGAGATGTTGCACCATGTCCTTTTGGAGGTTTCTGACCTCGAGCGCAGCGCTGCGTTCTACGACTCGATGCTCGCGCCGCTCGGTTGGCGCCGGCATTTCGACAAAGACCTGACGGTCGGCTGGGGAATAGCCAAACCGGTCTTCTTCGTCTCCTCCCACCACGACCCGCAGCCGGGCTTCGGCCTGCTGAGTTTCTCCGGTCTGGGGATCGTCGCCGTCAAGGCGGCCTGGGAAAACGGGACCAAATCAGGCGGCGTCAGCGTCAGCGAGCCGGGCGAGCGTCGCTCGCACGGCTCCGGTTCGTACTCGGCATTTCTCAAGGATCCCGACGGGTACGAGATCGAGATCACCATCGGGACCGATTAGTCGCTCCAGTCCATAGGATCGGCTTCTCCCAAAACGAACTCAGGAGGCGATGACTTCATGGCTGTGAAGGTCGGCATCAACGGTTTCGGGCGCATCGGCCGCAACGTCTTTCGCGCCGCCAAGGCAGCGGGGGCGGACATCGACTTCGTCGCGGTCAACGACCTCACGGACCCCGGCACGCTCGCCCACCTGCTCAAGTACGACTCGATCCTCGGCCGCTTCCCAGGCGAGGTCTCGGTCGACGGCGACGTGATCACGGCGGGTGGCGACGAGCTCAGGGTGCTCTCCGAGCGCGAGCCCGCGGCGCTGCCCTGGGGCGATCTCGGCGCCGACGTGGTGATCGAGTCGACCGGCTTCTTCACCGCCCGCGACGGCGCCGCCAAACACCTCGAGGCGGGCGCCAAGAAGGTGATCATCACCGCCCCGGCCAAGGAGCCGGACGTGACCGTCGCCCTCGGCGTCAACTTCGATCGCGACTACGACCCCGAGAAACACCACATCATCTCCAACGCCTCCTGCACGACCAACTGCCTGGCGCCGCTGGCCAAGGTGCTGAACGACTCGTTCGGGATCGAGCACGGGCTGATGACCACGATCCACGCGTACACCGCCGATCAGCGCCTGCAGGACATGCCGCACAAGGACCTGCGGCGGGCCCGGGCCGCGGCGATCAACCTGATCCCGACCACCACCGGCGCCGCCAAGGCGGTCGGCCTGGTGCTGCCGGAGCTGAACGGGAAGCTGAACGGCCTGGCGATGCGGGCGCCGGTCGCGACCGGCTCGGTGGTCGACCTTGTTTTCTCGACCCCGGACCCGGTCAACGCCGAGCAGGTCAACGCCGCAGTCAAGGAGGCCGCCGAGGGCTCGCTGAAGGGGATCCTCGCCTACACCGAGGACCCGATCGTCTCCACCGACATCATCCGCGACCCGCACTCCTCGATCTTCGACGCCGGCCAGACGATGGTCATCGGCGACGGTCGCATGGTCAAGGCGGTCAGCTGGTACGACAACGAGTGGGGCTACTCCAACCGCTGCGTCGAGCTGGCAGGGAAGGTGCTCGCGGACGTTCCCAGCGTGCAGTCGTAAAAGACGCATGGGAACGGCCGCTCACACCTTCCCGAAGAAGTCGATTCGCGAAGTTGATGTTGCCGGGCGTCGCCTGCTCGTCCGCGTTGATTTCAACGTCCCGCTGGAGAACGGCAAGGTCGCCGACGACATGCGGATTCGGGCGGCGCTGCCGACGATCGAGCTGCTGCGCGAGCGCGGCGCCGCGCTCGTCCTCGCCTCCCATCTGGACCGGCCCGGCGGCAAGGTCGACCCGGCGCTCTCGTTGGCGCCGGTGGCGAAGCGGCTCGGCGAGCTGCTGGGGACCGAGGTGGAGTTGGCGCCGGCGGTGATCGGCGGCGACGTCGAGCTGATCGCCCGCGGGCTCGGCCCCGGCGACGTCCTCTTGCTGGAGAACACCCGCTTCGAGCCGGGGGAGACGGCGAACGACCCGAATCTGGCCGAGGCGCTGGCCGAGCTCGGCGACCTCTACGTCAACGACGCCTTCGGCGCCGCCCACCGCGCCCATGCCAGCACCGAGGGGGTCGCCCACTTCCTGCCTGGATACGCGGGCCTGCTGCTGGAGCGCGAGGTGGTCGAGCTGACCTCCGTCGTCGAGTCGCCGCGCAAGCCGCTCGTCGTCGTCCTCGGCGGCGCCAAGGTCTCCGACAAGGTCGGCGTCATCGATCGCTTCCTCGAAATCGCCGACCAGATCCTGATCGGGGGGGCGATGGCCTTCAGCTTCTTCCGCGCCCAGGGCATCCCGACCGGCAACTCGCTGGTCGAGGAGAAGGGGGTCCAGCTCGCCGCCGAGGCGCTGGAACGGGCGAAGGACTCCGCCTGCGAGCTGATGCTGCCGGACGACCTCGTCCTCGGCCGCAGCTTCGACGCCGACACCGAGCGCCGGGAGAGCGACGGCGTCGAGGTGGAGGACGGCTGGATGGGCCTCGACGTCGGCCCCCGCACCGTCGCCCGCTACGCGGAGGCGATCGGAAAGGCCGGCACGGTGGTGTGGAATGGACCGATGGGCGCCTTCGAGCTGGAGCCGTTTGCCCGCGGAACCCGCGGAGTCGCCGAGGCGGTCGCCGCCGCGCCGGGGAAGACTGTGGTCGGCGGCGGCGATTCGGTCGCTGCCCTGCGCAGGTTCGGGCTCGACGACAAGGTGGATTGGCTTTCGACCGGAGGAGGAGCGTCCTTGGAGCTGTTGGAGGGAAAGAAGCTGCCCGGCGTCGAGGCGTTACTGGATGCACCCGATGCCTGAGCGCACCCCCTACATCGCCGCCAACTGGAAGATGAACAAGACGATCGCCGAGGCGGCGGCCTTCGTCGACGCGCTGCTGCCGCGGATCGCCGCCACCCCCCACGACGTCGTCCTCTGCCCGTCCTTCGTGGCTCTGAGCGAGGTGGTGGAGCGGCGGCGCGGCACCGCCGTCCGCGTTGCCGCCCAGAACATGCACGAGGAGGAGCGAGGCGCTTTCACCGGCGAGGTCTCGGCGCCGATGCTGGTCGAGATTGACGTCGACGCGGTGATCCTCGGCCACTCCGAGCGCCGGCAGTACTTCTGCGAGACCGACGAGGCGCTGGCCCGCAAGGTGCCGGCCGCGCTGGCGGCGGGCCTGGAGCCGATCCTCTGCATCGGCGAGAGCGAGGAGGCGCGCGACAACGGCGAGACCGAGGTCGTGCTGGAGCGCCGGCTGCAGGCAGACCTCGCCGCCGTCGAGACGGATGATCTGCAGCGGGTGGTGATCGCCTACGAGCCGATCTGGGCGATCGGCACCGGCCGCACCGCGACTCCGGAGCAGGCCCAGGAGGCCTGCGCCTTCATCCGCGACGCGCTGCGCATGCGCGGCGGCGCCGGCGACTCGGTTCGGATCCTCTACGGCGGCTCGGTCAAGCCCGACAACGCGGCCGAGCTGCTGGCCCTGCCGGACGTCGACGGGGCGTTGGTCGGCGGTGCCAGTCTCGACCCCGACGACTTCGCCGCGATCGTCGAGGCGGCCGGATGACCCCGCTCGTGCCCGCGGTGGCGCTGATCATCCTCGACGGCTGGGGGAACGGCGAGGCCGGGCCCGGCAACGCGGTCTCGCTGGCCGAGACGCCCGTCTTCGACCATCTCTGGGGCGAATTCCCCCACACCCAGCTCTCGGCCCAGGGCCGCGACGCCGGTCTGCCAGACGGGCAGATGGGGAACTCCGAGGTCGGCCACCTCAACCTCGGCGCCGGGGCGATCGTCAAGCAGGACCTCGCCCGCATCGACGAGGCGATCGCCGACGGCAGCTTCTACGAAAACCCGGCGCTGCTGGCTGCCTGCGAAAAAGCGCGCAACAGCCCCCGCGGCCGCCTCCACCTGCTCGGCCTGGTCTCCGACGGCGGCGTCCACTCCGGCTGGGAGCACATCGAGGCCTGCGTCGAGCTGGCCGCCCAAGAGGGCGTGCCGGATCTCGTCTTCCATGCCTTCACCGACGGTCGCGACACCCTGCCCGACAGCGGCAAGGGCTATCTGACCGAACTGGAGCGCTGGCTGAACCAGGCGGGCCGGATCGCCACCGTCAGCGGCCGCTATTACGCGATGGATCGCGACACTCGCTGGGAGCGGACGAAGCTGGCTTACGACGCGATCGTGCACGCCCGTGGCCTGCAGGCGGCGAACGCCGCCGAGGCGATCGAAGCCGCCTACGAACGCGGCGAGACCGACGAGTTCGTCAAGCCGACGGTGATCGGCAACTACGACGGCGCCGCCGCCGGCGACGTCGGGATCTTCATCAACTTCCGCCCCGACCGGGCCCGACAGCTGACCCGCGCCCTCGCCGAGCCCGGCTTCGACGAGTTCTCCCGCACCGGCGCCGCGCCGCTCGACCTGACGACGATGACGGAATACCGCAAGGGCTGGCCCTACCCGGTCGCCTTCCCCGAGGACCGGCCGAAGACGACGCTGGCGGAGACGATCTGCAAGGCCGGCGGCCGTCAGCTGCACGTCGCCGAGACGGAGAAGTACGCCCACGTCACCTACTTCTTCAACGGCGGTCGCGAGGACGAGCTGGAGGGGGAAGAGCGCTGCCTGGTCGAATCGCCGCGCGACGTGCCGACCTACGACCTCAAGCCCGAGATGAGCGCCCCGGCGGCGGCCGAGGCCTTCGTCTCGCACTGGCGCGACGGCTCCTTCCGCTTCGGGATCATCAACTTCGCCAACCCCGACATGGTCGGCCACACCGGCGTCATCCCGGCCGCCGTCACCGCGGTGGAAACGGTCGACAGGCTGCTGGGGGACGTGGTCGAGGCGGTGACCGCCAAGGGCGGTGCCTGCATCGTCACCGCCGACCACGGCAACTGCGACCACATGCTCGAGCCCGACGGCTCTCCCAACACGGCGCACTCGCTCAACCCGGTTCCGCTGATCCTCACCGCCAAGGGCGTCGATCTGCGCGACCGCGGGATCCTCGCCGACGTCGCCCCGACCGCCCTGCAGCTGCTCGGCATCCCGCAGCCGGAGCCGATGACGGGCCGCTCCCTGATCGAGTGAGGGTCGATCCGCAGCGGCTGCGGTTCGAGATCGAGGCCCGCGACGGCAATGCCCGCGCGGGCGTCATCCATACCGCCCACGGGCCGATCGAGACGCCGGCCTTCATCCCGCTGGCGACGAAGGGGACGGTCCGCGGGCTCGAATCGAGCGAGGTGGCGGAGCTGGGCTACCAGCTGATTCTCGGCAATACCTACCACCTCTTCGTCTCGCCGGGCCCGGGGCGGATCGCCGCCGCCGGCGGGCTGCACGGCTTCATGAGCTGGGAGCGGGCGCTGATCAGCGACTCCGGCGGCTTCCAGGTCTTCTCCCTGGCCCACGGCGGCGTCGCCGACGAGGTCAAGGGCAGCGGCCGATCCAGGGGAGAGGGGGCCTCGAAGGTGGAGATCAGCGAGGAGGGCGCTCGCTTCCGCTCCTACCGCGACGGCTCCGAGCTGTTCATCTCCCCCGAGGTCTCGATGAGCGTGCAGGCGGCGCTCGGCTCCGACATCGCCCTCGTCTTCGATGAGTGCACGCCGTTCCACGCCGACCGCGACTACACCGCTCGCTCGACCGAGCGCACCCACCGCTGGCTCGACCGCTCCCTCGCCTGGCACGAGCGCGAGGGGCCGCAGCGACAGGCGGTGTTCGGCATCGTCCAGGGGGGCGTCCACGAGGACCTGCGGCGCGAGTCGGCGCAGCGCGTATCGGAGGCCGCGGTCGACGGGCTGGCGATCGGCGGCACCCTCGGCCGCGACAAGGAGGAGATGCACGCCGTCCTCGCGATGACCGCGCCGCTGCTGCCCGAGGAGGCGCCCAAGCACCTGCTCGGCATCGGCGAGGTCGACGACCTGCTCGGCGGCATCGCCCTCGGCCTCGACGTCTTCGACTGCGCCGTCCCGACCCGCCTCTCCCGCCACGGCGTCGCCCTCGCGCCGAGCCCCGAGACCCGCTTCCGTCTCGACATGCGCAAGGGGCGCTGGGTCGGCGACCGCGAGCCGCTGGTCGAGGGCTGCCCCTGCCCCGCCTGCCGGCGCCACGACCGCGACTACATCAGCTATCTCTCCCGCGCCGAGGAGCTGACCGCCGTCCGCCTGATCGTCCTGCACAACCTCACCTACATGCGCGAACTGACGACCCGCGCCCGCGCCGCGATCCAAGCCGGCCGCTTCGACGCCTACCGCGCCGCCGTGCTCGCCGGCGCTCCCCCTTGGGCCGCGAGCTAGGGAGGTCGGACGGCCTCCCCCTATTCGGTGTTCTTCTTGACGAGCGCCTTGAATTCTTCGGCGACCTTGTCGATCGTGTTGCCGGCGACGTGCGAGACCTTCACTCCGGCAGCCTTGTCGGTGGTGACGATGACGGCGGTGGCGACGGCTGCGGCGACGAGGACAAGGGCGACGAGCGCCAGGACGAAGCGGACGAAGCGTGAGAAACCGGAGCGGCCGGCTGCCTGGGGCGCGCGTCCGACCGCCTGGGTGGGACGGCGCGGCGCCGCGGGTCGGGGAGCGGCGGCGCGGGGTTCGGGTCGCCGGGTCTGGGACTGCGCGGGCCGGTACTCGGTCTGCGCCGTGTCGCGTCCGAGCTGGCGCGTCGCGGCGGTGTCGCCGCCGAGAATCTTGGTCGGCGTCGCCCCCTCCTCCATCGGCAGGGTCACGTCCTCGCCTTCGAGCCCGAGCCGCAGGCCGCTGGCGAGCTCACCGGCGCTGGCGTAGCGCCGGTTCGGATCCCCCTCCAGCGCCCGCAGGACGGAAGACCCGAGCGTCTCCGGCACCTCCTCGTTGTAGGTGCTCGGCGGCAGCGGCTTCTCGTTCTGCTGGCGCACCGCCAGCTCCGCCAGCGAGGAGCCCTCGTAGGGCAGGCGGCCGGTGAGGAACTGGTAGAGGACGACGCCCAGCGCGTAGACGTCGGTGGCCGGGGTCGCCTCCTCGCCGCGCACCTGCTCGGGGGCGAGGTAGGCGGCGGTGCCGACCACCGAGCCGACCTGCGTTATCCGCGTCTGCTCGATTGCCCGGGCGATGCCGAAGTCGGTCAGCTTCACCGTCATCTCACCGCCGCCGACCGGACCGCCGACGACCATCAGGTTGCCGGGCTTGACGTCGCGGTGGATGATCCCGCGTCGGTGCGCGTAGTCGAGGCCGGCGCAGGCCTGGGTGCCGATCTCGGCGGCGATATCGGGTTCGACCGGGCCCTGCCGCTGCAGGATCTGTGCCCCCGAGCGCCCCTCCACGTACTCCATGACGATGTAGTGGCGGCCGTCGTCGACGCCGGTGTCGTAGACCTGGACGATGTTGGGATGGATCAGCTTGGCGACCGCCAGCGCCTCGCGGCGGAAGCGGGCGACGAAGCGCTCGTCGTCGGAGAGGTGCTCGGCGAGGATCTTCACCGCCACCGTCCGCTCGAGGATGCGGTCGGTCGCCTTGTAGACGTTGGACATGCCGCCCGAGCCGAGCCGCTCGCCCGTTTCGTAGCGGCCTGAGAGGGTTCCCGCCTCCATCAGTCTTCTTCCACGGAGGCGCCGGGACCGACGCCCCCGGACTGGCTCGGCGGTTCGACCGGCGGACCTCCGCCTTTTTCTTCGCCTTTGCCGTTCGACTGTGGTGGCAGGACCGGACCTTCTTCGGTTTCTTCCGGTTCTTCTTCCGCCGGTTCCTCTTCCTTCTTCGGCTTCTCGGGCTTCTTCTTTTCCTTTGCCTGGTCTTCTTCGGTTTCGAGTTCTTCCGGCGGTTCCACTTCTTCGGTCGTTTCTTCGGTTTCTTCGCAGGCGGCCACCACTTCGTTCAGGCGCGTCGCTCCTTCGCTCAGCGCCTGCTTCAGCTTGGCGTCGATCCCATGCAGCGATTCGATCTGGTTCGAGATTCCCGCGGCGGCGTCTTCGGCGCCCACGCATTCGCCTTCGCCGGCCAGCTGCTCGACCTGGTCGAGATTGGAGTTGATTTCGCTCGCGGTCGTGCCCGGAAGCAGGTCGGCGCTTTCGCCGCCGCCGCAGGAGGCGAGGGCCAGCGCCGCGGCGAGGCCGAGGGCAAGGGCGACGACGGATGCGCTGAAGCGACCCATCAGGCGAGTCTAGACAAAGGTCGGGGCACCATATTTAGCCTGCATTTGGGGACCATCCGAAGACCTTGGTCATCACCGGCCGACCTCCAGGCGGGCAGCGAGGGGGCTCGGCAGGCCCGCGTCGAGGATCGCCTGCGCCGCTCCGGCGACGTCGTAGGGGACCCGGTGGAACCGTGCCGTCCAGTCCTCGGTGTCCAGCTCCAGCCAGGCGGCGCGTGGGTCGCCGTCGCGCGGTTGGCCGACGCTGCCGGGGTTGATCAGCCATTCGCCGCTGTCGAGGTCGAGCAGGGCGCCGTCGCCGGCCTGGGCGCCGTGCGCGTAGGTCGGCCGGGAGGCGGGCGGCCGGGTGAAGAAGAGGGCGATGTGGGAGTGGCCGATCAGGCCGATCCGCTGGTCCTGGGCGTCGAGCCCGGCTTCCGCCTGGTCGATCGAGAGCACGTACTCCCAGATCGGATCGCGCGGGGACGCATGGAAGAGCCCGAAATCCTCGCGGCTGCCGGAGGGCTCGAGGCCACGCATGAACTCGAGCGTTTCCTCCTCCACGTGCTCACGCGTCCACTCGACCGCCACCGCCGCGGTCTCCGAGAAGGTGGCGATGTCGAGTGCCCCGAGCACCGCCAGATCGTGGTTGCCGACCAGGCAGACGTCGCTGCGATCGCGAACGAGCGCCGTGCAGGCATCGGGGTCGGCGCCGTAGCCGACCAGGTCGCCGAGGCACCAGACCTCGTCGACCACGGCCTCGTCCACGGCCGCGAGGACGCTTTCGAGAGCCTGCAGGTTGGAGTGCACATCGCTGATCAGGGCCGCGCGCAAGCGGGCAGCGTACCCACCGCCGGCCTTGGTCCATACGATTGGCCTGTGATCGCCACCGATTCGATCGCCGAGCTGAAAGGCGCCGTCGACCAAGCCGCACGCGCGCTGCGCGACGGCGAGCGCACCGAGCCGGCGCCCTCCCTGGAGCGCCCGAAAAAAGCTGAGCAGGGCGATTACAGCTCCAACGCGGCGATGCTCCTGGCGGGCCCGCTGAAGGACAATCCGCGGGCGGTGGCGGAGCGGCTGCGCAGCGAGCTGGAGCGCAGCCTCGCTGAGGCGGGCAGCCTCGAGCGGATCGAGGTCGCGGGGCCGGGCTTCGTCAACCTCTTCCTCTCCGACAGCTGGTACCGGCGGGCGCTGGCCTCGCTCGTCGCCGCCGGCGACGACCTCGGGCCAGGCCCCACCGACTCTCCGGAACGGATCCTGGTCGAGTTCGTCTCCGCCAACCCGACCGGGCCCCTGCACGTCGGCGGCGGCCGCCATGCCGCCTATGGCGACGCCCTGGTCAGGCTGCTGGAGGCAGTCGGTCACGACGTCGAGCGCGAGTTCTACGTCAACGACGCCGGCGGGCAGGTCGGTCGCTTCGCCGACTCGATCGCCGCCCGCATGGCCGGCGCCGAGCCGCCCGAGGACGGCTACGGCGGCGACTACGTGATCGACCTGGCCGAAAAGCTCGCCGCCGAGGGCGCCGACCCCGCCGAGCGGGAAGCGCTCGGCCTGCGTGGCATCGAGCTGATGCTGGAGGAGGTCCGCGGCACGCTGGAGCGCTTCGGCGTCCATTTCGACAACTGGTTCTCCGAGCGGGACCTCTACAGCCGCGGTGAGGTCGAGGCCGCACTCGCCCAACTTGACGAGGCCGGGCACACCTACCGCAGCGAGGACGCGCTCTGGCTGCGCACGACCGAGTTCGGCGACGACAAGGACCGGGTCCTGATCCGCTCCAACGGCGAACCCACCTACCTGACCGCCGACGTCGCCTACCACTGGGACAAGCTGCAGCGCGGCTTCGAGCGCCTGATCGACGTGCTCGGCGCCGATCACCACGGGTACGTCGCGCGGATCCGCGCCGCGATCGCGGCCCTCGGTGCCGACCCGGAGAGCTTCGAGGCTCTGATCATGCGGCTCGTCCACATCGTCGAAGCCGGCGAGCGGGCGCAGATGTCGAAGCGCAGCGGCGATTTCATCTCGCTCGACGAACTGCTCGACGACATCGGCGTCGACGCGACCCGCTGGTTCATGCTCTGGCGCAGCATCGACACGACCGTCGACCTCGACCTCGAGCTGGCCCGCAGCCAATCGAGCGAGAACCCCGTCTACTACGTCCAGTACGCCCACGCCCGGATCGCCAGCATCCTGCGCAAAGCCGGGGCGGCGGCGGAGGAGGCGGCCGCCGGGCTCGGTGACGCCGACCCGAGCGTCGCCGTCGACCCCAGCGAGAAGGCGTTGATCAAGCGCCTGCTCGAATTCCCCGACGAGGTTCGCGAGTCGGCCGCGCGGCGGGCGCCGCACCGGATCTGCGCCTACTCGATGGCCATCGCCGCCGACTTCCACTCCTTCTACCGCGACTGCCAGGTGGTCGGCGCCGAGGGGGAGGGAGTCGAACGCTCGCGGCTCGGGCTCTGCCTGGCGACGAAGCGGACGATCGCCGGCGCTCTCGCCCTGCTCGGAATCTCCGCCCCCGAGCGGATGTGATGGGTCGCGGGCGTCGCCGGCTTCCGATCCTGGCCGAGATCGACGGCCCGGCGCCCGGCGACTCGCCGATCTGGGCGCTGCGGCGCGGTGACCACGAGCAGCTTGCGGGCCTGCGAGAGCGCCTCGGCGACCGCCGCCGCGCCATCCTCGTCACCGGCGGCGACGGCGCCGCCGGAACCCTCGCGATCGCCCTCGCCGGGACGGCGAGCGCGGCCGGTCACCGGACCGTTCTGCTCGAGTGCGACCTGGCGCGGCCGCGGGTCGCCGCCGACCTTGGCCTGCCGCCGACCCCGGGCCTGCACGAGTACCTGCGCTGGGAGGCGACCGCCCAGCAGGTGCTGCAGCCGCTGGCGCTCGGGGGGTCGGCCGCGGCACCGGCGCAGGCCCCGCTCGTCTGCATCTCCGCCGGCCGCCAGGCGCCCGACCCGCGGACGCTGCTCGGCCTCGGCAGCTTCCGCCACATGGCGACGAAGTTGCGGCGCGCCTACGACCTCCTGATCCTCGCCGGGCCGAGCCTCGACTCCGACCCGACCGCGCTCGAATCGGTCGCCGCCCAGGCCGACGCGGTGATCGCCGCGGTCGATTCCGCTCAGGCGTCCGGCCGCGGACGGCGCAGCGTCGGCGCCGGCCTGCGGCGCCTGCCGGCGCCCTCGCTCGGCGCCGTCGTCGTCGGCGGCGCCTGAGCCGCGCTAGAAGTCGTAGCGGGCGAGGTCGGCGTCGAGCCGCTTGCTGTCCTCGGCATTCGGTCCCGCCGCGCCGGGTCCCCGCGGTGCCGGCGGGCCGCCGGCCCGTCGCCACTTCATCACTCCCAATCCGAGCGCGAGGGCGGCGACGAGGAAGGCGATGATCGGGACCAGGTAGGCGGAGAGGCTGAAGCCGGAACCCTGCGGCAGGGCCAGGACGCCATCGCCGTACTCGGCGACGAGCGCCTGTTTGACCTCGCCACTCGTCTTTCCCTCCGCCACCAGCCTCTTGACGAAGGCTTTCTCGCGCAGCGCCTGCGGCGATTCGGCGAGCTCCAGCAGAGTGCCGCAGACGGGACACATGACTTCGCCTTCGATCTCGGTCTGCGACGCTTGCGGGGCAGAAGCTCCCTGCGCCGGGGCCGCCACCAGGGCGAGCGAGAGGAGCGCCAAGAGCAGCGCCCGCCGCCTCACGACTTTCCCTCGGAGACCATCGGCGCCACCGATTCGCGCAGGTAATCGGCGGTCACGGGCCCGCGGACCAGCAGCCGCACCTTGCCCTGCGGGTCGATCAGGAAGTTCTCCGGCACGCCGGTGGTGCCGAAGTCGTGGGCGGCGTTGCCGTCGCCGTCGCGCAGCTGCGGGTAGCTGAGCCCGTACTTGGCGACGAACTCGCGGCCGTCGCCGCTGAGGTCACGACTGTCGATGCCGACCACGGTGAAGTGGCCGTCGCCGTGACGCCGCTGGAACCGCTCCAGAGCCGGCGCCTCCTGGCGGCACGGCACGCACCACGAAGCCCAGAAGTTGACCAGCACCCAGCGCCCGTGGTAGTCGGAGAGCGATTCGTCGCCGCCACCCTCGAGGCGGGGGAGGGGCGAGGCGGGCGCGGCCTCGCCAAGCGCTACCCCCGAGGACCCCTTGCTGAGCAGGCCGAAGAGCAGCAGGCCGAGGAGGCCCAGCACGGCGAGGACGGCGATGGAAGAGCGAACGCTCACAGGCGCCCAAGGTTAGATCGCCCGGCCCCCCGGCAACCGCCCGGCCGCCGTAGAATCAGCGCCGGCGCGGACGTAGCTCAGTTGGTAGAGCGCGAGCTTCCCAAGCTCGAGGTCGCGGGTTCGAGACCCGTCGTCCGCTTCTCGGGATGCTTGAGGCTATTCCGCGTTCCGGTCGGGAGGCGGTAGAAGTGCTCGGTGGCGCCGCGGACCTGGCGCTGACGGACAAGTTCGATCAGGCCTGCTTTGGCCAACTCGGTTACGTGGTAGTTGGTATTGCTGAGGGGGATCTGCAGCTCGCGGCTTAAGTCGGTGGGCGAGAGGGTACGGCAACCGTCGATGCCGAGGATTTCGAGAATGGAGACGCGCAACGGGTGGGCGGTGGCGCGGGCCAGCTGCTCCCAATTGACTGGAACCGAGTCGTGCCCGTTGCCGTTGCGGGCGCCGTTGCCGCTACGAGAGGAGACGCCGTTGGCGGAATGACGTTCGTGCGTTGCGTTCTGGGGTGGCATGGGCCCAGATTACCAAAAAATATTGACTCATGTCATTAAAATCGGGTAGGCTTTTCGTCGAGTTCTACGGGAGAAGGGGCAAGAACGATGGCTGTAAGGCTTTGGGGGTCCGCAATCGCATTCGTCGCCGTCGCGCTGCTCGCGCCGGCGCTGGCGGGGGCAAAAACCGCAGACATCATCGCGCCGAGCGACCCGGAAAATCCGACGGTCGACTCCGGCTGGCAGGCAGGAACGTGCAAGGAAGAACCGCCGGAAAGCACCGACTTCTGCTCCGTGGCGACCGAAGAACAGTTCTTCGAAAAAGCGGCCGGCCACCCCAAATGGGGCTTCACCCAGTTCATCGTCAAACACACGACCGAACAGGTCGGCCCAGTCACCCTGGAAAAACCGGTGGAAGAAGTCGCGACGATTCGCGTCGATCTTCCGGTCGGGTTGAGCGTCAATCCGGGTGCTACCGAACAGTGCGCGCTGGCCACTTTCGAATCCGGCGCCGAAAACTGTCCGCCCGACTCCAAGGTCGGCGAAAGCCTGGTCACTACTTCGCTGGCGGGTGTGGTCACGCCCCCGACTCCGCCGCTAACCCGGGTGCCCGTCTACAACGTCGTACCGGTGTTCGGTGAGGCGGCTCGGTTCGGACTTGAACTGGCAGAAAACGAAGTCTTCCTCCGCGGCGATGTCGCCTGGGATGGCGATTACCACGAGGGCTTCACGATCGACGTTCCCGAGTCCCTGCCCTCGGGATTGGGAGGGCTGGTCCTCAAAAATCGCCTTGTATTCAATGGCACCACGGGTGAAGGCACGACGGGCGATGGGACCTTCCTCACCACCCCGAGCACCTGCCTCGGAGAAGCATTCCCATCGGGGCCGTCCGGCCACGTCTACTCGACCTGGCTCCTCGCCGACTCCTGGGAAGAGAAAAAAGAAGAAGAAGCGGGAGAGGGCTATGCATTCCCGCAGAGCGCCGAACCTCGCTTCGAGTCGCCGATTCCGGAAGGGACCGAGCCGCGGGAATGCGACACGATCCCCTACGAACCGGAAATCGAAGTCGAGCCCAACACCGGCGCGACCAACTCGCCGTCCGGCGCCGCGGTGGATCTGACGGTGCCGCACCTGCTCCCCGACTTCATCGCCGAAGAAGGCGAACAGGACAGCTCGAACACCCGCAACGCGAAGGTGACCCTGCCGCAGCGGATGGGGATCAACCCATCGGCCGCCAACGGGCTCAAGGTCTGCACCGACGAAGAGTTCGGCAAGGGGACGAAAAATCCGGTCGCCTGCCCGCCGGAGTCGAAAGTCGGTACGGCGACGATCGCGTCGCCGCCGCTGCCGGAAGGAGGCCTGGAAGGGAACGTCTACGTCGGCAAACAGCTCAGCCGCGACCCCACCTCCGGCAACGAGTATCGGATCTTCGTCGAGGCCAAATCCGACAGGTACGGGATCTCGGTCCGCCTGATCGGCAACGTCAGCGCCGACCCGACGACCGGCCGGCTGACCACGACCTTCCCCGAAACCCCGCAGGTCCCGTTCACCTCCTTCAAGCTCACCTTCGACGGCGGGCCGCGGGCCGTCCTCAGCAGCCCGCCGACCTGCGGCCCCAACGACGCCACCACGGTGATGACGCCCTGGTCCGGCAACCCGCCGGCGACTCCGGGTGACGGCTTCACGCTGACCAGCGCTCCGAGCGGCGGCAAATGCGCGAAAACGATGGCCGAGCGCCCGTTCGCGCCCGCTTTCAACTCCGCCCCGAGCAGCGCCAAGGCCGGCGCCTTCAGTCCGATGTCGATCCACATCGCCCGGACCGACGGCCAGCAGGAGCTGAAAGGCGCCGACATCACGCTGGCGCCGGGCATGACCGGCAAGCTCGCCGGCATCCCCTACTGCCCCGAGAGCGCGCTCGCGGCGGCCGCCGGCAAAGCCGGCGAAGCAGAGAAGGCGAGCTCGAGCTGTCCGGCCCAGAGCCTGGTCGGCAGCGCCGTGGTCCAGGCCGGCACCGGGTCGCAGCCGCTGCGGATCGACGGCGGCAAGGTCTTCCTCTCAGGCCCCTTCCATGGGGCTCCTCTCTCCCTGGCAGTTGTCACCCCCGCCACGGCCGGGCCGTTTGATCTCGGAACGGTCGTGGTGAGGGTGGCACTGTTCGTCGAACCGGAGACGGCCCAGATTCACGCCGTCTCCGACCCGATCCCGGACGTCTTCGGCGGCACCCAGCTCAGCGTTCGCTCGGTCGACCTCAACCTCGACCGGCCGAACTTCACGCTCAACCCGACCAGCTGCGACCCGCTCGCCACGACCGGAGCGCTGAAGGGCGGCGGCGCCGACCCGACCAACCCCGCCGCATTCAGCTCGGCCCCGGTCAGCGTCCCGTTCCAGACCACCGACTGCGGCGCCCTCGGGTTCGGCCCGAAGCTGTTCACCCGGCTCTACGGCGGCCGGAAGACTACGAAACGATCCAAGTTTCCGAAATTCCGCGCCGTGCTGATGGCGCGCGAAGGCGACGCCAACATCCGCCGTGCCGCGCTGACGCTGCCGCACTCGATGATCCTCGAACAGGCGCACATCGGCACGATCTGCACCCGCGTCCAGCTGGCCGCGAACGATTGCCCGGCGCGGTCGATCTACGGCTACGCGCGGGCGAAGACGCCGCTGCTCGACGACGAATTGGCCGGACCCGTCTACCTGACCTCCTCCGACCACGAACTGCCTGATCTTCTCGCCGACCTCAGGGGCCAGGTCAACGTCAGGCTGCGCGGGGTCATCAGCTCGGCGAAGGCGCGGATCAAGACCGTCTTCTACCCGGTGCCCGACGTGCCGGTGAGCAAGTTCGTGCTGACGATGAAGGGCGGCAAGAAGGGGCTGCTGGTCAACTCCCGCGACCTCTGCGCGCACCCCAACTACTCGTTCATGAACTTCAAAGCCCAGAACGGCAAGCAGCTGAAGAAGAAGAAGCTGCCGCTGCGGGTCCCCGCCTGCGGCAAGACCAAGCACGCCAAGCACCGCGGCCGATAGCCGCCGGCGGGGTTAAAGGAACGGAACGACTGGGTAGCGACCCGGTCAGGGAAGCAACCACGCCATCGGTGCCAGGGAGGAATGTCCAGATGAGAGCCAAAAGCGGGATGTCGTCTGTCGCCAAGTGCGCCTTGCTGGTCGCCGCCCTGATGCTGCTCCTCGCTCCCGCGGCCCGGGCGGGAGAAGTCGTCTTCTCCCCCCAGAACAATCCGCCCAACTCGCAGGACGGCTGGCAGGCGGGGACCTGCAGCGTCTCGACCTGCGCGCCGGATGACAAACCCCCTTCGGCCTTTTTCTTCGAAAAGGCGGCAGGGCATCCGCCATTCGGCATCACCCAGTTCATCGTCCGCCACAAAACCGAACTCCTGCATGAAGAACCGGAAGTCGACATGAAGACCCTCCGGGTGGACCTCCCGGTCGGCCTCAGCGTCAATCCGGGGGCGACGCCGCAGTGCAGTGCCACGCACCCCTCCGAATGCGCCTCTCAGGCCCCACTCAGCCTGGTCGGCGAAAGCCTGGTAACGGTCTCGCCCGAAC
Source organism: Solirubrobacterales bacterium (assembly GCA_036403715.1). Lineage (GTDB taxonomy): Bacteria > Actinomycetota > Thermoleophilia > Solirubrobacterales > 70-9 > VAYN01. Next base: position 21,609 of record DASWQL010000049.1, read on the forward strand.
TTCCCCTCGCGCCCCCGGTGACCGTCACGGCGCCGGTCTACAACATCACGCCGAAACCCGGCGAGTCCGCCCGATTCGGCTTCACCGTGGAACTTCCCCTGATCTCGGGAATCGGAGTGTTGCCGCCAAGCGACGTCTATCTCGAAGGCGACGTCGCCTGGAATTCCGACTACCACGAGGGGTTCACGATCCACGTTCCCAAGGTGGAAAAAGTCAAATTGCTGAAAAACCGGCTCGTCTTCAACGGCCAAGCGACGGCACCGGGCGGCACGGGCTTCTTCCTGACGACGCCGAGCACCTGCTTCGACCCGACCCAGCCCGCCTTCTCCCATACCTACTCGACCTACGCGCGAGCCGACTCTCTCCAGAATCCCGACTCCGCTTTCCCAAACGGGTCTCCGTTCGTTGAGGCCACGCTGCCCCCGGAAACGAGCCCCAAAGAATGCACGTCGATCCCGTTCAACCCGTCGTTGGCAGCCGAGCCCGGCACCAACCAGGTCGACTCGCCGGCGGCGGCGACGACGGAAGTGAAGCTGCCGGTGGAAGCGGACACCGTGGGGCAGGAAACGTCGACGATGCGGACCGCCCGGGTGACCCTTCCGGCCGGGATGGGCCTGAACCCGTCTGCCGCCGACGGACTGGTCGCCTGCACTGACGCCCAGTTCGGAAGGGGCACGCGAAACCCGGTCGCCTGTCCTGTCGCCTCGAGAGTCGGCACGGTGTCGCTCGCCACGCCGGCCCTACCGGAGGGCCCGCTGACTGGCGGTGTATTCGTCGGCGAGCAGAAAAGCAGGGACCCGGAATCCGGTGAAGAGTTCCGGATCTTCGTCGACGCCGAGTCGCCGCGTTACGGCGTTTCGGTGCGGTTGATCGGAAACGTCAGCGCCAACTCGCGGACCGGGGAGCTGACCGCCGTCTTCGACGAACCGGCGAAGGTGGACCCGCTTCGCGGCGAACTTCCGCACGGCCTGCCGCAGGTTCCGTTCTCGGCCTTCAAGCTCCGCTTCGATGGTGGCTCCACGGCAACGCTGACCAGCCCGCCGACCTGCGGGCCGAACACGCTGACCAGCCAGCTCACCCCGTGGTCCGCCCAGTTCTCGGGCAAGCCGCCGGCCACGCCTTCGGCGAGCTTCAGCCTGACCAGCGCACCGGGCGGCGGCGCCTGCCCGAAATCGATGGCCGAACGGGCTTTCGCCCCGAGCTTCGCGGCCCAGCCGAAAGAGGCCACTGCCCGGGCTTTCACGCCCTTCTCGACGTTCATCACCAGGCCCAGCGGCCAGCAGGAGCTCAAAGATGTCGACATCACCCTTCCGCCTGGGGCGACCGCGAAGCTGAAGGGCGTCCCCTACTGCAAGCCTTCGGAGATCGCCGCCGCGGTGGAGCGCGCCGGTGCGGCCGAGAAGAAAGCCCCGAGCTGCCCCGACGAGAGCAAGGTCGGCATCGCCACGATCGCGTCGGGCAGTGGCCCCTCGCCGCTGAAGATCGACGGCACCGCCTATCTCGCCGGTCCTTATAAAGGAGCGCCACTTTCCCTCGTCGTCGTCACCCCGGCTCTCGCCGGGCCCTTCGACCTCGGCACGGTCGTCGTCCGCGTGGCGCTCTTCCTCGATCCGGAAACGGCCCAGATCCACGCGGTCTCGGATCCGATCCCCGACGTCTTCGGCGGCGCCAAGCTCAGCCTGCGCTCGATCTTCGTCAACGTCAATCGCAAGGACTTCACGTTGAATGGGACGAACTGCCGGAAAAACGCCACCTCCGGCGTCATCAACGGGGGAGGGGCCGACCCGGCGAACCCGGCCGCCTTCTCCGCCTTCCCGGTCTCAGACCCGTTCCAGGGCAGCGGCTGCAAGAAGCTGAAGTTCAAGCCGCGGCTCAACCTGCGCCTCTTCGGTGCCACCAGCCGCGCCCAACACCCGAAGCTGAAGGCGGTGCTGAAGGCGCGTCCAGGCGATGCCAACATCGCCCGCGCCTCGGTCGGCCTGCCGCACGCGCTCTTCCTCGACCAGGCGAGCCTGGCGACGATCTGCACCCGGGTCCAGTTCGCCGCCAACGCGTGCCCGAAACGGTCGGTCTACGGCCATGCCACTGCGATCACGCCGCTGCTGGGAAAACCGCTTAAGGGGCCGGTCTACCTGCGGTCGTCCAACAACCCGCTGCCCGACCTGGTTGCCCATCTCAAGGGCCAGGTCGACATCGACCTCGTCGGCCGGATCGACAGCTTCAAGGGCGGGATCCGCACCACTTTCGGCCGCGTCCCCGACGTCCCGGTGAAGAAGTTCGTGATGGTCATCCCCGGCGGCAAGAAGGGCCTGCTCGTCGCCTCGACCAACCTCTGCGCGAAACCGGTGCGAGGGATCGTCCAGCTGAAAGCCCAGAACGGCCGGAAAGCGAACAAGCGGACGACCCTGCGGACCCCCTGCGGAAAGAAGCAGAAGGGCAAAAAGAGTCGCGCCAAATCGCATCAGGGGGGCCGCTAAGCGCGACAGGCGGACAGCGCCCCGCGTACCCATTTGTCGCATTTCTTACTTGCGTCTCACGTTTTGGGCGTTAGTGTCTTTACCGGGAGAGGGATTCAGCGCCACGCAGGGCGGCGTTTCGCACTTTTTTCGGGCTGCGCAAACGAGGAGGAACTGAATGGCTAGGCGCTTGCTGCTTGCAGTTGCAGTGATGGCGTTGGGTGCTTTTTTCTTGGCCCCGACGGCGAATGCAGCTTTTGGGATCGAAAAATGGTCGGCGATCACCTGTAAAGAAAACTCCGACACCCCGGCAGTCAAACCCCAGCCCGAACCGCCCAACCCGCCGGTCACGGGTAAACCGCCGGCGCCGGACCCGAATCAGTGCAACACCGGCACCCCGGGCAAATGGTTCACCCAAGCCGCCGGCCATCCGAATTTTGCCTTCACCGACTTCACCCTCAACACCTTGGCCGGGCCAGCGGGATTCATCGGCTTCCCCGACGGTTTCGTCAAAGACATCGTCGTCGACACGCCCGAAGGGCTCAGCGTCAATCCTGAGGCACTGCCGCAGTGCACGGTCGCTCAGCTCGGGACCAACTCCTGCCCGCCCGCTGCGCTCGTAGGGACCAACTACTTCACGGTCGCGGCTCAGGCCCCGCCCTGCGCACCGGAACCGCCGGGGACCTGTCTGCAGGCGCGTGTCGCGGTTCCCGTCTACAACCTGGTGCCGGACGAAGGGGTCCCTTCGATGGTGGGCTTCCTGACTGCGTCCGGGGTCACGAAGATCGTCGGCTCGCTGAGTCCGGTCGATCAGCACGTCACCTTCACGATCAGCGACATCCACGCGCCGCCGACTGGCCCTCCAGTGGTCGGCTCGCGGCTGGTGTTCAACGGAAGGGCGGGAAACGGCACCTACTTGACCATGCCCAGCAACTGCGGGCCCGGGCAGACGACGATGCTCCACGTCGACTCGCACGAAGAAGCGAGCGATGAAGCTTCGTTCACGACCGAAGTCGGAGCGTCCGGCTGCGAAAGCGTGCCGTTCAAACCGACGATCAACGTCGCTCCCCAGGGCGGCGCCGTCGACTCGCCGGAAGCAACCACCGTCAACGTCGGCATCCCTTGGAGCGCCAGTGACGAAATCGCCAACTCGTATCTGCAGACGGCGAAAGTCACGCTGCCGGAAGGGATGGGCCTCAACCCCGCTTCGGCCAACGGGCTGGTCGCCTGCACCGATGCTCAGTTCCACTACCACGAAAATGCCGCGATCGAATGCCCCGAGGCGTCGAAGATCGGCACCGTCGAGGTGCAGACGCCGTCGCTGCCCGCGGACTCGCTCACGGGTGACGTCTACGTCGGCGAGCCGAGGAGCAGCGACCCGACCACGGGCGAACAGTTCCGGATATTCATCCATGTCGGATCGGTTCGCTACGGCGTCAACGTCAGGCTGATCGGCCATGTCTTCCCGGATCTGGCGACGGGACAGTTGACGGCGGTGGTTGACGAAAACCCGCAGGCGACTTTCAGCTCCTTCAAGCTCCACCTCAACGGTGGGTCGAAAGGGACGCTGACCTCGCCGCCGACCTGCGGTCCGAACACGACCACCTCGCAGCTGACTCCATGGTCGGGACAGGCGGACGCGACCCCGTCGAGCAGCTTCACCCTGACCAGCGACCCGAGCGGCGGCAGCTGCCCGATGTCGCTGGCGACCCGTCCGTTCAAACCGGGGTACACGGCGAACTCCGATAGCAGCGCGGCCGGGAGCTACAGCCCGTTCCGCGTCCAGATAGGCCGCACTGACGGCCAGCAGGAGCTGAAAGCCGTCAACGTGACCCTGCCGAAGGGCCTGACCGGCAAATTGGCCGGGATCCCCTACTGCGCCGAGGGCGCCATCGCGGCCGCGGAGGCCAGTAGCGGGACCGCCCAGTTGGCGAAATACAGCTGTCCGGCTGCAAGCCAGATCGGAACCACCACGACCGCGGCCGGAAGCGGCAGCGGTCCGATCAAGATCGGCGGCAAGGCATTCCTCGCCGGTCCTTACAAGGGGGCGCCATTGTCAATGGTGGTGATCACCCCCGCGGTTGCCGGTCCGTATGACCTCGGCACCGTCGTGGTTCGGGTGGCGCTCAACGTCAACCCGGAAACGGCTCAGATCAACGCCGTCTCCGATCTGCTCCCCGACGTGTTCGGTGGAGTGAAGCTGGATCTGCGCTCGATCGACGTCAACGTCGACCGCAACCAGTTCATGATCAACCCGACCAACTGCAACGCGCAGTCGACGAGCGGGACGATCAACGGCGGTGGCGCCAACCCGGCCAAACCGGCCTCGTTCAGCTCCTACCCGTTCAGCGACCCGTACTCAGCCACCGGCTGCGACAGCCTCAAGTTCAAGCCGAAGCTGTTCACGAAGCTGACCGGTCCGACCAAGCGGGCGAAGAATCCGCGCCTGCGGGCCGTCTTGGAAGCCCGCCCAGGCGATGCCAACATCGCGCGCACGGCGCTGACGCTGCCGCACTCGCTGTTCCTCGATCAGAGCCATATCGGCACGGTTTGCACGAGGCCGCAGCTGGCCTCCCAGACCTGCCCGGCGGCTTCGATCTACGGCAAGGCGGAAGCGAAGACGCCGCTGCTCGACGAAAAGATGAAAGGCAACATCTACCTCGTCTCCTCCAACCACGAACTACCGGATCTGGTCGCCGACCTCCGCGGTCAGGTGAATATCCAGCTGTACGGAGTGATCAGCTCCAAGCGGGGTGGCCTGAAGACTGTGTTCAGCAACGTGCCGGACGTCCCGGTGAGCAAGTTCATCCTCAACATGCAGGGGGGCAAGAAGAGCCTCCTGGTCAACTCGACCAACACCTGCAAGAAGCGGGAACCGGCGGTGCTGAACATCAAGGGCCAGAACGGCAAGAAGGTCAAGAACAACAAGTACCGGTTGAACATCAGCTCCTGCGCCAAGAAGAAGAAGTAGCCAGGAGCTGAGCGAGTAAGTGCGCTGCGCACCGGCGCGGATGGCCGACTAGCCTCCGCGCCGGTGCGCCCTTCGCTCTCAGTCCTGATCGTCGGCTGGAACAGCCGGCCCGAGCTGGAGCGAACGCTGCCGGCGCTGCTGCCGGAGCTCGATGACGGCGACGAGCTGATCGTCGTCGACAACGACTCGGCCGACGACACCGGGGACGCGGTGCGGGCCTTGGCGCCGGCCGCGACGGTTGTCCGGATGGGGCGGAACGTCGGCTTCGCCGCCGCTTGCAACGCCGGGGCCGCCGCCGCGAGCGGCGACCTGCTGGTGATCCTCAACCCGGACGCGGCGCCGCTGCCGGGCTTCGGCGCGGCGATCCGCCGGCCCTGGTTGCAGGGCCGCGGCTGGGCGGCCTGGCAGGCGCTGGTCGCCGAGGCCGGCGGCGAGCGGGTCAACTCCTGGGGCAACCCTGTGCACTTCACCGGGATCGTCTGGGCCGGCGGTCACGGGCGGCCGGTCGCCGAGGCGCCGCGGGCCGGCGAGGTCGTCGCCCTCTCGGGTGCCTGCATGGCGATCCCGCTGCGGACCTGGCGAGAGGTCGGCGGCTTCGCCGAGCGCTTCTTCCTTTACCACGAGGACGTCGACCTCTCGATCCGCCTGCGGATGCGCGGCGGCACCCTCGGGATCGAGCCGGCGGCGGTCGTCGCCCACGACTACGACTTCGGCTCCAGCCGCGACCACAAGTGGCGCTGGCTCGAGCGAAACCGACTCGCCTTCGTCGTCAGGGACTACCCGGCGCCGCTGCTGGTCCTGCTCGCCCCGGCGCTGCTCGCCACCGAGCTGGCGCTGCTGGTGGTCTCAGCGCGAGCCGGGTGGGGGAGGCAGAAGCTGACCGCCGACCTCGAAGCCCTGCGCTGGCTGCCGCGCCTGCTTCGGGAGCGGCGGCGGATCCAGCGCGAGCGCGTGGTCGGCAGCGCCGAGTTCGCCTCCTGGCTCAGCCCCGATCTCGACTCTCCCTTCATCGACGGTGCCGCCCGTTCGCTGCCGGTCCGCCTCGCCCTGCGCGGCTATTGGCGCCTCGTCCGCGTCCTCCTAGGCGACCGCTGAGCCACGGGATCAGTTCGGCTGGCTGGTCGGTCGGATCAGGATCTCGTTGACGTCGACGCCGGGCCTCTGCTCCAACGCGTACATCACGGCCTTGGCGATGTCGCTGTCGCGCAGGGCGCTCTCGCCGGGCCTGGTGTCGAAGAAAGGCGTGTCGGTCATCCCGGGCTCGACCACCGTCACCCTGATCGAGGTGTTGTCGTGCATCTGGCGCAGCTCCGCCCGCAGGGACTCGCCGATCGCCGTCGCCGCCCACTTGGTCGCCGAGTAGAGCGAGCCCGGGAGCGCTCGCCGTCCCGCCACCGAGCTGGTGATCAGGAAATGGCCGTCGCCGCGCTCGAGCAGGTGGGGGAGGGTCGCGCGCAGCGTCAGCGCGACGCCGTAGACGTTGGTCAGGACCATCGAGCGCCAGTGCTCGACCGACTCCTCGAGGAAGCCGCGCTTGGCGCCGAAGCCGGCGTTGGCGAACACGGCGTCGATCCGGCCGAAGTGGTCCAGACCGGCGGCGGCGAGCGCCTGCACCTGGTCCCACTCGCTGACGTCGCAGCGGACCGCGATCGCCCGCTCCTCGCCGCCGAGCTCCGCGGCGAGCGCTTCGAGCTGGTCGAGGCGGCGCGCCGCGAGCACCAGCCGGTAACTGCCGGCGGCGGCGCGCGCGGTGGCGGCGCCGATGCCGCTGCTCGCTCCCGTGATCAGCAGAACCGGATCGTCTGGCGCGCCGGGAGCCATCGCGCGATTCTCGCAGACGGCCTGCAGCTGCCCGCCGCGCAGGATTGCGATAATCCCATGGCTCGTGGACCCTCAGCGCAAGCGGAAGATCCGACTGGTCAGCGCGCTCAGCGTGGCCGTACTGCTCGCGGTGGCGCTGATCTACACCTCGTTCTCCGCCTCGACCGAGGCGAAGGAACCCTCGCAGCTGCTCACCGCCGCGCCGGGCACCAGCTACGAGATGACCGGCAAGGTCGTCCCCCACTCGATCCGCAGGGACGGCAACGGAATCGACTTCCGGGTCATGGACCGCGATGGCGGCGGCCGCAGTATCCCCGTCAACTACACCGGCACCGTCCCCGATCCCTTCCGCGGCGGGCGTGAGATTGTCCTTACCGGCCAGGTCGAGAACGGAACCTTCCTCGGCGAACCGGACACTCTGATTACGAAGTGCCCCTCGAAGTTCACCACCAAGAGTGATGCCTAGCCTCGGCAGCGCGCTTCTCGCGCTTGCCTTCCTGACCGCAGTCTCCGCCGCCGTCCTCGCCCTGGCCGGGCGCGGCAACGAGCGCTGGGTCGGCATCTCCCGTCGCGCCGTCTACGGCGTCTTCGGCCTGCTCACCGCCTGCGTGGTGATCATCGAGATCGCCTTCGCGAGCAACGACTTCGGCTTCAACATCGTCCAGCAGCACTCCTCGATCGAGACGCCGACCTTCTACAAGCTGGCGGCGATGTGGTCGAGCCAGGAGGGCTCGCTGCTGCTCTGGGCCTGGGTGCTCTCGATCGCCTCCAGCGCCGCCCTCTATGCAACCCGCAACAAGCTGCGCGACCTGGTTCCCTGGGCGACCGCGGTGCTGATGGGAGTCGCCTCCTTCTTCATCGGGCTGATGCTGTTCGCGCCCGACGTCAACCCCTTCGCGAAGCTGAGCCCGGCGCCCGCCGACGGGATCGGCCTCAACCCGCTGCTGCAGCACCCGAGCATGATGATCCACCCGCCGATGCTCTACTCGGGCTACGTCGCATTCACGGTGCCGTTTGCCTTCGCGATCGGGGCGCTGGTCACCCGCCGGCTCGATTCCGAATGGATCCGCGCCACCCGCCGCTTCTCGCTGATCGCCTGGACCTTCCTCGGCTTCGGCCTCCTGCTCGGCGCCCGCTGGTCCTACACCGAGCTCGGCTGGGGCGGCTACTGGGCCTGGGACCCGGTCGAGAACGCGGCGCTGATGCCGTGGCTGCTCGGCACCGCCTTCCTGCACTCGATCATGGTCCAGGAGAAGCGGGGGATGCTGAAGGTCTGGAACGCCTGCCTGATCGTCGGCACCTTCTCGATGGCGCTGCTCGGCACCTTCCTCGTCCGCTCCGGCGTCCTGCAGTCGATCCACGCCTTCGGCGACAACACCGTCGGTCCCTACATCCTCGGCCTGATCGGGGTGGTCCTGCTCGGCTCGACGGCGCTGATCGTCTCCCGACTCGACGACCTTCGCTCGCCGAAGCGGATCGACTCCCTGGTCTCGCGCGAGTCTGTCTTCCTCGTCAACAACCTGCTCCTGGTCGCGCTCACCGCGATCATCTTCTGGGGCACCTTCTTCCCGCTGATCTCCGAACTCTTCACCGGCGACAAGGCCTCGCTGGCGGCTCCCTGGTTCGATCGCTACACCACCCCGCTGGCAATCCTGCTCGTCCTCTTCACCGGCATCGGCCCACTACTTGCCTGGCGCCGGGTCACCTGGGCATCGGCCAAGCGCGTCTTCCGGGCGCCGTCGATCGCCGCCGTGGTGGCGGCGCTCGGCCTCGCCTTATTCACGGACGCGACCCACAAGCCGTGGGCCTTCGCCCTCTTCGTCTTCGCCG
>DASWQL010000050.1:0-8176 GCA_036403715.1 Solirubrobacterales bacterium
GAGATCGACGTCACGGTGGTCGAGGTCGACCGCGAGCGCGGTCGCATCGGCCTGCGTCTCTCCGACGACCCCTCGGTGGCCGGCAAGAGCCCCGAGGAGCTGGCCGCGGTCGGCTCCGGCGGTGGTGGCGGCAGCCGCAACGGCGGCGATCGCGGCGGCCGTGGCGGCGGACGCGAGGGACGCCGTCCCCGCGGCGGCGACCGCGAGTCACGCAGCTAAGCACGAGCATTGAGCGCACCGCAGCTAACTGAGCAGGGCACGGGCGTACGGGTCGTCACCGAGGAGGTTCCCTCGGTGCGATCCGTGGCGCTCGGGCTCTGGGTGCGCACCGGCTCGCGCAACGAGACCCCACCGCAGGCGGGGATCTCGCATTTCCTCGAGCACCTGCTCTTCAAGGGAACGGCCCGCTTCTCGGCGATCGAGATTGCTGAGAAGCTGGACGGGCTCGGCGCCTCGGTCAACGCCGCCACCGGCAAGGAGACGACCCACCTGCACGCTCGCTTCCTCGACGAGCACACCGAGGACGTCTTCGACCTGCTGGCAGAAATGCTGTTGGAGCCCACCTACCCCGAAATCGACTCCGAGCGCCAGGTGGTGCTGGAGGAGATCGCGATGTACGAGGACGAGCCGCAGGACCGCGTCCACGACGTCCTCGCCGAGGCCGTCTTCGGCGCCCACCCGCTGGGTCGTCGCGTGCTCGGCGAGGCCGAGGTGATCGCCTCCGTTCCGATCCCCGAGATCTCGGCCTACCACCGTGCCCGCTACGCGGGTCCGGGGATCGTCGTCGGCGCCGCCGGGCACCTCGACCACGATCGAGTCGTCGAGCTGGCCGAACGGCTGGTGCAGGCGCCCGCCGACGGTGGGGAAGTGGCCCCGCCGGCCCCTCTCGATGGTCCGCCACGGCTCTGCTTCCACGAGAAGGAGACCGAGCAGTACCACATCTGCTTCGGGGCGCCCGGCCTGACGCGCGACGACGAGCGCCGCTACCCGCTGGCCGTCCTCGACGCGATCTTCGGCGGCTCGACCTCTTCGCGCCTCTTCCGCGAGATTCGCGAGAAGCGCGGCCTCGCCTACTCGGTCGGGTCCTACAACGAGCAGTTCACCGACCAGGGCCTGGTCGCCACCTATGTCGGCACCCGCGAGGACAACGTCGAGGAGGCCTGCTCGATCATCGGTGCGGAGATGGACCGCCTTCGCTCCGAGCCGGTCTCCGACGCCGAGGTCGCACGGGCCAAGGAGAGCGTCAAGGGGAGGTTGGTGCTGTCCTCGGAGTCGACGGCGGCGCGGATGACCCGGATCTCCCGCCCGACCCTGTTCGAGCTGCCGATCGAAAGCCTCGACGAGATGCTGACGAAGATCGACGCGATCAAGGTCGAGGACCTGACCGAATTGGCAGGCGAGCTCTACGGCACCGAGCGACTCTCAGCCGCCTGCGTCGGTCCCGACGAAGATCGCTTCCGTGCCGCCCTGGCGCCGGTCAGCGAGGCCCTGGTAGCCGGGTGATCCGCGTCGTCGTCGCCGGCGCCGCCGGCCGCATGGGGGAGACCGTTTGCGAGGCGGTCGAGGGCGCCGAGGACATGGTCCTCGCCGGCAGGGCGGACCCCGCCCTCGGAGTGGAGCTCTCGGGCCTACTGGGCGAGGCCGACGTCGTCGTCGACTTCACCGTCCCTGGCACCGCCCTCGACAACGTTCGCGCCTGCCTGGACGCCGGCGTCCACTCCGTCGTCGGCACCACCGGCTTCGACCTCGACGCCGCCCGCGCCGCGGCCGACTCAGCGAGCGCCAACTGCTTCGTCGCCCCCAATTTCGCGATCGGCGCCGTGCTGCTGATGATGGTGTCGCAGACGATCGCCGCGCACATGCCCGAGTGCGAGATCGTCGAGCTCCACCACGACCGCAAGCTGGACGCCCCCTCAGGCACCGCCAAACGGACCGAGGAGCTGATCGACGGCGCCGGCGGCAACGTCCATCAGCCGATCCACTCCGTCCGCCTGCCGGGCCTCGTCGCCCACCAGGAAGTGATCTTCGGCGGCGAGGGCCAGACCCTCTCGATCCGCCACGACTCGATCGACCGCCGCTCCTTCATGCCCGGCGTCCTGCTCGCCGCCCGCAAGGTCGGCGGACTGCCGGATCGTTTTACGGTCGGGCTGGAGAAGCTGCTGTAGGGCAAGAAAAAGGCGCGGCCGAAGCCGCGCCCCTTCTGATCTGCTGCCCTCGCGGGGGCTGGTATCAGGCGTTGTTGACCGCGTGACCCCAGAATGAGCAGGTCGCACCGTAGTAGTTGATCGCGCTGGCGATTTCCCCGTTGAGGAAGGTGTGGGCATCGCCGGAGGCAGCGGTGAAGCTGTCGTAGTAGCCGCCGTAGGTGTCGTTGGATTGCGGCCCGCTCCCTTCAGCCGAGAAGCCGATTTCGAGTTCGTCACCCGGATCGAAGTCGGCGTTGACATAGGCATTGCCATCGCCCTCGGAGGCTGAGGATCCGGGCTGGTCGGTGGTGAGGACGGCGAATGCCCGCACTGCTCCGCCGCCGAGATCCAGGCAGTGTCCGGTGACAGCGAATGGTCCGTCCTGAAGCACGAGCACGTTATGGCCGGCGGAGGCGCGAACGAGCCCGGTGCTGACGTAACGGCTGAAGTTGGTCGAGTTGACCGCATTCGTGGCGTTGACTGCGTTGACGGCATTCGTCGCATTCGGGACGGCGCCGAGCGTTCCCTCGTTGATCTTCGCGCCGGTAACGGCGTTGCTCTTGATCTTCGCAGTGGTTACTGCGTTTTTCTTGATCTTGCCGGCAGTGATCGCGTTGGCCTTGATGTCGTTGGTGCCGATCTTGTTCGCGGCATAAGCGGAACCGCCAAGCGCGACGAACAGCGCCAGAATCGAGATGACCAGCGCTGGGGAAGGCCTCTTCGAAGAGACTCTCTTCATGTAGCTACTCCTTATTGAGCCGGCCGCGCAGGGGCGGTCGGTGAGGGCATTTCGGTGCAAACACTAGGGTTCGCCACGGCCGTCATGGCCGAATGTCGACGGCATTCCGGGACAGGTGTGACCTGCGACCCCGCTAGGCTGCGCACGATGGCCCAGCTGCATGGCGTGATTACGGCGATGGCGACCCCCTTTGACGAGGCGGGGACCGTCGACGTGGCCGCCGGCCGCAGGCTGGCGGCACATCTGCTCGAACAGGGCTCGCACGGGTTGGTGGTGGGGGGGACGACGGGGGAGTGCCCGACGCTGACCGACGAGGAGACGATCGAGTTGCTCGGCGCCGTGCGGGACGAGGTCGGCGACGACGTCCTCCTGATCTGCGGCACCGGCACCAACGACACCCGCCACTCGCGCGAGCTGACGAAGAAGGCTGCCGACGCCGGGGCCGACGCCTCGCTGGTCGTCGCGCCCTACTACAACAAGCCGAACCGGGAGGGCCTGCGCGCCCACTTCGAAGCGGTCGCCGCGGCCGTCCCCGAGCTGCCGATGGTCATGTACAACATCCCCTCGCGGGTGATCGTCAACATGGACCGGGAGCTGCTCGGCGAGCTCGCCGAGGTCGACAACATCGTCGCGGTCAAGCAGGCGAACGACGAGCAGTTGGGCCCGGTCGACGGCCTCGCCGTCCTCGCCGGCAACGACAACACGCTGCTGCGCGTCCTCGAGTTCGGTGGCGCCGGCGGCATCACCGTCGCCTCCCACGTGGTCGGCCCGCAGATGCGGGAGATGTGGGACGCGGCGCAGGACGGAGACCTTGAGCGGGCCAGGAGCATCGACGCGGAACTGACGCCGGTGTACGAGGGGCTTTCGGTGACCACCAACCCGATCCCCTTGAAGGCGGCCCTGGGAATGCTGGGACTGGCGCCCGACCGACTGCGCCTGCCCCTGGTGCCCGCCGACGACGAACAGCGGGCCGCGGTCAAGGCCGCGCTGGAGGGCATCGGCCTTCCGGTCGCCCGATAGACAACCTCAGAAGAGAGTGAGCCACAACTAGTGCCAAGCAAGAAGCTCCGAGTGCTGCCCCTGGGCGGCCTCGGCGAGATCGGCAAGAACATGACCGTGATCGAGTACGACGGCCGCATCGTCGTCGTCGACACCGGGCTGATGTTCCCGACCGCCGAGATGCACGGGATCGACCTGGTCCTGCCCGATTTCTCCTACCTGCGCGACCGCGCCGATTCGATCGAGGCGATCGTCCTCACCCACGGGCACGAGGACCACGTCGGTGCCCTTCCTTACGTGCTGCGCGAGATCGGTCCGCCGCCGGTGATCTACGGCGGCCTGCTGACGATCGGCATGGTCCGCTCCAAGCTCGACGAGCACAAGCTCGCCGACACAGCCAACCTGCAGGAGCTGCCGGCGGGGGAGAAGGTCCAGTGCGGTCCCTTCCAGATCGAGCTGGTCCATCTCGCCCACTCGATCCCGGACATGCGCGGCGTGCTGCTGACCACCGAGCTGGGATCGATGCTGATGACCGGCGACTACAAGTTCGATCAGACCCCGGTCGACGGCCGCCCGGCGGACGTCTCGCGACTGGCCGAGCTCGGCAAGGAAGGGCTGCTGCTGCTCTGCGGCGACTCGACCAACGCTGACCGCCCCGGCATCGCCCCGTCGGAGTCGAGCGTCGGCCCGGCGTTGCTGCAGGAGTTCTCGCGCTGCGAGGGCCGGATCATCGTCACCTCCTTCGCCTCCAACATCCACCGCGTCCAGCAGGTGATCGACGCCGCGGTCGCGCTCGACCGCAAGGTCGCGCTGGTCGGGCGCTCGATGCGCAAGAACTTCAACATCGCCTCGAATCTCGGCATGGCGAATGCGCCCGACGGGCTCTTCATCCAGCCGCGTGAGATCGAGAACTTCCCGGACAGCAAAGTCGTCGTCATCTCCACCGGCAGCCAGGGCGAGCCACTGTCGGCGCTGCGGCGGATGGCCAACAACGACCACCGCGACGTGCAGCTGCACTCCGGCGACACCGTCGTCTTCTCGGCCACCCCCGTGCCGGGCAACGAGCGCGCGGTGAACGAGACGATCGACCGCATCTACGAGATCGGCGCCACCGTGATCACCGCCAAAGACGCGCCGATCCACGCCTCCGGCCACGGCTGGCAGGAGGAGCTGAAGCTGATGCTGAACCTGACCAAACCGCGCTACGTCCTGCCGGTCCACGGCGACTTCAAGCGCCTGCGTCTGCACTCCGAGCTGGCGGAGGCCGTCGGGGTCGACCCGAAGAACATCTTCCAGGGCCGCAACGGCCTGCCGCTCGAGATCGACGAGAGTGGTGCCCGCTTCGGCGAGGACATCCACGCCGGCGTCATCTACGTCGACGGCGTCAACATCGGCGAGCCGGACGACGCCGCGCTGCGCGACCGTCGCGCGATCTCCGCCGACGGCATCTTCATCGTCGTCGCCACGATCTCCTCCGACGACGGCAGCGTCGTCGCCGACCCCGAGGTGATCTTCCGCGGCGTCGCCTTCCTCGAGGAAGCGGACGCCCTCGTCGAAGAGATCAGCGACCTCGTCGAAGACCTGCTCGAAGACCTCGCCGAGGCGGGCACGCGGGAGGTCGACTTGATCCAAGAAGACCTCCACGACGCGATCGGCAAGTTCGTCTTCCAGCGCCTCCACCGGCGGCCGATGATCCTGCCGGTGGTCGTAGAGGTCTGATCGCCGGATCAGAGGGAGCCCGGTAGGGCTCCCTCCCCACACGCAGTCATACAACGACGACATCAAGCGAGCACATGGGACGGCGAAGCAACCGAGAAACGGGAGCTGAATGCCGAAGGCGTCGCTTCTTTCTCATCCGAGGGACGGGAGCGGCTCCGTGGGAGGGACGCTGTTCCCCTCTCCGGGAATGTCGCGAAGCGGCGATATGCAATCTCATATCTGCCCGCCATAGGCGGGCTCCATCCGGGGGAGCCGCACGCGAAGCGTGCGCGACTGAATTTCCGGAGAGGGGAACATCGTCCCTCTCGCAAACCGATCCCGAACCCAAGCAAGAAAAAAGCCCGCCGGGGATAGTGTCTGGGGAGAACCCCCGGCGGGCCAGTGTCTCGTCCGCGGGAAAATCTAGGTGGGTGCTCTAAAGGGGCTCTAAAAGATTTTTCGCTGCTTTTGGCGGCCGAATCATCGGGATCCTGGCGCGGAAAAGAGCGCCGCCAGATTCCGATTCCACCACTTCCACCGAGCCGCCGTGGGACTGCGCGACGGCGTTGACGATCGCCAGGCCGAGCCCGGTTCCGGTGCCGCCGGCGGTGTCCGCGGGCCCGTCGCCGCGAACGAAGCGGTCGAAGATCTGTTCCCGCATCGAGGGCGCGATCCCCGGCCCGTTGTCGGCGACCTCGACCACCGCGGCGCCGTCTTCGGCGCCGAGGCTGAGTTCGACCCGGGCGCCGCGAGGGGTGTGATGGGCTGCGTTGTCGAGCAGGTTGAGGATCATCCTGTGCAGCTCGTCGGGGTTGCCCTCGACCGGCAACGGCCGGTCGTTGTCAACCGACAGCTCGCGGTCGCCCATCAACGGCGCCGCCTCGGCCGCCGCTTCGCCGGCGATTTCTGCGAGATCGCAGCGGCGAGCTTTGCCGAGACGTCCGGCGTCGGCGCGCGCCAGCAGCAGCAGGTCGCCGACCAGCCTGCTCATCCGGCGAGAGGAGCGCAGGGCGGAGTCGACGACCTCGCGGTCTTCGTCCTGTTCGGCGCTCCGCAGCGAGGCCTGGAGCAGCTCGAGGTTGGCGAGCACGCTGGTCAGCGGGGTGCGCAGCTCGTGCGAGGCGTCGGCGACGAACTCGCGCTGCTTTTGCATCGAGATCTCGCGCTCGGCCCGGGCGGCGTCGAGCGAGCGCAGCATCTCCTCCAGCGTCCGCGCCAGCTCGCCGACCTCGTCGTCCGCCGCCGGCTCCGGCATCCGCCTGGAGGGGTCGCGGGTCGTCGCGATCTCGCGGGCGGTGGCGGTCAGCGAGGCGATCGGTCGCATCGCCCGCCCGGCGATGGCGACGCCGGCAAGACTGGCGAGAAGCGTTCCGCCGAGGATGCCGGCCCCGATCAGCAACCAGACCCGGTCGATGGTCGAATCCACGTGACCGAGGCCGCGCCCGTATTGGACGTAGCCGGTGGTGGCCCCGGTTTCCGAGGTGATCGCAGCCGTCGCCACCCGCATGTCGCCGTGATCGGAGAGACCTGGCTCCGGCGTGCCGAGAGAGGCCGACCCAGTGCTCTGTTCCAGCAGGTTCCCGTTCAGGTCGAAGACCCGGGCCGAGGCGTCGTCGGGGAGGACGAAGGCGTCGAGCTGAGGACCGCGGCGGGCTTCGGAGCCATAGGGGGTGTAGACGACCCGGATTTCGCCGGCCAGGATCTGCACGGCGCTGTGGACCTCGTTGTTGAAGTCGCCACGGATTCGCTTGGTCGCGATCTGCCCGATCGCACCGCCGAAGAGCAGGAGGATGACGAGCGTCAGACCGGAGGAGACGGCGGCAAGGCGCCAGCGGACCGGCCAGGACCGAGGATGGACGACGCGGCGGGCCCAGGCCCGAGGCGGAGTGCCCCCGAGCTTCACGCCTAATCCCTCAACACGTACCCGGCGCCCCGTTTGGTGTGCAGCAGCCGCGGCTCGTCGCCGGCCTCGAGCTTGCGACGCAGGTTCGAGATGAAGACGTCGATCGTGTTCGTCGCCGCCATCGGGTCGTATCCCCAGACTTCGTCGAGCAGACGCTCGCGGGAGACGACCAGGCGCTCGTTGCGCATCAGGAACTCCAGCAGCTCGAACTCGCGGTTGGTCAGCTCGATCTCGCGCTCGCCGCGGTGCACTTCACGGGTGTCGGGATTGAGCGTCAGATCGCCTACCTCCAGCGAGGCGGCGCCCCGTGGGGGTCGGCGGCGCAGCAGAGCGCGGATCCGCGCCAGCAGCTCCTGGCGCTCGAAGGGCTTGGCCAGGTAGTCGTCGGCGCCGCTGTCCAGACTGCCGACCCGGCCCTCCAGGGTGTTGCGCGCGCTCAGCACCAGCACCGGCACGCCGGCGTCGTGCTTGCGCAGGCGCCGCAGCACCTCCTCGCCATCCATGCCGGGCAGCGCCAGGTCCAGGATCACCAGGTCGTAGGTCTCGTTGCGCAGGCGCAGGTGCGCGTCTTCGCCGTCGTAGGCGCACTCGACCACGTAACGCTCGCGCTGCAAGGTGCGCGCGAGCCACTCGGACAAGGTCCGGTTGTCT
>DASWQL010000051.1:0-12562 GCA_036403715.1 Solirubrobacterales bacterium
GGCGCGGCTTCATCGACGAGGTACCGAGAGAGCAGGGTCACCCGACCCCTCCCCGACAAGCCCACCTAAGACACCCTTAATAGGAGGCCACAGCTCCGGCGATGCGGTCCTGGTCGAGGTGGGCGAGGCTGAGGTTGCTGACGCTGCCCATCAGGATCGAGAAGGCCATTACCCGGCCGCTCTTGTTGAAGCAGTAGCCGGAGAGGTTGCTGACCCCGGAGATCGTGCCGGTCTTGGTTCGGCAGCGACCGTAGGCGGCGGTGCCGTGCATGCGGTCGTCGACGGTGCCCTCCTTGCCCGCCAGGGCCAGGTCCTGGATGTATGGGTCCCCGGCGGCGTCCTGGCGCATGCCCAGCAGCAGGTCGACGACCTGGCGCGGCGAGGCGCGGTTGGAGCGGGTCAGCCCGGAGCCGTCGACGGCGTGGACGCCGGAGCCGGTCTGGGCGGCGAAGGCACTGACGACAGCGGCTCCTGCGGCAGTGGTCCCGCCGCTGCCGAGCCGGGCTCCGAGCAGCTTGATCAGGGTCTCGGCGAAGAAGTTGTCGGAGTAGACGTCGGTCGTGTTGACGATCTGGTCCAGGGTGGGCGAGCGGACGATCGCGATCCGTTCGGCGTCGGCCGGAGTGACCCGCAGCGCCACCTGGGCCGGGACCGCGACGCCGGAGGCCCGCAGCGAGCGTGCCAGCTTCGAGCCCGCCAGCTTGGCCGGGTCCGAGGCGAAACCGCTGGCCGAGCTCGAGCCGCTGAAGCCGGAGTTGAAGGCGAGGCCGGAAAGGGGGCCGATGTAGGGGCTGGTCGCGTATCCCGAATCGGCGACCCCGCGACGGCGGTCGAAGATCGACTCGTCGGCGTAGAGCCGGCCGGTGATCGAGTCGATTCCGGCGGCCCGGATCTGCGCCTTGAGCGCGAAGATGTTGGTGCCGAGGCCGGCCAGGTAGCTGTCGTAGAAGGTCGGCGTGCCGAGGGTCGGGTCACCGCCTCCGCGCAGGTAGAGGCTGCCGTGGAGGGTGCCGTTGGCGTCGACGCGGCCGTCGCGGAAGACCTTGGTGGGGATCCGCGCGTCGGGCCCGAGGCGTGAGAGCGCGGTCGCGGTCGTGAACAGCTTCATGTTCGAGGCCAGCGGTCGGGGGCGACCGACAGCGCTGCCGCAGACCATTTCCCCGCTTTCCGCGTCGACCACGAGCAGCCCGCCGGCCGGTCCGCCGCCCTGATTCAGCCAGCCCCGCATCTGGTCGCAGGCAGGGCTCGCGTGGGCGGTCCCCGCCAACAGGAACAGGGCCACGCATGCGGCGGCCAGAAGCGTCGTCAGGCGTTTCATCCTCGGTACCAACACGGCCGGGGCGGAAGGTAGCGGGGCGACCGGCCGACCGCCCTGGGATAATCCCGGTTTATATGGGCAAAGTCGTAGCCATGGAGCCGAAACCGCGCCGTAAAGCGCGGCGGCGGAAAAAGCCTTCGAAGACCGCGTTGGTCCTCGGGGGCGGCGGCTTCACGGGCGGCGTCTACGAGATCGGCGCCCTGCGCGCACTCGACCTGCTCGCGGTCAACAGCACGGTCAACAACTTCGACGTCTACGTCGGCACCAGCGCCGGCTCCTTCGTCGCGGCGATGCTCGCCAACGGCGTCTCGCCCGACGAGATGATGCAGGTCCTCAACTCGCGCGATCCCTCCGAGCTCGAAGACCTCGACCTCAACAAGGTGCTGAAGCCCAACTACCTCGGCTTCATCCAGAAGGCGGCGGCGCTGCCGCTGCGCACGGTGGAGCTGGTGCGGATGCTGGCCCGGGTCGGCGAGATGTCGGCGATCGACATCGGCGTCGGGCTGGCGGAGGCGCTGCCGACCGGCCTGTACTCGGGCGACGGGCTGGCCGACTACGTCGAAGAGGCCCTGGCCGACGGCGGCCGTGTCAACGACTTCCGGCTGCTCGAAAACGAGCTCTACCTGACCGCGACCGACCTCGACACCTGCGAGCGGATCGTCTTCGGCGAGGAGGAGTGGAACGACGTGCCGATCTCCAAGGCCGTCCAGTGCTCGACCACCCTGCCGATCGTCTACAAGCCGGTCGACCTCAAAGGGCGCCAGCTGGTCGACGGCGGCATCCGCTCGACGACCAACGTCGACATCGCGGTCGAAAAGGGCGCCAAGTTCATCGTCGTCGTCAATCCGCTGGTCCCCTACGTCAACGACTTCGAGACGACGATCCCCACTGTCACCGGCCGCCGCGTGCGCCGCGTCTCCGACATGGGGCTGCCGGCGATCGCCAACCAGACCTTCCGCCTGATCGCCCATCAGCGCCTGCACCAAGCGGTCGAACAGTGGCAGGAGCGCTACCCGGGCGTCGACATCATCCTGCTCGAGCCCGACCCCAACGACGAGCTGATGTTCGGGACGCCGATCATGGACTACTCCCGCCGCCTCAAGATCGCCCGCCACGGCTTCGAATCGGTCACCGCCGCGCTGGCCAGGGACTACGACCGTTACCACGAGATCGCCCAGCGCCACGGCCTCGAGATCTCCGAGGGGCGCCTGAGCCGCGTGGTCGAGCACGCCGCCGAGGAGGAGCCCGAGCAGATCTCGGCCTGGCGGCGGGTACTCGAGCAGACGACCTCTGTGCTGCTGCGGCAGTCGGGCGAGGCGTCCTAGACGACTCGTTGCGTGCGAGGGGGCTGGTAGGCCCTGCTCACTCGGTAGCTCGTCGACCGGATCGCCGCAAGCTGTCGCCCGAAGCGCCGCTCTCCTCCTCCGCAAACCGTTCGCAGGGCCTACCAGCCCCCTCGCAAGCAACGGCAGCTACAAGACGCCTGGGACGTGGCGCAGCAGCACCTCGGTCCTCCAGCTTGCTGTACTCCCGGCGTGGCCTCGGGAAGAGGGGTCGGGTAACCCTGCGAACGTTTTGCGGAGGAGGAGAGCGGCGCTCCTAGAGGCGATAGCCGGCGCGGCTTCATCGACGAGGTACCGAGAGAGCAGGGTTACCCGACCCCTCTTCCGCGACGCTATCCCGCGTACAGCTTCTCGATCTCGCCTTCGTGCTTCTGTGCGACCACGGCGCGCTTGACCTTGAGGGTGGGAGTGAGCTCGCCTGACTCCTGCGACAGGTCGTACGGCAGGATGGCGATTTTCTTGACCTGCTCGACCCGGGCGAAGTTCTGGTTGATCTTCTCGACGTGGGCCTCGATCGCGGCGCGGACGTCGGGATTCTGGGTGAGCTCGGCCGGGTCGGCGGGCAGGCCATTCTCGCCGGCGTAGGCGACCGCCTCTTCGGGGTCGAGGGTGACGAGGGCCACCAGGTAGGGCCGGCGGTCGCCGACCACCACGCACTGGGAGACGAGAGAGTGCTGCTTGATTTCCGCCTCGAGGTTCGCCGGGGTGATGTTCTTGCCGCCGGCGGTGATGATGATGTCCTTCTTGCGGCCGGTGATCTTGATGAAGCCGTCGGAGTCGATCTCGCCGATGTCGCCCGTGTGGAGCCAGCCGTCGACGATCGTCTCCCGGGTCGCCTCCTCGTTCTTGTGGTAGCCCTGGAAGACGTTCGGGCCCTTGACGAGGATCTCCCCATCGTCGGCAATCCTCACCTCACAGCCGGGGAACGGTTTGCCGATCGTCCCGACCTTGAAGTCGTCCGGAGTGGAGATCGTCGCCGCGGTCGAGGTCTCGGTCATCCCCCAGCCCTCGAGCACCAGGACCCCGGCGGCATCGAAGAAGCGCAGGATCTCGGGGTTGATCGGGGCGGCGCCGGAGACCGCCAGGCGCAGCCTGCCGCCGAAGAGATTGCGGATTTTCGAGAGCACCTGCTTGTCGGCGAAGGCGTACTCGCGAGCGAGCAGGAAGCCCGGCTTGCGACCGCTGTGTTCGCGCTCCCTCACCTTCGCCCCGACCTTGATCGACCAGTCGAAGATCGCCTTTTTGACGCCGCCGGCTTTCTCCATGCCGCTGTTGGCGGCGGTGTAGATCTTCTCGAAGATCCGCGGCACCGAGGGGAAGTAGGTCGGCTTCAGTTCGGCCAGGTTGGGGAGGATCTTCAGCGGGTCCCGCTCCCAGTAGGCGAGCGTGGCGCCGAGGTCGAAGCTGCCGAGCTGGATCAGCAGGGCGAAGGAGTGGGCCAGCGGCAGGTAGAGGTAGCTGACGTCTTCGTCTTCGATGACGCTGGTCTGGTTGACCATGTCGAGCATCGCCCGGTAGTTGCCGTGGCTGATGATGCAGCCCTTCGGCGGGCCGGTGGTGCCGGAGGTGTAGATGAAGGTGCAGATGTCGGCCGGAGTGACCGCCGAGTAGCGCTGCTCCCAGAGCCCGGTGTCGACCTCGCGACCGCTCGCCGCCACGTCCTCGGCGGAGAGCGCGTCCTCGGCCTCCCCGGTCATCAGGATGACCTGCTCGAGCCCGGGCAGGGCGGAGCGGACCTGGCGGATCTTCTGGAGCTGCTCGGCGTCCTCGACGACGACGACCTTGGAGTCGGAGTTCTCGAGGACGTAGCGACACTCCTCGGGCGAGTTGGTCTGGTAGATCGGGACGACCGTGGCACCGATCGAGAGGGCGGCGAAGTCGAAGTAGGTCCACTCCGGCCGCGTGTTGCCGAGGATCGAGACCCTGTCGCCCTTCTCGATTCCCAGCGCGGTCAGCCCCAGCGCCAGCGGCCGGACGATCTCGAGGACCTCGGAGAAGCTGCGGTCCTCCCAGCTGTCGCCGTTCTTGTAGCGGACCGCGGGCCCGGCGCCGTACTTCTCCGCCGCCAGCGGCAGAAGGTCCGCGAGCGTCTTGGACTTGGTACCCCTCCCCTCCATCGGCGGGGAGTCTAGTTCAGCGAGGTGCAGGGGAACCTGCCGGAGCCGCCGGGGCGGGGCTGGTGGAGCGCAGCGAGGTCTCGAAGAGAGTCCGGTCGATCCGCCCGTGGAAGATCGGGACGCCCATCTCGACGCATTTGCCGATCACCTCCTGCCGTTTCATCTGCATCTCGTCGGCAAGCTCGCTGGGCGTCAGGTGATTGGCCATGGACGACCTCCATGTAGTTGAAAGTGGGTATCCCATGTTTATCGCTGCCGGCGGACCTGTCAATGCCCCGAACCGCACGTTGCGGCTTCCCGAAGAGGCCAGTCGGGATAATGCGATCGATGTCCGAAATCGCTGTCAAAGCGATGCCCCGGCGAGGCAGGCTGTGGGTCATCGCGCTGCTTGCCCTGGGGCTGTTCGCCCTCGGCTACTTCATCGTCGAAGTCTCGACGCAGAAGCCGGGGCGCGCCGTGGTGCACGTCGCCGGGATCAGCGATGCGCAGGAGCTCTTCGGCGGCGTGCCGCAGGAAGGCGACCGGATCGGCTCCTCGGACGCGCCGGTGACGATCCAGGTCTTCAACGATCTGCAGTGCTCGAGCTGCCGCGAAGCCTTCCTGACCACGATCCCGGCCGTGGTCGAGAAGTACGCGCGGCCTGGCGACGTGCAAATGCTGTGGCGCCACTACTCGAACGCCGAAAACCCGGTCGAGACCGGCTTCTTCGGCGCCGAGGCGGCGGCCGAACAGGGCTACGGCTGGCAGTACACCTACCTCTTCTTCCGCAACCAGAAGGAAGCACAGCGCTTCGGCGTCGACCAGGACTTCCTCGACTCGATCGCCGGCGGCGTCGAGGAACTGAACGGCCCGGAATGGGAAGCGGCGATGGCCGGCGCCTTCAAGAAAGACAGTGCGATCTCGAAGCGGCTCGAAGGCTACGAGGAACTGGGTCAGGACCTAAGGATCCGGGTCGGCCAGGCGGCGATCGTCAGCGGGCCGAACGGGTCGCAGACGCTGCAGGACAGTCCCAGCCTGAGCGAAATCGAAGCGGCGATCGCCGCCGTCGAATAGCCAGGGCTAGGCGACGCGCCTGATCGAGGCCCGGGCCCGCCCGGCGATTACCGCGCCCCATTCGGAGTCGTCGATGTAGGCCGGCGAGGTGGTGGCGAGGAAGTCCTCGAGCACGGCCGCCAGACCCTCCGGGTCTTCCAGGTTCGGGAAGTGGGCGGCGCGGGCGAGCGTCTCGAAGCGGCAGTTGGGGATCGAGCGCTCTGCTTCGAGGCCGTGCGCGATCGGGATCGTGCGGTCGCGCTCGCCCCAGACGAGCAGGGTCGGCATGTCTCCCAGCAGGTAGAGCCGATCGCGGGCGCTGACCCGCTGGCCCTGGACGTCGATGACCGAGCGCAGGGTCTGCAGGAAGGCGCGCCGCGAGCCCGGCTCGCCGAGCGGTCCCAGCGCCCTTGCGACCGCCTGCAGGTAGACGCCCGTCTTGTTGCCGCGGGCGCGCATGCCGGCCCCGGCGGCGGCGATCGCGCCGACCACCTGCGCCTGCGCCGCCAACCGCAGCAGCGTCGCCGAGCCTGGCAGCGCGGCGCCGCGCAGGAGCGGGCTGACCTCATGGCCGAGCCCGCCGCTGGAGATCAGGACAAGGCGCTCGGTTCGCTGGGGGAACTGGTAGAAGAACTGCATCGCGACGCCGCCGCCGAGCGAGTGGCCGACGATCGTCGCCCGCTCGACTCCTATCGTCGTCAGCAGGTCGCGAATCGTCGCGGCGTGGGCGCCGAGCGAGTAGTCGCCGCGCGGCGTCGCCGAGTCACCGTGCCCGATCAGGTCGGGCGCGATAACTCGGTAGGAGCGGGACATGCGCGTCGCCACGGCCTCCCAGTGGCGCGAGGAGTTGATCATCCCGTGGATCAGGACAACGGTCGGGCCGCTGCCGGCGACGCGATATACGGCGCGGTGCCCGTGCAGGTCGACTTCGTGCGCCTCGAAAGCCCCGGCGGCTTGCATGGCAAGACCCTAGCGGGGAGGTAACCAGGAAAAGGACGCGATCGGGTTCACACGGTGCATTGACGCTCGTTACCGGCGAGTCGCGACGGGTACCCGTTACCCGAAGTGGAGATCGATGGATCGGAGCGGATATGAACGCGGAGAGCAAGACCACCACCGACCACGAGGAGATTCGCCGCTGGGTCGAGGAACACGGGGGCAAACCCGCCCGGGTGCGCGGCACCGGCGCTGACGGCGACCCTGGCGTGCTGCGGATCGACTTCCCCCAGGGAGCCGGCGAAGATCAGCTCGAGCCCATCTCCTGGGAGGAATGGTTCGACGCCTTCGAGAAAAACAACCTCGCTCTCGTCTACCAGGAGCAGAAGGCGAGCGGCGAAGACAGCACCTTCGCCAAACTGGTCAAGCGAGAGCAGTAACGACTTTCATCGGGGCGCCCGGATTTGAACCGGGGACCTCACCGACCCGAACGGTGCGCGCTACCAGGCTGCGCCACGCCCCGAGAGCGGCGGATTATCCCAGAGCGGCGCGGCGATGCGCGTCTGGCCTCGGCGGCGGCGCTACTTTGCTCTACTCAAGGGTTCCCAAGCTGATGACCAGACTGTGCAAGTTACCCCTCGTCGCCGCCTTCGTTCTGCTCGCGCTGACGCCGACAGGCGCCCGGGCGCTGTTACCGCCGGGGTTCATCGGGGTCTCGCCGCAGAGCCCCGCCAGCCGCAGCGATTTCGAGCTGATGCGCGAAGCCGGGGTGAGGAGCGTGCGGCTGCCGCTCAACTGGTCTGGGATCCAGAGCCAGGGCCCACTGGTCGCCGAAACCGACTGGAGCGGCTTCGACCACGAGGTCGAACTGGCGGCAGAAGAGGGGATCCGAATCATGCCGTTCATCTCCAGCACGCCCGAATGGGTGGCCCGGGACCCGAAGCTCCTGCCGGTCAACAGCTCTTGGCAACGCTGGGCCTGGGGCAACTTCCTCCGCGTCGCGGCCCACCGCTACGGGCCCACCGGCATCTTCTGGGCAGAGCGGCCGGACCTGCCCTGGCTGCCGATCCGCAGCTGGGAGATCTGGAACGAGGAGAACATAGTCAGCTTCGCGCCGCGCCCGGATCCGACCCGCTTCGCGGTGCTGATCCGGATCTCCGGCCGGGTCCTGCACCGGGCCGACCCAGGTTCCAGGGTCATCGTCGGCGGACTCTTCGGCCGACCGCTGCAGATCCCGCCCAACGTCGCCTCCGGTGACTTCCTCTCGCGGCTCTATCGTGTCGGCGGCGTCAAGCCTTACTTCGACGGCGTCGGGCTGCACCCCTACGTGGCCGACGCGCGGGCGATGGGTGCCCAGCTGGTCAACCTGCGGCGGATCATGCGGATCCACGGCGACGCGGCGACGCCGCTCTACGTCACCGAGCTCGGCTGGGGCTCCCAGAGCGGGCCGACGCGCTGGGAGCGTGGGCTCTATGGCCAGGCCGACCAGCTCTCGCGCGCCTTCTCGATGCTCTCCGCCAACCGGCTGCGCTGGCGGGTCGGCGGGGTCTGGTGGTTCACCTGGACCGACGAAGGGGGCAGCTGTCAGTTCTGCCGCTCGGCCGGCCTACTGACCGAAAAACGACTGGCGAAGCCTGCCTGGTACCGCTTCAACGCCTGGACCGGCGGCAATCCCGACATTGTCGAAAACTCGCTGCCGGGGGATTGAGGGCGCTTCGCGTTAGGCTCCGCGGGGACCTTCAAGCGAAACAAGGAGACCTTCGATGGCTTTCTCGGTACCCGACCTGCCGTACGCGTACGACGCGCTCGAACCCCACATCGACGAGGCGACGATGCGGGTTCACCACGACAAGCACCATCAGGCCTACGTCGACAAAGCCAACGCCGCTCTCGAGGGCACGGAGTGGGCCGACCGCGACGTGGAGGACGTCCTGCGGAACCTCTCCAGCCTGCCCGGAGACAAGCAGACCGCGGTCCGCAACAACGCCGGCGGTCACTACAACCACACCCTCTTCTGGCAGATGCTCAGCCCCGACGGCGGCGGCGAGCCGCAGGGCGAGCTCGGCTCGGCGATCGCCGACACCTTCGGCTCCTTCGACTCCTTCAAGGAGGAGCTGAAAACCGCCGGCGTCAATCGCTTCGGTTCCGGCTGGGCGTGGCTGGTCAAAGACTCCTCCGGCCTCGCCGTCGTCTCGACGCCGAACCAGGACTCGCCGATCTCCGACGGCAGCACGCCGCTGCTCGGCTGCGACGTCTGGGAGCACGCCTACTACCTCAAGTACCAGAACCGGCGGCCCGAATACATCGACGCCTTCTGGAACGTCGTCAACTGGGATTACGTCGCCCAGCGGTTGGCCGACGCCGGTTAGCCGAGAGGGGCGGGGCGCGCGGACTCGCTGCGCGCCTCCGCCTCGCCCTTTGCCGGGATTTCGCTCATCGCGTGCTCGGCCAGGGCGGTGATCGTCAGGCTCGGGTTGACGCCGACGTTGGCGGGCACCGCGGCGCCGTCGCAGACGAGCAGGTTCTCGTAGCCGAAGACCCGCTGCCGCTTGTCGACGACGCCGTCCTCGGGGCCGTGGCCGATCACCGCACCACCGAGGATGTGGGCGGTGGTGGGAACGTTCATCAGCGCCTCGGCGGTCGAGCTCTGGGCGATGCCGCCGGTGCGCTCGGCCAGCCACTCGGCGGCCTCGTTGGCGACCGGGATGAAGGTGGGGTTGGGACGCTCGGGGTCCTGCTCGGTCTGCAGCCGGACGTCGCCGGAGCGCTTCAGCGTCGGCCGCAGCGCGATCGCGTTGTCGAGCGTCTGCATCACCAGCAGGATGATCGTGCGGCGTGACCAGCCCTTCGGCCAGAGAGTCTTCGCGAAGCGGCCGGGATGGCGGATGATCTGCGCCAACAGCTTCAGCGGCCGCGTCACCCGGCTGCCGTCGCCGACCAACAGCGTGTAGAGCAGGCTCATCGAGTCGCCCGCCTTGCCGTAGCTGACCGTCTCGATGTGGGTGTGTGGGTCGGGGTAGATGCTGCCGCTGATCGCGACCCGCGTGGTCAGATCGTCGGGATAGTCCTCGGGGACGGTGACGGCGAGGATCATCTCGCTGTTGGTTCGCACCAGCTCGCCGAGCCGCGCCGAGATCCGCGGCAGGGCGCCGCCGAGGCGGCAGCGCTGCAACAGCTTGTTGGTGCCGAGCGGGCCGGCGGCGACGACGACGCCGCGGGCGCTGATCGTGCGGCGGTCGCGGCCCCGGAACATGCCGGAGCGCTCGCTGGTGACCGCGTAGCCCTGGCTGCCGTCGGCAGCGCCGAGCGGCCGGATCTCGGTCACGGTGCGATCCGGCGTCACCTCTACGCCGCGGCGCTCCGCCAGCCAGAGGTAGTTCTTGACCAGGGTGTTCTTCGCCCCGTGCGGGCAGCCGACCATGCAGCGCCCGCAGCGGATGCAGCCGGTGCGGTCGGGGCCCTCGCCTTCGAAGTAGGGGTCAGGCACGGTCTTGCCAGGCTCGTCGCCGAAGAAGATCCCGATCGGAGTCTTGCGGTAGGTGTCGCCGACGCCGAGCTGCTCGCCGAATTGCCGCAGCAACTCGTCGGCGGGGTCGTCGTCGGCGTGGACGGTGACGCCGAGCATCCGCTGCGCCTCGGCGTAGTGGGGGGCCAGCGTCGTCTCCCAGTCCTCCAGGTCACCCCACTGGGAGTCCTCGAAGAACTGCGTGGGGGGCACGTAGAGGGTGTTGGCGTAGCCGAGGCTGCCGCCGCCGACGCCGCAGCCGCTGACCACGGAGACGTCCTTGAAGGGAGTGAGGCGGAAGATCCCGCGCAGGCCCAGGCGCGGTGCCCAGAAGTAACGCCGCAGGTCCCAGGTCGACTTCGGGAAGTCCTTGTCCTCGAACCGCTTGCCGCACTCGAGGACGGCGACGCTGTAGCCCTTTTCAGCTAGACGAAGCGCCGACACGGAGCCCCCGAACCCGGACCCGACCACCAGCCAGTCGTAGTCATAGTCCCGCCCGGTGGGGTGGGGTGGAGCGTCTTGCACTTTTTCGCTGCCGTGCTCCACGGTCAGCCGCATCCGATCTCGAAAAAGTTAAGCGAAACCCCACCCCACCGGGCGGGACTACGCCTCACCCGGCTCCAGCGGCCGGAAGTCGGACGTGCGGGCTCCGCAGACGGGGCAGAACCAGTCCTTGGGGATGTCCTCGAAGGCGGTTCCGGGCGGAATCCCCCCGTCGGGGTCGCCGATCTCCGGGTCGTAGATGAACCCGCAGCTGTCGCAGATCCAGAGGGTTGCTTCTTTCGTAGCGGTCATACCTGGATTCTAGGAGACGTTATTTGTCGTCGAAGCTGACCGAGACCGGTTCGCGCTCTGCCGCATCCTCGATCTCGAAGTACTCGCGGCCGGTGAAGTTGCCCTGGCTGGCGATGATCGAGCCGGGGAACTGCTGGATGTCGGTGTTGTAGCTCTGGACGTTGGAGTTGTAGATCCGGCGCGATGCCTGGATCTCGTCCTCGAGCTGGGAGAGATTGCTGCTGAGCTGCTGGAAGTTCTCGGTCGCCCGCAGGGTCGGGTAGTTCTCGGCGACGGCGCGCAGATCGGTGAGGGCGCCGCTCAGGTTCGACTCGGCTTTCGAGGTGTCGGCGACGCTGCGCGCGGACATCGCCTCGGCGCGGGCTTTGGTCGCCTTCTCGAAGACCTCGCTCTCGTGCGAGGCATAGCCTTTGACCGTCTCGACCAAGTTCGGCACGAGGTCGTGGCGCCGTTTGAGCTGGACGTCGATCCCGCTCCACGACTCATCGACGCGATTGCGCGAAGAGATGATCGAGTTTCGCTTCGCGACGAAGTAGAGAGCCGCGATGAGGACTATCGCGACGACGACGATGATGGCGATGGTCATGAACGCTCCTGTGGTCGACCGGGCTTGGCTCCCATCCTACGCCGATCGGCGGCGCCCAGCGCCGCTTCGGACGCTTAGGATCAGCCGCGTGAGCGGCAAGCAAGAAGCGGAGGGGTGGGCGGAGACGGTCCGCCGCTACGGCGAGGGCAACGCCCTCACCTACGAGGAGATCGGCGGCATCAATCCCAAAGACGGCCCGGTGGCGCTCTGCGTCGGCGGCGCCAACCGCCTCACCGGCCAGCTCACCGAAGGCTTCTGGGGATCCTCCTGCGACGCCGACGAAAAAGAGGTCGGCGGGCTCTTCGGCAAGGCCCTGGTCCCGACAGCGATCCTCGCCAAGGCGCACATGCCCGACCTGGCGGAGGTCGTGCCGGCCTTCAACGTCGAGTCGATCGAGGGGCACGAGGCGGTCGCCCAGCGCTTCTCGCGCAAGGTCGAGTTCGAGTCGATCGACTTCAACAGGCGCTTCTGGGCGACCGTGCCGAAGGAGTACGACCCGGTCGCCCTGCGCGAGCTCTTCAGCCCCGGCTTCCTCGGCTGGGTGACGACGATGACCGGGGAGATCGACTTCGGCGTCAACGATCGTCAGCTCTGGTTCCTCTGGCGCGTGCACGAGCGCAGCGGGGAGGAGCTGATGGCGGCTCTGAAGAACGCGGGCGAACTGTTCAAACGGCTACAGGGGGAGATGGACGAGAGCGGCATCCAGACCTACCCGCCCGGCCCCTGGCACGCAGGGCTCGAGCCGTTCCCCCAGGCCTAGATGGTTGATTCCACGACCAGACACGCCTCGATGACACGCCTGGCACACTGCGCATCGAGCGACCGAAGGGAGCGGTGCGAGCGCGAAGCGCGAGTTCCTCGGGCTTGCCTTTGCCCACCGGCAAAGGCTGCGCCCTGCGTCCTTGATCTGCTTGGCCAGGCGCGCCCCCA
>DASWQL010000052.1:0-52762 GCA_036403715.1 Solirubrobacterales bacterium
ACCCTGCTCTCTCGGTACCTCGTCGATGAAGCCGCGCCGGCTGTCGCCTCTAGGAGCACCTCTCCTCCTCCGCAAAACGTTCGCAGGGTCACCCGACCCCTCCCCGACAAGCCCAGCCAAGCTCCCAGAGGCGGCAGCTTCCGTTTGCGGAAAGCTTCCAAGGGACGAGGCTCTCCGGAGGAACCGATCTGAAGCTTGGGAGCTTCGGTTGGAAGGTCGGGTGACCCTTCTCCGCCTATGACCCAAGCAGCTCGAGCAGTCCCTCTTCGTCGAGTATCTCCGTCCCCACCGATTCCGCCTTGGCCAGCTTCGTGCCGGGGCTCTCGCCGGCCACAACGAAGTCGGTTTTCTTCGAAACCGAGTTGACCACCTTGCCGCCCGCCCCCTTGACCAGCGCCGCCGCCTCCTCCCGGGTCAGCTCCGGCAGAGTGCCGGTGAGGACCAGGGTCTTGCCCTCCAGCGGCCCTCCAGCGGCCCGCCGTTCGGACTCGTCGGCCTGCAGTCGCAGCCCCTTGCTCCTGAGCTTCTCGACCAGCGCCCAGGTCGCGTCGTCGGACAACGACTCGGCGATCTGCACGGCCATGATCGGTCCCACCCCCTCGACCTCCTCGATCAGCTCGGGGTCGGCCTCGTGCAGGGCGTCGATCGAGCCGAAGTGGTCGGCCAGGGCCTCGGCGGTAACGAACCCGACTCCGGGCAGGCCGAGCGCGTAGAGGACGCGTTTGAAGGGCCGGGCGCGGGAGGCATCGATCGCCACGACCAGGTTGCGGGCCGAGGTCTCGCCGAAGCGCTCGAGCTCGACCAGCCGCTCCTCGCCGAGGTCGTAGATATCGCCGACGTCCTCGATCAGGCCCTCTTCGAGGAAGCGCAGTGCCTGCTTCTCCCCCAGCCCGTCGATGTCCATCGCCCCCTTGCTGACGAAGTGCTTGACGTGCTGGAAGGACTGGCCCGGGCAGCCGGAGCGGTTGGGGCAGATCGTGAAGACGGAGTCCTCGCGCTTCACCGTCTCGGTGCCGCAGGCCGGGCACCTCTCCGGCGGGCGTGGCCTGGTCGCGCCCTTCTTGCGGCGCTGGATCATCGGCGCGACCACCTGCGGGATCACGTCGCCCGCCCGCATCACCACCACCTCATCGCCGACCCGCACGTCCTTGCGGGCCAGGTCCTCCTCGTTGTGGAGGGTCGCGGTGCTGACGGTGACGCCGCCGACGTGGACCGGCTCCAGCATCGCGAAGGGGACCAGGTGCCCGGTGCGACCGACGTTCCAGACGACGTCCCGCATCGTCGTCGTCGCCGTCGTCGGCGCGAACTTCCAGGCGATCGCCCAGCGGGGCTCGCGCCCGACCACGCCCAGCTCGCGCCACAGCGCCCGCTCGTCGACCTTGACGACGACGCCGTCGATCTCGTAGTCGAGCGTCTCGCGGCGCTCCTCCCACCAGTGACAGCGCTCCACGACGCCCTCGACGCCCTGGTGGTGGCCGGTGTCGGGATTGACCTTGAAGCCATGGTCGCTCAGCCATTCGATCTCGTCCATGTGGGTCGCCAGGTCGAGCCCGCGCACGGCGCCGATCCCGTAGAACCAGGTCGAGAGCGGCCGTTCGGCGGCGAGCGCGGGGTCGAGCTGGCGGATCGAGCCGGCGGCTGAGTTACGCGGGTTGGCGAAGGTCGGTTCGCCGGCCTCGGCGCGGCGCTCGTTCAGCGCTTTGAAGGCGGCGATCGGCAGGTAGACCTCGCCGCGGACTTCGATCAGATCCGGGGCGTCGTCGATCCGCAGCGGCACCGCGCCGATCGTGCGCAGATTCTGGGTCACGTCCTCGCCGATCCGGCCGTCGCCGCGAGTCGCGCCGCGGGCCAGGACCCCGTCCTCGTAGGTCAGGGTGACCGCCAGGCCGTCGATCTTGGGCTCGGTCGTGTAGCTGAACTGCGAGGCGGTGATGTCGAGCCGTTTCAGGTAACTGGCGAGGCGGTTCTCCCAGGCGCGCAGCTCCTCCTCGCTGCGGGCGTTGCCGAGCGAGAGCATCTGCTCGGCGTGCTCGACCCGCTCGAAGCGCTCGAGCGGCGCCGCCCCGACCCGCTGCGTAGGCGAGTCGGGCGTGCGCAGCTCGGGGTGCTCGTGCTCGATCGCCCGCAGCTCGTCGAGCAGGGCGTCGTACTCGGCGTCGTCGATCTCCGGGTCGTCGAGGACGTAGTAGAGGCGGTTGTGGCGGTCGAGCTGCCGCCGCAGCTCGTCCGCCCGCTGCTCGGGCGTGGTGCTCACGCCGTCTGGCCGCAGGCCGCCAGCATCTCCTTGAAACCCCAGCCACGCAGCCGCTGGAGGCCGCCGTGGTCGGTGAGGTCGAAGTGGATCGGCGTGACCGCGATCCGTCCCTGGGCGACCGCATAGAGGTCGGTTCCGTCGATCTCCTCGTAGCCGGGTTTCCAGCCGTAGATCTCGTAGCGGCGCCGGCCGGCGCCGTCCTCGTCCTCGTCGATCAACCGCAGCTCGTCGTTGTAGATCCGTTTGCCGAGGCGCGTCACCTCGATCCCGGTCGGCTCGCCGGCGGGGCAGTTGACGTTGATCAGCGTCGCCTCCGGTATCGCCTCCGTGGCCAGCTTGGAGACCAGCTGGGCGGTGAAGGCGGCGGAGACGGAGAAATCGAATTGGCCGCTGACGTAGCCCATGCCGCCGCCGGAGGACTGCTGGGAGATCGCCACTGCGGGGATCCCGAGAACGATCCCCTCGAGGGCCGCCGCGACGGTGCCCGAGTAGGTGATGTCGTCGCCGAGGTTGGCGCCGTGGTTGATCCCGGAGACGATCAGGTCAGGGCGGCCGCCGACCAGCCCCAGCTCGGCGAAGCGGACGCAGTCGACGGGAGTGCCGTCGGTGGCGAAGCCGACGTTGCCGTCGCCGAACTCGACCTCCTCGACGCTCAGCGGCGCCCGCGTGGTGATGCTGCGGGCGGTGGCGCTGCGATTCGTGTCGGGAGCGATCACGTCGACCTCGACGTCGTCGAGCTCGACCAGGGCCCGGCGCGCCGCCTGCAGGCCGGGGGCGCTGATGCCGTCGTCGTTGGTGAGGAGTATCCGCACGGAACCCGATTCTAGGTGTCGGAGATACTGCCGCCGTGGCGACGATCAGGCTCGACATCGAATACGACGGCTCCGGCTTCAAAGGCTGGGCCAAGCAGCCGGGCCTGCGTACCGTGCAGGGAGAGCTGGAGGCCGCACTGGCGACCGTGTTGAGGAAGGAGATCACGCTCACCGTCGCCGGCCGTACCGATACCGGCGTACATGCCCGCGGTCAGGTGGCCGGCTTCGAAACCGACGTCGAGGTTCCGGGCGACCTGCCGAGGCACCTCAACGGCCTCGGGCCCGACGACCTCGCGGTCACCGCCGCCACGACTGTCGCCGACGGCTTCGACGCCCGCCGCGACGCCACCTCCCGCGCCTACCGCTACCGGCTCCTGACCCGCCACCCCCCCAGCCCCTTCGAGCGCGGACGGGCCCTCTGGTGGCCCCACCGAGTCGACCGCGACGGGATCGACGCCTGCGCGGCCGCGCTGGCGGGGACACACGACTTCACCGCCTTCACCCCTACCCAGACCGACCATGTGCGCTTCGAGCGCAACGTCCTCGCGGCCGACTGGAATCAGGACGGCAACATCCTCTCCTTCAGGATCGAGGCAGACGCCTTCATGCGCAACATGGTCCGCGTCCTCGTGGGAACCATGCTGGAGG
Source organism: Solirubrobacterales bacterium (assembly GCA_036403715.1). Taxonomy (GTDB): domain Bacteria; phylum Actinomycetota; class Thermoleophilia; order Solirubrobacterales; family 70-9; genus VAYN01. Next base: position 3,715 of record DASWQL010000052.1, read on the forward strand.
TATCGAGCGGGCGCCGCAGCGTCGAGAACTTCCGGGCCCTCCTCCAGGGTGCTCAACGCTCTGAGGCCGGCGATACGGCTCCGCCCCACGGCCTCTACCTGGAGTCCGTCTCCTACGACTAAACCAGCTCGAGGTACACCATCTCGGTGGAGTCCGAGCGGCGCGGTCCGAGCTTCACGATGCGGGTGTAGCCGCCGGGGCGGGTCGCGTAGCGCGGCGCCACCTCGTCGAAGAGCTTGTGAACGATGAACTTGTCGTTGTGGAGCGATGCCAGGGCCTGCCGACGGGCGTGCAGATCGCCCCGTTTGGCGAGGGTGATCAGCTGCTCGACCTCCGGCTTGACCGCCTTCGCCTTGGCCTGGCTGGTTTCGATCCGCTCATGCTCGATCAGCTGCTTCGAGAGGTTCGAGAGCAGCGCCTCGCGATGGGCGGAGTCACGGCTCAGCTTGTTTCGCTTCTTGCGATGGCGCACGAGGTTCTCCGCTTCGCTTCCGCTGCTGCCTAGTCCTGCTGGAGGTCCAGGCCGCGGGCGTGCAGGGTCTCGATGACTTCCTCGATCGACTTCTGGCCGAAGTTCGGGATCGCGTTCAGTTCCGCGCGCGACTTCCGCACAAGATCGCCGACCGTCTGGACGCCGGCGCGCTTGAGGCAGTTGTAGGAGCGGACGCCGAGTTCGAGCTCCTCGATCAGGATCTCGTCGAGCCCGTTGTTGCCGGCGACGCCGTCACCGGCTGGAGCCCCTGAGGCCGAGTCGGAGGTCAACGTCGGCATCGGCTGGCGCGCCGTCAGCTCCTCGACCCGCTCGGCGTCGGTGAAGATCGCCAGGCTTTTGATCAGGATCTCGGAGGCCTCGCGCAGCGCCGCGGCGGGCTCGATCGAGCCGTCGGTCTCGAGGTCGAGCGTGAGTTTGTCGAAGTCGGTCCGCTGCCCGACGCGGGCCGCGGCGACCTCGTAGGAGGCGCGGCGGATCGGCGAGAAGATCGAGTCGATCGGGATCACTCCGATCGGCTGCTCGTCGGACTTGTTCTCTTCGGCCGGCGAGTAGCCGCGACCGCGGCCGATCGTCAGGTAGACCTCGAGTTTGGTTTTTTTCTCCAGCGTCGCGATCGGCGCCTCGGGGTTGAGGATCTCGACTCCGGAGGGGAGGTCGATGTCCTTCGCCTTGATCTCGCCGGGGCCGGTGGCAACCAGCGGCGCCTCCACCTCGTCGGCGTCCGTGTGCATGCGGACGACGAGGTCCTTGAGGTTGAGGATGATGTCGGTGACGTCCTCTTTGACGCCGGGCACGGTCGAGAACTCGTGCGCGACGCCCTCGATGCGAACGCTGGTGATGGCGGCGCCGCCGAGCGAGGACAGCAGCACGCGTCGAAGGCTGTTGCCGAAGGTGTAGCCGAAGCCCTTGTCGAGCGGCTCGATGGTGAAGGTGCCGCGACGGTCGTCGACCTTCTCGGAGATGATTCGGGGGACCTGGAAATCAGTGGTCATGAGTTCCTTGCGTATGCGTGTTCAGAAATTTCGGGTTCCGGACTACTTGGAGTACAGCTCGACGATCAGCTGCTCCTGTACCGGCGCCGAGATCTCGGAGCGCTCCGGGTAGCGCAGGACCTTGGCGGTGAGGGCATCGTGATCGGCCTGTAGCCACGCCGGGACCGTGGATACGAGTTCCGTCGCCCGTCGGACCGTGTCGGTGGCCGAAGAGGTGGGCTTGATCGAGATGATGTCCTCGGGACGTACCTGGTAGGAGGCGATGTCGACGCGACGGCCGTTGACCATCCAGTGCCCGTGGTTGACGAGCTGCCGCGCCTGGCGCCGCGAGGCGGCGAAGCCGAGGCGGACGAGGACGTTGTCGAGTCGGGACTCCAGCAGTCGCAGCAGGTTCTCGCCGGTGACGCCCTCCTGGCGGGAGGCTTTGTCGTAGTAGGCGCGGAACTGTTTCTCCAGCACCTGGTAGTAGCGGCGCGTCTTCTGCTTCTCGCGCAGCTGCACCCGGTACTCGGACTGCCGCAGCCGGCCACGGCCATGCTCGCCGGGCGGGTAGGAGCGACGCTCGACACCGCACTTGTCGGTGAAGCAGCGCTCACCCTTGAGGAAGAGCTTCTGACCCTCGCGCCGGCACTGCTTGCACTGGGGAGTGGTGTCGCGAGCCATCTAGACGCGCCTCCTCTTCTTCGGCCGGCAGCCGTTGTGGGCCTGCGGGGAGACGTCCTTGACCGTGGTCACGTCGAGCCCGGCGGCCTGCAGCGAGCGGATCGCCGTCTCGCGGCCCGAGCCGGCGCCCTTGGCGAAGACCTCGACCCGCTCCAGACCGTGTTCCATGCCCTTCTTGGCGGCCGCGTCGGCGGTCACCTGAGCGGCGAAGGGGGTCGACTTGCGCGAGCCTTTGAACCCGGCCGAGCCGGCCGACTCCCAGGCGATCACGTTGCCGTCGGTGTCGGTGAGGGTGACGATCGTGTTGTTGAACGAAGTCTTGATGTGCGCCTGCCCATAGGTGACGTTCTTTTTGACGCGCTTGCGGGCACGGCCTTTGCCGGGTTTTTTCTCAGCCATTCTCTTCCCTACCTGGCTTTACGCTTACCGGCGATGCTGAGGCGCCTCGGGCCCTTGCGGCCGCGCGCGTTGGTCTTCGTACGCTGGCCCCGGACCGGCAGGCCGCGGCGGTGTCGCAGGCCGCGGTAAGAGCCGATCTCCATCAGGCGTTTGACGTTCTGGGAGCGGTCGCGCCGCAGGTCTCCCTCGACCTCGCGGTTCTCGACCGCTTCGCGAAGTTTCATCACCTCGTCCTCGGTCAGGTCCTTGCCCTGGGTGCCGGAGTCGACCCCCGTCTCCTCGAGGATCTTCTGCGCGGTCGACTGACCGATGCCGAAGATGTAGGTGAGACCGATTTCGATTCGTTTGTTCACTGGGATGTTTACGCCTGCGATTCGTGCCATGGGCTATCCCTGCCGCTGCTTGTGTCGCGGGTTCTGGCAGATGACCAGGACCGCGCGATTACGGCGGATCACCTTGCACTTCTCGCACATCGGCTTGACGGAAGCTCTGACCTTCATTGCTCCGGATTCGGATCGACTACAGGATTCCCGCACACCCCATGAATCGGATGGCAGGGACTGACGAATGGCCCAATGGGCCGACCGGGAAAGATAGCAGGGGCGGCCTCTCGGGGGCCTGCTGTTGGGCAGGCGGGTGGGCCGTCGAGCTGCGAACTGCGTCAAGTTCTCGTTCTGCCAGGACGGAAACTTGATGCAGTTCCGGTTGGGACGCCTGGCTACCCGTTCACCAGGGCGATCAGGAAACCGTCGTAGCCCTTGATGCCGACGGTTTGGATCGTGGTGGCGGTGAGGCGGGGCTCGTCGGCGAGGGTTTTGTGGAGGGCGCGTTGGGCGCGGGTGGCCGGGTCCTCGCTGTTGCCGTCGGCGAGGGAGCCGTTGCGGACGACGTTGTCGGCGACGATCAGGGCGCCGGGACGGACGTGGTCGAGGGCCCAGGCGAAGTAGTTCGGGGTATTGACCTTGTCGGCGTCGATGAAGACCAGGTCGAAGGGGCCGGCGCCGTCCTCCTCAAGGGCGGGAAGGGTCTCCAGGGCGGGGCCGACGCGGAGGTCGACGATGTCGGCAAGCCCGGCGCGCTCGACGTTGGCGCGGGCGACCTCGGCGAACTCGGCGTCGGCCTCCAGGCTGATCAACTGGCCGCCGTCGGCGAGGGCCCTCGCCATCAGGATCGTGCTGTAGCCGCCGAGGGTGCCGAACTCGAGCACCCGCCTGGCGCCCACCAGCCTGACCAGGATCTGCAGCAGCCGCCCCTGCGGCGGCGAGACCTGGATCGCCGGCAGCCCGGCCGCGTCGGCGGCCTCGAGCACCGCCTGCAGCACCTCGTCGTCGGGAACGATCGTTCCCGCGACGAACGCGTCGACGGCTGAAGGGGTCTGCTGGTCCACGCAAGGCAGTCTGAACGATGGATCTCGCGTGGGGAATCCGGACCGACTTCGTGCACCGCTGGGAGCGAGCTCCTCGCTCAGCGGGGCAGTCGCCGCATCAGCGTGACCACCTGCTGGAAGGTCGGCCGGTTCTGGAACGGGAAGGGGCCCAGTTCGACGCCCGAGGTCACCTGCGGCCGGTTCTGGTCGTAGCAGGAGGGCTGCGGGTCGGCCGCGCACTCGCCGTTACCGCCGCCGTACAGTTCCTGCGGGGTGACCTTCAGCGCCGCCGCGAGGGTCCGCTGCAGGACCGCCTGGCACTTCTTCTTCGACCCGCCGCCGCAGTAGACGCGGCTCCAGGCGCCTCTCGGCTTTGGCCCGACGAGGTCGCGCAGGTCCTTGGACACGTAGCTGTACCAGCCGTCGTCGTAGTCAGGCGCCTTCGGCGAGCCGCGCGTGACGTCGCCGGTCTGCACCATTTCGTCGAGCTTGCCGAAGGCCTTCGAGCCCAGCGCGGGCTTGAACTCGCCTTCCAGCAGCTTCGGCCACCAGGCGTCCATCAGCTCGATCGCCGGCGTTTCTTCGTCGACTCCGTCGCGGTTGAGGTCGCGCCGGTGGGAGCCGTGCTGGTGCCAGGTCCGAAGGGTCGCCAGGGCCTGGCGCAGCTGGGCGGATTTCGGCTTCCCGATCGCTTCGAAGATGATCGGCAGCAGCCTGTAGCCGCGCAGGTCCTGGCTCGCCGGTTCCTCCATCGCCTGGATCAGCTGGACGATCGTCATCTTCTTCTTGCCGCTGGTCGCCGCCCGGACCTTGTCGGAGATCATCTGCGAGCGGAAGACCGGCCCGTAGTCGTACTTGTCGTCAGCGGCCGCCCAGCCGGGGGCCTGCTTGTTGTTCCAGGAGACGAGGTAGGCGGGATCGACGGCCTGCGGGTGCTTCGAGAAGGGCAGGTAGTCGGCGGTCTGGGAGCTCGGTTTGAACCCCTTCCAGTCGTACTGGCCGGTGCCGAGGATCGGGAAGTCCGGGGAGGTCCCGCGGGCCCGCTGCGGCATCGCGCCCGAGAGCGCGTAGGCGATGTGTTCGGAGTCGACGTAGGCCCAGTTGAAGAGGAAGTTGATGTGGGAGACGGCCTTCTTGAACTGCTTGGCGTCGCGGAGGAATCCGGGTTCGTTGAACTGGGCGAACCCGATCACCGAGTCGGCCTCGTGGAAGTAGGAGCTGCGCTGGTGGACGAAGGCCACCTTCTGCCCGTGGACCTTGCCGCGGGCGAAGACGATGCCGTGCATGGTGCGGTAGGCGACCAGGGTCTGCGAGCCCGCCGCCGTCGAGTCGATCTGGTTCGGCGTCCAGCTCTCGGTCCTTTCGAGCTTTTCCATCGCCAGGCACTTGCCGCGATAGCGGTAGTGGAACTTGTCCTTGCAGAGGACCTCGGCGAAGGTGTCGACGTTGTCGGAGGTCGCCGTCGTCGCGCTCCAGGCGTAGTCGCGGCCGTGCCCGAGCTCGACGTAGAGGTTGACCCCGGGGAAGGCGGCGCCGCGAGCGTCGATCCCCGGCCCGTGCAGGTCCTCCTCCATCAGGACCTGCGGCACGTAGTAGCCGACCTGGGGGCCCATCACGGCGATCGGGTGCCCGGTCGCCGAGTGCTTGGCGGAGACCAGCTCCCAGTTCGAGGCGTGGCCGGCGCTCTCCAGCGCCGCCCGCAGCCGGGCGCCGACGCCGCCGATGCCCGGCGCAGCGCCCGCGGCGGAGGAGGCGGTGGCGGTCCGCGTCAGCCTGACGCTGTGCGGGTCCGGCAGCGCCAGGCCCCGCTTGCCGAAGGCGCTGCGGGTCTCGTAGGGGAAGCGCTTGGAGATCGTGGTCGGCGCTTCGGGGTCGTTCTTGGAGCGGAAGCCGAGCCAGGCACTGCGCCCCGCCGCCTTGCCCATGCGGTCGACGAAGGCCTGCATCGTCAGCGCCGAGCTCAGCTCGTTGCCGCCGCCACGGCCGAAGATGCCGCCGATCAACGAGGCGATCGAGATCACGTCCGTCGGTTTCCATGGTTCCATCGGCTTGCCAAGCAGTGCGTATTCGGCCGGCTTCAGCGCCGGGTTGAGGTTGGCTGCGGCGATGTAGGCGTTGATGCCTTCGACATAGGCGCTGACGTCTTCGACCGCCTGCTGACCGGCTTTGCCGTAGAGCTGAGGCGCCTGCGTCAGCTGTTTTTCGAGGTCGGCTTCGGTGTAGGGGGCGAAGCCCCACTGGCCGGCGTCGGTGGCGGCGTTGCTGCCGCCGAGGAGGGAGGCGAGTTCGGCGCGGCCGGTGTGCCGCAGCACGTCCATCAGGAAGAGCCGGTCCTGGGCGCCCGAGTAGCCCGCGCCGAACATCGTGTCGGCGCGGGTGTCGCCGTAGACGTGGGGGACGCCGAAGGCCGAGTCGCGCTGGATCGTCACTCCCGGCCGCGGTTCGATGGTCGATTCGACCCCTCCGGCCGGGACGCCGAAGGTGGCGTCCTTGAAGTAGCTCGGGATCTGCGCTTCGGTCAGCGTCGGGCCGGCGTAGAGGAGGTTTTCGTAGAGCGGCTGCTGATCGGCGAAGTGCGGCGGGATCGCATCGGTGCCTTTGAAGGCGAGCACGTCGGGCAGTGTCACCAGGCCCCGCTCGCCCGGGGGCAGGACGTTGCGGAAGCCGCCGGCGTCGTTGGTCCCGTATGGCTGCGGGGCCGCCGCCTGAGCCGCCGGCGCGAGCAGCGCCAGGGCAACCGCGGTCAGCGTCAACAGAAACGAGGCAGCGATCGAGCGCGAACGAAGCAACGGGTCCTCCCTTTCCGAGGCCGGCGGCGCCCAACCGCGCCCGCAGCATACTCGCCTCGAGGCTGATCTGGCTCTAAATCTGCTCGTGCCAGGGGGTGAGGATGCGCGGGCCGTCGGCCGTCACGGCAACGGTGAACTCGAAATGCGCGGCCAGCGAGTCGTCCTCGGAGTACACGGCCCAACCGTCGTCGCCCATCCGCACCAACGGACCGCCGGCGTTGACCATCGGCTCGATCGCCAGCACCATCCCCTCCTCCAGCTCGGGCCCTTTGCCGGGCTCACCGTAGTTGGGGACCTGCGGCTCCTCGTGCATCTCCCGGCCGATGCCATGGCCGACCAGGGTGCGGATGATCGAGAGCCCCTCCGCCTCGACCGAGCGCTGGATCGCGGCGGAGACGTCGCCCAGGTGGTTGCCTGCCCGCATCTCCTCGACACCGGCGAAGAGCGAAGCCTTGGTCACGTCCAGCAGCCGCTTCGCCTCGGTGCTGACCGGGCCGACGGGGATGGTCATCGCGGCGTCCGCGACCCAGCCGTCCTTGATCACGCCGACGTCGATCGAGAGGACGTCGCCGCGCTTCAGCTCGTACCTGTCGGGGATCCCGTGGACGACCATCGCGTTCGGCGAGGCGCAGATCGAGCCGGGGAACCCGCGATAGCCCTTGAAGGCCGGGAAGGCGTCCTGGGAGCGGATGAACTTCTCCGCCGCCGCGTCCAGCTCCTCGGTGGTGACGCCGGGGCGGGCCTTGGCGCTCAGCATCTTCAGGCAGCGGACCAGAATGTCTCCGGCGGCCGCCATCTTGTCGACCTGCTCCGGTGTCTTACGGATGATCATTCGGTACAAGCTAGACGGCCTCGTCCTGCTCCAGACGCATGGTCGCCAGGGTCCTGCGGATCTCCTCCGCGACCTCGTCCGGCGGCCTATCGCCGTCGATCCGCCGCAGCACGCTGCGCTGGTCGTAGTAGTCGATCAGCGGCTCGGTCTTTTCGTGGTAGGTGTCGAGGCGCTTGCGGATCACCTCCGGCTTGTCGTCGTCGCGGACGGTCAGCTCGGAGCCGTCGAGGTCACAGACCCCCTCCTGCTGGGGCTGGTTGAAGTCGACGTGGAAGACGTGGCCGTTGGCGGCGCAGGTGCGGCGGCCGCCGAGCCTGCGGATGACCTCCTCGTCGCCGACGTCGATCGACAGCACCCCGTTTACCGCCCGCCCCATCTCCCGGAGCTTGGCGTCCAGTGCTTCGGCCTGAGGGATCGTCCGCGGGAAGCCGTCGAGGATGAAGCCGTCTCGCGCCTCCGGTGAGGCGATCCGCTCGCCGATCACGCCGACGATGACGTCGTCGGGGACGAGGTCGCCACGGTCCATGTACTCCTTCGCGGTGCGGCCGAGCTCGGTTTCGTCGCGAACGGCTCCGCGGAGGATGTCGCCGGTCGCGTAGTAGGGCAGCCGCAGGTCTTCCTGCAGCCGCTCTGCTTGGGTTCCCTTGCCGGAGCCGGGAGGACCTAGAAGGACGAGATTCTGCTCACTCATAAGTCTGAAATTGGATTGAGAGTCCGAAAACCAAGCAGATCGGGGGATGCAGGAAGGGCGACGAGGGGAGCGCACTCTAGTGCGTGACCCGAGGAGCCCGCCCGAAGACCCCGAGCTGCGCCGGTTTGCAGGGCTCTCAAACTATTTCAAGAAGCCCTCGTAATTGCGCATCATCAACTGCGCCTCCAGTTGCTTGACCGTGTCCAGCGCGACGCCGATCACGATCAGGATGGAGGTGCCGCCGAAGTAGAAGTTCGCCGACGTCTGGCTGATCAGGATCGTCGGCAGCGCCGCCACCGCGCCGAGGTAGAGCGCGCCGGGGAAGGTCAGCCGCGAGAGAATGCGGTCGAGATATTCGGCGGTGGGCCGCCCGGGCCGGACGCCGGGGATGAAGCCACCGTATTTCTTCAGGTTGTCGGCCTGGTCGACCGGGTTGAAGGTGACGGCGGTGTAGAAGTAGGTGAAGACGATGATGAAGAAGATCTCGCCGACCACGTAGGCCCAGCTGTTGGGGCTGAAGAAGGCGGCGAAGTCGAGTGCGGCGGGGGTGTTGAGGAGCTGCCCGATCGTCGGCGGGAAGGCCATGATCGAGGCGGCGAAGATGACCGGGATGACGCCCGCCATGTTCACCCGCAACGGCAGGTAGGTCGAGCCGCCGGAGGTCATTTTGCGGCCGACCACGCGTTTCGCGTACTGGACCGGGATCCGGCGCTGGCCCTCCTGGACGAAGACGATCGCGACGATCACCGCCAGGGCGATGAACGGCATCATCACGACGAAGACCTGGTCCGGGCTGTTCCACCACTTGGTGATCCCGGTCGGGATCGAGGATGCGATCGAGGCGAAGATCATCAGCGAGATGCCGTTGCCGATCCCGCGCTGGGTTATCAGCTCGCCCAGCCACATCAGCAAGGTGCAGCCGGCGGTGAGGGAGATCACGATCAGGAAGGTGCGGGCGAAGGTGAGGTTGCCGACGACGCTGGTGCCCTGTTCGTTGCCGAAGGAACGGAAGAGGAAGACGTAGCCGAGCGACTGGCCGAAGGCCAGGGCGACGGTGAGGTAGCGCGTGTACTGGGTGATCTTCTGCTGTCCGACCTCGCCCTCTTTCTGCAGCCGCTCGAGCGAGGGGACGACCACGGTCAGCAGCTGCAGGATGATCGAGGCCGTGATGTACGGCATGATCCCCAGCGCGAAGAGGCTGAGCCGGGAGAGGCTTCCCCCCGAGAAGAGGTTGAGGAAGCCGAGGATGTTGGAGCCGCCGAAGTTGTTCTGGATTTCCTTGACGGCGTTGACGTCCACGCCCGGAGCCGGGATGTAGGCGCCGAGCCGGTACAACGCCAGCATCGCCGCGGTGAAGGCAAGCTTCTTGCGGATGTCGGCAACGCTGAACGCGTTGAGAATAGTTCTGAGCATTACGGCTCCAGAGTGTGACAGGAACCGCCGGCGGCCTCGATCTTCTCTTTGGCCGCGGCACTGAACGCGTGCGCGTGGACGTCCAGTTTCTTGCCGATCTCCCCTCGGGCGAGGATCTTCACCGGCTCCGACCGCTTCGCCAGTCCCTTGGCCTTCAGGGTCTCGGGCGTCACTTCGGCGCCGGACTCGAAGCGCTCGTCGAGGTCGCCGAGGTTGACCGGCTGAGTCTTGGTGCGGAAGTTCTCGAAGGGCATCGACTTCTTCATGTGCGGCCCGCGGAGCTTTCGCATCCGCATGTGGATCGGGTTCTGGCCGCCTTCGTAGCCGGGCTTGGTCTTGCTGCCGGCGCGGGCGCCGGCGCCCTTGTGGCCACGGCCCGAGGTCTTGCCGAGGCCGCTGCCCTCGCCGCGGCCGATCCGCTTGCGGGGCCGGCGCGAGCCTGGCTTCGGCTTCAGGTTGTGCAGCCCGATCTCCTCCGAGCGCGGCGTATCGGCCATCAGGACTTCACCTCGACCAGATGGGAGATGACGCGCAACTGGCCCTGCAGCTGCGGCGAATCCTTGCACTCGACGGCCTTGCCGATCCGGCCCAGCCCGAGTGCCTTCAAAGTCGCTTTCTGCTTCGGATCGGTCCCATTGGCGGAACGAACCTGCTCGATCTTTACCGCGCTCACGACTGCGTCTCCTCAGCTGCCGGAGTCTCCTCCGCGGGCGGAGCAGCCTCCTCAGGAGCCTGACCCTCAGCCTCGGCAGTTGCCTCAGCGGCCGGAGCCTCGTCTGCCGGAGCAGCATCCTCCGCGGCAGGCGCGGCGGCCAGATGCTCTCCGTCAGCCGACTTTCCGTTCTGAAGACCAAGTACCTGGCTGACCGTCAGCCCCCGCAGCTCGGCAACCTCCTCCGGCCTGCGAAGGCGAATCAGCCCGTCCATCGTGGCCTTGACGAGGTTGATCGGGTTCTGGGTGCCGATGCTCTTGGTGAGGACGTCTCGGACGCCGCCGAGCTCGAGCACGGCGCGGACGCCGCCGCCGGCGATGACGCCGGTACCGGGGCTGGCCGGGCGCAGGACGACGTGTCCGGCGCCGAAGCGGCCGATGATCCGGTGGGTGATCGTCTGCCCGTATTTGGGCACGCGAATCAAGTTCTTGCGGGCGTCCTCGACGCCCTTCTGGATCGCCAACGGGACCTCGCGGGCCTTGCCGTAGCCGATCCCGACCACGCCCTCCTCGTCACCGACGGCGACCAGGGCGGTGAAGGAGAAGCGACGGCCGCCCTTGACCACCTTGGCGACGCGGTTGATCTCGATCACCCGCTCCTGCAGGTCGAGCCCGCGGGGGCTGACCGTCTCGACGTTTTTCGTATCCATTCCCTTCATGGCAGCGGCCCACCGTAGCGAAACGGCTTAGAAAGCCAGTCCCCCCTCTCGCGCGCCCTCGGCCAGCGCCTTGACGCGGCCGTGGTACTGGTAACCGCCGCGATCGAAGACGCAGGTCTCCACTCCGGCGGTTTTGGCCCGCTCGGCCAGCAGTTCGCCTGCCTTCTTCGCCTGCTCGGTGGCGGTGATCTTGCGCAGATCCGGCTCGATCCAATTGACGGCCGCCACGGTATGACCGCGGGCGTCGTCGATGAGCTGGGCGAAGACGCCGCGGTTGGAGCGGAAGACGGAGAGGCGCGGACGCTCTGCAGTGCCGGTGACCCGGGCGCGAACCCGGCGACGGCGGCGCAGGCGAGCCTGACGCTTGGTGATGACGGTCATGCGCGCTTACCCACCTTCCGCAGGACCTGCTCGCCTTTGTAGCGAATGCCCTTGCCCTTGTACGGCTCGGGCGGCCGGCGCTTGCGGATGTCGGCCGCGACCTGCCCGACGAGCTGCTTGTCGATGCCGCGGACGATTACTTCGGTCGGCACCGGGACCTCGAAATCGATTCCCTCGGGCGCCTCGATCGAAACCGGATGCGAGTAGCCGAGCGCCAGCTCCAGGTTCCTGCCTTTGAGCGCGGCGCGATAGCCGACGCCCTGGATCTCGAGGCGCTTCTCGAAGCCGTCGGTGACGCCCTCGACCATGTTGGCGATCAGGCTGCGGGTGAGGCCGTGCAGAGCCCGGTGGTCGCCGCGATCGGTGGGGCGGGCGACGGTGACGACGCCATCGCTCTGCTCGATCGCCATGTCCTGCGGCAGCGCCTGCCTCAGCTCGCCCTTCGGACCCTTGACGGCGATGTTTCCAGGGGCCAGCTCGACCGTGACGGCCTCAGGAACGGGGACGGGTTTTCTTCCGATTCGACTCATCTGCTCACCAGACGTATGCGACGACCTCGCCGCCGACGCCCTTCGCGCGGGCTTCATGCCCGGTCATCACTCCGGCGGAGGTGCTGACGATCGCGGTTCCGGTACCTCCCTGGACCCGCGGCACGCTCTTGTGGTCGACGTAGCGACGGCGGCCGGGGCGGGAGACCCTTTCGATCCCAAGGATGACAGGACGGCGGTCCTCGGTGTACTTGAGGCGCACGCTGATCGCCTCGCCGACCGTGGCGGGCTTGCGGTGGAAGTCCTTGATGTAGCCCTGCTCCTTGAGGATCCGCGACATCTCCAGCTTCAGGCCGGAGAGCGGGATGTCCACGTCGTCGTGGCCGGCCCGGATCGCGTTGCGAATCCGGGTCAGGTAATCGGCAATGGGGTCGGTTTGCATCTTCCTACCAGCTCGACTTGGTCATTCCGGGGATGTACCCCTCGTGCGCGGCATCGCGCAGGCAGATCCGGCAGAGGCCGAACTTGCGGTAATAGGCACGCGGGCGCCCGCAGCGACGACAGCGGTTGTAGCTGCGCGATTTGAACTTTGCTTTGCGGCCCTGGCGGACCTTCTGTGAAGTCTTAGCCATTCTCTGAACTCTCCTCGTCGGCCGATCCGCCGGCCTCGTCATTTCCGCCCTCCGTGGGCTCCTCGCCCTCGCCCTCGCCCTCGTCGGTCTCGGGCTTGGCGTATGCCTCCGGGTTCTCCTCTTTCAGCTGCTCCAGCGCCGCCTGCTCGGCTTCAGCCTTGAGCCGGGCCTCCTCTTTGCGCTGTTCCTCCTCGGCCTCCGCCTCAGCCTCGGCCCGCTCCGCCTGCCCAGGCCGCCCCTCGGCGGCGAAGGGCATGCCCAGACTCAGCAAGAGCTCGAATGCCTCGAGGTCGGTTTTCGCCGAGGTGGTGATCGTGACGTCGATGCCGCGCACGACGTCGACCGAGTCGTAGTCGATTTCCGGGAAGATCAGCTGCTCTTTGATCCCCATCGAGTAGTTGCCACGACCGTCGAAAGAGCGCGGGTTGAGGCCGCGGAAGTCGCGGATCCGCGGCACCGCGACGGAGGTCAGGCGATCGACGAACTCCCACATCCGCGCCCGGCGCAGGGTCACGGCGACGCCGACCGGCATCCCCTCGCGGACTTTGAAGGAGGCGATCGACTTGCGGGCGCGGCGCACGTTCGGCTTCTGCCCGGCGATCAGCGCCAGCTGGTTCTGGGCGGCTTCGAAAGATTTGGTGTCCTGTTTCTCGGTACCGAGCCCCATGTTGAGCGTGACCTTGATCAGCCGCGGAGCCTCCATCGGGGTCGTGTAGCCGAATTTCGCGGTCATCGCCGGCAGGATCTCCTGCTCGTAGCGCTCGCGCAGGCGCGGCGGCGGCGCCGCCTGAGAGGTGGGGGTCATCGTCGCCTCCATCAGTCGATCGCCGTCCCACTGCGCTTCGCGTACCGGATCCGCTTGCCGCCGTCGTCGCGACGAACGCCGATCCGGGTCGGTTTGTTGTTTTTGGGATCGAGCAGCATCACGTTGGAGACGTGGATCGGCCCCTCCTTTTCGACGATGCCGCCGGCCTGGGCGTTCTTGAGATCGCCACTGGAGCGAGGCCGTTCGTGCCGCTTGACCATGTTCAGGCCCTCGACGTAGACGCGGTGTTTTTTCGGATCGGTGCGGATGACGCGCCCGCTCTTGCCGGCGTCCTTCCCCGCCCTCACGGTCACCTGGTCGTCGGTCTTGACGCGCATCGACTTCGCCATCAGAGGACCTCGGGGGCGAGCGAGATGATTTTCATGAAGTTGCGGTCGCGGAGTTCGCGGGCGACGGGGCCGAAGATGCGGGTCCCGCGCGGGTTGTTGTTGGCCGGGTCGATGAGCACGGCGGCGTTCTCGTCGAAGGAGATGTAGGTGCCGTCGGGCCGGCCGAGCGGCTTGCGAGTGCGCACGACTACGGCCTGCACGACCTCGCCCTTGCGGACGCTGCCCTGCGGGCTGGCCGATTTGACGGTGGCGGTGATGACATCGCCGACGCTGGCGTAGCGGCGGTGGGAACCGCCCTTGACCCTGATGCAAAGGATCTCGCGAGCGCCCGAGTTGTCGGCGACTTTCAGCCTCGACTCCTGCTGGATCATTTCGCTTTCTCCAGAACCTCGACCAGGCGCCAGCGCTTCGTCTTCGACAGCGGTCTGGTCTCGATCACCTGCACGACGTCGCCCTCGCCGGCCTCGTTGCGCTCGTCGTGCGCGTGCAGCGTGCGCGAGCGGCGGACGATCTTCTCGTAAGTCGGATGGCGGCGAGCGATGTCGATGCGGACCGTGATCGATTTGTCGCCTTTGTTGGAAACGACGATCCCCTGGCGAACCTTGGCCGCGTTGGACTCCCGCTCGGCGACCGGGGTGCCGGTGCCGTTTCCGTCCCTCTTGGCTTTGGCGGCGGCGCGCTCCTTGCGGCGTTCGGCCGCCTTCGCCTGGCGCTCCTCATGGCGCGCGGCGGCGCGCTCCTCGGCGGTCTGAGCAGGCTTTGCCTCTCCCGGGCGGCGTGAGCGCTGCAGGCGGCGACGCTCCTTCCAAGGAAGATCGTCCTCCGGATTCGGCTCGGAAGCCTCCGCAGCGGGAGCAGCTTGCGAGGACGAGGAGTCTGACCCCTCGACTGGACCCGCGGGCGGCTGCGCCTCGTCCTGAGGCTCTTCTACTGAATCGTTTTTCGTCTCGTCGTCGCTCATATCCGCTTCGTCTCTTTCTCGACATCGATGCCTCGGGCCCGGGCGATGGTCAGCAGCCGCGCGACGTCGCGCTTGGCCGCGCTCAGCCGGGCGGTGTTCTCCAGCTCGCCCGTAGCGTGGCGGAAGCGCAGGTTGAATGCCTCCTGCTTGGCTTCGATCAGCTTCGCCACCAGCTCGTCGTCTTTCAGGTCGTGGGCCTGGGCCGCCTTCATCAGTCCTCGACGCCCTCGCGCTTGACGAATTTGGTCCGGACCGGAAGCTTGTGCCCCGCCAGGCGCAGCGCGTCGCGGGCGAGATCCTCGGGGACCCCGGCCAGCTCGAACATCACCTTGCCGGGCTTGACCACGGCGACCCAGCCCTCGGGGTTGCCCTTGCCGGAACCCATCCGAGTCTCGGCAGGCTTCTTGGTGTACGGCTTGTCCGGGAAGACGTTGATCCAGACCTTGCCGCCACGTTTGATCTTGCGGGTCATCGCCACACGGGCGGCCTCGATCTGGCGGTTGGTGATCCAGCCGCGGTCGAGCGACTTCAGCCCGTACTCGCCGAAGGCGACGGTGCTGCCGCCCTTGGTGTTGCCGCGCATCCGGCCGCGAAATTGTTTGCGGTGCTTGACCCGTTTCGGCATCAACATCAGCGACCACCTCCACGCTGTCCGCCGCGACCGCCGCCGCCGCCACGGCCGCCGCCGCCACCGGGGCCTCGGCCGCCGCGATCTCCGCCGGGTCCGCGACCGCCACGGTCGCCACCAGGGCCGCGTCCACCGCGGTCCCCGCCGGGCCCACGTCCGCCACCCTGGCGGCCGCGCTGCTGGCCCTGCGGCTCACCGTCGGTCGAAGCGAGGTCGGAGCGGAAACCCTCCGGCATCACTTCGCCCTTGTTGATCCAGCATTTGACGCCGATCCGGCCGGTCGTGGTCCGCGCCTCGAAGAATCCGTAGTCGATGTCCGCGCGCAGGGTGTGCAGCGGCACACGGCCGTCGGAATAGCTTTCGGTCCGCGCCATCTCGGCACCGCCAAGGCGGCCGGAGACCTGGACCTTGACCCCCTTGGCGCCGGAGCGCATCGCCGAAGTCAGCGCGCGTTTCATCGCACGGCGGAAGGCGACCCGGTTCTGCAGCTGCTCGGCGATCGACTGGGCGACCAGCTTGGCGTCGAGCTCGGGCCGCTTGACCTCGCGAATGTTGACTTTGACCGGGCTGCCGGTGAGCTTGTGCAGCTCTTTGCGCAGAGCGTCCACTTCGCTGCCCGACTTGCCGATGACGATGCCGGGGCGCGCGGTGTGGATGTCGACCGCCACCTCGCCACGTCGCTCGATCGTGATGTTCGAGAGGCCGGCATGGGAGAGCTTGCCGACGATGTGATCGCGGATCTGCAGGTCTTCCTGGAGGACGTCGGCGAAGTTCTTCTCCTCGAACCAGGTCGACTTCCAGTCGTGGATGTAGCCGACTCGGAAGCCCTCGGGGTGGATCTTCTGTCCCATTCTTAGTCCTCCACCGGGGTTAGCGCCACGGCGATGTGGCTGGTTCGCTTGTTGATCGGGGTCGCGCGCCCGAGAGCCCGTGGCCGGAACCGGCGCAGCGTCGGACCCTCGTCGACGGTGATCGAAGAGACGCGCATCTCGTCGCCGATCAGGTCGTGGTTGTTTTCCGCATTGGCGGCGGCGGAGTCGATCAGCTTCTGGATGTCCTGGGCGGCGCTGCGGGGTGAAAACTGGAGCAGGGCACGGGCCTTTTCGATGTGCAGGCCGCGGATCTGGTCGGCGACGAGGCGGGCCTTGCGCGGCGCGATCCGCACGTAGCGGGCGCTGGCGCGGACGACCGGCGGGGTCGTCGGAGCCGGAGCGGCTTTTTTGGCCGCCGGTTTTTTGTCTTTGGCGGCGGCTTTTTTCGAAGTCTCTTTTTTGGCGGCCGCTTTTTTCGGCGCTTTTTTGGCAGCGGCTTTTTTGGCGCCGGCTTTTTTCGCTGATTTCGCCTCGTTTTTTGCAGGCGCTTTTTTCTCAGCCGATTTTTTGCCGGTGGTGCTGGTGGCGGTTTTTTTGGTCGTCTCGTCGGCCATCGCTAGTCCCTACCGGTGCCTGAGTGGGAGCGGAAGGTGCGGGTCGGCGCGAACTCGCCGAGCTTGTGGCCGACCATCGACTCCGAGATGAAGACGGGAACGTGTTTTTTGCCGTCGTGGACGGCGATCGTGTGCCCGACCATCTCCGGGAAGATCGTCGAGGTCCGCGACCAGGTTTTGACCATCTGTTTTTTGCCGGCCTCGTTCATCGAGGTGATCCGCCCCATCAGGCGCTCCTCGACCCACGGGCCCTTTTTCGTCGAGCGCCCCATCAGCGGCCACCCTTCTTCTTGCCGCGGCGCCTGCCGCGCACGATGTAGCGGTCGGACTGCTTGCCCTTCTTGCGGGTCCGGTAGCCGAGCGTCGGCTTGCCCCACGGGGTCACCGGGTGGCCGCCTGGCGTGTGGTGTGCCTCGCCACCGCCGTGCGGGTGGTCGACCGGATTCATCGCCACGCCGCGGCTCTGCGGGCGCTTGCCCTTGTGGCGGCTGCGGCCGGCCTTGCCGACCTTGAGGTTCTGGTGCTCGGCGTTGGAGAGGTTGCCCACGGTCGCGCGGCACTCGGCCCGAACCAGTCGCATCTCCGAAGAGGGCAGGCGCAGGGTGACCATCTCGCCCTCCTTGGCGACGAGCTGGATCGCGGTGCCGGCGGCGCGGCCGAGCTTGCCGCCCTGGCCGGGGATCAGCTCGACGTTGTGGACGATGGTGCCGGTGGGCATCTGACCCAAGGCCATCGCGTGGCCGGGTTTGATGTCCGCCTCGGGGCCGGATTTCACCTGGTCGCCGACCGAGAGCTGCGCCGGGGCGAGGATGTAGTCCTTGTGGCCGTCCGCGTAATGGAGCAGGGCGATGTAGCAGCTGCGGTTGGGGTCGTACTCGATCGTCGCCACCTTCGCGGGGACGCCGTCCTTGAGCCGCTTGAAGTCGATCTTGCGATAGCGCCGCTTGGCGCCGCCGCCGCGATGGCGGGCGGTGACGCGACCGTTGACGTTGCGTCCGCCGGATTTGCGCAGGCCCTCGGTGAGCTTGCGCTCCGGCTCGTCGGCGGTCAGCTGCTCGCGCAACGGGTAGGTCGCGAAGCGACGGCCGGGACTCGTGGGTTTGGTTTTGCGATTCGGCATCAGTGTCTCCCTACGCGGTCTCAGCGCCCTCGAACAGCTCGATTCGTTCGCCGGGGGCGACCTGGACGATCGCCTTCTTCCAGGCGCGGGTGCGGCCTTTGGTGAGCCCGCGGCGCTTCGGCTTCGAGCGGACCTTCGAGGTCCGCACCTGAGCGACCTCGACACCGAAGACCTCCTTGACCGCCTGGGCGATCTGGGTCTTGTGGGCGCGGTCGTCGACCCTGAAGGTGTACTTGCCCTCGGCGATCAGCGCGTAGCTCTTCTCGGAGATCACCGGGCGGATGAGGATGTTGCGCGGGTCCATCAGCCGAGCTTCTCCTTCAGCGCCGCGAGGGCGTCTTCGGAGACGACGAGCGCGGCGGCGCCGATCACGTCGGCCACCCCGGTCGCGCCGACCTCGAGCACGTGGGTGCGGGGAATGTTGCGAAAGCTCTTCATCGCCCCGGTCTCCTCGGCGGTGAGGACGATCAGGGTCGGGCTCTTGGCGCCCCATTTGGCCAGCGCGGCGGCAGCCTGCTTGGTCGAAGGAGTGTCGAAGGCGGAGGCGTCGAGGACGGCGACGGAGTCCCGCTCGGCATGGACCGAGAGGGCCGAGCGCATCGCCCGGCGGCGGGCTTTGCGGTTGACCTTGAACGTGTAATGGCGCGGCTTCGGGCCGAAGGTGACGCCGCCGCCGAAGCGGCTGGAGACGCCGAGCGAGCCGACGCGGGCGCGACCGGTGCCCTTCTGGCGCCAGGCCTTGGCGGTGGTGAAGGAGACCTCGCCGCGGGTCAGAGTCGAGGCGGTGCCGCGACGGCGCGAGGCGAGGTCCGCACGCGCGGCCTCGTGCACCAGCGACTGGTGGAAGGGCTCGGCGAAGATCTCTTGCGGCAGGTCGGCTTTGGCCGATTTGCCGAGGACGGTGGCTTTAGCCATCGCTTCTCACCTCGACGATCGCGTTGCGCGAGCCCGGAACCGAGCCCTTGATCAGGAGCAGGTTGCGGTCGGCGTCGACCCGGGCGATTTCAAGGCCCTTCTGGGTGATGCGCTTGTTGCCCATCTGGCCCGGCATCCGCATCCCTTTGAAGACGCGGGCGGGGAAGGCGCTGGCGCCGATCGAGCCGGGGGCGCGGACGTTGTGGGAGCCGTGGCTGACCGGCCCGCGGCTGAAGTTGTGGCGCTTGATCCCGCCCTGGAAGCCCTTGCCGATCGAGATCCCGGCGACCTTGACCTTCTGGCCCGCCTCGAAGCCCTCGACGGTGACGTCGTCACCGATCTTCGGGCCCTCCTCGGCGTCGAGGTCCTCGTCGCGGAACTCGACCAGGTGGCGCATCGGCGCCGCGCCCGCCTTCTTCAGGTGGCCTTCCTCGGCCTTCGAGAGCTTGCCCTGCTTGACCTCGCCGAAAGCGAGCTGGACCGCCGCGTAGCCGTCGCGATCCGACTCGCGGACCGCGGTCACCTTGCAGGGACCGGCTTCGATCACGGTCACCGGTACGACGGTGCCGTCCTCGCGGAAGACCTGGGTCATGCCGAGCTTCTTGCCGAGAATCGCAGCCATGGCCTAAAGACGGATCTCGATGTCGACGCCGGCGGGCAGGGAGTCCAGCCGCTGCAGCGAGTCGACGGTTTTCGGCGAAGGCTGAAGGATGTCGATCAGCCGCTTGTGGGTGCGGATCTCGAAGTGCTCGCGTGAGTCCTTGTCCTTGAATGGAGAACGGATCACGCAGTAGACGTTTTTCTCGGTCGGCAGCGGCACCGGGCCCGAGACGCTGGCGCCGGTGCGCTCGGCGGTCTCGACGATCTCACGGGCAGCCCGATCTATGGCGTCATGGTCGTACGCCTTCAGTCTGATGCGGATTTTTTGTGCTGCTATAGCTGCCACTTTGCCTGCTGTCTCTCGGTCTTTCTTCTTCGCTTTACCGCGCAAAGAGGGCGGGGCCCCTTTTTGTGGGGCGCCGCCCCGGTCGTATGTCCTTGCAGTTGTCTCGCCGCCCGGCGGGCGGCGAAGGGGCGGGCCAGTACCCGCCCCCTGGGGGTAGTTACTCGATGATGTCCGCGACGACCCCCGAGCCGACGGTGCGGCCACCCTCGCGGATGGCGAACCGCAGGCCCTGATCCATGGCGATCGGCTGGATCAGCTCGATCGTCATCTCGACGTTGTCTCCCGGCATCACCATCTCGGTCCCCTCGGGGAGGTTGGCGATCCCGGTCACGTCGGTGGTCCGGAAGTAGAACTGAGGCCGGTACCCGGAGAAGAACGGGGTGTGGCGTCCACCCTCCTCCTTCTTCAGGCAGTAGACCTCGGCTTTGAATTTGGTGTGCGGCGTGATCGAGCCCGGCTTGCAGAGAACCTGGCCACGCTCGATCTCCTCGCGCTTGGTACCGCGCAGAAGGGCGCCGATGTTGTCTCCCGCCTGGCCCTGGTCGAGGATCTTGCGGAACATCTCGACCCCGGTGACGACGGTTTTGGTGGTGTCGTGGATGCCGACGATCTCGACCTCGTCGCCGGTGTTGACGATCCCCTGCTCGACGCGGCCGGTGGCGACGGTGCCGCGACCGGTGATCGAGAAGATGTCCTCGACCGGCATCAGGAACGGCTTGTCAAGCTCGCGGACCGGCTCCGGGATGTAGGAGTCGAGCGCTGCGGCCAGCTCGAAGACGGCTTTCTGGGCCTCCTCGTCGCCTTCCAGCGCCTTCAGGGCGGAGCCTTTGATGATCGGCGTCTCGTCACCGGGGAAGTCGTACTCGTCGAGCAGTTCCTTGACCTCCTCCTCGACCAGCTCGATCAGTTCCTCGTCGTCGACCTGGTCGACCTTGTTGAGGAAGACGACCACGTGCGGGACGTTGACCTGACGGGCGAGCAGGATGTGCTCGCGGGTCTGGGGCATGACGCCGTCGGCGGCGGAGACGACCAGGATCGCCCCGTCCATCTGCGCCGCGCCGGTGATCATGTTCTTGACGTAGTCGGCGTGGCCCGGGCAGTCGACGTGGGCGTAGTGCCGGTTCTCCGTCTGGTACTCGACGTGGGAGGTCGCGATCGTGATCCCGCGCTCCTTCTCCTCCGGGGCGTTGTCGATCTGCTCGAAGGACTGCGCCTCGGCCCCGCCGACGGTGGAGAGCGTTTTCGTGATCGCGGCCGTAAGCGTCGTCTTCCCGTGGTCGATATGACCGATCGTTCCGACGTTCACGTGCGGCTTATCGCGCTCGAACTTCTCCTTTGACATCTCTCTCCGTTCTACCTTTCGAAAGTCGTGGTTCTGTCTGGGTTGGCTGCTTGAGTTCTAGGGGCACTGACTGGCAGGGCATTTCGTCCTGCCTGCGGGCGAACCTGGGAAATATAGCCAGATGCGATGCTCGCCCGCGGTTGGGCCTACGAGGCGGCCCCCACCGGGTCACCTGAGCGGTGTTGGACGATCTCCTCGGCGATGTTGCCGGGGACCTCTTCGTAGCGCTCGAACTGCATCGTGTAGTTGGCTCGACCCTGGGTCGAAGAGCGAAGATCGGTGGCGTAGCCGAACATTTCGCCGAGCGGCACGAAGGCCTGGACCGCGAGCGCGTTTCCGCGCTGCTCCTGGCCCTGGACTTTGCCGCGGCGGCGGGAGAGGTCGCCGATGACGTCGCCGAGGAAGTCCTCGGGGGTGACCACCTCGACCGACATCACGGGCTCGAGCAGGACCGGGTTGGCCTTGCGGGCACCCTCCTGGATCGCCATCGAGCCGGCGATTTTGAAGGCCATCTCCGAGGAGTCGACGTCGTGGAAGGAGCCGTCGACGAGTTCGGCGCGGACGTCGACCATCGGGTAGCCGGCCTTGACGCCGTTCTCCAGCGCCTCTTTCATCCCCTGCTCGGCGGGACCGATGAATTCGCCCGGGATCACGCCGCCCTTGATTTTGTTGACGAAGTCGAAGCCCTCGCCGGGCGCCGGCTCGAGGTTGATGACGACGTGGCCGAACTGGCCGCGGCCGCCGGTCTGGCGGACGAAGCGCGCCACGACCTTCTCGACCCGCTTGCGGATCGTCTCGCGGTAGGCGACCTGGGGCTTGCCGACGTTGGCATCGACTTTGAACTCGCGCAGCATCCGGTCGACGATCACCTCGAGGTGGAGCTCGCCCATCCCGTGGATCAGCGTCTGCCCCGTTTCCTCGTCGGATTCGATCCGGAAGGTCGGGTCCTCCTCGCCCAGGCGCTGCAGGGCGTTGCCCATCTTCTCCTGGTCGGCTTTGGTTTTCGGCTCGATCGCGACGGCGATCACCGTCTCCGGGAACTCGATGCTCTCCAGGGCGATCGGGGCGTCGGGGGCGGCGAGGGTGTCGCCGGTGCCGGTTTCCTTGAGGCCGACCCCGGCGCAGATGTCGCCGGCGTAGCACTCGTCGATCTCCTCGCGGCTGTTGGCGTGCATCATCAGCAGCCGGCCGATGCGCTCGGTCTTGCCGGTTTTGACGTTGAGGACGCGGCCGCCTTTCTCCAGCTTGCCGGAGTAGACGCGGAAGTAGGTGAGCTTGCCGACGTAGGGATCGGTCATGACCTTGAAGGCGAGGGCGGCGAAGGGCTGGTCGTCGGCGGCGGGGCGCTCCGCCTCGGTCGGCTCGGACTGGCCTTTGCCGGCGGGGACGACGCCGGTCACCGGCGGCACCTCGAGCGGCGAGGGCAGCAGGGCGAGGATCGCGTCGAGCAGCGGCTGCACGCCCTTGTTCTTGAAGGAGGTGCCGCAGAGGACCGGGGTCACTTTGGTGTCGAGGCAGGCGCGGTGCAGCGAGGCCAGCAGGCGCTCGGCGGGAATCTCCTCTTCGCCGAGGTAGGCCTCCATCAGCTCGTCGTCGTAGTCGGCGCAGGCCTCGATCAGCTGGGTCCGGTATTCCTCGGCCTGCGCTTGGAGGTCGGCCGGGATGTCGACGGTCTCGTAGGCGGCGCCGAGCTCGTCGGTCCAGATCAGGCCCTTCATCTCGATCAGGTCGACGACGCCCTGGAAGTTGTCCTCGTTGCCGATCGGCAGCTGGATCGGCAGCGGGTTGGCGCCGAGGCGGTCGGTCATCGTCTGCACCGAGTTGAAGAAGTCGGCGCCGGTGCGGTCCATCTTGTTGATGTAGGCGAAGCGCGGGACCCCGTACTTGTCGGCCTGGCGCCAGACGGTCTCGGACTGCGGCTCGACGCCGGCGACGGCGTCGAAGACGGCGATCGCGCCGTCGAGGACGCGCAGGCTGCGCTCGACCTCGACCGTGAAGTCGACGTGGCCCGGCGTGTCGATGATGTTGATCCGGTGGTCCTTCCATTCACAGGCGGTCGCGGCGGAGGTGATCGTGATGCCGCGCTCCTGCTCCTGTTCCATCCAGTCCATGACGGCAGCGCCCTCGTGCACCTCGCCCATTTTGTGGGTGCGGCCGGTGTAGTAGAGGATGCGCTCGGTCGTCGTCGTCTTACCGGCGTCGATGTGCGCCATGATCCCGATGTTCCGGGTCTTCTCTAGGGGAAAGCTGCGTGCCATGGTTCCTAAGCTCAGTGGTTGTCGCGAATGAAGTTCAGGGGTGATCGAGGCCGCCCGGGCTCAGAACGGGATCGGCGCAAAAAAAGGGCCCCAGCGGGCCCGGCGAAGCGTGCTGCGAAAAAACTGCCTGAGCGACGGACGATGATAGCAGCGGCGAAGCGCCGCAGAGGCAAGCCGGTTCGGAGGGCCCCGGCGACCGCCCGTAAGTGGTCCCGGCGGGCCGACCGCGCCGCCAACCGCATTCTCGAGCGTGCCGATCCGCTGCTGCTCCGGGCCGGGTATCTGGCGGGCAGCAGCTTCGACGCGGTGATCCGCCCGCCGGCGCTGGGCCTGCGCCGACTCGGCGGCTGGCTGCGGCCCTGGGCATCACGCTTCTTCCGCCTCCTCGCGCATCTCGAGCGGGGAGCTGGTCGCGCCCTCGGGCTTGCCGCCCGCTCGGCGACCGCCCTTGCCGAGGTGGTGACGCCGCGGCGGGCTGTGGCGGCCGCGATCGTCGCCGCTGCCGCCTGCCTCGTCGTCTCTCAGTTCCTCGACTACCACGGCGTCGAGGTCGGCCAACCGGGCTACGCGGGGCTGCCGGACGTCGCCAAGCCCCCGACCGTGGACCTGAAGACGGCGGGCCAGGCCCACGCCTATCTGCTGGTCCCGCTCGGCGCCGTCGCCGGCCTCCTCGGTCTGGTCGGCGCTTGGCGCGAGAGGCCCCGTCTGGGGCTCGCCGTCGCCGCCCTCGGCCTCGTCTCCCTTGTCGTCATCCTGCTCGTAGACCTCCCCAGCGGCCTCGACGCCGGGGCCCAGACTTCGCGCTTCGCCGGGGCATCGGCGGTGCTCGAAGAGGGCTTCTACGCCGAGCTCGCGGCCGGGGCAGGGCTGCTCATGGCCGGACTGCTCTACTATGCGCGGCCGTGCCGAATACGAATCAACTCGTCAGGAAGGGCCGCAAGCGGCCGAAGAAGAAGACCACGACCCCGGGCCTCAAGTCGGGGCAGGGTCGCAAGAAGCGCGTAGCCGCTCCGCAGCGGCGCGGCGTCTGCACCCGTGTCGCGACCGTGACGCCGAAGAAGCCGAACTCAGCGCTGCGCAAGATCGCCCGTGTGCGGCTGACCAACGGCATGGAGGTCACCACCTACATCCCCGGCGAGGGGCACAATCTTCAGGAGCACTCGGTGGTGCTGATCAGGGGTGGTCGAGTCAAGGACCTGCCGGGCGTCCGCTACAAGGTGGTCCGCGGCACCCTCGACGCGGCCGGAGTGTCCGATCGCAAACAGGCCCGCTCCCGCTACGGCGTCAAGGCTTCCTGATGCCCCGCCGCTCGGCAGCACAGATCCGGCCGATCGAGCCCGACGCGCGCTACCGCAACCGGCTCGTCCAGCAGGTCGTCAACAAGGTGATGAGCGACGGCAAGAAGTCTCTGGCCGAGCGGCTCGTCTACGACGCCCTGGCGATCGTCAGCGAGCGCAATGGCGAGGATCCCGTCGAGACGCTGGAGGCGGCGATCAAAGCGCTGACGCCGGTGCTGGAGGTTCGCTCCCGCCGAGTCGGCGGCGCGACCTACCAGGTCCCCGTCGAGGTCCCTGCCCGCCGCGCCCGCACCCTCGCGGTCCGCTGGCTTGTCCAGTTCGCCCGCGCCCGCCGCGAGTACTCGATGGCAGAGCGGCTCGCCGGCGAGATCCTCGACGCGACGCAGCAGCAGGGCAGCGCCTGGAAGCGGAAGGACGACATCTACCGCATGGCGCAGGCCAACAAGGCATTCGCCCACTACCGCTGGTAGCGCCCCCTCCTCCATGAGCCGACCCGTTCTCGCGGTCGACGTCGACGGGGTCATCAGCATCTTCGGCTTCGAGGAGCGGCCGGTGGGGTCGGGATTTCGCTTCGAGCTGGTCGACGGGACGCCCCATTGCATCTCCTTGGTCGCCGGCGAGCGCCTGCTGCGGCTCGGCGAGCGCTTCGAGCTGGTCTGGGCCAGCGGCTGGGAGGACAAAGCGAACTTCTACCTGCCGAACCTGCTCGGGCTGCCGGAGCTGCCCCACGTCAGCTTCGAAGGTGCCGCTCGTCCCGGTGGGGCCCACTGGAAGCTCGGTCCGCTGGAGGAGTACGCGGGGGAGCGTCCGCTGGCCTGGATCGACGACAATTTCGACGCCAGTTGCTTCGAGTGGGCCCAGGCACGGAGCGCGCCCACCCTGCTGGTCCCGACCGAGCCTCAGCTCGGCCTCGAGGAGGCCCACGTCGACGCCTTAGACGCCTGGGCGATGTCTCTACACTAGATCGGTGACGGGTTTCTGGCCGATCTTCTTCCTGCTCGTCGTACTCAAGATCCCGGTCCTGGGGTCGATCTGGCTCGTCTGGTGGGCGAGCCGACCGATGCCTGAACCGGACGGGAGCGAGGACGACTCAGACGGCGGCTTCAAGCGCCGGCGGCCGCAGCCGAGGCTGCCGCGCGGCCCCCGCCGCGGTCCCCATGGCGGCGGTGCCGCCGGCCCGGTCCCGCCCTGCCCGCCAGGCGGACGCACGAGGGTGGTCAGACCCGCTGGGCAGCCTGCTTTCGCTCGCGCCGGATCTCACGCAGATAGGGATGGAAGTCAACCTCGACGGTATGACGCTTAGAGGCGACGAAGCGCTTTCGCATCTTCGCTTCTTCGCTGCTCACGCCCCGCCGCATCTCCGCGGCCGCCGGTAGCCTCGCCCGCCCGGCGATCAGGTCGGCGACCCATTCTGCCTGGGCCTCGGCCAGCGGCATGATCGGCCCCAGCGGCTGGATGAAGCCGATGAAGTAGAGCCCGGGGCGCTCGATCGAGGCGACCCTGCGGTAAAGGGGCAGGCGGTTGTCGGGGGCGGAGAAGACCTCGGGATCGAAGAACGGGAAGGTGATCTTGTAGCCCGTGCAATAGACGACGAGGTCGATTTCCTCCTCGGTGCCGTCGACGAAGCGGACCGTGCAGCCGCCGGTGAAGCGGTCGATGTTCGGCTTCGGCGTGATGTCGCCGTGGCCGAGCCGTGGCAGCAGCTCCGAGGAGACCGTCGGATGGGCCTCGAAGAGCTTGTGATCGGGCTTCGGCAGGCCGTAGGAGGTGACGTCCCCAGCAGCCATCTCCAGCATCTTCATGCTGAAGAAGCGCTGGACGGGCAGCGGCAGCATCGAGATCAGCGGCGTCGAGACCTCGTCGATCGGCTTGCCGTTGAGGTACTTCGGCAGCACGTAGGCGCCGCGACGGCTGGCGAGGAAGGTCTTGTCGGCGATGCGGGAGGCCTCGACCGCGATGTCGGTCGCCGAGTTGCCGAGCCCCAGGACCAGAACTCGCTTGCCCGGCAGGATGTCCGGCTCGCGGTAGTGGTGGGCGTGGATCTGCTCGCCCTCGAACTCGTCCGAGCCCGGGAATGCCGGCTCCGGCCGGCGCGGGTCCCAGTGGTGCCCGTTGGCGACGAGAACAGCGCCGTAGCGCAGCGTCTCACGCTCCCCGCCATCCCCCAGGACGGTCACCTCCCACTCCCCTTCGACCGGCTCGACGCTCAGCACCTCGCTGCGGAAGCGGATCTTCCCCCGCAAGCCGAAGTGGTCGACGAATTCGTCGAAGTAGGCCGCCATCTGGAAGTGGTCGGGGTAGTCGGGAAAGTGGTCGGGCATCGGCAGCGATTTGAAGGCCATCACCCGCCGCGAGGTGTTGATGTGCAGCGAGCGATAGGCCGACGACATCCCGTTGTCGTTCTCGTACCGCCAATTCCCCCCGACGGCCGACCCCTTCTCGAAGCAGTCGAAGGGGATGCCGCGCGCGTTCAGCACCTGACAGGCCGTGATTCCGGAGCTTCCGGCTCCGATGATGCACGCTTTTGCGGCAGCAGCCATGGCGGGCAATCTATCGGAGCCGGCCGGCCGGCCAAGATCGGAGAGCGAAAAACCCAGCAAGCGGAAGGGGACCCCGCCCCTCCCCCCCGCCCCGGGGTGAGGAGGTTCACCCCTGGGGTCCGTAGAGAGAACCGCCAATCGAATCGAAGCTTGGCTCATCGGATTTGACAACGACCAAAGGAGATTCCGATGACCAGCAGGACCCGTTCATACCGTCCCTCCCCCGCCCTCGTGATCAGCTGCGTGGCGCTGTTCCTGACCCTCGCCGGCACCGCCTTCGCGGCGACCGTCGCCAAGAACAGCGTCCGCTCGCCGCAGATCGTCGACGGGACGGTGCGGACCGTCGACCTGGCGACCAACGCCGTCAAGGCGGAAAAGATCGCCCCCGACGCGGTCAACTCGGAGGAGATTGCCGAAAACGCCGTCTCCTCACCGGAGGTGGAAGGGGACTCGCTCACGGCGAGCGACCTCGGCCCCGCCTCGGTCACCTCCTCGGAGGTAGCCGACCAGTCGCTGAGCGCCGATGACCTCGGGCCCGACGCGGTCGGCTCGAGCGAGCTGCAGGCGGGCGCGGTGCGCGCATCAGAGCTCGGCCCGATCATCCAGGTCTCGAACAGCACGCCGGTCGCGGCCGGCGCCAATGGCAGCGTCACCGCCAGCTGCCCAGAAGGCACGACCGTCATCAGCGGCGGCGCCCAGCCCGCCAACTTCGGCGTCGAGCTGACCTCGACGCTGCGGAACAACAACGGCTGGCTCGCCCAGGCCAAGAACAACAACGGCACCGCCTCGACCCTGACCGCGTTCGCCTACTGCCTCACCGGCGGCAGCAGCAACTAACAGCGACGAGTCTGCATTAGCCCTGCATAGCGACGCCTATTGCAGACTCACCATCCCTAAGCACCCGCCCATGGCCGAGCCGGCGTCTGACGAGTCGCCGGCTTGGCTCGTGGAGAGGGGCACCCGACCCCTCCCCACCAACCTATTTTTTGGGCTCGTCCGACGTCGACTCGATCTCCTGGGCGAGCTCCTCGAGCTCCTCCGCGAAGGAGAGGCCGAAGCCCTCGACCGGGGTATCGGCTCCGTCGACTCCGAGCTCGGCGGCCAGCTCGTCGTCTTCGAGCAGCTCGTCGTCGCTGGGCGGCGCGATCGCCACCGCCGGCTCGATCGCCACCGTCCGGTAATGCTTGAGGCCGGTCGCGGCGGGGATCAGCTTGCCGATGATCACGTTCTCCTTCAGGCCGACCAGGCGATCCCGTTTGCCCTCGAGGGCAGCGT
Organism: Solirubrobacterales bacterium; assembly: GCA_036403715.1. Lineage (GTDB taxonomy): Bacteria > Actinomycetota > Thermoleophilia > Solirubrobacterales > 70-9 > VAYN01. Next base: position 32,089 of record DASWQL010000052.1, read on the forward strand.
CGGTGAGCACCTTGGTCGTCTCCTGGAAGGAGGCGGCGGAGAGGAACGACTCGGTCGCCAGCGAGGCCTTGGTGATCCCGAGGATGACCTCCTCGCCTTTGGCCGGCGTTCCGCCCTCTTCCTTCGTCTTCTTGTTGAGCCGTTTGAGGTTGCCGCGGTCCTCGAGCTGGCCGGGAAGGAGGCTGGTCGAGCCCTTGGACTCGATCCGCACCTTCTTCAGCATCTGCCGGGCGATCAGCTCGATGTGCTTGTCGTTGATGTCGACGCCCTGGGCCCGGTAGACCTTCTGCACCTCTTCGACCAGGTAGAGCTCGGTCGCGGTGCGGCCACGAATCGCCAGCAGGTCGGCCGGGTACAGCGAACCTTCGTTCAGCTGCTGACCGACCTCGACGTGGTCGCCGTCGGAGACGTGCAGCCTCGTCCTCAGCGGGAAGCTGTAGGAGTGCCCCTCGCCGCTGGACTCGGTGACGATCACTTTCAGCGCTTTGTCGGTCTCGTCGATCGTGACTTTTCCGGCTGCCTCGGCCATCTGCGCCAGACCCTTCGGTTTGCGTGCCTCGAAGAGCTCGACGATGCGCGGCAGGCCCTGGGTGATGTCCTGACCGGCGACACCTCCGGTGTGGAAGGTGCGCATGGTCAGCTGGGTCCCCGGCTCACCGATCGACTGGGCGGCGATGATGCCCACCGCGTCGCCGATGTTGACCGTGAACCCGGTCGCCGGAGCGACTCCGTAGCAGGCACGGCACACACCGGCTTCGGCCTCGCACTTGAGGGTCGAGCGAACCGGGATCTTCAGCTCCTCGTCTCCGAGCGCCTCGGCGATCTCTTCGACGTCGGTCTGGGTGATTTCCTGGTTGCGCTTGAGCAGCTCGCGGCCGCGTTTGGTCTCGAGCTTTTTCGCCGCCAGCCTGCCGTACAGGTTGTCGTTGAGCGAGCCGTCGTCCTTGCGCAGGTCCATCTCGATGTGGTCTTTGGTTTTGCAGTCCTCCTGACGCACGATCACGTCCTGAGCCACGTCGACCAGCCGCCGCGTCAGGTAGCCGGAGTCGGCCGTGCGCAGCGCCGTGTCGGCGAGCCCCTTTCGGGCGCCGTGGGTGGAGATGAAGTACTCCAGGACCGAGAGCCCCTCCATGAAGTTGGCCTTGATCGGCCGCTCGATGATCTCCCCTTTCGGGTTGGCCATCAGGCCGCGCATCCCGGCCAGCTGGCGGATCTGTTTGAACGATCCGCGCGCTCCCGAGTTGGCCATCATGAAGATCGGGTTGAGCTCGTCGAGGTTGTCCTCCATCGCCTGTGCGACCTCGTCGGTTGCCCGGTTCCAGTGCGCGGTGACGGCCTCGTGCCGCTCCTCGGCGGTGATGTAGCCGTCGTCGTACTGGCCCTGGATCGCTTCGGTCTCTTTCTCGTAGCGCTCGAGGATCTCCGCCTTCTCCGGCGGCGACACGACGTTGTTCTTGGACACCGTGATGCCGGCCTGGCTCGCATAATGGAAGCCGAGGTCCTTGAAGGCGTCCAGGACCTGCGAGACCGGCGGCGCGCCGTAGGCCTCGACCAGGTTGGACACCATCGCGTTGACGTCCTTCTTCTTCAGCGAGTGGTTGACGAACTCGTACTGATCCGGATCGAAGTCGTCTTCGAGAGCCTCGGCGAGCGAACGCTCGATGCTTTCGTTGAAGATGATCCGCCCGACCGTGGTCAGGAAGTGCTCCTTGCCGGCACGCCGGAACTCGGCTTTGTCGTGCAGCTTGCAGCCACCGTTCTCGTAGAGGAGCTCGGCCTCCTGAGCTGAGCGGAACACCTTGACCTTCGACGAGGAACCGTTGCGACCGGCGCTCTTGCCGGCCTTCAGCTCCTCGTCGAGCTTCGCCAGCTCGTCCTCGTCGGGCCCGTAGGTCAGGTAGTAGATGCCGAGCACCATGTCCTGGGTCGGGGTCGCCAGCGGCGCCCCGTGGGCGGGCGAGAGGATGTTGTTCGCCGACAGCATCAGGATCCGCGCCTCGGCCTGGGCCTCGGCGGAGAGCGGCACGTGGACCGCCATCTGATCGCCGTCGAAGTCGGCGTTGAAGGCGTGGCAGACCAGCGGGTGAACCTGGATCGCCTTGCCCTCGACCAGCACCGGCTCGAAGGCCTGGATGCCGAGGCGGTGCAGGGTCGGCGCCCGGTTGAGCAGAACCGGGTGTTTGTGGATGACTTCCTCGAGCACGTCCCAGACCTCCGGGATCATCGACTCGACCATCTTCTTCGCCGCCTTGATGTTCTGGACGGCTTTGCGCTCGACCAGCTGGGCCATGATGAATGGCTTGAACAGCTCGAGCGCCATCAGCTTCGGCAGACCGCACTGGTGCAGCCGCAGGCTCGGTCCGGAGACGATCACCGAACGGCCGGAGTAGTCGACGCGCTTGCCAAGCAGGTTCTGGCGGAAGCGTCCCTGCTTGCCCTTGAGCATGTCCGAGAGCGACTTCAGGGGACGGTTGCCGGGGCCCGTGACCGGGCGACCGCGACGGCCGTTGTCGAACAGCGCGTCGACCGCCTCCTGCAGCATCCGCTTCTCGTTGTTGACGATGATCTCGGGCGCGCCGAGGTCGAGCAGCCTTTTCAGCCGGTTGTTGCGATTGATCACGCGCCGGTAGAGGTCGTTGAGGTCGGAGGTCGCGAAGCGACCGCCGTCGAGCTGCACCATCGGCCGCAGCTCCGGCGGGATCACCGGCACCGCGTCGAGGATCATCCAATCCGGTTTGTTGTCGGAGTTGAGGAACGCCGAGGCGACTTTCAGCCGCTTCACGGCACGGGCCTGTTTCTGGCCTTTGGAGCTGTTGATGATCTGCTCCAGTTCCTCGCAGTCGGCCGCGAGATCGACCTGTTCGAGCAGGTCGCGCACCGCTTCGGCACCCATGCCGCCGCGGAAGTACTCGCCCCAGCCGAACGGGGATCCGAACCGGTCCTTGAGCTCACGGAAGACGGTCTCGTCGTTGACGACGTCCTTCGGCTTCATCTCCGTGAAGATCTTCCAGACCTCTTGCATCCGCTCCGCCGCCTCTTCGAGGTAGGCCTCGGTGTCGGCGATCTCGGCGTCGAACTGTTTGCGCAGTTCTTTGATCATTTTGGCGCGGTCGTCGTCTTTGAGCTTGCGCAGCTGCGCCGCGGTCAGTTTCAGCGAGTCGGCCCAGATGTGGTCCTCGTCGTCGAATTTGGTCTGGTCGCCCTCCTCGAGGTACTTGATCCGGCGTTCCAGCGACTCCTGCAGCTCCTGGGTCCGTTTCTGCCTTTCGGACTCGTAGGAGTCGACGACTTTTTTGACCTCTTTCTCGAGTTTCCCGACGTCCTTGTCGCGAGCCTCGACATCGACCCAGGTGATCATCGAGGCGGCGAAGTAGAGGACCTTCTCCAGCTCTTTCGGAGCCATGTCGATCAGGTAGCCGATCCGGCTGGGCACGCCCTTGAAGAACCAGATGTGGGAGACCGGGGAGGCGAGATCTACGTGCCCCATCCGCTCGCGGCGGACCTTGGAACGCGTCACCTCGACGCCGCAGCGCTCGCAGACGATGCCCTTGTAGCGGACCCGCTTGTACTTGCCGCAGTAGCACTCCCAGTCCTTGGTCGGACCGAAGATGCGCTCGCAGAAGAGCCCGTCTTTCTCGGGCTTCAGCGTCCGGTAGTTGATCGTCTCGGGCTTCGTGACCTCGCCCCAGCTCCAGGAGCGGATCTTCTTCGAAGACGCGAGCCCGATCTCGATCGCGTCGAAATTGTTGATGTCGATCATCAGTCCTCCACCTCGGCCGGTGCGGCCTCTTCGGCTTTCCCGGCACCATCACCATCAGTTCCAGCCTCGCCCTCGGAGACGATCTGCTCCTCCTGCTCGTCCGCGGCTCCGTTGGCGGAGTCGGCGCGGACGCCGGTCAGATCCATCCCCAGCTCCTCGGCCGCTTTCAGCAGGTCGTCCTCCTCGTCGGAGATCTCGACGTCGCTGCCCTCGGAGACCACGTTGGCGTCCAGCGAGAGGCTCTGGATCTCCTTCAAAAGGACTTTGAAGGACTCCGGGATCGAGGGCTCGGGAATGTTCTCGCCCTTGACGATCGCCTCGTACGCCTTGACCCGCCCGACCGTGTCGTCGGACTTGACCGTGAGCATCTCCTGCAGCGTGTACGCCGCTCCGTAGGCCTCCAGGGCCCAGACCTCCATCTCCCCGAAGCGCTGACCGCCGAACTGCGCCTTGCCGCCCAGCGGCTGCTGGGTGACGAGCGAGTAGGGGCCGGTTGAACGGGCGTGGATCTTGTCGTCGACCAGGTGCAGCAGCTTGAGGATGTACATGTAGCCGATCGTGACCTTGCCCTCGTAGGGCTCGCCGGTGCGACCGTTGTAGAGCTGCGTGGTACCGGACGCCTGGGCGCCGGCACGCTCGCTCTTGTCGACGCCGATGTCCACACCGCGCTCGGCGTTTTCGTCGTTCCACTTGACCAGGGCCTCGTCGACGTCCTCGACGGTGGCGCCGTCGAAGACCTGCGTGGCCACGTAGACGCGGCCGTCGCCCTGGTCGGAGTGGGCCTGCTTGTAGGCCTCGGAGCCGTCGTCGTACCAGCCGTTCGCCGCGACCCACCCGAGGTGGGTCTCGAGGATCTGGCCGATGTTCATCCGGCTCGGCACGCCGAGCGGGTTGAGGATGACGTCGACGGGGGTTCCGTCGGCAAGGTGAGGCATGTCCTCCTCAGGCACGATCTTCGAGATCACACCCTTGTTCCCGTGGCGGCCGGCGAGCTTGTCGCCCTCGGCGATCTTGCGCTTGGTCGCGACATAGACGCGGACCAGGTCGTTGACGCCGGGCGGCAGGTCGTCGCCCTCGTCGCGACTGAAGGTGAGGACGTCGATGACGACCCCGCCCTCGCCGTGCGGGACTTTCAGCGAGGTGTCGCGGACCTCGCGCGCCTTCTCCTTGAAGATCGCGCGGATCAGCTTCTCCTCGGCGGTCAGCTCGGTCTCGCCCTTCGGCGTCACCTTGCCGACCAGCAGATCGCCGGACACCACCTCGGCCCCGACCCGGACGATCCCGCGCTCGTCGAGATTGCGCAGGCTCTCCTCGGACCGGTTGGGGATGTCGCGGGTGATCTCCTCGTCGCCGAGCTTGGTCGTGCGGGCGTCGATCTCGTACTCCTCGATGTGGATCGAGGTGAGTTCGTCGTCCTTGACCAGGCGCTCGGAGAGAATGATCGCATCCTCGAAGTTGTAGCCCTCCCAGGACATGAAGGCGACCAGGCAGTTCTTGCCCAGGGCGATCTCACCGCCACCGGTGGAGGAGCCGTCGGCGAGCACGTCGCCCTCCTTCACCTGCTGGCCGCTGTTGACGATCGGCCGCTGATGGATGATCGTGCCCTGGTTCGAGCGCATGAACTTCTGCAGCGGGTACTCGTCTTTCGACGAGCCGGAGCTGACGACGATGCGCTCGGCATCGACGTGGGTGACTTCGCCGGCGTTCTTGGCCAGGACGACGTCGCCGGTGTCGACGGCGGCACGGCGCTCCATGCCGGTTCCGATCAGCGGCGGGTCGGGCTTCAACAGCGGCACCGCCTGGCGCTGCATGTTGGAGCCCATCAGCGCCCGGTTGGCGTCGTCGTGCTCGAGGAACGGGATCAGCGAGGTCGCCACCGACCAGATCTGGGACGGTGAGACGTCCATCAGGTGGACTTCCTTGGGGGAGGCGGTCGCGTACTCCTGCTCGCCGGCGCGGACGAGGACCTGCGGGCCCTTCAGCTTGCCGGTCTTGGGGTCGAACTCGGAGTTCGCCTGGGCGATCACCATGTCCTCCTCCTGGGTGGCGTCGTAATGCACGATCTCTTTGCTGACGACGCCGTCTTTGACCAGGCGGTAGGGGGTGGTGACGAAACCGTGCTCGGAGACCTCGGCGTAGGAGGCCAGCGAGCCGATCAGGCCGATGTTCGGTCCCTCAGGGGTCTCGATCGGGCACATCCGGCCGTAATGGGTCGGGTGCACGTCGCGCACCTCGATCGGTGCCCGCTCGCGGGTCAGACCGCCGGCGCCCAGCGCCGAAAGCCGCCGCCTGTGGGTGAGCCCGGCGAGGCTGTTGGTCTGGTCCATGAACTGGGACAGCTGCGAGGAGCCGAAGAACTCCTTCATCGCGGCCACGACGGGACGGATGTTGATGATCGTCTGCGGGGTGATCGCGTCCGAGTCCTCGGTGGTGAGGCGCTCGCGGACCACGCGCTCCATCCGGTAGAGGCCGATGCGGAAGGCCTCCTGGATCAGCTCGCCGACCGTGCGCAGGCGGCGGTTGCCGAAGTGCTCGTACTCGTCGAGATGCTCGTAGACCGGCTCCCGCGGGTAGGTGATCGCCTCCGCGGCATAGTCTTTGATCGGGTTCTCCTCGTCGACCTCCTCGGGGATCCCGAGCAGCTTCGGCAGGGAGACAAGCTCCTTGACCAGAGCGATGATGTCGTCGTGGGTGAGGACCCGGGTCTCGAGGTCGATGTCGAGGTCGAGGCGGGCGTTGAGCTTGTAGCGGCCGACCCTGGTGAGGTCGTAGCGCTTGGGGTCGAAGAAGAGCTGCTCGAGCAGGCCACGGGCGGCGTCGACCGACGGCGGCTCGCCCGGACGCTGCTTTTTGAACAGCTCGATCAGGGCGCCCTCTTCGGTCCGGGTCGCCTCGGTGTCGGCCTCGATCGTGTGCCGGAGGTAGATCGAGTTGTCGAACATGTCCAGCAGCTGCTGGTCCTCGACGTAGCCCATCGCCCGCAGCAGCACCGTCACCGGCAGTTTCCGCTTGCGGTCGATGCGGACGAAGACTTTGCCTTTTTTGTCGATTTCGAGCTCGAGCCAGGAGCCGCGAGCCGGCATCAGGTTGGCGATGAAGACCTGCTTTTCAGGGTCCTTCGGCGCCATCACGTAGGCGCCCGGCGAACGCACGAGCTGGGTCACGACGACGCGCTCGGTGCCGTTGATGATGAAGGTCCCGCGCTCGGTCATCCAGGGGAAATCCCCCATGAAGACGGCCTGCTCGCGGATCTCTCCCGTCTCCTTGTTCTGGAAGGCGACGGTCGCGGTCAGCGGCCGGGAAAACGTCATGTCCTTCTCGCGGCACTCCTCGATCGAGTGCGGCGGCTCCTCGAATTTGAACTCGCCAAAGACGATTTGCAGGTTCCCCGTGTAGTCCTCGATCGGGGATATGTCGTTGATGGTCTCTCGCAGCCCACCGGTCTTCGGATCCGTCAGTTCCGCGAAGGAACGTCGCTGGATATCGATCAGATGGGGGACTTCGAGGGGGTTCTCTAGGCGGGAAAAGCTCCTACGGGTTACGGGGGCAGCGTTAGAACGTGCCAAAGTCGGCGACTCCTCGGGCGGTCAGAGGGACGTAGATAAAGCGCAAATCTGGGCAGGGGTACTCAAATGGCGCGCGACCGCAAAAACTAACACACGGCCGCACGCGGCCTCGAGCTTGGCTCCCCGACTGGGATTGCGCGGGCGAGGCGAAGACGGTCTATTTGAGCTCGACCGTCGCGCCGGCCTCCTCGAGGTCTGCTTTGAGTTTGTCGGCCTCCTCGCGATCGATGCCCTCTTTGATCGCTTTCGGAGCCTCGTCGACGAGAGCCTTGGCCTCTTTGAGGCCGAGCCCGGTCGCCGAACGGACCACCTTGATCACCGGAACTTTCTGCCCGCCTACCTCGGTCAGGACCACGTCGACGGTCGCCGACTCTTCGGCAGCCCCGTCGCCTTCTGCCGGTGCACCGGCCGCAGCCGGAGCTGCCGCCGCCACCGCGGTCGCGGAGACGCCGAACTCCTCCTCGAGCGCTTTGATCCGCTCGGAGAGTTCCAGGACGGAGATGCCTTTCAGCTCCTCGATCCAGTCCTCGGTTTTAACTTTGGTTGCCATCTACTCGTTACCCCTCTTCCGTGTTCGAATCTTGCTCTGAAGTGTCGTCCTGCTCCGCCTCGGCGTCGTCAGGCGCATCGGCCTGGTCGGCCGGCGGCTCGTTTCCGCTCGAAGCCTCGGTTGGCTCCTCCTCGACCGGCACATCGGCGGCGCCGGCGTCCTCCTCTGCCGGCGGCTCCTCTGCGGCGGCGGTTGGCGCCTCTCCCGTCACCAATCCTTTGTCGACGATCTGGCCGAGCTGGGAGGCGAGGCCCTGGATCATCGATCCGAGCCCGCGGACCAGGCCGGTCAGCGGGCTGGCGACGACGCCGGCGAACTGGCCGTTGAGGACGTCGCGGGTGGGCAGGCGGGAGATCGATTTGAAGGCGTCCTCGTCGAGCGAGATGCCGTCCATGAAGCCGCCCTTGTAGGTGAGCACTTCGTGCTCTTTGTTGAAGGTGAAGATCGCTTTCGCGGCCTGTGCGGTGTCGCCACGCACGAAGGTGAGCGCGGTCGGGCCCAGCAGCAGCTCGGCCAGCCGATCCTCGCCCGCTTTGTCGGCTGCCAGTTTGGTCAGGCGGTTCTTGACGATGCGGAAGCTGGCATCGGCCTCGCGCAATCTCGAGCGCAGCTCCGCTGCCTGGGGAACGCTGATGCCGCGGTAGTCGACGGCAAAGATCGCCTCAGATGCCTCGATCTGGGCGGCGATCTCTTGGATGGTTGCTGACTTTTCCTCGCGGTTCATCGTCTCTCCTACACCGGGCTTCTACTGCCGATGGGCCGAAAGCCGGTCTATGTCACCGGAAATCGTCCCGTCGACCATGTTGCCGGTGGTCTCGGGCTAGCGGCGGTGGAGTTTAGGCGGTTGCCGGCTCCGGTGCGGTCTCGGCGGCGGCGGCGACCGGCTCGCGGTCGGCGGATTTTCCGGTGTCGACTCTGATGCCGGGGCCCATCGTGCTGGCGACCGTGCAGGAAAGGATGTATTTGCCCTTCGAAGAGGCCGGCTTGGCCCGGATGATCTCGTCGACGACCGCGGTGTAGTTGTCGAGCAGTTTGTCCTGGTCGAAGCTGGCCTTGCCGATCGCCATGTGAACGATCGCCTGGCGGTCGGTGCGGTATTCGACTTTGCCCGACTTGGAGTCGCTGACGGCTTTCTCGATGTCGTCGGTGACGGTCCCGACCTTGGGGTTCGGCATCTTCCCCTGGGGGCCGAGCACGCGGCCGAGGCGGCCGACCGTGGGCATCATGTCGGGGGTCGAGACGGCGACGTCGAAGTCGGTCCAGCCCTCCTCGACTTTTTTCGCCAGGTCGTCGCCACCGACGAAGTCGGCGCCGGCGGCTTCGGCGTCACGCGCCTTCTCGCCCTGCGCGAAGACGGCCACGGTGACGTCTTTGCCGAGCCCATGCGGCAGCGCCAGGGTGCCGCGCAGCTGCTCGTCGGCGTGGCGGACGTTGACCCCGAGCAGGATGTGGACCTCCACCGTCTCGTCGAAGTGGGCGGTGGCGGTGTCTTTGACCAGCCCGATCGCTTCGGCGGCCGGATAGGCGCGGTCGCGGTCGATCTTTTCGTACTGCTGGCGGTAGCGTTTGCCGTGGTGGGCCACTGAAGGTCTCCTATTTGACGTCGACGCCCATCGAGCGGGCGGTTCCGGCGATGATCTTCGAGGCGGCGTCGATGTCGTTGGCGTTGAGGTCGGGCATCTTGCGTTCGGCGATCTCGCGGATCTGGGCCTGGGAGATCGTCCCGACTTTGTTGACGTGGGGCTCGCCGGAGCCCTTCGGGATCCGGATCGCCTCCTTGATCAGGATGGCGGCCGGGGGCGTCTTGGTGATGAACGTGAAGGAGCGGTCCTCGTAGACCGTGATTTCCACCGGGATGATCGTCCCGCCTTCGTTCTGCGTCTGCGCGTTGAACGCTTTGCAGAAGTCCATGATGTTGACGCCGTGCTGGCCCAGCGCCGGGCCGACCGGCGGCGCCGGGTTGGCGTTGCCTGCCTGGATCTGCAGCTTGATGAGAGTTAGGACTTTTTTGGCCATGAGCGGTTTGGGAGCGTAGCGGTCTTGCGACCTAAATCTTCTTTACCTGGTCGTAGCCGACCTCGACCGGCGTCTCGCGGCCGAAGATCGAGACCAGGACCTTGAGTTTCGCCGCGTCCTCGTTGATCTCGGCGATCTCGCCGGAGAAGTCGGAGAGCGGGCCGGAGATGACTTTGACCGATTCGCCGATCGAGAACTGGGCCTGGGTGCGCGGGCGCTCCGCGGTCTCGCGGTGCAGCAGGCGGTCGACCTCGGGTTTGGAGAGCGGCACCGGTTTGTTGCGGGAGCCGACGAAGCCGGTCACTCCGGGGGTGTTCTTGACCAGGCCCCAGGCGTCGTCGGTCATCTCCATGTTGACGAGGACGTAGCCGGGCATAGTCCGTTTCTCGGTCTGGACTTTCTGCCCGTCCTTCATCTCGGAGACCTGCTCGGTGGGGACGACGACCTGCCGCACGTTGCGGTTCTGGCTCATCGTCTGCACCCGGTGCTCGAGATTGTGCTTGACCTTGTTCTCGTGCCCGGAGTAGGTGTTGATCACATACCAGCGATACAAATCGGAAACCTTTGTCTTGGGACCCTGGCTACAGGATCTGCTTGATCAGGAAGTTGAAGAGGGCGTCGAGGGCGCCGAGGTAGGCGGCCGCTACGGCGACGAAGAGGACGGTGACCGCGGTTGCCTGGATCAGCGTCTCGCGATCCGGCCACTGGACTTTCTTCAGCTCGGCCCAGCATGAGAGCAGGAATCCGATCACGCCGCCGCGCTGACGCTGGGCGCTCGCCTGTTTCTGTTTCTTGGCGAGCTGCTCGCGCTCGCGGCGCTTCTGCTCGTCGCGCCGGCGCTTCTCCGCTTCTTTCTGGGCTTTCGCTTCGGCCCGGCGGGCGGAGCGGGGCTTCGGCGCGTCGGGGGTCTCGAGCAGCTCCTCGGGCACGCCCGCGGCAGCGCCCATCTCGACCGCCTCGACCTCGGCTACCTCGCCGGAGACGGGCACCTGCGTCTCGTGCTGAGCCTCTGCGGCGCTCTCGCGCCCGCCGTCGGAGCGTTTCCGCTCCTCAGCTTCCCGAGCCCGGCGCTCGGCCTTGCGCTGTGCGCGCGTCTTTGCCATCGGGAGCTACCGGGTCTCCTTATGAGCCGTGTGATGACCGCACCAGCGGCAGAACTTCCGCATCTCGATCCGGTCCGGCGTGTTTCGCCGGGACTTATTGGTCTGGTAATTCCGTCGCTTGCAGTCTTCGCAAGCCAAAGTCACCGCAATGCGGACATCTCCGCGAGCCATTGGTTTCCTCTTCCCTACTCGGCCGTTACAGAAGAAAACCCCGGGCCCAAGGCGCGAGGCTGAGCGAAGGATAGCGCCCCTCATCCGCCCAGGGCCTGCGCCCACTCCCGATTGCGGCGCGGTTTCCCATGGAATACCCAATTTTTTGTAAGGTCAATTTTTACGCAATCCTTCGAGGCGGTTCGGGGACGCATGCCAGAAGCAATCGACAGGGGTGGCCTTTGCGATCGGGATCGCTTCGTGGAAGAGGTGGAAGAGCGGATCCTCGACCCGGCGCACCGCGAGCAACAGGGGGCGCTGCTGCTGCTCGACATCGATTCCTTCCACCTCGTCAACGACTCGCTCGGCCATGAGGCGGGCGACCGGCTGCTGGCCGCCGTAGGGGAGACGCTGCGCGACGCGGCGCGAGCGGAGGACCTGCCGGCGCGGATCTGCGCCGACGAATTCGCCCTGCTGCTGCAGCGGGCGGAGCCGGCGCAGGCGATGGCCGCGGCGGAACGGTTGATCGGCCTGGTCTGCCAGCACTGCCAACCCGCTGTCGGTGCCAGCGTGGGGATCGCGACCTTCGGCGGCACCGGTGAGGCGATCACGGCGGAAGGGCTGATGATCGCCGCCGACATCGCCCTCTGCGAAGCCAAGGCGGCGGGCGGCGGTCGGGCGGTCGACAGCGCCAGCGGGCCGAATCTGAAGCTGACCTGGCCGGATCGGATCCGCGAAGCGATCGACCGGCGACGGCTGGTCGTCTACGCGCAGCCGATCTTCGACCTGCGGACCCACTGCGTGGCGCGTGAGGAGCTGCTGGTGCGGATGCTGGACGACAACGACGACGTCATCCCCCCCTCCTCCTTCCTGCCGACCGCCGAGCGGCTCGGGCTGATCCCGGAGATCGACCGCATGGTGCTTGCGAAGGCGGTCGAGCTGGCCGGGCGCTCGCGGCCGATCTCGATCAACGTCTCCGGCGCCTCGCTTTGCGACGCGGGCCTGATAGCCGACGTCCGTGCGGCGATCGCCGACGGCCTCAACCCGAGCTGGCTCGACTTCGAGATCACCGAGACCACGGCGATCTCGAACATGAAGGCGGCGCGCCTCTTCGCCGAGACGGTGACGGAGATGGGCTGCGGCCTCGGGCTCGACGACTTCGGGACCGGCTTCAGCTCGTTCAGCTACCTGCGGGAACTGCCGGTCCAGCACTTGAAGATCGACATCGAGTTCATCCGCGACCTGCGCACCTCGCCGGTCGACCAGCGCCTGGTCGGGGCGCTGGTCGAGTTCGCGAGAGCCTTCGGCCAGGAGACGGTCGCCGAGGGAGTCGAGGACGCGGAGACCCTGACCCTGGTGCGGGGCTGCGGCGTCGACTACGCGCAGGGCTTCCACATCGGCGAGCCGGTTCTGATCGAGGGCCGGCCGCTCGCCGCGGCAGCCTGAACGGGCACGCGCTCGGGCTCAGAGGCCGAGCGTCTTGGCGATGATGTTGCGCTGGATCTCCGAGGTGCCGCCGTAGATCGTGGAGACCAGCGAGGTGCGGACGAGGCGCTCCATGTCGTACTCGGAGGAGTAGCCGTAGCCACCCATCAGCTGCATCCCCTCGAGGGTGGTCCGCTTGGCGACCTCGGTGACGAAGAGCTTCACCATCGAGGCCTGCTGGGGCAGCATCCGGTCGGGGTCCTCGTCGGTCAGGGTGGCGACCCAGCGGGTCATCAGGCGGGCCGCCTCGAGATCGGTGGCGAGGTCGGCGAGGCGGTGCTGCAGGGCCTGGAAGGAGCCGATCGGGCGGCCGAACTGCTTGCGCTCCTTGACGTAGAGGAGGACGTCGTCGAAGGCGCGCTGGGCGATCCCGAGCATCGTCGCGGCGAGGATCAGGCGCTCGACGTTGAGGCCCGCCATCAGCTGCGTCCAGGCCTGGTCGGCTTCGCCGAGGACCGCGTCGGCGGGCGCCGCGCAATCGGTGAAGTAGAGATGGTTGGTCTCCCGGCCCCCCATCGTCTCGATCGGCACCACCTCCATCCCCTCGGCGTCGCGCGGGACCCAGATCATCGTCATCCCCTCGTGCTTGTTCTCGCTCCGGGTGGTGCGGCAGACCACCAGGACGTGGTCGGAGATGTGGGCGTTGGAGCAGAAGACCTTCTGGCCATTGAGGACGAAGCCGCCGTCGACTGCGGCGGCCGAGCAGGAGAGGGCGCCGACGTCGGAGCCCGCCTCGGGCTCGGTCATCGCGATCGCCTCGACCGAGCCGCCGGCGATGCCGCCGAGGATCTCCGCCTTCTGATCCTCGCTGCCGAAGCGCTGGGTCGCGCCGGCGACAATGAGGGTGGTCGCGTAGCCGCCGATCGGGGCGAGGCCGCGCGAGGTCTCTTCCATGAAGAGGCAGGCGTCGAGCATGGTGCCGCCGGAACCGCCGTACTGCTCCGCGATCGTCACCCCGAGCCACCCGAGCTCGGCCATCTGGTTGTAGATCTCGAAGTTGTGGTGCCGGCGATAGCCGTCGGTGAGGCGCTCGCGCTGGTCCTGGGTGCCGCACTCGCGGTCGCAGAAGTCGCGGATCGCGTCGACGAAGTCGTTCTGCTCGTCCGAGAGGGCGAAGTCCACGGGCGCCAGCCTATATATCGGGGAAACAGGCGGCCCGGGCGCCGGACATGGGGCGTCCGACGCCCGGGGGTCCGCTTGCCTGTTCATGGCACCGCCCAGGGAAGACGGCAGCCAGCTTTTGAAATCGGGTCCCGGCTAGCGCCTCGCGCCGCGGCGCCCGTTTTTAGCGGCCCTTTTGCAGCTATTTGCCACCGGCGGGTTCTGGTCGGCGGTCTTGCCGTTCTGGCCGTCCATCAGCACCGTGGCCCGGTTGGTGGAGTGGCAGAGGTTGCGGGAGTTGACGAGCAGGCCCTTGCCGCCGCCCTTCATGTTGAGGACGAACTTCGTCACGGGGGCATCGGGGACCAGGTTGAAGCTGGTGCGGATGCCGCCGTTGACGGAGTCGATGCGACCCGCCAGCTCGACGTCGATCTGACCGTGCAGGGCCGCCACAAGGTCCGGGAGCGGGTTGTTCGAAGAGCGCAGGTACACGGGGCCCTGCAGGGGCTTGTCGAGCAGCGGGGTGTACGCCTTGGCGTAGCCGTAGACCGCCCCGGCCGGGCACTGATCTGCGGCGAACTGGACCCTGGTGCAGATCGTGCGGATGTGGGCCTGCTCGAGGAACTCCGAGTGCGGCAGGGCAACGGAGACCCGGTCGATGTTGGCCTCCCCCCCGCGAGCCCTCAGGACCGCCCTCAGCCTCGGGTGGTCGCTGCGTTTGGTGCCACCGAAGAGGCGCAGGGCCAGCCTGGGCTTGAAGCCGAGCCGTTCGCAGGAGCTGACCTGGAAACCAACCGAAGGGGTCGCGGTGCGGCCCTGGTTGGAGACGAGCGTCGAACTGACCTTCATCGGATCGCAGGAGGTGGGGTTGAGGGTGAAGTCGGGACGATTCACTTCCACGCGAATGTCGCGGTAGGTGATCGGGATTCCCTGCAGGATCTGTGGCAGCGGATCCGAGGTGGACGTCACCTGGGTGGTTTCCGGGTCGATCCGAAGGGCGTTGCGCACCGTCACCGTGCCGAGGTCGAAGGGGCCGGCCTGGGCGGGCACCTTGACCACGAGGCTGTAGGGGGCGCCCTTGTAGGGACCGGCGAGGTACACCGCGGTCGGAGCCCTGCCGGCTTCGGGGACGTAAATGGGCAGCGGCCCGGATCCCGCCCCCACGGTGGTGGTGCCGACCTGCGAGGAAGCCGGGCAGGCGCCGCTCGCCGCCTGAGCGTCGGAGCAGACGCCGACGCCGGCCAGCTTCGCGAGCATCCCCTCGGGCAGGGTGGCCTGGATCCCGGAGATGTTCTGTTCGCCGTCCTGCCTGGTCACCTGCAGGGTGAAGGGCGAGGACCTGCCGGCGATCGGGTCGGTCGTTCCGGCGTGCAGGGCCGGCTCGAAGCCGCCCGTGGCGCAGCCTTCGTCA
Organism: Solirubrobacterales bacterium; assembly: GCA_036403715.1. Lineage (GTDB taxonomy): Bacteria > Actinomycetota > Thermoleophilia > Solirubrobacterales > 70-9 > VAYN01. Next base: position 47,231 of record DASWQL010000052.1, read on the forward strand.
AACGTCATCGGGGTGTCCATGGAGACCGGGGCATGGGAGGCCCAGGACGTCATCTCGACGTGGCTGGTAAAGGTCCCGCAGGCTTCAGGGGCCTGCAGGGGTGCTCCGGGGCCGCCGTTGAGGTTCGCCTTCAGCTCTTCGAAGGGCAGCTGCGGCGTGTTGGCGAAGATCGTCGTCACCTGGCCGGTGTTCGGGTCCGCTTCGACCTTGCCGGGGAGCTTCAGGTAGAAGCCGGGACCCTTGACCGCGATATAGACAGCCAGCAGCGAATTGAACGGGTTTTCGAACTGCCTTGCGAGGATCATGTTGCCGTGGAGTTCCTCCTTGAGCAGCGGCGTCTTGATCGAGACGGTGCCGATCTTCGAGGAGTTCGGGCAGGTCGGTGCCGCGTTCGACCCCAGCCTGATCTCAGCCAGCGAGCAGGCGCCCAGGCCGTTGGCCGAAGAGGCCGAAACCGTCACCCCCTTGGGTAGGGCGATCACGGTCTTTTGCACGTGCGCAGTCGAGACCCCGTCGGGGCTTTCGTTCTGGGGAACTTTTACATCCACCTCGAGCCCGGTCGGACCGGCCGCTCGGCCGGAGGTCGGCTCGACGCTGACGGACGGAGTGAAGGGGAGTGCCTCGCAGCCGTCGAAGACGAAGGGAGTCCCTTCGAGGTCGCTTGACACTGACACTTCGGCAAAATTGCCCGGGTGCTCCCACGAATCGCCGCGGGCGGTGAAAATCGACGGTGCGGCTGGACATGAAGTTGGACTGGTGATGAACGGGCGCCGTGGCAGGGTGCTGGGGCCACCACGCTCGAGTTCATGGCTCGAGTCCGCCGGAATGCCCCAAACGGTGACCTTGAAGCCAAGGATGCCGATCGCCTCCGGAATGATGCTGCCCGAAGAGATCGTGTAGTCGTCACTATTGACTCCCGCCGTGATCAGCGGCGTCACGCCTTCGTAGTTGAAACCAAGCAGGGCAGGCGTATCGGGACCGTGCGCAAGGTTGAAGAGCTTGACGACCGTATTGTAGGTTTCCGTTTCCACGAAGACCATGCCGATCTGGGAGTCCGCGGTGCATCTGGTCCCGGCTTCACCGCCGACCAGATCGGAAAACGAGCACTCCGAGGCGACGGTCGGATTGCCGGTAAGGCCGGGAGGCAGGTCCACGACGATGTCGCGGGCATCCTCGACCGGACCTTGAGCGAGCGGCTGTTTGGGGACCCGCACCCTGACCGTGAGATCGGGGTGGGCGCCGGCCTGACGGGAAAAGCTGCCGTCGGGTTCGCTCAATGCGGTGCCGAATTCCGCGAAGCTGAGATCCGCCTGGGCCGCTGGCGCCGCAAGTGCGGCCGTGACCAGGAAGGCCGCCATGGCGATGAACGCTTTCGACTTGAAATTCCAAATCCTGTTCATCGGGCTTGCCTCCGCTTCGTGTGCTGTTTGTGGGGCTTGGCGCAACGCGCCTTTCCTTTGGATCTCTTCCGGGGCGCCTTGCCGCATTTCCCACGAGCACGCCCGGAGGAGTTGCGCGGGCCGGTCGTCGGTTCGGATCGAACGGCTATGGGAGGCGGCGCGGCGAGGACCGGGCCGCGGCAGTTGTCGCCGGCGCATTCACCGACGGGCTCGGCCATCTGTGACGCAATACCCCCGTTGACGCGGGCGTCATAGACATCGGTCGCACCCCCGTCGCGGTCCTGGGCGACGATCGGCTGGTCCGTGAAGAAGAATGCGCTCTGCCCATCAGCGCTCAGACCGGCCAAACTGGCTTTGAAGTTGCCGGTACCGGGGCTGATTAGGCGCAGATTGCCGCCGCTGAACATGTAGACGTCCTGCCTGCCGTTGACGTCGCTGGGGACCAGCGGGTTGAGGGTGTTGAAGAAGACCTGCCCCTGATCAGTGACGAGCTGTGGATAGGTGTGGCCTGGGTTGAGTTCGCCTTCGGGCAGATGCCCTCCGAGCGATTTGCTGTCATCGGTGGGGCATGAGACGCAGCTGAGCTCTTCTTTGTCAGCGTCGTAGAGGTAGACCTCTCCACCATGTTCATAGGCGAAGTAGCGGCCATCGGGGCTCGCCCCGTCCCCGGTCAGACTGCCGACCTGTGCTTCGGCGATCTGCCTCACCGTTCCCTGGCTCCATACGGATAGCCATGGGGAATCCTGGAAGTAGACGTGGTTGCCGTCCTCACTTACGGCCGCCACCCCCATGACAGGCGAGGTGGAGCCAGTGAACGTCTTGCCGAGGTATTCGAGGTTTTCGGTGACAACGTCGAAGCGGTAGACGGCGACGCCTTCGGTTGCGTCTGAGGTAAGTGGCGGCCCGCCGTAGGTCAAAAAGGTGACGTAGCGGCCATCGCGGCTCATGCCCGTGATGTAAGCCGGCTGGGGGCCGGAAGGACCGCCTTCCACTTGAGAGACGGAGATCGCAGTGATAACACCTTCCTTCCAGAGGTACGCGCCGTCCACGCCTGCGCCTCCTGATTCAAGAGCGAATGCGATCTCGTTGCCGTCGTCGGAGGTAAACCGAACTACCGGCAGCCGCGGGAAGCCTTCCTGACCCATATGCGTCGGTGCACCCGTAAGTACTCCGCCGGGCAACCGCGACAACAGTTCGAGGCCGCCGGTCGCCGACCAACGATATGCCTGGTTGTACGACGCTTCCGGCAACAGCGGCATCCGGGAGGTGAAGACGATCCAGCTGAAGTCGCTGGCGCCCCCGTTGAATTCGCCCGCTCCGCTGTAGCCGACGAACGATTCGAAGGCGGAGGATTCGCTGGAGTTGGCGACGAATGCGTAGGTACCAGCCTGCAGATCGCGCACGTAAAGGTTGGCGGTGTCCTCGACACCTCCTGCCGCGAGCGCGTGCGTGCTGACGACGAACGATTTGCTGAGGTCTTCTGACACCGCAAGCGTCACCTGGCCGAGATAGGTGTTGTAGCCGAAGATTTCGGTCTTGGTCGGCGGATCGATGGGACGAGTTGACCAGCCCTGGGCCGAGCGCATGCTCGCGTACCTCGTGAACCTGACCGTCGACTCGACGTCAGGGCTCGGGCTGCGCGTGGTGTAGACCACGCCGCCGCCGTCCGGCCTGGCCTGGAACCCGTAGAGTTCGGCGATGATCGCTCCGCCCTTATCGACCGGTGAAACCTGCTCGTAGGCCCGGCATTCCGGCAGGGCGGCGGACAGCCCGGTGCGCAGGGCGGCGTTGGGACAGCTGACTTCTTCGGAGCTGAGGCCGGTCGTGAACACTTCGTCTTCGCCGGCGGTGGTGCCCGCCGCACTACTTGCGACAAGGCGAAAGTGATAGGTGGTTTCCGGGCTCAAGCCGGAGACGACGCGCGAGAAGCTTCGCGGTACTCGACCGTTGCCGGCAACCCCGCCGGCGCCGAGGGGAACGATGTTTCCGTACGCAGCCGTCTCGCCGTATTCGAATCCGTAGGTGGTCTGGAGCCCGAACGGAGTGATCTTGCCGTTGAGCGTGGCCTGCGCGGGGGCAATGTGATTGGCAGGGTCGGTGACGACCGCGGGCGGCGCCTGTTCCGTGCTGAAGGCTTCGATTGAGCTGGTGTTGCTGAGGCCCGCCGGGTTTCCAGCCCAGAGACGCAGCTGATATTCGGTGTTGGGAGCGAGTTCGGTGACATCCGCCGCCACCGGCTGGACTCCGGTTTTCGCCGCCAGTTCCTGGTCCGGCGTTTTCACCCAGGTGGTGCCGCCGTCCAGTGAGTATTCGAAGTGGGCGCTGGTGGTCTGGCCGCCCGGGTCGACGGCACCGTCCAAGTGGACGCTGGTCTGCGTTACTTCGCTGACCGGCTGAAGTTCGACGCCGGGCATGGCACTTGGTTCGACGACCTGCACGTTGGAACTCCCGATTTTTCCACAGCAGAATGAGTCCTGGACACCCATCAGGGCGAAGATCCTGTGCGAGGATCCGGAATCCGTCGCGACACCGACGGCAGGGGATCTTTCGGCGCCTTCGGGAAACGGCAGGCTGAGCACATGTACGCCTTCGTCGAAGATGTGCAACTCCACCGAGGTTTCGCCGAACTGCCCGGTTCCTCCCGAGACGACAAGCACGTCGCCGGAGCCAGGATCCACGGCGACGGATTGTGGCCGCGGCATGCTGGGGTCGCTTAGAGATCCTTTCGGAGATCCGTCGGCAGCGAATATCCCGACGTGGTTGTTGTTGGTCGGGGTAAGGGTTCCCCTGAAGGCGTTGGGGACGCCACTCACGACGTAGACGTCACCGCCCGGACCAACCGCCAGATCGATCAAGGCGGGTCCGCCGTCGAAGCTGCTGACAAAGCTGCCGGTCGCCGTGTAGCGGCTGACCCTTTTGTTCCCCTTGTCGGCCACGAGCAGGTCATGCGTCATCGGGTCGACGGCGATCGGGCTCGCGAAATTGCCGACCTGCCCCGCCCCGGCTCCCTGCGCCGGGCTGACGAAGGAGGGATCCAGCGTGTAGGTCGGGGTCGGCGCGCCGTCGGACGTGTAGCGGACTATCCGGTCGGGCCCGGTTTCGCTGACGTAGACATCGCCGTTCCCCTGATCGATCGCGATGCCGAAGGGGGTGCCGGCGGTGTCGATCGAAGTCAGATAGGTGCCGAGCGGCTGCGGCGCGAAGACCTGGATCCGACCGTTGCCGGAGTCGACGACCAGCACGTTGCCCGGGACCTCCGGTTCCTCGCCTGCCGCGGGGATCGGGGGCTCGACGGCGATCCGGGTCGGGGAGGCGAACTGACCGGGCGCCGCGCCTTCGGAGCCAAAGCTGTTGATCGCATAGGCGGGGGTGGCTTCGGGCGCCGCCACCGCGGCGGGGACGAATGCGCACAGCAGGAAGGCCGAAGCCAAGGCGAGCAGCGCTCCCAGGCGGGCAGTGGTCGATCCGGCGGTCGATGCCGTCGCGTCGCGTCTCACGTAGCTCTCTCCTTGTCCCCGTGACCGTCGCCCCTGTCATCACCCGGCGAAGCCGGGTCCCTGGCCGAGGCTGTCGGCCTTTGTCTTCCCTGTCTTGAACGTTCGCGTTCCTCAAGCAGGGACGCGTGTTCCCGGCGCCGCCATTATGAACACGAACGGACTCCGAAGTCAAGCGAGAACCACGATTGCCAGCTGCGAATACCGTCGAAACAGGGGCCCAGGCGCATCGAGCTCCGGGCTACCGCCTCGCGGCGCGGTGCCCGCTTTTCGCGGCCCCTTTGCAGCTGTTCCGTACCACCGGCCGCGAGCTTGCCCTCATCCCGTTCTGGCCGATCATCCTCACTTCCGCCTTGGAGGTCGACTTGCAGAGGTTGCGCGAGTTGACCAGCAGGCTCTTCTCGCCGCCCTTCATCTTGAGGACGAACTTGGAGACCGGTGCGTCCGGAACCACTTCGAAAGTGTTCCTGATGCCGCCGTTGACCGAGTCGATCCGGCCCGCCAGCTCGATGTCGAACTGGCCGTTCATGGTCGCCACCAGGTCGGGCAGCGGGTTGGAGCTCGAGCGCAGGTAGACCGGCCCTTCCAGCGGCTTGTCGAGGAGCGGCGTGGTCGCCTTGGCAAAGCCGTAGATCGAG
>DASWQL010000053.1:0-49661 GCA_036403715.1 Solirubrobacterales bacterium
TGACCACACGCTGGTGTGGTCAATGCATCGAACGGCGCGTTACTTGGGGTGGGCGCTACCGCGGGGCCGCTACCGCGGGGCCGCTACCGCGGGGCCGCTACCGCGGGCGGTCGAGGCCGAGCTCGATCACGCGGGCGGCGATCTGGCGCGGGCGGTCGCGGCCGGCCTCGCCGGGGACCTCGAGCTTGGCGGCGAGGGCGTCGAGCCGGCGCTGGGCAGTGCGCTCGCTGACGTGCAGCGCCGCGGCGATCTCCGCCCTGGTCGCGGGGCGTCCGGCGAAGGCGCCCTCGCTGCGGTAGGGAGCGACGAGGGCGCTCGCCGTCGCCCGCTCCTCCTCGCTCAGGGCCACGGAGGGGGCGCTGCTGGGGACGGTCCTGCCGACCGGGGTCGCCGGCCCGACCGAGACTTCGATCCGGTGCCCGCCGACGATCAGGGTGTCGCCGTTGCGCAGCCGTCGCGGTCGCTCCAGCGGCTCGCCGTTGAGGACGGTGCCGTTGCGGCTGTCGAGGTCGGTTGCCATCAGCACCTCGCCGCGGCGCTCGATCTCCAGGTGGTTCCAGGAGACCGCCTCGTCGTCAAGCTGCAGGTCGGCCTCGGGCGAACGCCCGACGACGGTCCGCTCGCCGCTCAGCGGCACCGAGTGCGGCGCCTCCCCCTCGCCGCTCAGCCACAGGCGTGCATCCATTGCGAGCGAGGATAAAGTCCCGCCCGTGACTGGGGCGGATCACGAGAAGCGGCTGGCGGCGGAGGCGGCGGCGGAGCTGGTGGAGAGCGGGATGACGATCGGCCTCGGCACCGGCTCGACCGTCGCCTTTCTGCTGCCGGCGTTGGCCAGACGCGAACTGAGCGGGATCCGCTGCGTCGCCACCTCGGTCGCCACCGAATTGCAGGCGCGGGGGCTGGGCCTGCCGGTCGAGGAGTTCAGCGCCCTGGCCCGGCTCGATATCGCGATCGACGGCACCGACGAGGTGACGCCGGCGGGCTGGCTGATCAAGGGCGGCGGCGGCGCCCACCTGCGGGAGAAGATCGTCGCCGCCGCGGCCGAGCGCTTCGTCGTCATCGGCGACTCCAGCAAGCCCGTCGACGCCCTGCGCGGCCCGGTGCCGCTGGAGCTGTTCGGCTTCGGCGCCGCCTCGACGCTGGAGCGTCTCGGCGACGAGGTCCAGCTTCGCGACATCCCCCCCAGCCCCGACAACGGGGTGATCGCCGACTACCGCGGGCCGATCGGGGACCCGGGGGAGCTCGCAGCGCGCCTCGAGGCCGACCCGGGGGTCGCGGCTCACGGGCTGTTCCCACCGAAGATGGTCAGCGAGCTGCTGATCGGCAGTGGCGACGAGGTGGACAGGCTGAGCATCTGATGGCTCCTGCCCCCAGCCAGATCGACCGCCTCCGCGAGCACCTCGATGGTGAGCTGCTTGCGCCCGGCGACGGCGGCTGGGACGACGCCCGCCTCGGCTTCAACCTGGCGATCGACCCGCAGCCGGCGCTGACCGCGGTGCCTCGCAGCGAGGCGGACGTGGCGGCGACGGTCCGCTTCGCCCGCGAGGTCGGGCTCCGCGTTGCCGCCCAGGGGACCGCCCACAATGCTGGTCCCCTGGGCTCCCTCGAGGACTCGATCCTGCTGCGGACGACGGCGATGGACGGGGTCGAGATCGACGCCGAGCGGCGCAGCGCCCGCGCCCGCGCCGGTGCCGTCTGGGCCGACCTCCTGCCCGAAGCCTCCGACCATGGCCTGACGGCTCTCCACGGCTCCGCCCCCGGGGTCGGGATCGTCGGCTACACGCTCGGCGGCGGCGTCGGTTGGTACTCGCGCCGCCACGGTCTCGCCTGCAACCGCGTCACCGCCTTCGAGGTCGTAGATGCCGCCGGCGAGCAGCGCCGCGTCGACGCCGAGAGCGATCCGGAGCTGTTCTGGGCGCTGCGCGGCGGCGGTGGCAGCTTCGCCGTCGTCACCGCGGTCGAGTTCGAGCTGCTGGAGATGCCCGAGGTCTACGCCGGGGCGCTGTTCTTCCCCTTCGAGCGCGCCGACGAGGTGCTGCACGCCTGGCGCGACTGGACCGCCGGCGTGCCGGAGGAGATGACCTCGGTCGGCCGACTGATGCAGTTCCCGCCGATCGAGGAGGTGCCGGAGCCGGTCCGCGGCAAATCCTTCGCCATCGTCGAGACGATCTTGATCGGCGACGAGGCGGCGGGTCGAGAGCTGAACGCGCCGCTGGCCGACCTCGAGCCGCTGATGAGCAGCCTCGCCACGGTGCCGCCCGCCGGGATCGCCGACCTCCACATGGACCCGCCCGGTCCGGTCTCCGGCATCACCGGCCACATGCTGCTCGCCGACCTCTCGCCGGCGGCGATCGACGACCTGCTCGGTGCCGTCGGGCCCGGTTCGGGCTCGACCCTCACCTCGGTCGAGGTGCGACACGGCGGCGGCGCCCTATCCCGCGCCGACGGCGACAGCGGCGCCCTCGCGACCCTCCCCGGCAGCTTCAACATGTTCGCCGTCGGCTCGACGATGAACCCGGCGGCAGTGGAGCCGACCCGCGACCGCCTCGGCATGCTGACCGCGGCACTGGCGCCCCACGAAGCCGGGCGCTACCTGAGCTTCTGCGAGGAGCCGGCCGACTTCGACACCGCCTTCTCGGCCGAGACCTGCGACCGACTGCGGACCGCGCGCGCGAAGTACGACCCCGACGGCCTCTTCCACGCCAACCGCGAGCTGCGCTAGGCCGGGACCGCGGCGCCGACCGCGTGGAAGCCGCCGTCGACGTGGAGGATCTCGCCGGTCGTGGCCCGGGCGAGGTCGGAGAGCAGGAAGAGGGCGGCGTCGGCGACCGGGGTCGGGTCGTCGACCTCCCAACCGAGCGGCGCCTGCGTCCCCCAGGCCGATTCGAGCCCGTCGAAGCCCGGAACGCCGGAGGCGGCGGCGGTGCGGATCGGGCCGGCGGCGACGAGGTTGACGCGGACGCCGCGGGGGCCGAGGTCGCGGGCGAGGTAGCGGCTGACCGACTCCAGCGCCGCCTTGGAGACACCCATCCAGTCGTAGGAGGGCCAGGCGACGGCGGCGTCGAAGTCGAGGCCGACCAGGCTCCCTCCCCCCTCCTCCATCAGCGGCGCCACCGCCTCGGCCAGGGCCTTGAACGAGTAGGCGCTGGTCTCGAAGGCGGTGTTCGCGCTCTCGCGCGAGGTCGCCAGGAAGTCGCCGCCGAGGGCGTCGGGGGGAGCGAAGGCGATCGCGTGGACGGCGCCGTCGACCGTGCCCCAGCGCTCGGCGAGCTCGTCGCGCAAGGCGGCGACGTCGCTGTCGGCGTTGACGTCGAGCTCGAGCACCTCGCAGGGCGCGGGCAGCCGCGCCGAGGCCCGTTCGGTCATCCGCTTGATCCGGCCGAAGCTGGTCAGCAGCACCTCGGCCCCTTCGGCCTGCGCCCGCTCCGCGATCGCGAAGGCGATGCTGCGCCTGTTGACGACCCCGGTGATGAGGATCCGCTTGCCGGCGAGGATCAAAGAAAGACCTCTTGGGGCACCGGCGCGGCAAGAGCCGGATCCGGCTGCCGGCGCCAGACGACCCGCACCTTGGCCAGCGCCGCCACCTCGTCGCGCTGGTTGACGATCTTCCAGTTGAAGACGGCGAGGCCGGTGAGAGCGTCGAGCTCCTTCTTCGAATCGAGCTCGCCCTCGACGTGGATCGTGTCGCCGATCCGCACCGGTCGCTTGAAGGCGATTCGCTCGAAGCCGCGCAGGGCGAGGACGTGCGCCGGGTCGAGCGGGACCAGGCCGACGCAGTAGGAGAGCAGCAGCATGCCGTGGGCGATGCGGCCGTTGAACTCGCTCTCCGCCGCCCACTCGGCGTCGGTGTGGAGCGGGTGGTGGTCGCCGGTCAGGGCGGAGAAGGAGACCAGGTCGGTCTCGGTGATCGTCCGACCGGGCGAGCGGAAGCCGCCGCCGACCTCGAGCCGGTCGAAGTCGCGCGACAGGGAGTCGCCGCCGCTGTCGGTCGTCATCTGGAACCGCCTCCTTGGAGATCGCTCTGGATGCCGAAATGGGCCCGCAGCGAGAGCGCGATCTCCTCTGACGCTCGCTCGTGGCCCAGCGCCGAGGGGTGCAGCCCGTCGGCGGAGAAGTTGGCCCGGTCGGTGAGGCCGGGATGCCCCGCCACGTTGAGGCAGGGAACGCCGTGGCGAGCGGCGACCGTCCTCGTCACCGCGTTGAGGTCGGAGAGCGCCTCGACCAGGCGCGCCTTGGTCCGCGGCCGCAATTCCATGAAGTGCCAGCTCTCCGGAGCGGTCGCGGTGAGGATCGCCGCTGCGGGAGCGCCTTCCCGCAGCCGCTCGAGGATCTCGCCGAAGCGGCGTTCGTAGCCCTCGATGTCGGGCCGGGAGGTGAGCAGGACGTCGTTGGCGCCGCAGATCACGGTCATCAGGTCCGGCCTGATCTCGAGCGCCGCCGGAATCTGCTCGAGGACGTCGGCGCTGTCGGCGCCGTCGACGGCGAGGTTGCGGTAGACCAACTCGGGCTCGATGGCGCGCATCGAGGCCGCGAGGCGATCCGCCCAGCGCTCTGCTTCGACCGAGTCGCGGCCGGCCGTGAAGCTGTCGCCGAGCGCGGCGTAGGCCGAAACGATCCGCCCCTCCCCCGCGTTCGATGCATCCACCACACCCTGGTGTGGTGGATGCATCGAACGGCGCGATCCCAGGGCGTTCATCGTCCCCCCAGCGACCGCAGCGCCCAGGCGAGCCGGTCGCGGCTGGCGCCGGGGTCGATCACCTCGTCGACCCAGCCGCTGGCGGCGGCGGCCGGGGCGGTCAGGTGCTCGGCGGCGTAGGCGTCGGCCAACTCGTCGCGGGAGGAGCCGCCGTCGGCGGCCAGGGCCCGGTGGTGGACGATGCCGACCGCCTGGCGCGCGGCCATGATCCCGATCTGGGCGCCCGGCCAGGAGTAGACGACGTCGGCGCCGAGGTCTTTGGAGTTCATCGTGATCGCGGCGCCGCCGAAGGCCTTGCGCAGGACCAGCGTCACCTTCGGCACGGTGGCGCCGGCGAAGGCGCGCAGCAGCGAGGCGCCGTGGCGGATCACCCCCGCCTCCTCCTGGAGCTTGCCGGGCATGAAGCCGGGGGTGTCGACGAAGACGACCAGCGGCAGCCGGAAGCGGTCGCAGGAGGAGACGAAGAGCGCCGCCTTCTCCGAGGCGGCGGCGTCGATGACGCCGCCGAGCGCTCGCGGCTGGTTGGCGATCAGGCCGACCGGGCGGCCCTCGAGGCGGGCGATCCCGGTGACCATGTTCGACGCCCAGCGCGGCGAGAGCTCGAGGAAGCTGCCCTGGTCGAGGATCGAGGCGGCGACGTCGCGGACGTCGTAGACCTTGCGCTGGTTGGCGGGGACGTGGGAGCCGGGGTCGCTGCCGTCGCCCTCGCGCACCGCGCCGATCGGCAGCGGGCCGCCGATCGACTGCGGCAGCAGGCCGAGCAGGTGGCGGGTGGAGGAGATCGCCGCGTCGATGTCGGCGGCGACCAGGTGGCAGACGCCGTTGCGACCGTGGACCCGGGGGCCGCCGAGATCCTCCATGCTGATCTCTTCGCCGAGCGCCTCCTGCACGACCTTGGGGCCGGTGAGGAACATCCGCGACTCGGCGGTCATCGCGACGAAGTCGGTCAGCGCCGGTGAGTAAGCGCCGCCGCCGGCGGAGATGCCGCTGACGACCGAGACCTGCGGGACCTTGCGCGAGAGCTCGACGCTGGCGCGGAAGATGCGACCGTAGCCGGCGAGGGCGGCGTGGCCCTCCTGCAGACGGGCCCCGCCGGAGCGGACGAAGCCGACCACCGGGGCGCCGGCGTCGCCTGCCATCCGCAGGGTGCGGACGATCGTGTCGGCGTGGACCTCGCCGAGCGAGCCGCCGAGAAAGGTCGGGTCCTGGGCGTAGCAGAAGACCGGCCGGCCGCCGATCTCACCGGCGCCGGCGACGACGCCGTCGCCGGGGGTGGCGCGATCGCCGAGCCGCACCGAGGAGGAGACGCCGCTGCGCAGCGGCCGGAAGCTTCCCTGGTCGCAGAGCCGGTCGAGGTGGCCGAGCGGGCTCTCGGCGGGCGGGGTCGCCATCGCGGCCCGGGGAGCTTTGGCGGTGGCGGTCGTCATCGTCATGCGGCCAGGCAGAGAACGGCGTTGTGGCCGCCGAACCCGAAGGAGTCGGAGATCGCGACCAGCGGTCCCTCGCCGTTGACGACCGGCTTCGCCTCCCCCGGCACGTAGTCGAGGTCGAGGCCCTCTTCGGCCTCTTCCCAGCCGACCGTGGGCGGGGCGACGCGGCGGCGCAGCGCTTCCACCGTGGCGATCGCCTCGACAGCGCCGGCGGCGCCGAGCAGGTGGCCGATCACAGACTTGGTCGAGCTGACCGGGACATCGGCGGCCCGCTCCCCGAGCGCCAGCTTCAGCGCCATCGTCTCGCTGCGGTCGTTGAGCGGGGTCGAGGTGCCGTGGGCGTTGACGTAGTCGACGTCGACGGCGCTGAGCCCGGCGTCGGCGATCGCCAGCCCGATCGCCCGCGCCGCCTCGGTCCCTTCCGGCTGCGGCGCGGTCAGGTGGAAGCCGTCGCAGGTGGCGCCGTAGCCGAGCAGCTCGCCGAGGATCTCGGCGCCGCGCGCTTCCGCCGCCTGCTTCTCCTCGAGCACGAGGACGCCGGCGCCCTCGCCGATCACGAAGCCGTCGCGGCGGGCGTCGAAGGGGCGGGAGATGCCGGTCGGCGAGGTCGCCTCCATCGCCCCGAAGGCGGCGGTGGCGACGCCGGTGATCGCCGCCTCCGAGCCGCCGGCGACGACCGCGTCGGCGTCGCCGGCGCGGATGATCCGCGAGGCGTCGCCGAGCGCGTGGGCGCCCGCGGCGCAGGCCGAGACGACGCCGTAGCAGTGGCCGTGAAGGTCGTGGCGCATCGCCACCGCGGCGGCGGCGGCGTTGCCCATCATCAGCGGCACCGCCAGCGGCGAGACCGCCTTCTCGCCGCGTTCGATCAGCTTGCGCTGGTTCTCCTCCAGCGAGGGCAGGCCGCCGATCCCGGTGCCGATCACGCAGCCGACCCGATGCGGCTCATAGGGCAGGGCGTCCTCGCCGCCCGCCTGAGCGACCGCCTCCTGGGCAGCGGCGATCGCCATCTGCGTAAAGCGGTCGGCGCGGCGGAACTCCTTCTTGGAGAGGAAGTCGAGCGGGTCGAAGTCGCGGCAGCGCCCCTCGCCGTCCTCGATCCCGGATTCGCCCGCGATCCAGCGCTCGATCAGCGGCTCGGTGCCGACCCCGAGCGGGGTCACGGCGCCGACCCCGGTGATGACGACGCGCCGGGTCATCCTGCCTTGGCGACGACCAGGTCGATGACCTCGCCGACGGTCTTGACGTCCTTGACGTCGTCGCCGCGCAGCTCGACGCCGTAGGTGTCCTCGACGATCTGGGCCAGCTCGACGAGGTCGAGCGAGTCGACGTCGAGGTCCTCCAGGCTCGCCTCGCGCGAAAGCTGGTCGCGCTCGGTTCCGAGCTCGACGAGGCCGTCGTAGATCGTCTGCTCGACGTTCTTGGGGCTCACTTGCGTTGCCATTCGTTCTCCTTGTTCTGAGTTCATGCGCTGAGGCCGCCGTCCACGGTCAGCGTCGTTCCGGTTACGTAGGAAGCCTGCTCGGAGGCCAGGAAGCGGATGCAGGCGGCGACCTCCTCGGCGCTGCCGATCCGCCGGGCGGGGATCGCCTTGGTCAGCTCGCCGTCGAGGACCTCCTCGGTGAGGGCGGTCTCGATCAGGCCGGGGGCGACCGCGTTGACGGTGACGCCGCGGCGGGCGACCTCGACGGCGACAGTCTTGGTGAAGCCGATCACGCCCGCCTTCGAGGCGGCGTAGTTGGCCTGGCCGGCGTTGGCGCGCAGGCCGACTACCGAGGCGACGTTGACGACGCGGCCGAAGCGCGCCCGCAGCATCTGTGGCAGGGCGGCGCGGGTGGCGCGGAAAGTGGCGGTGAGGTTGACGTCGATCACCCGTTGCCACTGCTCGTCGGAGAGCTGCGGCGAGAGGCCGTCGAGGCGCAGGCCGGCGTTGTTGACGAGGACCAGCACCGGCCCGTCCTCGCCGGGCCCGAGCAGCGTCGCGATCTCCGCGGCGTCGGCGACGTCGCCCTGGACGACGGTCGCGCGGCCGCCGTCGGCGGCGATTCGCTCGGCGACGTCACGGGCTCCGGACTCGTCCTCGCGGTAGTTGATCCGCACCGGCCAGCCGTCGCGGGCGAGCGCGGCGGCGGCGGCGGCGCCGATCCCCCGTGAGGAGCCGGTGACCAGCGCGCAGCCCTCTCGCAACGGGACTTGTTCCTGCATCGCGGGCATGACGGCGGGCTCGCTCTCAGGCATCTTCGCCGCCTCCCCATTCGACCACGGTGGCGCCCCAGGTGAGACCGGCGCCGAAGGCGCCGAGCAGGACCTTCGCGCCGGAGACCAGCGTCCCGGCGAGGCGCGCGTCCTCGAGCGCCAGCGGGATCGAGGCGGCGGAGGTGTTGCCGAAGCGGCCGATGCACTCGACGACGCGCTCGGCGGGCAGCTCCAGTCGTTCGCCGACCGCGCGCAGGATGCGGGCGTTGGCCTGGTGGTAGACGAAGAGGTCGACGTCGACCAGGCTCAGCCCGGCGGCGGCGACCGCGTCGGTCGTCGCCTCCGACATCCGGTCGACGGCGTAGCGGAAGGTCTCGTGGCCCTGCATGCTCGTCAGGCCGGTCGATTTCGGGGTGAAGATCAGGTCCGCCTTGTCGCCGTCGGCGCCGAGCACGATCGGGCCGATGCGGCCGCTCGCGGCGCCGCGCATGACAACGGCGCCGGCACCGTCGCCGAAGACCGCCGCGGTCGCCCTGTCGTCGGGGTCGATCATCCGGGTCATCAGGTCGGCGCCGACCACGAGGACGTTGTCGGCGCGACCCGACTCGATCTGCCCGCAGGCGACCGAGATCGCGGCGACGAAGCCGGTGCAGGCGGAGTTGACGTCGATCGCCGCGGCTCGCCCGGCGCCGATCGCGGCGGCGACCCGCGGCGAGGCCCCGGGCATCAGCTCGTCGTTGCTCGTGGTCGCGACCAGCACCAGATCGAGCTCGCCGGCGGCGATACCGGCGGCGGCGAGGGCGCGCTCCCCGGCGCCGGCGGCGAGCTCGAAGAGGCGCTCGCCCTCCTGGGCGACGCGGCGCTGCTCGATCCCGGTGCGCTGGACGATCCAGGCTTCGTCGATGCCGAGGCGGGCGGCGATCGGAGCGTTGGTGACGATGGTCTCGGGGACGGCGACGCCGAGGCCGACGATCTCGGCGCCGGTGCGCGACGCCGGCTCGCCGGCGATCGCCGCCGTCGCGACCGCTGCCGTCGGCTCAGGCATGGACAGCCTCTGCCTGCGCCAGCGAGCGCGCCTCGACGTCGTCGAGGGTGCGGCGGACGAGGCCGGTGAGGACGTCCCCGGGGCCGGCCTCGAGGAAGGTGCGGGCGCCGGCCTCGTGCATCCGATGCAGGGTCGCGCGCCAGAGGACCGGCTGGGTCAGTGCCGCGGCCAGGCCGGTGCGCGGATCCTCGAACGGCGCTGCCGCGGTGGAGGAGTAGATCGGGAGTTGCGGCTCACGGAACTCCGTCGCCTCGAGAGCTACGCGGAAGTGCTCCGCGGCGCTCTCCATCCGCGGCGAGTGGAAGGCGCCGGCGACCGGCAGCCGGATCGCCTTGAGACCGGCGCCGCGCAGCTCCCGCCGCGCCTCGCCGAGCGCCTCGAGCTCTCCCGAGAGCACCACCTGGCCGGGGGCGTTCTCGTTGGCGACGGTGACGCCGAGACGGTCGGCCAGCTGCCGCACCTGGTCGTCCTCGCCGCCGAGGACCGCCAGCATCCCGCCCGGGTGCGCGGCGGCGGCTTCATCCATCAGGCGGCCGCGGATGACGGCCAGCTGCAGGCCCTCCTCGGCGTCGAGGGCACCGCCGGCGACCAGCGCCGCCAGCTCGCCGAGCGAGTGGCCGGCAACCATGTCGCCCGCGGGACTGCCCGCCTGCTTCCAGTAAGCGAGGCTGGCGCAGTAGATCGCGGGCTGGGCGAAGCGCGTGCTCTCGCCGATCCGCTCGAACGGGTCACCGCCGAGTTCGGCCCGTGCCTGGTCCAGCAGGTCGGGGCGATGAGTCGCCGTGACGGCCGCCATCCCCGAGGTCTGGCTGCCTTGTCCCGGGAAGAGGACGGCGGTGCGTGCGTCTGTCGATGCCACTGGGGAGATAGTGGTCCCGACTTCGACCCTGGTCACGCCGGCGGCGGCCGATCCCCGACATTCGGGGGATCGAAGGCGACGGTCGGGGGGTTGCTCCTAGACGAGGATCTTCAGGCGCTGCGCCTGGCGCGTCGCCTCGGCCCGGTTGCGGACGCCGAGCTTGCGGTAGATCGCGCTCGTGTGCTCCTTCACCGTGTGCGGGGAGAGGTGCAGGTGGCCGGCGATCTCTTTGTTGGTGGAGCCGGTCGCGATCAGCGAGAGGACCTCCTGCTCGCGCTCGCTCAGCGGCGAGTCGAGGCTGGCGTGGTCGGCGAAGACCTCGGTCCCGAGCGAGACCATCCGCACCGCCTTGACCACGTCGACCGCCGACCAGTCCTTGGAGATGAAGCCGGAGGCGCCGGCCGAGCGGGCGACGAAGGGCGAGATCACGCCGGCGCCGGAGATCAGCAGCACCCGCGTCGCCGGGCTGACCGCGCGGATCTCCTCGCAGACCTCGGCCCCCGACTCGCTGCCGAGCAGCATGTCGACCAGGGCCACCTCCGGGTGCATCTTGCGGCAGGCCTCGACCGCCTCGGCGCCGGTGGAGGCCGCGAGGCAGCGCTCGACCCAGCTCTGGCGCTCTAGCAGGAGCCGGAACCCCCACTGGACGACGTCGTGGTCGTCGACCACGAGGACCCGCAGCTTGCCGACCTCGCCGGCCATCAGGAGGGCTCCACGGGGACGACGAGGCGGACCCGCCAGCGCCGGCCGGGCAGCGGGCCGAACTCGACCAGGCCCTCGTAGCGAAGGGCCTCCAGCGCCGCCAGCCGCAGGCCGAGCCCGCCGCCTTTGGTCGCCTTGCCGTCGCCGGCGCCGTCGTTCTCGACCGCCACGGTGAAGGTGTCGCCGTCGGAGCCGATGCAGATTTCGATCCGGCTCGGCTCGGAATGGCGGTCGACGTTGCGCAACGCCTCCGCCAGAACCGACTGGGCGAGCGGCTCGAGGTCGGGCGGCACCTCCACCCCCTGCTCCCAATCGAGGGCGATCTCGGGGCGCCGCTCGAGCAGCCGCGTGGTCACCTGCCGCAGGCTCGCCTTGGGCGCGCTGCGCGCGGCGGCGACCGGCCGGGTGAGCGCCCGCCGCAGGTCGCCGACGACCGAGCGCAGCTCCTCCTGGCAGCGGCGGCGCTCCTCGGCCGAGAGGCCGCGCTCGGAGCCGAGCGCCAGGGCGACGCCGAAGAGGCGCTGGATCGCGTTCTCGTGCAGCTCACGGGTCAGCTCGACGCGTTCGCTCAACCGCCGCTCGCGTTCGCGCTGCTCGGTCGAGTGCTCGACGCTGGCGGTCAGCGCCGCCAGCCGCCCCAGGGTCAGCATCGTCTCCCGCTCCCAGTCGTCGAGGACGAAGTCGGCGCCGTCGCGGTCGGCGAAGATCACGCCGAGCCAGCGGCGGGCGGCGGAGATCGGCGTGCAGGTGATGCAGGAGGTGTCGGCGAGCTCCGCGTAGCGGGCGGGGACGTGGTCGACGAGGTCGCCGCGGACCTCGACCACCCGGTCCTCTTCCAGCGCCCGCCGAGCGATCGGCGTCTCGTCCAGGGTGCCCTCGATCCGCTGCACCAACCCCGGGTCGATGCCGTAGGAGCCCATCGGGATCACCGCCCGGTAGGAATCGTCGTGGAGCAACAGCGCCGCCCGCTCCATCGAAGTCAGGGCGCAGACGGCCCGACAGACCCGGTCGTAGAAGACACCGGATTCGGTCGCCTCGTCGAGTTCGGCCAGCAGCCCGACGAGAACCTCGACGGTGCCGGCTCGCGGTGCGGCTGCAGGAGTGGCGATGCCCGGGTTTGCCATTCGGTCCCAGGAGACTACGACTACGAATGCAGTAACGCACGGAAGCCAGGCCTTCGGCTTGGTCCGACCAATCAGGCGGGATTGTCAGAGCTGATCGAGGCCAACCTTGCGTAGGCGGGGTCGTCCTCCCCGACCAGCTCGGCCAGCATCCTCGCCGCGGTCTCGATGTCCTCTGGGGTGGCGAGGGCGACGGCCTCGATGTCCGCCCAGTCTTTGGTCCGATCGAAGAACGACTTGAAGACGACCAGCGAGGCGCAGTCGAGGACCGGGACCTGCCGTTCCTGCAGCGGAACCCAGACAACGGCACTACCGACGGCTTCGTGAAGCGGAAGGTTGTTGAGGAAGACGTCAACGGGTACGCCATCCCAATCCAGCCGGGCCTGGCCGTCGCGCTCCACCCTCTCGATGTCACCGTCGGTGACCCGTACGCCGCCGGGAAGGGCGCCGAGGATCTTCGCGGCATCGGCGGCGTCGCAGAAGATGTTGACGTCGAGGTCGCGGGTGCCGCGCGGCTCTTCGACGCAGTAGGCGAGCGCGATTGCTCCTCCAAACGCGTGCGGCAGCGACTCGGCCGTGAGCGCGTCATGGATGGCGAAGAGCTTGTCGACCAGCTCGCTCATACCGCCGGCTTTGCCTTCGCCAGTCGGTCCGCAAGCTTGGGGTACTGCATCTCCGCCCGCGGCCGGAACGGAAGCGCCTCCGCCAACTCCAAGACCTGGACGAGGATGCGCCCGGCGCGCTCCGGGTCGACCGGCGGCTTGCGCTCGTTCAGCTCGAGATTGAGTCCGGCGGCGGCGGCGAGCCGCAGCAGGGTGTCCGTCCCTGGCTCGCGATGTCCATGGAGGTAGACATTTAGAACCGAACGCGGTATGCCTGCTCGTCGCGCCAGCTCAGCCTGGCTAAGCCCACTCCGACGCAGGATTCCGTTTACGAGAGAGGCCGCGGGTTGGCGCGCCAACGACAGCGATTCGGTGGTAGCCATTTGAGGAATGTTAGCGGATCCACTAACACGCCCCCTGCCCCGCTCAGCTCGCCGCGGCCTCGTCGGCGACGACCACCATGTTCTCGTTGGCCACCTGGCCGGCCGGGATCGACGGGTCATGGGCGAGCAGCTTCGCCAGCGGCTCGCGCTTCTCGGAGCCGGTTACCAGCCAGAGGACCTGGCGGGCATCGTCGATCGCCGGGTAGGTGAGGGTCATGCGGCGGTAGCCCTGGTAGTAGGTCTCAGTGACGGCGACGCGGCGGTCGCGCACCTCCAGCACCGGGTCGCCGGGGACCAGGGAGGCGGTGTGGCCGTCGGGGCCGAGGCCGAGGTGGACGAGGTCGAAGCGGTCGGGCAACATGGCTTCGTATTCGCGCGCCGCCGCCTCGAGGTCGCGCTGGGTGACCGGCATCGGCCGCAGCGCCGGCTGGTGCTCCATCGAGAGCCCGAGGACCATGTGGGTGAGGTTGCGGTCTTCGCTCCCCGGCGCGGCGATGCGCTCGTCGACCTGGAAGAGTTCGGTCTGCGACCAGGGCATCTGCTCGAGTTCGCCGAGGATCGCCAGCATCGCCCAGGGGGTGCGGCCGCCGCTCATCGCGAAGGTGAACTTGCCGCGCTCGCGTGCCGCCTCCGCGCCGGCGGCGGCGATCAGCTCGGCGGCTCGACGCGCCGCCGCCTTCTCGTCGGGCAGCAGCTCGAGCTCGATCGCCATCGCCTGACCCTCAGCTCGGCTTCTCGTCGTGACCGCCGAACTGCTTGCGCATCGCCGACAGCACCCTGTTGCCGAAGTCGGCCAGGCCGCGCGAGTAGAAGCGCTCGTACAGCGCCGCGGTCAGGACCGGCGCCGGGACGCCCTCGTCGATCGCCGCGATCGAGGTCCAGCGCCCCTCGCCCGAGTCGGAGACACGGCCGCTGAACTCGGAGAGGTCGGGGGATTCCTGCATCGCCGCCGCGGTCAGGTCGAGCAGCCAGGAGCCGACGACGCTGCCGCGTCGCCACACCTCCGTGACCTCCGGCAGGTCGAGGTCGTACTGGTAGTACTCGGGATGGTCGAGCGGGGCAGTCTCGGCGTCGGCCTCGCGGCTGACCTTGCCGGCGTCGGCGTTCTCGAGGATGTTCAGCCCCTCCGCGTAGGAGGCCATCATCCCGTACTCGATCCCGTTGTGGACCATCTTCACGAAGTGCCCGGCCCCGTTCGGCCCGCAGTGCAGGTAGCCCCTCTCCGCCGGCGAGGGATCGCCGGAGCGCCCTGGCGTCCGCGGGGCCGCCTCGACACCCGGCGCCAGCGAGGCGAAGATCGGGTCGAGCCGCTCGACGGCGCGGTCGGGGCCGCCGATCATCAGGCAGTAGCCCCGCTCGAGGCCGAAGACGCCGCCGCTGGTGCCGCAGTCGACGTAGTCGATGCCTTTTTCCCCGATTTCGGCGGCGCGGCGGATGTCGTCGCGGTAGTAGGAGTTGCCGCCGTCGACGATCGCGTCGCCGGCCTCCAGCACCGCGGCCAGGCCCTTGACCGTCTTCTCGGTGATCTCACCGGCCGGGACCATCGCCCAGACCGATCGCGGCGGCCTCAGCTTCGAGACCAGGTCGAGCGCCGAGGAGGCGCCCTCCGCCCCCTCGCCGACGAGGGTCGCAACCGCGGCGGGGTCGAGGTCGTAGGCGACGATCGTGTGACCGTCTTTCATCAGGCGGCGAGCCATGTTGGCCCCCATCCGCCCCAGGCCGACGATTCCGAGTTCCATCAACAACCTCCGCTGGTAGCCGCTGCAGGACGGTGGGCGCTGCGCCCGCAATCCTAGGCGACGGGTCCTGCTGGGATAGCCTCCCCGGCCGATGGTCAAGGGCGCTTCGAACCACGAGGACAGGCCTGCCGACGTTCTCGTGATCTTCGGGATCAGCGGCGACCTGGCGAAGAAGATGACCTTCCGGGCGCTGTACCTGCTCGAGGCCGCCGGCAAGCTCGACTGCCCGATCGTCGGCGTCGCGATCGACGAGTGGGACGACGAGCGACTGCGCGAGCACGCGCGCGAATCGATCGGCGCCACGGTCGCCGACCCCGACGATGACGTCTTCGGCCGGCTGGCGAGCCGCCTCTCCTACGTCCAGGGCGACTACGGGGATGCCGAGACCTTCCAGCGGGTCGGCGAGGCGCTCGGCGACCACGAACGGCCGGTCTTCTACCTGGAGATCCCGCCCTCGCTGTTCGCGACCGTGGTGCAGGGGCTGGGCCGGGCGGGGCTGACCGAGAACGCGCACGTGGTGATCGAGAAGCCGTTCGGGCACGACCTCGAATCGGCGCGGGCGCTCAACGCCGAGCTCTGCGCGGTGCTGAAGGAGGATCAGATCCTCCGCATCGACCATTACCTCGGCAAGGAGCCGGTGATGGACATCACCTACCTGCGGTTCGCCAACTCCCTGCTGGAGCCGGTCTGGAACCGCCAGCACGTCTCCCACCTGCAGATGACGATCGCCGAGGACTTCGGGGTCGAGGACCGCGGTCGCTTCTACGACCCGGTCGGGGCGATGCGCGACGTGATCCAGAACCACGCCCTGCAGGTGCTGGGCCTGGTCGCGATGGAGCCGCCGACCGGCAACCACCCCGACTCGATCCGCGACAAGAAGCTGGAGCTGTTCAAGGCGATGCGGGCCGCCGACCCGAAACGCTACGTGCGCGGTCAGTACGAGGGCTACCTCGACGTCGACGGCGTCGCCGAGGGATCGAAGACGGAGACCTTCGCCGCGGTCGAGCTCGAGGTCGACAACTGGCGCTGGGGCGGCGTCCCCTTCTTCGTCCGCACCGGCAAGTGCATGCCTGCGAAGTCAAGCGAGGTGACCGCAGTCTTCCGGCGACCGCCGCAGCTCGGCATCGGCCACGGCAAGACGCCGGAACCGAACAAGCTGACCTTCAGGATCGAGCCGGAACCGGGATCGCGGATGCGGATGTACGCCAAGAAGGCCGGCGAAGAGGCGTTCGAGCCGGCCGATCTCGAAGTCCTCTTCGAGAAGGTTCCGGGCGAGGACCCCGAGCCCTACGAGCGCCTGCTCGGCGACGCGATCGCCGGCCGCCACACCCTCTTCACCCGCCAGGACGCCGTCGAAGAGACCTGGCGCGTGGTCCAGCCCCTCCTCGACGACCCGGGCCCGGTTCACAGCTACGAGCGCGGCACCTGGGGGCCGAAGGAGGCCGAGGGCCTGACCCGCGGCGTCGCCCACTGGTCTGAGCCTTGGCTGCCGAAAACCTAGCGGCCTGCTAGGTTTTCCCCGCTACCTATTAGGCGAGCCTAAGATCGGTCTGGCCACCGCCCTCAGGAGACACAGAATGATCCCCACCTTCGTCATCACGCTGCGAGAGGGCGTCGAGGCCTCTCTGATCATCGGAATCATCGCCGCCTTCCTCGTCAGCGAGGGACGCCGGGACGCCCTGAGGCAGATGTGGATCGGGGTCGCGATCGCGATCGCCCTCTGCGCCGCCGTCGCCGTGCTCCTCCGCGTCATCGGCGAAGAGCTGCCGCAGAAGGGGCAGGAGGGGCTGGAGACCGTGATCGGGCTGATCGCCGTGGCGGCGGTCAGCTACATGATCATCTGGATGCGCCGCCACGCCCGCGGAATCAAGGCGTCGCTGGAGGGGGAGACGGCCTCGGCACTTGCGGCGGGGTCGACGCTGGCGCTGGTGGGGATGGCCTTCCTCGCGGTCCTGCGAGAGGGCTTCGAGACCTCGGTCTTCCTCCTCGCCGCCTTCCAGGACTCGACCGACACGACCGCCGCCGGGGCCGGCTCCGTGCTCGGCCTGATCGCCGCTGTCGGGATCGGCCTCGGGCTCTACCGCGGCGGCGTCCGGATCAACCTCAGCCGCTTCTTCCGCGCCACCGGGATCGTCCTCGTCTTCGTCGCCGCCGGCCTGCTCGCCACCGCCGCCCACACCGCCCACGAGGCGGGTTGGATCAGCGGCATGCAGTCGCAGGCGGTCGACCTCTCGTGGCTGGTGCAGCCGGGCACGATCAGCGGCTCGCTGCTGACCGGGATGCTGGGCCTGCAGCCGACCCCGACCGTGATCGAAACGCTGCTCTACCTGCTCTACGCGGTGCCGATGGCCCTCTACGTTCTCTGGCCCGACCGTCTCCGTGGCCGCCCACGGCGCAGTCGCGTCCCGGGTCGCCAGGCCCAGAGCCAGGGCAAGGCCGCCCCGGCCCAAAACCCCGCCTGAGCCGGCCCCCCGGCTTCGCCTGCCGGGCCGAGGGGAGTTCTTCCCGCTATCCGCGAACACTCCCCTCGCGGTGATTCCGACTGGATTCGTAGGTCTTTGTTAGGGTGCCCTAACTCGTCCACGTTTGACCTAGGAGCCACCCAGAGATGACCCGAATCGCCTTCCGAGCCCTTCCCACCGCCCTCGCGGCCGGCCTTCTCGCAGTCTTCGCCGCCGCCTGCGGCTCCAACGAAGACCCGCCCGCCGGGGCTAAGACGATGATCTTCCAGCTGACCGACGCCGGCTGCACTCCGCACCACGCCAGGGTCGCCGCGGGCCCGATCAACTTCGAGGTCGAGAACGGCGGCACCACCAAGGTGACCGAGATCGAGGTCATGGACGGCGACACGGTGCTCGGCGAGCGGGAGAACATCACCAAGGGCCTCTCCAGCAGCTTCGCGCTGACGCTCGAGTCGGGCGAGTACACGATCTACTGCCCCGGTGGCTCGAACGAGCGCGGAACGCTGACGGTCAGCGGCGAAGGCAGCTAGGGGGGAGCGCCCCGCCGGTCAGCCGCCTAGGCTGATCAGCGTCATGGAACCGGCCGGGAAAAGAGCGGACGCGCTGCTGGCGAAGCTGGGCTACGAGTCCTGGCGGCCGGGGCAGCGGGAGGCGGTGATAGCGGCGCTGGAAGGGCGCGATTCGCTGATCGTGATGCCGACCGGCGGCGGCAAGAGCCTCTGCTACCAGCTGCCCGGCCTGGCGAGCGCGGACCTGACGATCGTCGTCAGCCCGCTGATCGCCCTGATGCGGGACCAGTGGCAGCGATTGACCGCGGCCGGGCAGCCGGTGGCGATGATCTCCTCGGGTATGGACGCGGCCGAAGCGCGTGAGGCGCTGGCGCGGGTCCGCGGCGACGCCCGGATCGTCTACTGCGCGCCGGAGCGCTTCGCCTCCAACTTCTTCCTCGAGGCGCTCTCGGAGCGGCGCATCGACCTGCTGGCCGTCGACGAGGCCCACTGCGTCTCCGAGTGGGGACACGACTTCCGCCCCGACTACCTACGGCTGCCGCAGATCGCCGATCGGCTCGGGCGGCCGACGGTGATGGCCTGCACGGCGACGGCGACGAAGCCGGTCGCCGCCGAGATCGCCAGCCGCTTCGGGATGCGCGAGCCGCTGCAGGTGCGGGCCGGGTTTGACCGCCCCAACCTCTCCTTCGACGTCGTCCCGCTCGAAGGCAGCGGCTCGAAGGCGCGGCGCCAAGCGTTGCTCGAGGCCGGGCTTGGCGACGCCGCCAACCGACCGGCGATCGTCTACTGCGGCACCCGCAAGGACACCGACGAGGTTGCGGCGACGCTGAGCGAGGCGGGCTTCGGCGCCCTCCCCTACCACGCCGGGATGGAGGGCGATCGCCGCAGCTCGGTACAGAACCGCTTCATGAGCGGCGAGACCGACGTGATCGTCGCCACCAACGCCTTCGGGATGGGCGTCGACAAGGCCGACGTGCGCTCGGTCTGGCACATGGCGATCCCGACCAGCGTCGAGGCCTACTACCAGGAGGCAGGCCGCGCCGGCCGCGACGGCCTGCCGGCGCGGGCGGTGCTGCTGGCGATGAAGGCCGACCTCGGCCGGCTGGTCCGCTTCAACGAACAGCGGGCCGGCGACCCCGAGCTGGCGATCGCCCACGAGCGCGGCTGGCGTGCCTACCACGCGATCAAAGCCTTCATCTACTCCGAGCGCTGCCGGCGGCGCTCGCTGCTCGACCACTTCGCCGACCGCGAGGCGGGCCGGCCGCTGGAGCGCTGCTGCGACGTCTGCGACCCGCAGAGCTGGCTGCCCGACCCGGAGACGATCGCCGTCCGCCGGCCGAAGCGCGCCGGCACCTCTGCCGCCCCCGCTCCCGACCTCTCGCCCGCCGACGGGCCGCTGTTCGAGGAGCTGAAGGCGTGGCGCCTGCTGGCCGCCGCGGGCAAGCCGGCCTATACGGTCGCCAACAACCGCACCCTGGCGGCGATCGCCGCCGTCCGCCCCGCCGGTACCGACGCCCTGCTCGAGATCAGCGGCGTCGGCCCCTCCTTCATCTCCAAGTACGCCCCCGAAGTGCTGGCGCTCATCGCCGAGCATCCGGCGGCCCTGGCCGCATAGGCTCGTAGCACCGCCGCATCCGACTTTGACCACAGCGGGCTGGGGCAAAAGTCGGCTGCGCGGCTGGAGCCCCCTAGCGGCGGCGCAGGGCGATGCCGGTGAGGATCTCGCGGACGACCCGCTCGGCAGCGAGCGCGGTGATGTCGGAGGAGCCGACCGAGGTCGGGATCACCTCGACGACCTCGGCCCCGACCAGGTCGAGCCGCTCGGCCAGCAGCCGGCAGGCGCGCAGCAGGTCGGCGCTGGTCATCCCGCCCGGCTCGGGCGTCCCGGTGCCGGGAGCGAAAGCCGGGTCGAGGACGTCGATGTCGACCGAGAGGTAGGCAGGCCCGTCGCCGACCGCGGCGGCGGCGCGCTCGACCGCGGCGTCGATGCCTTCGCTGTGGACCTCGTACATGAAGACGCTGAGGATGCCGCGCTGCCGCTGCCAGCCGAACTCCTCCGCGCCGGGCCAGTAGCCGCGCAGGCCGACCTGGGCGTAGCGGGCGGGGTCGACCTGGCCCGCCTCGACCAGCCGGTACATCGGCGTGCCGTGGGAGACCTCGACCCCGAAGACCTCCTTGCCGGTGTCGGTGTGGGTGTCGAAGTGGACGAGGCCGAGCGGACCGTGCTTCCTCGCGCAGGCGCGGATGTCGGGCTCGGCGATCCCATGGTCGCCGCCGAGGACGATCGGGATCGCGCCGGCGTCGAGCACCTCGCCGACCGTCACTTCGATCGCCTCATGGGTGCGCGGCGGGTCGGCCGGCAGCACCGGCGCGTCGCCGTAGTCGATCACTCGCAGCTCGCCGATCGCGTCGACGCCGACCTCGAGGTGGGGACCGGGCGGGCAGCTGGCGGCGCGGATGCCGCGCGGGCCGAAGCGCGCCCCCGGCCGGTCGGAGACGAGGTCGTCGGTGGGGGCGCCGACGATGACGACGTCGGCGCCGGCGAGCTCGGCCGGGTCCTCGGTGTAGGGGACGCCGGAGAAGGTGAGCAGGCCCGCGTAGTCGGGCTTCTCGCCGTAGCGGCGCCAGCGCTCGAGCGGGTCGATCATTCCGGGCCGAGTTTCACAGACGCCCGTGACGCGCGCTCCCGCTCACGCGTCCGGGTCCGGGGCTTGCGTCTTCGCCTAGTCGCGCGCGCGGCGCGTGGTCAGGCCCTGCAGCACGACCTCGACCGGGGAGCGGCGGGTCTGGCGGTGACCATCGGAGCTATCGCGGGCGCGGCGGACCTCGTAGGCGATCTCGCCCATCCGCGCCCCGAAGTTGCCGGCCCTCTTCGCCGCTTTGACGACGTCTTTGGACTTGAGGCCCCTGAGGCGGCGGTGGCGCCTGGCCTGCGCGGTGCCGAGGGCGATGCCGCCGGCGGCCCCGGCCAGCGCCGCGCCGCCCGCGACCAGCGGCACCTTCGCTTTGCTCGCCGCATGACCGACCTTCTTCGCGGTCTCCTCGACCGCTTCTCCCGCCGCTTTCGGCTTCGTCGTCAGCGCCGCGATCGGGTTGCTCGCCGAACGCGAAGAGTCCGATTTCGGTTTGCTCGCCGAACGCGATCGGGATCTACTGCTCGCCGAACGCGATTTTGCATTGCCTGCCGAACGCGATCTCGATTTCTGCCTGTTCGTCGAAGCGGCTTTGGGTTTCGATTTTTTCGACGCTTCTTTGGAAGGCGTCTCGGTTGCCATCTTCTCTCTCTCCTCTGCTGGAATGGAATTCGGGACTGCGCGAGGGACCCTCGCTCAGGATCTGTCGCCAAGCTCCTCCTCGCGACTTCTCGCCCTTTCCTCGTCCAGCTCCGCCTCGACCCTGGCGTGCTTTGCCCGCTCCTCGGCGATTGCCGCCTCGGTGCGACTCTCGTCGGCACGCTCGCGGTGGTGGCGAACGTCGTCGTGCTGAGCCTCGGCCTGAACGTGGCCGAATTCACGGCGACGGCCGGCGCGGCGCGAGGCCGCTACGAGGATCGCGATCACGATCAGCGCAACCACGACTAGGGCTATGACTGCAACGGTCGACATATCCTCTCCTTTGGTCGGTGCGCCTCCCACAGTTCCCGACTAGAGCGAGACGAAACCGGCGCCGGACTTATCGCGGCCTGCGCTGGGCGGTCGGCAGGCTGACCGCGACGTCCTTGGCGCGAACCGTGAAGGGAACGTTGCCGGGCTGGTAGTAGGGGGAGTCGCGGCCGAGCAGCTGCAGCTCGACCGTGTGCCCGGGGGCGAAGCGGTAGCCGTTGCCGTGCAGCTGGAATTCGATCTTGCCCGCCTGGCCGTTGGCGAGCGAGTAGACGCCGCGGCTGACGAGCAGCTGCGTTCCTTCCGGGGAGATGTCCCAGAGCCTGGCGTCGATCTGCCCGAACTGGCCGCTGCTGGAGATCCGGGCGCCGATCGTCGGCAGCCCCAGCAGCGTGAAGCCGCGTTTCGCCCGCCGCGAGTAGGTGGCGACGTTCGGCTCCTCGGTGAGCGGGATCGTCTTGCAGGCATCGCTCGTCCCGAAGACAGGGTCGAACGCTCTGGCGACGGTGGTGTCGCCGCCGGCCGAGGTGAATTCCTGCGGCGCGCCGGAGCCGAAGCGGAAGCGGCCCGGGTGCAGCGCCCTCCAGTCCTTCGCCTTGAACGGCCCACCGTCGGCGCTCGTCAGTGGGCAGGTCTGGGTGAAGGCGGTGACCGAGCCGGGAGCGGGTTCGCCGCGCTTGGCGCCGAGCAGGTGGGCGGCGAAGAACTTCGCCGCCTGGTCGTTGAAGTGGTGGTTCAGCCTCGGCTTGTTGGAGCCGCGACTGTGGCCGAGGTCGCCGACCTGGAGGCTTACCGGCGCTTTGCGGTTTTCCGAACGCAGGTAGCCGTAGACGCGCAGCGCCTGTTCGGGCGGGAACAGTTCGTCGGTCCAGCCGCTCTCGATCAGCAGCGGCGCCGGCGTCGAGGCGCCCTTGGCGAAGCGCAGGGGGTAGCCGCCGTGGTAGCGGTAGATGCCGTCGAGCGCGGCGATCGCCGGGGCCGGGAACGGCTGACCGGCGTCGATCCAGGCTTTGTCCTGGGTGATGTTCGCTTCCGGGTCGCTGCAGGGCGTCGAGGCCGGAGCGCCGCCGCAGTAGTAGCCGTTGATGACGCCGGTCAGGTAGAGGCCGTTGACGAAGCTGGAGATCGGAGCGCCGACGGGGCGCAGGCTCTGTTCCCGCGGGGCGACCTCGGTGTCGAGGAAGCGGCCGTTCGGGATCAGCGCCGAGACCAGGTCCGACCAGGGCCAGCGCGGGTAGGCGGCGGCGATCTTCATCTTCTTGCCGTCGTGGCTGCGCCAGGGCACCAGGGCGCCGTCGGGCTTGCGGATCTTGTCGGCGAGGAAGGCCAGCTCGATGCTCTGGCCGCCGCCGTAGGAGATGCCGGTGACGCCGATGCGGCGCGGCGCGGCGACTCCCTCGTCAGCCAGCAGTCCCAGCAGGTACTGGGTGTCGCGAGCCTCGTAGCGGCTGTCGGCGAGGCGCAAGTACCCGGTGCCGCAGGCGCCACTGTGGTCGCCGGACAAACCGCCCCCGCAGGAGTTGCCGAAGCCGCGGGCGGTGTAGTTGACGACGGCGTAGCCGCTGCGGGCGTAGAAGTCGTTGTTGTAGCGGTAGATCGTCGAGCCGCTGCCGGCTTCGTCCGGCGCGGGCCCGGCCGGGGTCGTCGTCTCGAAATCGGTCTTGCTGCCGCCGAAGCCGTGCAGCATCACGATCGTCGGGAACGGTCCCGTGCCTTTTTGCGGCAGGGTGACGTCGACGTCGAGCGGAGTCCCGTCGAAGGAGGGAACGCGCGAGGCGAGGTCGACGGTCGGGCAGAAGCGAACCCCGTTCTCGGCCACGCAGGGGTGCCCGAACGGTGCCGTGGCCGATGCGCTGGCGGCAGCGGCCGCTACCGCCGCGACCAGCGCCAGGCTCGCAATCACTGTTGCAGCCAGCTGGCAGGCGACGCCTCTCTCCACCACGAGTTGCGAGCATACGCCCCCTGCTCAGCCTTCCCAAAACCTGGGCCGCCGCCGCGGTCGCGGTCACGATCGGCCTGGCGACCCTGGCCCTCGCCGCAGCGGCGGATGCCGACATCCTCGTGCCGCCTGGCAAGAAGGTCTACTTCGGCGTCTCCGACACCGGCGACCCGGCCGACTTCGGCGAATTCAGCACCGCGGTCAGCAAGCACCCGGCGGTGATCGAGTCCTTCCGCACCTGGGGCAGCGACTTCCCCGACTCGATCCGCCGCTGGCAGACCGCCCGGGCGCGGCCGATGATCCACATCACCACCGCCGACAACAGCGACGGCCACGAGATCATCAGCCCGCGGGCGATCGCCGAGGGCGCCGGCGACGAATACCTGGTCCGCCTCAACCGGCTCTTCGCCGAGAAGAAGATGCGCTCCTACGTGCGTCCGCTGGGCGAGCCGAACCGCTGCCTCAACGTCTACGCCGCCTACGACTGCGGCGGCGACTTCCGCAACGCCGCCCACAGCCCCCGCAACTACAAACGCGCCTTCCGCCGCATCTACGTGATCGTCCACGGCGGCGGCAAGACGGCGACGATCGACCGCCGGCTCGCCGAAGCCGGGCTGCCGCCCCTGAACAGCGACGTCGGCGGTTTGCCGAAGGCGCCGGTGGCGGTGGTCTGGAGCCCGCTGCCGGCGGGCTCGCCGACCTCCCCCCGGAACCGCCCCCGCCACTTCTACCCCGGCTCGCGCTGGGTCGACTGGGCCGGAACCGACTTCTACGCCTCCTATCCCGAATGGAAAGCGCTCAACGGCCTCTACAAACGCTTCTCCGGCAAGCCGTTCGCGATCACCGAGTGGGGCGTCGAAGCCGGCGACGACCCCTCCTTCGTGCGCAAGCTGTTCGCCTGGGTGAAGACCCACCCTCGCTGCAAGATGCTCGTCTACTACCAGGACTTCGGCTCGACCAGCAGCTACCGGATCCAGAACTACTCGGCCAGCCTCCGGGTGCTCAAGGTGCGCCTCCATTCCGGGCTTTTCCCGTCGTTCGCACCCGGCGCGCCGCGCCTACCGCCACCACCGCCCGGTGGGGTTCCAGCGCGGTGATGCTGGAGTAGCCGGTGAGGTAGATCCGGCGCCCGTCGGAGATCACCGGCGTGTAGGTCCCCTTCGGGTAGCGGAAGACCCGCTTGCCGCTGCGCATCATGAGGCCGGAGGTCGTTTTGTCGGTGAACTCGGCGACGTAGACGATGTTGCCGATCGCCGAGAGCGAGCCGACCACCTGGCCGCCCGCCGAGCGGCTCCAGCGCAGGGCGCCGTTCTTGGCGTCGAGGGCGTAGACGTTGCCGTCGAAGGAGCCGATGAAGACGGTCGGCGGGCTGTGGGGGGTATTGGCGACGGCCGGGCCCGAGTAGGCGTAGCCGCCGGTCGAGTAGCTCCAGGCCAGGGTCCCGTCCTTGATGTCGTAGCTGTAGACGCGACCGTCGTTGTTGCCGGCGTAGACGCGGCCGTATGCGACCGCCGGGGTCGAGTAGAACTCGCCGGAGCCGCCGAAGCCGGGCCCGAGCGAGCCGCTCTGCCAGATCAGCTTGCCGCTTTTGGCATCGACCGCGTTCATGTAGCCGCCGTAGTCGCCGACGTAGAGACGGCCGCCGTAGTAGGCGGGGGCGGACTTGATCGGCCCACCCAGCGGCGTCGACCAGCGCACCCCGCCGCGGCCGGTGCTCATCGCGAACAGCTCGCCGTTCTCGCAGCCGAAGTAGACGGTGCGGCCGATCACCACCGGCGAGGACTCGGCGCGCCCGGGCAGCGGGCGTTTCCAGATGATCTTGCCGTTCTTGGCGTTGAGCTTGACGATGTGGCCGGGGACCAGGTTGACGATGTAGAGGCGGTGCCTGGCGTAGGCGGGAGAGGAGGCGTTGAGGCGTCCGATCCGTCGCTTCCACAGCGTTTTGCCGGTGTCCGCGTCGAGCGCGAAGGCGTAGCCGCTGTTGTTGACGGCGTAGAGCGTGCCGCCGACGTAGATCGGCGGGAACTCCAGCAACGGCCTGTCGGTGTAGCGCCAGAGCTTGCGGAACGGCGGCTTGATCCCCCGCGCCGGCAGGTAACGGGTGCGGCTGGGATCGCGGCCGAAGATCGGCCAGTTCACGGTTTTCGCCCGCGCCGGAGGTTTCGGCGGCCTCTGAGGCTCGAAGCGTCTGATCGCTTCCTCGTTGTGGACGTCGGCCGGGCGCTTCAGCAGCTCATAGCCGACGAGAGCGCCGGCGGCGACGGCGAGGACGGCGACGACCAGGCCGATCGCCCAGATCCGCTGCTCGCGCCAGAGCCGCCGCGGCTGCAGCAACAGCCCGGCGGCGTGGCGCAACCGGCGGGCCTTCGTCGGCCCGCCGTCAGGCATTCGCCGCGGCGAGATGGTGTTCGGTGAGCACCGCGAATATCGTCTCCGGCGGCGCCGCCACGTCGCGGTGCAGGGTGAAGCTGGCCATCGAGGGAGGGAAGGCTACGCGAGCCGCCAACGCTGCGGATCGGTCCCGTCGACCACCACCACCTCGCCGCCGATCGCCATGTGGTCGAGGAAGGAGAGGACGATCTGCAGCACCCAGGCGCCGGCGGGGCTGTTGAGGTTGTCCTCGCCGAGGATCGTGGCGACGATCTCGAAGGCCGTCCGCTCTCCCTCCGCCAGCGCCTCGCGCACCTTGCCCTGCAGCTCGGCGACCTGGCGCCGCGCCTCGGCGATCTTCGCCTCCGGGTCGCGGAAGGGACGGCCGTGGCCGGGCAGGACGAGGCCGACCTCGAGCGGCTCGACCGCGCTGAGGCTGGAGAGGAATTCGCCGACCGGGTCGGGCGAGTGGCCATAGTCGAAGAAGAGGACAGTGCGGCCGAGCAGGTGGTCGCCGGAGATCATCAGCCTGCGCTCCGGCTGGTGGAGGACGACGTGCGAGGGGGCGTGGCCGGGGGTCTCGTGGACCTGCCAGGTGCCGAGATCGGTCTCCACCTCGACCCCGGGCACGAGCTCGCGGTCGGGGACCTTGATCGTCTCGATTCCGGTGTCGGAGTCGCTGCGGGCACTGCGATAGCGCTCCAGGGCGGCGGGCGGGACGCCGCTGGAGCGGGCGACCTCGAGCCGTTGCTCCAGCGCCGCCGCGGGGTCGTCGGCCAGCAGCCGCACGTGCTCCCAGCGAGGGTGCATCCAGAGCTCGCACCCGGCCGCCTCGGTGATCGGCGCGGCGAGGCCGTAGTGGTCGGTGTGGGAGTGGGTGCAGACGACCAGCCGCACGTCCTCGAGTCCGAAACCCGCCTGGGCCAGCGCCATGTCGAGCCGGCGCAGCCCGCCGGCGCCGCCGATGCCGGTGTCGAAGAGGACGATGCCGCCGTCGGCGGCAACCGCCCAGGCGTTGCCGTGCGGCACCCCTGGCCAGGGCAGCGCCATCCGCAGGCGCCAGATTCCCGGCAGCACGCGCTCGCTCCGCGCCGCCTCTGCTCGTGCTTTGCCCGCCATCCGCCGCATCCTCTCAGCCGCCGCCGCCGGCGGCGTACCTATTTGACTTCGAAGCTGGAGGGATCGGGGCCGGTGCGTTCGCCGGCGTCGAGGCGGGCGATCGCCGCCATGTCGTCCTCGCTGAGCTCGAAGTCGGTCACTTCGAAGTTCTCGCGGATCCGCTCCGGGGTCACCGATTTGGGGATGACGACGTTGCCGAGCTGCAGGTGCCAGCGCAGGATCGTCTGGGCGGGAGTGCGGTCGTGATGGGCGGCAATCGTCTCGATCGTCTCGTCGGTGAGCACGCGGCCCTGAGCGAGCGGGCTGTAGGCCTCGGTGGCGATGCCATGGTCGGCGTGCCAGGCGCGCAGCTCCGCCTGCTGCAGGCGGGGATGCAGCTCGATCTGGTTCACGGTCGGCGTCTCCTCCGCCTCGCGCTCGAGGGTCTCCAAGTCCTCGATGCGGAAGTTGGAGACGCCGATCGAGCGGGCGCCGCCCTCGGAGTGGATCCGTTCGAAGGCGCGCCAGGTCTCGAGGTAGAGGCCGGCGCGCGGCATCGGCCAGTGGATCAGGTAGAGATCGACGTACCCGAGGTCGAGGCGGCCGAGGCTTTTCTCGAAGCCGGCGAGGGCCGAGTCGTACCCCTGCTCGGAGTTCCACAGCTTGGTCGTGACGAAGACCTCCTCGCGCGGCAGCCCCGAGGCGGCGATCGCGGCGCCGACGCCGGCCTCGTTGCGGTAGGCGGCGGCGGTGTCGATGTGCCGGTAGCCGGTCTCGAGCGCCACCTCGACCACGCGCTGGGTGTCCTCCGGCGGCACCTGAAAGACGCCGAGACCCAGTTGGGGGATCTGAACGCCGTCTCGGAGGGTGACGCGGGGGATCGAGGTGGCGTCAGCCACGTCAGCTGGTCGCGATGCCCAGTGCCAGCAGCGGGAAGGCGCACATCACGCCGAGGTAAAGCCCGATCGCGGCGCCGGTGGCGAGGGTCGCGGTGCGGGAGCGGGCGCCGGCGATCGCGCCGACCAGAAAGATGACGCCGGCGATTCCGAGGCCGATCCAGAAGACGGGGGGCATGCGCCGGCGACAATACCGAACCGCCCGCCCGGCCGGCCCTCGACGCCGCCACATACATACGTCGGCTCCCGCCGATGATGGCGGTCGCCTTCGTGGTCGCCCTGGTTGCAAGCCCGACGGCAAGGTCGAAGAAGAGATCGCGGAGCCGGGGCCGGAGCCGACCACTGCCGGCCTCGCTTGACGTCGCCGATCCGACCCCGAGCGGGTAGGTTGATTACGTGAAGCTGCTCGCCTTCAGCGACCTCCACACCGACCTTGTCCAGGCGACGACGCTGGTCGAAATGTCCGCCGGCGCCGACGTCGTCATCGGCGCCGGCGACTTCGCCTCGGTCCACGAGGGGCTGGAGGAGACGATCGGAGTGCTGGCGGCGATCGAGGCGCCGACCGTGCTGGTGCCCGGCAACAACGAGACCATCGACGCCCTGCGCGAGGCGGCCTCCGGCTGGAGTGCGGCGACGGTGCTGCACGGCGAGGGCACGGAGATCGACGGCGTCGAGTTCTTCGGCCTCGGCGCCGGGATCCCGGTGACCCCCTGGGAATGGAGCTTCGACCTCGACGACGAGACGGCGAGCGAGATGCTCGCCCCCTGCCCCGAGGGCGCCGTGCTCGTCCTCCACTCGCCGCCGCGCGGGCATTGCGACCGCAGCAACGACGGCACCAGCTTCGGCAGCCCGGCGCTGCTGCGGGCGGTCGAAGAGAAGCGGCCCCGATTGGCGGTCTTCGGCCACATCCACGAGTCCTGGGGTTGCGCCAGCGCCGTCGACGGCACGCCGCTGCGAAACCTCGGCCCGACCGGCACCTGGATCGAGATCTAGGGGGCTGGAGCGGTGCAGTCGAACCGGCCGAAACGGGCCGGGCTCGTGCTCGGCGCCCTGATCCTCGTCGCCGCCGTCGCCAACCTCAACCTCGCCGTCGCCAACGTCGCCCTGCCGGACATCGGCAAGGAATTCGACGCCGGCCAGACGACGCTCAACCTCGTCGCGGTCGGTTACTCGCTGGGGCTTGCGGCGTCGGTCCTCTACCTCGGCGCCCTCGGCGACCGCTACGGGCGCAAGACGATGCTGATCCTGGGGATGGCGCTCTCGATCCCGGCCTCGCTGCTGGCGGCGCTGTCGCCCTCGATCGGAGTCCTGTTCGCCGCCCGCCTGCTCGGCGGCGTCGCCGCCGGCATGGCCTTCCCGACGACGCTGGCGCTGATCACGGCGCTGTGGTCCGGTGCAGCGCGGACGCGGGCGATCGCGCTGTGGTCGGCGCTCGGCGGCGCCATCGCCTCGCTCGGACCGCTGCTCTCGGGGGGCCTGCTCGAACACTTCTAGTGGGGCTCGGTCTTCCTCGTCACCCTGCCGCTTGCCGCCCTCGCCCTTTTCCTGGCCTGGCGCTACGTCCCGGCCCACGTCAACGAGACGACGAAACCGGTCGACAACCCGGGCGGCCTGCTCTCGATCGTGATGGTGGCGACCCTGGTGATGGGGATCAGCCTGGCGCCGGCGCCGGGCAAGCTGGGGCCGGCGATCGGCCTCTGCCTGATCGCGCTGGCCACCGCCGGCGCCTTCGTGCTGCGGCAGCGGCGGGCGCCCGAGCCGCTCTACGACCTCGCCGTCGCCGGGCGGCGGGTGTTCTGGGTCGCCGCCTGCGCCGGGATCATCGTCTTCGGCTCGCTGATGGCGGCGATGTTCGTCGGCCAGCAGTTCCTCCAGAACGTGCTCGGCTACTCGACCCTGGGCGCCGGCGCCGCGATCCTGCCGGCGGCGGTGCTGATGGTGATCGTCGCCCCACGCTCGGCGAAGCTGGTCGAGGCCCGCGGTGCCCGCTTCACGCTGTTGGTGGGCTACGTCTTCTGCTTGCTCGGCTTCCTGGCGATGCTGCTGCTGTGGAAGGCAGGCATCCCATACTGGAAGGTCGCGCTCGGCTACGCGCTGGTCGGCGTCGGCGTCGGCTTCGCCGGCACCCCGGCCTCGCACTCGCTGACCGGCTCGGTTCCGGTGACCCGTGCCGGGATGGCGTCGGGCACCGCCGACCTCCAGCGCGACCTCGGCGGCGCGATCATGCAGTCGATCCTCGGCGCCCTGCTGACCGCCGGCTACGCCGCCGCCGTGACCGCGGCGATCGCCGCCGCCCCGAACCAGAAGCGGATCACCGAAAACGTCCAGAACGAACTGACGAAGTCGTTCTCCAGCGCCGCCGACACCGCCTCCCATTACCCCGGCCACAGCGAACAGATCATCGCCGCGGCCAAGTCCTCGTTCCTGCAGGGCGACCAATGGGCCTACACCGCCGGCATCGTCGCCGTCCCGCTCGGCGCCGCCCTCGTCTTCTTCGCCTTCCCGAAGCGGGACGAGGAGAGGCGGCTGCTGGAGCGCTACCAGGCCGAAGACGCCGCGCCGACGGACACCGTGGCGGCGCCCGTCGTCTCCACCTGACCAGGGAGGCCGTCGATAATGGGGAGATGGCACATCGTCTCCTCAGGGCCGCCGACGCCTACTGGCGGCCGTCCAATCAGATGTCGATTCTCAACACCGACCTCGGCAAGCAGCTCGAGGCCGGCTCGATGGGCGCGCGGCTGTGGCGGCTGGCGCCGGGCCAGGCCTCGACCAGGCACCGTCACCGCGACCAGGAGGAGCTCTACGTGCTGCTGGAGGGCAGCGGCCGGGCGCGTGTCGACCATGAGGTCCTGACGCTGGAGCCGCTCGACACCCTGCTGGTCGAGCCGGCCACGGTGCGCCAGCTCTTCAACGACACCGACGCCGACCAGCTCTGGCTCGTCGTCGGCGCCCCGGCGGAAGCCGCGAACACGCTGGAGATGACCGAGGAGCAGCTGCGTGAGCTCTATCCCGACGGACCGAAAGCCCTGCCGCCTGAGCTCACCTGAGCGACCCTGCACTTTGCAGCCCTCTGGGCCAAAAAAGTGCAGGGGGTCGGGCGCAGCGGGAATCGCCGTGCCTTTTACCTCCCAGAGGGACCAAAAGGCACGGCGATCTGCTCCGGGGCTAGAGCGCCAGCGCCAGCGGCTCTTCGAGCAGCGCCCGGATCCGCGCCAGGAACTCGGCGCCCTCGGCGCCGTAGAGGATGCGGTGATCGCAGGCGAGGCTGACCCGCATCGTCTGGGCGGGGACGATCTCGCCGCCTCTGACCACCGGCCGCTCGGCGATCGCCCCCACCGCCAGGATCGCCGCCTGCGGGGTGTTGATCACCGCGTCGAAGTCGTCGATCCCGTACATCCCCAGGTTGGAGACGGTGAAGGTGGCGCCGGAGAGCTCGGGCGGGGTGATCGTCCCCTCGCGGACTTTGGCGGCGGCGGCGCGGGTCTCGGCGGCGATCTGGCGCAGTCCCTTCTTGTCGGCGTCGAAGACGGTGGGCACGACCAAGGCCCCCCGGGCGGCGACGGCGACGCCGACGCCGACCCGCGAGTAGAGCTCGAAGCGCCCGTCGCGGTAGGCCGCGTTTGCTTTCGGGAACTCCCGCAGCGCGATCGCCGCCGCCTTCACGACCATGTCGTTGAAGGAGGGCACGACCTCGCCCTCTTTGGCCGAGGCCTTCAGCGCCGCCCGCGCGGAGACCGCCTTGCTCATCTCGACCTCCGCCCGCAGGTAGAAGTGCGGCGCCGTCGCCTTCGACTCCGCCATCCGCCTCGCGACCGTCTGCTGCAGCTTGCTCGGCTCCTCGACGGTGACCTGCCCCTTCGCCGTCTCCGGGGTCGAGGGCGAGACCGCTGCGGCTTCGGCCCCGGGCGCCGGCGGCGCGGCAGCCGCCCCGTCGCCGGCCGCCACCGCCGGCACCTCGGCAGCTTCGACATCGGCCTTGACGATCCGACCCCCCGGCCCCGACCCGTGGACCTGGGAGAGCTCCAGCCCCCTGTCCCTGGCCAGCCTCTTTGCCACCGGTGAGGCCTTGACGCGGCCCGAGCCCTCGGCGCGGGACTCCCCCGCCCCTTCTGCGGGTGGCGGGGGGGCGGGGGTCCCCCGCGGCGCGGAGGCGGCTTCGCCGCCGAGCACCGTGGGGGATGCCGCCCCGACAGGACCCGCAGCCGGAGCGGCCTGTCCCTCGCCGTTTCCACGGACCACCTCCGAGGCATCCCCGACCCGAGCGATCGGGCTGCCGATCGCCAGCGTCTGTCCCTCCTCCGCCAGGATCTCGGTCAGCATCCCGGCGACGTCGGCCTCGTAGGCCATGTTCGCCTTGTCGGTCTCGATCTCCACCAGCTCGTCGCCGACCGCGATCTCGTCGCCGACCTGCTTCAGCCAGGCGATGATCGTCCCCTCCTCCATCGAGTCGGAGAGGCGGGGCATGACGACGTCGGTCATCCGGCGAGGTCCAGCACCCGCAGGATCGCGGCCTCGATGCGGTCTTCGGTCGGCATTGCCGCCAGCTCCAGCTCCTTCGCGTAGGGGAGCGGAACCTCGGCCATCCCGACCCGCTCGACCGGGGCGTCGAGGTCGTCGAAGCAGGCATGCTGGATCCGCGCCGCCAGCTCGGCGCTGACCCCGTAGCTGGGCCAACCCTCCTCGACGCAGAGGGCGCGGTTCGTCTTCGCCACCGAGGCCGCGACGGTCTCCACGTCGAGCGGCCGCAGCGAGCGCAGGTCGACGACCTCGACCGCGACGCCGCGCTCGCTCGCCAGCTTCTCGGCGACTCGCAGCGCCCGCACCGTCGCGAAGGAGTGCGAGACGACGGTCAGGTCGGAGCCCTCGCGGGCGACGGCGGCCAGGCCGATCGGCGTCGTCAGCTCGGGGTCGACGTCGACCTCGCCCTTCTCTTTGTAGATCGGCAGGTTCTCGATCACGAGGACCGGATCGTCGTCGCGGATCGCCGACTTCAGCAGCCCCTTGGCGTCGGCGGGGCTGGCCGGCGCGACGACCTTCAGTCCGGGCGTCCCCGCGAACCAACCGTCGAAGGACTGCGAGTGCTGCGCGGTCAGCTGGTTGCCGGCGCCGTTGGGGGTGCGGATCACCAGCGGGCAGCGGACCTCGCCGCCGAACATCGCGCCGACCTTGGCGGCGTGGTTGATCACCTGGTCCATCGCCACCAGGACGAAGTTGAGGGTCATGATCTCGACGATCGGGCGCTCTCCCAGCATCGCCGCGCCGACCCCGGCGCCGAGGAAGCCCTCCTCGGAGATCGGCGTGTCGCGGACGCGGTCGGGGCCGAACTCGTCCAGCAGCCCGGCGGTCACCTTGTAGGAGCCGTCGAAGAGCCCGACCTCCTCCCCCATGACGAAGACGCGGTCGTCGCGTTCCATCTCCTGGCGCATCGCCAGGCGCAGCGCCTCGCGGTAGCTCATCGTCTCGACGCCGGCCCCGGCCGGCGCGGCTGCGCTCGCCGGCGCGCTCACCGCCCCAGCCCTCCGTCGAAGACCAGCTCCTGCTCGCCGAAGGGGCTGCCGGGACGCATCCGCTCGAACTGCTCGTCGCTGCCGGGCGCGTAGACGCCGGCCGCGAGCCGGTCGAGCTCGGGAGCGGGGTTGGACTCCGCGAACTCGACCGCTCGAGCGACCGCGTCTGCCGCCTCACTGTCGGCGGCCTCGGTCTCCGCCTCGGCGACGCCTCGGGAGCGCAGCAGCTCCCGGGTCCGCTCGAGCGGATCGAGCTTCTTGTGCTCGGCGATCTCCTCGCGCGTCCGGTAGGCGAGACCGGCGTCGGCGACCGAGTGGCCGCGGTGGCGGTAGGTGATCGCCTCCAGCAGGGCGGGGCGACGCTCGAGGCGCGCCTCGGCGAGCAGCTCCCCGGAGACCTCGAGCACGGCCTCGACGTCGTCGCCGTCGACCCGCTCGCCGCGCATCCGGTAGGCGGCGGCGCGCTTGTAGAGGTCGGGCTCGGCGGAGGCGCGCTCGACGCTGGTGCCCATGCCGTAGAGGTTGTTGATCACGAGGAAGACGATCGGCAGTCGCCAGAGGGCCGCCAGGTTCAGCGACTCGTGCCAGGCCCCCATGTTGATCGCGCCGTCGCCGAGCTCGCAGAGGACCGCCCGCCCGGAGCCGCGGCGCACCAGCGAGAGCGCCATCCCGGTGGCGATCGGCAGCTGGCCGCCGACGATCCCCCAGCCGCCGTAGTAGCCACGCTCGACGTCGAGCAGATGCATCGAGCCGCCGCGGCCGTGGGCGCAGCCGTCGCGGCGGCCGAACAGCTCCGCCATCACCGACTCCGGCGGCACGCCGCGGGCGAGCGCAAAGCCGTGGCAGCGGTAGCCGGTGACCAGCAGGTCCTCCTCGCCAAGCGCCTCCATCGTGCCGACGGTCGCCGCCTCCTGGCCGGACGAGAGATGGCAGTAGCCGCCGATCCGCGCCGCCTTGTACTGGCGCTCGGCCGCTTCCTCGAAGTGCCGGATCAGCGCCATCGTCCCGTACATCCGCAGCACCTCGGTGGGAACGGCGACCGTGGCCATCAGGGCTCCTCGAAGTAGTCGGGATGCTGTTCCCGGATCCGCGGAACCTCGCGCAGGACCATCCGCAGGTGGTGGCGCAGGGCAAGCTCGGCGGCGTCGGGATCGCGGCGCCCGACCGCGTCGGCGACGGCGCGGTGCTCGACGATCATCTCCGGCAGGTAGTCGGGCATCGTCAGGCTGATCCGGCGCAGCCGGTTGAGGTGGGACTTGGCGCGCTCGCTGACCGGCCAGACGCTGGGGTGGCCGCTGAGGTCGCAGAGCTCGCGGTGGTAGGCGTCGTCGAGCAGATACCAGGCGTCGAGATCGTCGCCCGCGCGGGCCCGCTCCTGTGAGCGCAGGTTCTCCTCCAGCGCGGCGATGCCTTCGTCGCCGACCCGCTCGGCCGCGGGACGCACGGCGGCGCACTCGAGCGCCTCGCGGATGAACTGGGCGTCTGTCACCGCCTGTGTGCTGATCTTCGAGACGAAGGTGCCGAGCTGGGGCACGACCTCGACCAGGCGGTCGTCGCGCAGGCGCCCGAGCGCCTCGCGGATCGGCGTGCGACTGACGCCCAGCTGCTCGGCCAGCTCGTTCTCCGAGAGCTGGGCGCCGGGCGCCAGCTCGGCGCGGACGATGGCGTCGCGCAGCGCCGCGTAGACGCGGAGGCGGGCGGGTGCGTGGCGCGGCAGCGAGCCGCCGACTCTCCTAGCGCTACTGATGGGAATCGGCTCTGCCACTGGCGCTCCTCCGGGGAATCGGGACCTCTCGCCGCCCTTGGGCAGACGCGGAATACTAGTATACAAGCGTCCCGAAGCAAAAGGGGACCGCTCGGAGGACGCCGCGGAGTCCCTACTCAGCGCATCGAACGGGCGATCACGACGCGCTGGATCTCGTTGGTGCCCTCGTAGATCTGCGTGATCTTGGCGTCGCGCATCATTCGCTCGACCGGGTACTCGTTGACATATCCGTAGCCGCCGAGCACCTGGATCGCCTCGACGGTCACTCTCATCGCGTTGTCGGAGGCGATCAACTTCGCCATCGAGGTCCATTTGCCGAGGTCCGCCGGGCGGGCCGGTCGGTCGGCCATCGAGCACGCTTTGTAGAGCAGCTCGCGGGCGGCGGCGGTTCCGGCCTCCATGTCGGCCAGCTTGAACTGGATCGCCTGCAGCTCGTTGATCGGCTTGCCGAAGGCGACCCGCTCCTTCGAGTAGGAGTTGGCGAAGTCCGTCGCCCCCTGTGCGATCCCGACCGCCTGCGCGGCGGCCCCGAGCCGAGTCCGCTCGAGCGTCCCCAGCGCCACCCGCAGGCCGTTGCCCTCCTCGCCGACGAGGTTCTCGTGCGGGACCCTGACGTCGGCGAAGCTCGGCGAGCCGGTCGGCGACCCCTTGATCCCGAGCTTGTGCTCGAGCTTGCCGGGGTCCAACCCCTCCCGCTCCTTCTCGACGATGAAGGTGCTGGTGCGGCGGTTCTCGTGATCGGTCGTCGCGAAGACGACGTAGAAGTCGGCGACCCCGGAGTTGGTGATCCAGCTCTTCTGCCCGTTGATCACCCATTCGTCGCCGTCCCGCACAGCGCTCGTCCGCATCGCGGCGGGGTCGGACCCGGCCTCGGGCTCCGACAGCGCGAAGGCCGGCGACCACTCGCCGCTCGCGCACCGCGGCAGGAACCGCTCCTTCTGCTCGTCGGAGCCGAAGAGCTGGATCGGCAGCGTCCCCAGCTCCTGGATCATCAGGATCAGAGCGCTGGAGGCGCAGGCCTTGGCGATCTCCTCGACGCCGATCTGGAGCATCAGGGTCCCGGTCCCGGTCCCCCCGTACTCCTCGGCGAAGGGCAGCCCGAGGATGTCCTGCTCGGCGAGCAGCTTGCGGATGTCCCACGGGTATTTTTCCTCGCGGTCGATCTCAGCCGCGCGCGGGGCGATCCGCTCGGCGGCGATCTGGCGGATCGTTTCGCGAAAGTCGACCAGGTCCTGCGGAATTGCGTACAGGCCCTCGCCTGCCTCCATTCTCATCCTCCCTCGTTGCTCCTAGAAGACCGGTGACTCGGTGTAGGTGCCGAAGACCTCTTGCATCGCCGCGATCATCTCGCCCTCGGTGACCTGGGCGCGGGCGGCCTCGACGATCGGCGGCATCAGATTGCCCTCCCCGGCGGCGGCGCTCTTGAGCTCGGCGAGGGCGCGCTCGACGGCGGTGGAGTCGCGACCCGCCTTGGTCGCGGCGAGGCGATCGGTCTGCTTGCGTTCCAGGGCCGGGTCGATCTTCAGGATCGGCGTCGGCTCTTCGTCCTCCTGGGTGAAGTCGTTGACGCCGACGACGATGCGGCGGCGCTCGTTCAGCTCCTGCTGGTAGGTGAAGGAGGCGTCGGCGATCTCGCGCTGGGGGAAGTTGCGGCGGATCGCCTCGACCATGCCGCCGAGCTCGTCGATGCGGGCGAAGTACTGATAGGCGGCGAGCTCCATCTCGTCGGTCAGCTTCTCGACGAACCAGGAGCCGCCGAGCGGGTCGGCGGTGTTGGTGACGCCGGACTCGGTGGCGATGATCTGCTGGGTGCGCAGCGCCACCCGCACCGCCTCCTCGGTCGGCAGCGCCAGCGCCTCGTCGTAGGAGTTGGTGTGCAGCGACTGGGTTCCCCCCATCACCGCCGCCAGCGCCTCCAGCGAGGTGCGGACGATGTTGTTGAGCGGCTGCTGCGCGGTGAGGGAGACGCCGGCGGTCTGGGTGTGGAAGCGCAGCCGCATCGACTCCTCCTTCTTGGCGCCGTAGGTGTCGCGCAGCTCGCGGGCCCAGATCCGCCGCGCCGCCCGGTACTTGGCGATCTCCTCGAAGAAGTCGATGTGGGAGTTGAAGAAGAAGGAGAGCCGGGGAGCGAAGTCGTCGACGTCGAGGCCGCGCTCGATCGCCCGCTCGACGTAGGTGAAGCCGTCCTTGAGCGTGAAGGCGAGCTCCTGCTGGGCGGTCGAACCTGCCTCGCGGATGTGGTACCCGGAGATCGAGACCGGGTGCCAGCGCGGCATGTTGTCGGTGCACCACTCGATCATGTCGGTGACCAGGCGCAGCGCCGGCTCGATCGGGAAGCACCACTCCTTCTGGGCGATGTACTCCTTGAGGATGTCGGTCTGGATCGTGCCGCCGAGCTTCTCCGGCGCCACGCCCTGGCTCTCCCCGACCAGCACGTAGAAGGCGAGCAGGATCGCCGCCGGGGCGTTGATCGTCATCGAGGTGGTGACGCCGCCGAGCGGGATCCCGGCGAAGAGCTGTTCCATGTCGGCGAGGGTGTCGACGGCGACGCCCTCGCGGCCGACCTCGCCGAGGCTGCGCTCGTGGTCGGAGTCGTAGCCCATCAGGGTCGGCATGTCGAAGGCGGTCGAGAGGCCCGTCTGGCCGTGGTCGAGCAGGTAGTGGAAGCGCTCGTTCGTCTCCTCGACGGTGCCGAAGCCGGCGAACTGGCGCATCGTCCAGAGGCGCCCCCTGTACATCGAGGGGTAGGGCCCACGGGTGAAGGGGAAGGAGCCTGGATGCCCCACCCGGTCCTCGACATCGGGGCCCACGTCCTCGGCCGTGTAGAGCGGCTCGATTTCCTGGCCGGAGATCGTCGAGAACTCGGCGTTGCGCTCCGGCGTCGCCCCGTAGCTCTCCCTCCACTCGGCCGAGCCGGCGGCCCGCTCGTCGTCGGATACGCGGCTCATCCGAGAAGGAATACCACGTATGCGGCGCTTGTCTCAGGTGCCGGGCAGCAGCAGCTGGGTCGCCGCCACGGCCGCCGCCTGGCGCAGCACCTCGTCGGCGAACTCCTCCCGCATCGCCTCTTCGCGGTCGACGAGACGGCTGACGGGCCGCATCCGCGTCGCCTCCACCGGCGCCGCCCGCGCCACGGGCTGGGTCGTTTCGGCGTAGGCGAGGCAGGCGAGCACTCCCTGCGCGATCAGCTGCGCGCGCAGGTCGGCGCCTTCCGGCGTCGGGTGCAGGCCGTCGGATTGGAGGATTCCGGGATCGGCGGCGATCGCCCCCGCCCAGTCGGGGACCTGGGTCCCCGGGCGCGAGGCGGCGAATTCCGCGACTACCCGGTTCTTGCCGTCGTTGTTGGTGCCTTCGACCGTGTAGCCGTGGATCGTCGGCACGACCATGCAGCGGTCGCCGACGGTCGCCGCGACCTTCTGCAGATTTTCCGCGAGGATCTGCGGATAGTTGGGGTTGTCGTTGGTGCCGCCGTCGAAGACGATCACGGATTGGGACGGGTCATAGCTTTCCTGGAACAAATCGAAGATTTCGAAGGTGTTGGAGCCGCCGACCGCGTTGACGGTCACCGGCACGCCGTGGAGGTAGCGCTCCAGATAGGGCGACGTGAGTTCCTCGAGGCTGTCGCCGACGACGAGAACGCTGCCGTTGCCGCTCAGGGCCCTGGCGCTGGGCGCGAAAAGGGCAAGGGCCAGCGCCGCCACGGCGAGCGCCGCCCGCACGGTTCCCTTTCCCGTCGGCATCGCCGGAGTTTCTACAGCACCGGCTCGCGGCTTCTCGCCGCGGTCGCCCTGGCGGCGCTGGTGCCGGCGCTGCCGGGCTGCGGTGACCAGGCGCCGGCGGCGCGCGAGAAGCAAGCGCCGGCGGCGGCGGCTAAGCCGAAAACCGCCGCAGCCGATCACCATAATGCGGCCGCTCCGCCCGGGGGGGCGCGGGCCCCCACGGTCCACTCAGCCTCCAGCGGCGACCGCTGCCGCACCCAGCTCGGCGGCTTCCTCCGCTCCATGGACCAGCTCCGCGACCACCTCGT
Source organism: Solirubrobacterales bacterium (assembly GCA_036403715.1). GTDB lineage: Bacteria > Actinomycetota > Thermoleophilia > Solirubrobacterales > 70-9 > VAYN01. The sequence goes on from DASWQL010000053.1 coordinate 38,946, forward strand.
CGCCGGGGTCAGCTACCAGCAGTACGTCGACGAACTGAAGGAGGTCCGCGGCGCCTACGACAGCCTGCCGGTGAAGCAGCTGCAGATCGACTGCCTGCGGCGAGCGGGAACCGTCGCCGAGAGCGGCTTCGACGAATACATCGAGGCGGGGAACGCCTGGGGCGACTGCGTCGAAGTCGCCGGCTGCCAATCGGTCTCGATCGAAGGGAAGCTCCAGCGCCGCTGGCGGATCGCCTCGAAGCTGCTCTCCGAAGCTCAGGACGGCCTGGCGCGGAAATAGCAAGGGCCGCCCGAAGGCGGCCCTTGCCTGGTGCTGGGAACGAACGCGGGAACTACGGCCAGGTGGGACAAAGCCCGGTCTCCCTTTGCTCGCCGGTGCCCGGGGTGGATTCCGCCGGGCGCCCGAACCAGTGCGGCGCCTAGCGGCCCTGCACCTCCAGAGTCCCTTCAAGCATGTGACTCAAAATTAGGACCACCTCCTTTCTCTGGTGCCCGGATTGAAGCAAACGGCGGTGTCGGCCTCGGCAGCCGAGCTGGACGAGCCGCCGAGGAAGGGTCCGGCAGAAGGGTCGAGAGGCGATCGAGCTGCTCCCCGGGCCAACGCCGGCGTCGAGCGGCGACCTTCAAGACCTCGAGCCAGAGAAGCGGCGGCGTATCCGGCGAGCGTCAGGCAGCTCGGCGGAGGTGCTCATCGATGTGCCTGGCGAGGGTGCCGACGTTGGCCTCCGAGGCCATCTCGAGGTGCCCACCCGGAACCGTCTCGACCTCGAGGCCGCCGCGCATCACCCGGGTCCAGACCGGGATCGAGTCGCAGTAGAGGCCGAGGCGGCGGGTCTCGGGGACGAAGTAAGTGGCCGAACCGTCGAACGGCTGCGGCCGATAGGCATCGGCGGCGCGCTGGCAGACCGCCGCCATGCGGCGCAGGCGCGGCGAGAAGAGCGCGTCTTCATCGGAGAGAGGCGGCGCAGCGATCGGCGCTCCGGGCCACACCTCCAGGACCATGCGCCGCAGGTAGCGGGGAACCTTCGTGCGCGGGTCGGAGAGAGCCGAGCGGGCGAGATGGAACGGGCGTGCGGCGCGGAAGCGCCGGCGGGCGACCGGCGCCAGGCAGCCGGGGTCCACCTCGGCGTCGATCAGCCCCAGCCAGCCGACCTGCTCGCCGCGCTCGCTCAGCCGGCGGACGATCTCGAACGCGACCAGGCCGCCGAACGAGTAGCCGGCGACCCTGTACGGGCCGTGGCCCTGCACCGAGCGGATCGCCTCGAGGTAGGACTCGGCCATCTCCTCGACCCGCGTCTCGGGCTCCAGACGAGGGTCGAGGCCGCGAGCGCGCAGGCCGTAGACCGGCACGTCGGTGCTCAGCTCCACCGCCAGCCGCCGCATCTCCAGGACGTCGCCCCGCAGCGAATGGATGAAGAACAGCGGCGGCTCGTCGTTGCCGGGACGCAGCAGCACCAGCGGGCTGAAGCTCTTGCCGGGATCGTCTATCAGCGCCGCCATCTCTGCGATCGTCGGCGCCTCGACCATCGCTGAGAGCGGCAGCTCGACGCCGATCCTGCTTTCGACCAGCGCTAAGAGCCGCACCGCCTGCAACGAGGTCCCGCCCAGCTCGAAGAAGTTGTCGTCGGGCCGCAGCCCCTCCACTTCCAGCAGCTCTTCCCAGATCCCCCGCAGGCGATCCGCGGTCGGGGCGTCGGCCGCGGGCGGCGGCCCGGCCCCTGGCCGCGGATGCTCTTCGGCTTCGGCCACCGCCGCCCGGATCCGCTCCAGCGACTCCGGGTTGCGCAGCGCCTTCAAGTTGACCGGGGCGAGACCGTTGACGGCGTCGCGCCCGGCCTTCTCGGAGCGCTTGCCGCTGTGGGTCGTCGGCAGGGCGTCGACCGCGACGACGAGTTTGGGCACGTGCAGGGGCGTCGCCTGGCGAGCGATCGTGCGACGGATCCGCAGCCCGAGCGGCCCGTCGAGCGCGACGCCAGGACGAAGAACGACGAGGAGGACGAGACGGCTCTCGCCCCTGCCCTCCGCCCCGCGTTGCTCGACGGCCATTGCTTCTGCCACCTCGGGGACCTCGCGCAGCGCCCGGTAGACGTCGGCGGGGCCGATGCGAACCCCCTGGATGTTGAGGACGCCGTCGGAGCGGCCGTGGATGCGGGACTGGCCGCGGTCGTCGAACTCGATCAGGTCGCCGTGGGTCCAGACCCCGGGGTTCTGCTCGAAATAGGCGTCGTGGAAGCGGGCTCCGCTGTCGCCGAGGAAGCCCAGGGGGCGCGACGGAAACGGGTTGGCGCAGACCAACTCGCCGATCGCGGAGCCCGCCGGCGATTCGGGCGAGCGCAGCGCCTGGACGTCGAAGCCGAGGCTGCGCGACTGGATCTTCCCCCGCTCGACCGGCAGGTTGGGGCTGCCGAGGACGAAGCAACCGATGATGTCGGTGCCGCCGGAGATCGACTGCAGCGGCAGGGTGCCGACCTGCTCGCCGACCCAGTCGTACTGCCAGTCGTTCAGCACGGCGCCGGTCGAGAGCACCGCTCGCAGCGCCGGCAGGGGGACCTCCTGGCGCGGCGAGTAGCCGGCGTCCTCGCACATCTGCAAGAAGGGCGGGCTGGTTCCGAAGACGCTCACGGCCTCGTCGGAGACCAGCCTCCAGAGCGTCTCCGGCCCGCTCAGGGCGCCGTCGAAGAGGACGATCTCGCTGCCGCAGGCCAGCGCCGAGAGCTGCCAGTTCCACATCATCCAGGCGGCCGAGGTGTGGAAGAAGAGCCGGTCGCGCTCGCGCAGGTCGACGTGGAGGCGGTGCTCCTTGAGGTGCTCGAGCAGGGTGCCGCCGGCGCCGTGGACGATGCACTTCGGCGCGCCCGTCGTGCCGGAGGAGAAGAGGACGAAGAGGGGATGGTTGAAGGGGAAGCGCTCCCAGGCCCGGTCGCTCTCCCCCGCGGCCGCGGAGGAAAGGAGCTCCGAGAGCCGTCGGACCGGCACTCCGAGCGGCGACGGAACGGCTCCCTCGTCGAGCGCGATCAGGCCGACCAGCGAGGGAAGCGAGCGGGCGACCTCGCCGACGCGCTCCGAAAGCGACGTCGCCTCCGCCCTCGCCCCGTCGTCGAGGTTGGCCATCAGGATCTTCGGCCGCAACTGCTCGAAGCGGCTGAGAACGGTGGGCGCGCCCATGTCGGGGGCGGCGCTGGAGAAGGTGGCGCCGAGGGCCGCGGCCGCGAGGGCCCCGACGACGACCTCGGCGTTGTTGCCGGCGATCGCGGCGACGCGGTCCCCCGACCCGACGCCGAGCTGACGCAGGTGCGCCGCCAGCCGGCGGACGCGGTCGCCCAGCTCGCGGCGGCTGATCCGTTCCGGCTCGCGGTCGACACGGAGGGCGACGATCGCGGTCCGCTCGCCGTCCTCGTCGGAGTCGAAGCGCAGCAGGTTCTCGACGTAGCTCAGCCGCAGGTTCGGGAAGAAGCTCGCATCCTCACAGCGGTCGGAGGTGCAGACGGGCTCAGGGTCGCCCTCGTAGGCCAGCCCCGACCAGTCCAGGAAGAGGGTCCAGAAGCGCCGGTATTCGGCGACGGAGAAGTCGTGGAAGGCCGTCTGGTCCGCGAAGCTCTGGCCGGTCGCTGCCTCGCAATGGCGGATGAATTCGGTGAGCTGCGAGGGGTGGACCGACGAGGGTTGCGGAAGATGGGTCAGATCACTCGACATCTCAGGACTCTCTCGATTCCAGGCTACCCCGACCGGCTCCCGACCCGAGGTCCCAGGCTTCCAGGCGTGCTTGGGGAAGCTCGTGCTTTCCCTGCAGCGCGACGGCGCCGACGATGCCGTCGGGGAGCAGAACGTCGGCCGCTGACCAGCCGTCATGGTCGTCCCCGTACCTGGAGACCGCGCTCGGCCGCCCCTCGCCGACACTGACGACGACGCCGTCGAGCCCGCCGCCGATCCCGACTCCGCTCGCCTTCAGGCAGGCCTCCTTGCGGGTCCAGCAGCGGTAGAAGGCTCGCAGCCGCTCCGCCCCCTCGAGGGACAAGATCGCCGCTGCCTCCTCCGGCGCGAAGCGCTTCCTCACTATCTCGTCCAACTCCGGGAACGCCACGACGTGCTCGACATCGACCCCGACCGGAGCGAGGCGCGTGGCGGCGATCAGACAGGTGTCGCCGCTGCGCGCGAGGTTGAAGTGCAGCTCTCCGTCGGAGCCCGGCTCGGCGTCCAACCTCGGCTTGCCGCCCGGATCTCGCCGGAACGCCAGCGAGGGGGGGTCACGGTCGAGGCAGCTGGAGAGGGCGACACGGACCGCGGCCCATGCGTCCAGCCGCCCACCCTGGCGAAGCTCGGCGCTCCAGACGCGGATCTCGTCGCTTGGCAAGGCTTCGGGGGCGACGCCGGTCACGTCGACAAGCAGCTTAGGTGGACCGTCCCGACGCATGGGCCGCGGCGCCGTGGTTTGGTCCTTGCCGATCCCGGGAAGGAAGCGGCTGGGATGGGAGCGGCGAGGTGAGAATCAGGGCAGGCGCCGGAGGCTGCGTCGCGGCTGCGCTGGCCGCGGGCGCGCTGATCGTTGCTCCCGTCGCCGGGGCGAACGTCACCAACCTCTACGGAGGGCACCTCGGCTGCGTCGCACAGCCTGCCAACGGCGACGTCCGGCTCTGCGGCGGCCCGACCACGACCTGGGACGGGACGACCAAGATCGACGTCAACGTGATCCTGCCGCCCGCGCCGGATTCCGGCCCCGACGGGCCCTATCCGGTGATCGGCGATTTCCATGGTTGGGGAGGCTCGAAGATCGGTCTCGAAGCCCAGACGCAGCACTGGGCCGAGGAGGGCTACGTCGTCTTCAGCATGAGCGACCGCGGCTGGGGCAACTCCTGTGGCGCAATGGACCCCGACAAGATCCTCGCCCAACCGAATTGCGCCAGTGGCTACAACCACCTGATGGACGACCGCTACGAGGTTCGCGACGCCCAGTACCTGATCTCCGTGCTGGCAGACGAAGGCGTCGCCGAGCCCCGGAAGATCGGCTCCACCGGCGTCTCCTACGGCGGCGGAATCTCGATGGCCCTGGCGGCGCTGCGCGACCGGGTGATGCTGCCCGACGGCTCCCTGGTGCCCTGGAAAAGCCCGGCAGGAACGTCGATGGCGATCGCCGCCGCGGTGCCGCAATGGCCCTGGAGTGACCTCTCCTACTCCTTGATGCCAAACGGCCGAACCCTCGACTACGTGGTCGACTCGCCCTACCGCGGCCCCGACGGGACGGCTCCGATCGGGGTCGAGAAGGCCTCCTACGTCGCCGGCCTGTTCGGACTCGGCCTGGCGACGAGCAACTACGCGCCGCCAGACACCGATGCCGGCGCGGACCTCGTCACCTGGTACGGCCTGATCAATGCCGGCGAGCCCTACGACTCGAACCCGGCCGCCGGGCCGGTCATAGACGAGATCACCTCGCATCACTCCTCCTATTACATCGACCACTCTCAGCCGCCGGCGCCGCTGCTGATCCAGAGCGGCTGGAACGACGACCTCTTCCCGCCCGACGAGGCGATCCGTCTCTACAACCGGACCCGCTCGCAATACGCCGGCGATCCGATCTCGCTCTATTTCATGGACGACGGTCACGCCCGCAGTCAGAACAAGGCGGCCGACGAGAAAGCCTTCGAAGCGCGCGAGGACGCCTGGTTCGATCATTACCTGAAGGGGGTCGGGACGGCACCGAGCTCGAGCGTGGAAGCGCTGACCACCACCTGCGGCACGCCCTCGGCGGGCCCCTACAGGGCCGACACCTGGAAGGACCTCGCCCCCGGTGAGATCCGCTTCGACGGAGCCGCGCCGCAAACGGTCGTCCCGGGGTCGGGCGATCCGACGATCGGCGAGGCCTTCGATCCGATCGCCGGAGGAGGCGCCTGTGCCACCGCCCCGGGCGCCGACCAGCCCGGCGTCGCCACCTATCGCCTGCCCGCGGCGCCCGCCGGCGGCTTCACGCTGATCGGGTCGCCGACGATCGTCGCCGACATCGCCACGACGGGCTCGGACTCCGAGCTCGCGGCGCGCCTGCTCGACGTCTCACCCGCGGGCACGGAGACCCTTATCGCACGGGGGCTGCTGCGGCTGGGAAGCGGCGGCAGCGGGTTTGTCTTCCAGCTGCACCCGCAGGGCTACCGCTTCGAGCCCGGTCACATCCCCAAGTTGGAGCTGCTCCCCGCGGATGCCCCGTACGCGCGGCCGTCGAACGCCCAGGCGCCGATCGCGATCTCGAACCTGCAGCTGCGCCTACCGGTGCTCGAGCAGCCCGGCTCGCTCGCTGGAGTCGTCCAGACGCCCGCCCCCAAGGTAGTTCCGCCTGGGTACCAGCTGGCTGCCGACTACCTGGGGAGGCGCGGGTGGTGGAGGCGGAAGTAACGGCGGCGGGCTCGACGGAAGCCGTCGAGTCGCAAGCGGGTGCTCTTCCACGAGATGCTCCGCGCCGGCGCCGCGCAGGCGACCGTCTTCAGGGACTGACTCTGCTGCACGCCCGTTGGTCAACGACGATCCTCGCGGACACTGTTGCCGCCATCGACGACGATCGACTGGCCGGTGATGTAGCCGGCGTCGGGCGATGCGAGGAAGGCAACCGCGGCGGCGACCTCCTCCGGCCGACCGGGCCGGCCGACCGGCGAGGCGTTGCCGGCCCCCAGTTCCTCCGCGGTACTGGAAGCCGTCTCGATCCAGCCCGGGGCGACGGTGTTGGCGGTGACTCCATCCGCACCGACCTCCACCGCCAGCGTTCGCATCAGACCGTCGACGCCCGCCTTCGCGGCCGCGTAGGCCGACTGCCCTGGGTAGCTGACCAGCGGGCCGGTCACCGAGCCGACGTTGACGACTCGGCCCCAACCGCGCTCCAGCATCCCCGGCAGGACGAGACGGGTGACGTTGAAGACGGTCGTCAACGTCATCTCCAGCTGCCGGTCCCACTCGGCGGCGGCCAGTTCGACGAGCGCGGCGGACCGATCCTCCTCGCCGCGCCGGGCCATGCCGGCGTTGTTGACGAGGACGTCGACCGGACCGAGCTCGGCGACAACCCGCTCGAGTGCGACCCGCGCCGCCTCGCGATCGGTGAGGTCGGTGACGAAGGCGCTCGCCGTCGCACCCAGCCCGCGCAGCTCCTCAACCCGCTCGAGGACGTGGCCACCGGTCGCTCCGAGGGCGACCGCGGCGCCATCCATGGCGAGTCGGCGGGCGATTGCGAAGCCGATCCCCTCGGCGCTGCCAGCCCCGGTGATCGCCGCCACGCGACCCGCGAGGGGTTTCGAGCGATCGATCGAGTCAGGCTCAGGCGACACGGGTCATCTCGAGGAGCTGGTGAGTGTCCAGTCGATTGCCGCCGGTGAGGGCCTTACCGCCACGGCCCAACCGTAATGCAGCGTTGCGAGCGCCATGTGGGCCGGAGATGATTCCGTCCTTGATCTTCGACGTCACCGCGTCCGCGGCCTGCCGAGCTCTTGAAAAGCGTCCTTTCGAAAGCTATCTTTCGAACAATGAACCGGACGATCTCCCTCACCGACCCGATGGCCCTGCGCGCCGTTGCCCATCCGACCCGGCTGAAACTGATCGGCCTGCTGCGGCGGCGCGGCCCGCTGACGGCGACCAAGGCGGCGGAGGCGATCGGCGAGAGCCCCGCCGGCTGCTCCTTCCACTTCCGCCAGCTGGCGAAGTACGGGCTGGTCGAGGAGGCCGGGGGCGGCCAGGGCCGGGAACGGCCGTGGCGGGCGACCGCGATGTTCACCGAATGGCCTGTGCCGGGGGCGAGCGCGGAGACCGACGAGGCGAGCAAGATGCTCGCGCGAGTCGTCGTCGAGCGCTACTTCGAGGAAGCCGTCGAGTGGCTCGAGCGCCGGCCGGCCGAACCCCGCGAGTGGGCGGAGGCAGCGATCCTGGCCGACAACGTCCTCTACCTCACCGCGGAGGAGCTGGCCGAGCTCGGCGCGCGGATCGCTGAGCTCGCCGAGCCCTATGTGGACCGCACCGAAGACGCGTCGCGGCGGCCGCAGGGTTCGCGCCCGATCACCTTGATCCGGCTCGGCGTGCCGATTCCGGAGCAGGACGCCGACACGGAGGAGTAGCGATGCGGCGCCTGGTGCCGCCGCTGCTGCGAACGAACCCTGGTTTTCGCAGCTTCTGGACCGGCCAGACGATCTCGCTGTTCGGCGACCAGGTGACGCTGCTGGCGGTCCCCCTGCTCGCGGTCGTCTCACTCGACGCGGGGGCCGCCCAGATGGGCCTGCTCACCGCGGCCGGGATGGCGCCCAACCTGCTCTTCTCGGTCCATGCAGGCGCCTGGGCCGACCGTCGCCCGAGCCGACGGCGGCTGATGGTGGCGACCGACGTCGGCCGCGCGGCCCTGCTTGCGACGATCCCCGTCGCCGCCGCGCTCGGCCTGCTGACGCTGGCCCAGCTCTACGTCGTCGCCTTCGCCGTCGGCTCGCTCGGCGTCCTCTTCTTCGTCTCCTACAACACGCTCTTCGTCTCGCTCGTCGAGCGCGACGAGTACATCGACGCGAGCTCGCTGCTCAACGGCAGCCGCGCCCTCTCGCTCGTCGGCGGCAATGGAATCGCCGGGATCCTCGTGCAGGTCCTGACGGCACCGGGCGCCTTGCTTTTCGACGCCGCGTCGTACCTGCTTTCGGCGTCCTTCCTGCGCCGGATCTCCGCGGCGGAGCCCGAGCCGGCGGAGCCCCACGGCGAACCCGGCCGGCGGGCGGCGGGCCGGCGCTTCATCGCCCGGACCCCGCTGATGCGCGCCTGCCTGGGGGCCTCGGCGACGCTGAACCTGTTCAACGCCGCCTTCTTCGCCCTGCTGGTGCTCTACGCGACCGAAGAACTCGGGATCGGCGCCGCCGCGCTCGGCCTGGCGCTCGGGGTCGGCGCCCTCGGGAGCGTCCTCGGCACCCTGATCGCCGGCCGGCTCAGCCGCCGCATCGGTTTCGGCCACGCCCTGATCCTCGCCTTCGTCCTCTCCCCCGCGCCGCTACTCCTGGTCCCCGCCGCCGGCGGCTCCAATCTGGTGACGATCCCGATGGTCGCGGTGGCCGAGTTCCTCTCCGGCATCGGGATGATGATCCTCGACGTCGGGCTCGGCGCCCTCTTCGCGGCGCTGATCCCCGACCAGCTCCGGTCCCGCGTCTCCGGCGCCTACATGCTCGTCAACTACGGGGTGCGACCGGTCGGCGCGCTCGGCGGTGGCCTCCTGGCGGCGACCATCGGCCTCCGTCCCACCCTCTGGATCGCCGCAGTCGGTGCCCTCGCCGGCGTGCTCTGGCTGCTGCCGTCGCCGCTGTCGCAGCTGCGCGTGCTGCCGCCGCGAGCGCTAGCCCGCTGACCGGAACGGCGCCCCGGGCGCCGGAAAAGGATTCCTGACGCCCGGGGTCGCTGTCCTTCCGAGACGCCAGGTAGGGACCGAGCGCCTCATGGCGCCATCCTCCAGGGAGAGAGACGACAGCCACTGTCCCCGGCAATGCTTGGTGGGCGGTCGTGGGGGAAGCCTTCGTCGACGCTGCCTAAGGGGCACCCGCCCCGGTCTTGCCGCCCGCCTCCGCCGCGACCCCGCAGCTCCGCGTCAGCGTCGAGCTCAGCGTGCGCCCGTCTTCGAAGCCGAAGGAAGCCTTGGCGAAGGCGAAGGTCGCGCCGGGGAAGCCGGCCGGAGCGGGGCAGCCGGCGGAGAGGAAGCTGCGGGTGCGCCCCCGGTAGATGAAGGTGCGCTTGAGCGAGAGCGAGACCCCGGAGACGTAGCCCCATTCGGCGGCGACCCGGGGCAGCTCGGCGGTCAGGGTGGTGCGGTAGGTGCCGCCGGTGCGGGAGAGGGCGAAGGCGAGGACGCTCGACTGCGGCAGCGGCACGGTGCCGTAGATGTGGGCGAAGATGACGTGTCGCCCGTGGAGGATGCCGTTGAACGCGACGACCTTGCCGGCCGAGGGGAAGGGGGATTGTTCGGGCAGCAGGACGTTGGCCCGGAAGGCGCCTTTGCCGACCACCGAGTCCGGGCAGGTTTCGATCGCTTCGTTGGTCGAGGCGGGCTGGATCTGGTGGTAGTGGCAGGCCGGCAGGCCGTGGTAGTCGAGGCGGCCGTTGCGGTTGATCGCCAAGGAGATCGTCCGCAGCTGCGGCGGCGGGGTGCCGTCGGTGGTCTTGATCTCCCCGGCGAGGGTGACCTTGACCGGCGCCGTGCCGCGGCGAGGCAGCTTGTGAGGCGCGATCCCGCCGGTGAAGGAGACCCGCAGGTTGCCTTCCTGGGTGACCTCGGCGGAGGCGAGCGCCGCGGTGGCGGAGAGCGCCACCGCGGCCAAGACCAAGCTCAGCGCCCGCATCGCCTAGCGCCCGCGGTGCTTGGCGCGGGCTGCCTTCTTGCCGCAGCTGTTCCGTACCACCGGGCGGGAGCTTGCCCGCTTGCCGTTCTGGCCGATCATCTTCACTTCCGCCTTGGAGGTCGACTTGCAGAGGTTGCGCGAGTTGACCAGCAGGCTCTTCTCGCCGCCCTTCATCTTCAGGACGAAGCGGGAGACCGGGGCGTCCGGAACCACTTCGAAGGTGTTCCTGATGCCGCCGTTGACCGAGTCGATCCGTCCCGCCAGCTCGATGTCGAACTGGCCGTTCATGGTCGCCACCAGGTCGGGCAGCGGGTTGGAGCTCGAGCGCAGGTAGACCGGCCCTTCCAGCGGCTTGTCGAGGAGCGGCGTGGTCGCCTTGGCAAAGCCGTAGATCGAG
>DASWQL010000054.1:0-7033 GCA_036403715.1 Solirubrobacterales bacterium
CGTCAACCCCGTGACGGGGGTCTTCTCGGTCGGCGCCTCGGGCCGCGCGATCCGCGACGGAGCGCTGGCGGAGCCGCTGCGGGAGTTCACGATCGCCGGCGATCTGGTCTCGATGCTCGGCGCCGTCCAGGAGGCCGGCTCGGAGTCGCGCTGGGTCCCATTTGGCGGCTCGGTCAAGACGCCGCCGCTGCTGATCGCCGAGATGTCGATCAGCGGTTCGTGACAGACCGCATCAGGCCTAGCGCACGGTTACGCCGTAGCCACTGTTAGATTGCGCCGATCTTCAACCCCGAGGAGGAGTTTCGACGTGACCAAGGCTGAGTTTCTGGATCAACTGGCAGGCGACGACCGGCTCGGCAGCAAAAAAGCTGCCAGCGACGCGGTCGAGGCTGTGCTCGACGCAATCACCGGTGCCCTGAGCTCCGGCGACGAGGTCAGCTTCACCGGCTTCGGCAAATTCCATGTCGCCGAGCGCGGGCCCCGTCAGGGCGTCAATCCGCGCACCGGTGAGCGGATCACGATTCCGGGCGGCAAAGTTCCCCGCTTCTCCGCCGGCTCGGCCCTGAAGACCAAGGTCAAGGGCGGCTGATTCCGCAGTTCGCCGATCGGCTGGCGGCGCTGGTAACTGAGCGCCGCAGCCAGATCTGCCTGGGCCTCGACCCCGACCCGGCCCAGTTGGCCGGGGAGGGGGCGCGGGCGGGCGACGACGGCCCGCCCGCCAAGTTGGCGGCGGCCGCCGTCGCCGCCCACTGCCGCACCCTGATCGAGCTGGCCGGACCCGCCTGCGTGGCGATGAAGCCACAGCTCGCCTGCTTCGAGCGCCTCGGCGCCCCCGGTTGGGCAGCGCTGCAGGACGTCTGCACCGCGGCCCAGGAGGCCGGCCTGCTGGTGATCGCCGACGGCAAGCGCGGCGACGTCCCCGTCACCGCCGCCGCCTACGCCCAGGCTCTGGTCGGCGAGACGCCCACCCCCTGGGGCCCCGTCCCCGGGCTCGGAGCGGACGCCTTCACCGCCAACCCGCTGCTGGGAAGCGACGCTTTGGAGCCTCTCGTCGCCGCCGCTGCTGCCGCCGGCGCCGGGATCTTCGCCCTGGTCCGCACCAGCAACCCCGGCGCCGCCGACGTCCAGGACCTGCCGGCGCCCCGGGCCCCCTTGCACGAGCGCCTGGCAGAGCTCGTCGACGGCCTCTCCGATCGCCTGCTCGGGGAGAGCGGTCTCAGCGGCATGGGTGCGGTGGTCGGCGCGACCGAGCCCGAGCACCTGGCCCGGCTGCGGGAGCTGATGCCGCGCGCGATCTTCCTCATTCCCGGTGTCGGCCCTCAGGGCGGCCGCCCTGAGCTGCTCGGCGCCGCCTTCGCCGCCGGCCCGGCCTCGGCCCTGGTCGCCGCCTCGCGCGGAATCGCCGCCGATCCCGACCCGGCCGCCGCCGCCGAGCGCCTGCGGGCGGCGACCTGGGACGTCGCCGGCGGCTGAAGCCGCCAGTTGCGCCGCTACGATCACCGCGGCCGACCGGAAAACCCTCGCTCCCATGGAAAAAAGCTCCAGCGTTCTCGCCCGCCTCTTAGCCGCTCTGGCCCTGGTCGCCGCCGTCGTCGCGGTGGTGGCGATCGTCTCCGGGCCGACCAGCGACGAATCCCATCTGGGCCACCGCCACCGCTCGGGCCAGGCCAAACACGAAGGCGAAGGCGAAAAGCAGCGGACCAGAGCCGCCTCCTACACGGTGAAGAGCGGCGACACGCTTACCGCGATCGCCCACAAGACCGGGGTGCCGGTGGCCGAGATCCTGGCCCTGAACCCCGAAGTCGACCCGCAGATCCTGATCGCCGGCCAGACGCTGAAGCTGCGATGAGGCGGGTTCGCTTCGGCGTCGCCCTGGCGGCGGCGTTGCTGGTCGGCGCCCTGCTGCTGAGCTCCGCCGCCGCGGCGGCGGAGAAGCTCCACGTCGAGGCCAAGGCTTGGACGCTGATCGACGCTCGCAGCGGCGAAGTGGTCGCCTCCCACGCCGCCGCCCGTCACCTGCCGATCGCCAGCACCACCAAGCTGATGACCGCCTACGTGGCGCTGAAGGAGATGCCGATCGACAAGGTGGTCCGGGCGGCGCCCTACGAGGCCGAATACGGAGAGTCGCTGCTCGGCCTCCGCAGCGGTCAGAAGATCAGCGTCCGTGACCTGCTCTACGGCCTGATCCTGCGCAGCGGCAACGACGCGGCCCACACCCTGGCGATCGCCGCCGCCGGCTCGCAGGAGCGGTTCGTGCGGCAGATGAACCGCCGCGCCGCCGCGCTGGGCCTCGCCGACACCCATTACGCGAACCCGGTCGGACTGGACCAGCGCGGCAACTTCTCCAGCGCCGCCGATCTGGCGACGCTGACCCAGCGCCTGCTCGGCATCCCCGCCTTCGCCAAGATCGCCGCTGCCCGCAGGGCTCTCCTGCGCAGCGTCAAACCGCCGGCGCGGATCGCCACGATCAACGCACTGCTGTCGATGGCGCCGTGGGTCAACGGCGTCAAGACCGGCCACACCTTCGACGCCGGATACGTGCTGGTCGGGTCGGGGCGGCGCAAGGGGGTCGAGCTGATCTCGGTCGCGATCGGCGCCCCGACCGACGAAGCGCGCTATTCCGACGACCTCGAATTGCTCGAATACGGCTTCTCCCGGTACGAGCGCCGGCTGCCGATTCACAGTGGCCAGGACCTCGCAGATCCCTCGATCCGCTACTCCGGTGGTGCGCTGCCGCTGCGCGCGGCCCGCGACGTCGCGGTCGGCGTGCGCCGGGGGCAGCACATCGACGTCGAGGTCCGAGCGCCGGGCGAGGTCGAGGGACCGATCGGGCGCGGCACCGCGCTGGGCCGGGCGAACGTGTTCGTCGACGGCCGCAGGGCCGCGAGCGTGCCGCTACGGGCGGGCCGGTCGATCCCCGCGGCAAGTCGCTTCGACCGCGCCCGCGACTTCGTCGGTGACAACATGATCCCTATCGCGATCGCGGCGTTCGTGATACTCATGAGCGCGGCCCTGCTCTACCGTCGGCCGGCCCGCAGAGAGAGAAGAAGGGGAGGCGGACCCAGGTGAACCTCAAGTGATCCTCACCGTGACGCTGAACGCAGCGATCGACCGCACCGTCGCCGTGCCCAATTTCCGCCTCGCTCGCCGCCATCGGGCGGTCGAGAGCCGCACCGTCGCAGGCGGCAAGGGCATCAACGTCGCCAGGGCGCTGAGCCTGCTCGGGCGGCCGGTGATCGCCGCCGGGTTCGTCGGCGGCCCGACCGGGACCCGGGTCCTCGAACAGCTGCGCGAAGAGTCGGTCCTCACCGACTTCACCAGGATCGCGGCCGAGACGCGGATCAACCTCGCCGTGATCGACCCCACCTCGGGCGACCAGACGGAGATCAACGAGCGCGGACCCGCGGTCAGCCCCGAGGAGGTCAAGCGCCTCTTCGAACGGATCGGCTACCTGGCGGGCGGCGCCAAGATCTGCGTTCTGGCCGGCTCGCTACCGCCGGGGGCCGGGGACGACCTCTACGCCCGGCTGATCGGCGACCTCGGCCGCCGCGGGGTCCCCGTCGTCCTCGACGCCGAGGGCGAGGCGATGCTGGCGGGCGTCCGCGCCGGCGCCTCGATGGTGACGCCGAACGAGCGCGAGGCCGAGGAGCTGGTCGGCCAGGAGTTCGCCGACGGCAGCGATCTCGCCCAGGGCCTCAACGAGCTGGTCCGCATGGGCGCCGGCGAGGCGGCGATCACCCGGCCCGACGGCTGCGTCGCCGCGGTTGGCGAGGGATCGGAGCGGCGCCTGCTCGAGGTCCACACCGAGCCGCTGGAGCCGGTCTCGACGGTCGGCTCCGGCGACGCCTTCCTGGCCGGCTACGTGGCCGCCCGCTACGAAGGCCGCTCGGGCGAGGAGTGCCTGGCTTACGGCGTCGCCTGCGGGGCCGAGTCGACCCAGCACTTCGGCGCCGGAACGGTCGACCGCAACCAGGTCGAGCGACTGGTCGGCGAGGTCGCCGTCCATGACTTGGAGGTCCCCGCCGAAGTGTAGGCTGGCTGTTCAACGCCAGCCCTTGGAGGACTAACTTGGAAATTGAAATCGGTCGCGGCAAGAAGGGGCGGCGCGCGTACGGATTCGACGACATCGCCATCGTTCCCTCGCGTCGTACCCGCGACCCCGACGACATCGACATCAGCTGGACCCTGGGTCCCTACCGCTTCGAGATGCCGCTGCTCGCCTCGGCCATGGACGGGGTCGTCAGCCCCGACACGGCCGTGCTCGTCAACCAGCTCGGCGGCCTCGGCGTGCTCAACCTGGAGGGGATCTGGACCCGCTTCGAGAACGCCGAGGAGCACCTCGAGGAAATAGCCGCCGCCCCGAAGCACGTGGCGACGCGGTTGATGCAGGAGATCTACGCCGAGCCCGTCAAGTCGGAGCTGATCGGTCGCCGGGTCGCCGAAATCAAGGAGCGCGGCGCTGTCGTCTGCGGCTCGCTGACGCCGCAGAAGGTCCGCGAGCACTACGAGGTGGCGGTCGAGGCAGGCCTCGACATCCTCGTCGTCCAGGGCACCGTGATCTCCGCCGAACACGTCTCGACCACGGTGGAGCCGCTGAACCTGAAGGAGTTCATCGCCGAGGTGCCGGTGCCGACCGTCGTCGGCGGCTGTGCCTCCTACTCGACCGGGCTGCACCTGATGCGCACCGGAGCCGTCGGCGTCCTCGTCGGCGTCGGCCCCGGCGCCGCCTGCACGACCCGCGGCGTGCTCGGCATCGGCGTCCCGCAGGCGACGGCGATCGCCGACGTGGCTGCCGCCCGGGCCCAGCACATGCTGGAGACCGGCGAGTACGTGAACGTGATCGCCGACGGTGGGATGCGCACCGGTGGCGACGTCTCCAAGGCGATCGCCTGCGGCGCCGACTCGGTGATGGTCGGCTCGCCGCTGGCCCGCGCCAAGGAGGCTCCAGGCCGCGGCTTCCACTGGGGGATGGCGACCTTCCATCCCTCGCTGCCGCGTGGCACCCGCGTCTCGACCAAGCAGGACGGGACGATGGAGGAGATCCTGCTCGGCCCCGCTCAGGAGAACGACGGCACCTTCAACCTCATGGGCGCGCTCAAAACCTCGATGGCGACCTGCGGCTACGAGGACATCCGCTCCTTCCAGCGAGCCGAGGTGATGGTCGCGCCGGCGCTGATGAGCGAGGGCAAGAAGCTCCAGAACGAGCAGTCGGTCGGCATGGGTTCGAACGGTCGCGCGGCCGTATCGGCTGGAGTTGCAGTCTCGGATGACTGAGCCGGTCGTCGCGGGTATCGACGACAAGCGGGCGATCGTCGCTGCGGACGAAATCCCTGTAGATGACGTGAAAGCTGTGGAGGAGGTGCTGGTCCTCGACTTCGGGGGCCAATACTCGCAGCTGATCGCCCGCCGGATCCGCGAATGCGGCGTCTTCGCCGAGCTGCTGCCCTCGACGACGTCGGTGGAGAAGATCCGCGAGCGGGCGCCGAAGGCACTGGTCCTCTCGGGAGGCCCGGCCTCGGTCTACGAGCCCGGTGCGCCGCCGTTCCCGACCCAGCTGCTCGACCTCGAGATCCCGATGCTGGGCATCTGTTACGGGATGCAGGCGATGGTCCTGGCGCTGGGCGGCCGGGTCGAGTCGGCCGAGTCCGGCGAGTTCGGCCGCACCGACCTCGTCCTGCGCGAAGGCGGTGGCCGCCTGCTCGCCGACCTGCCCGCCGAGCAGAGCTGCTGGATGAGCCACCGCGATGCCGTGTTCGAGGCGCCAGAGGGCTTCGTCCCCCTCGCCTCCAGCCCCGGCTCGCCCGTCGCGGCGCTGGAGATGCCCGACCGTGGGCTCTACGGGATCCAGTTTCACCCCGAGGTCGTCCATACGCCCTACGGGACCGAGATCCTCACCCGCTTCCTGCGCGACGTCGCCGGCTGCGAGCAGCAGTGGTCGCCGAAGTCCGTGATCGCCGAGCAGGTCGAGCGAATCCGCGAGCAGGTCGGCGACGGCCGCGTCATCTGCGGCCTCTCCGGCGGCGTCGATTCCTCGGTCGCCGCCATGCTCGTCCACAGAGCCGTCGGCGAGAAGCTCACCTGCGTCTTCGTCGACCACGGCCTGATGCGGCTCAACGAGGCCGAGCAGGTGGTCGAGGCGTTCAGCCAGTTCGGGATTCCGCTGATCCACGTCGACGCCGAAGAGCGCTTCCTCGCCAAGCTGGCCGGGGTCGAGGACCCGGAGACCAAGCGCAAGATCATCGGCGCCGAGTTCATCCGCGTCTTCGAGGAGGAGGCGGAGAAGCTCGACGACGTCAGCTATCTGGTCCAGGGGACCCTCTACTCCGACGTGATCGAGTCCGGCGGCTCCGACCACGCGGCGACGATCAAGTCGCACCACAACGTCGGC
This sequence comes from Solirubrobacterales bacterium, assembly GCA_036403715.1. Lineage (GTDB taxonomy): Bacteria > Actinomycetota > Thermoleophilia > Solirubrobacterales > 70-9 > VAYN01. The sequence goes on from DASWQL010000054.1 coordinate 6,389, forward strand.
GGGCTTCCCGACGACCTCGAGTTCGAGCTGGTCGAGCCGCTGCGGCTGCTGTTCAAGGACGAGGTCCGCGCCGTCGGCGCCGAGCTCGGCCTCCCCGAGCGGATGGTCTGGCGCCAGCCCTTCCCCGGCCCTGGGCTGGGGATCAGGATCGTCGGCGGCGAGGTCAACCGCGAGCGCCTCGACATCCTTCGGGCCGCCGACGCGATCCTCCAGGAGGAGATCCGCGCGGCGGAGCTCTACCGCCGGCTCTGGCAGTCCTTTTGCGTCCTCCCCGTCGTCCGCTCGGTCGGCGTCCAGGGCGACGGTCGCACCTACGCCTACCCGATCGTCATCCGCGCCGTCACCTCCGACGACGCGATGACGGCCGACTGGGCTCGGCTGCCCTACGACCTGCTCGAGCGGGTCTCCAACCGGATCATCAACGAGATCCGCGGCGTCAACCGCGTCGCCCTCGACATCTCCTCGAAGCCGCCGGCGACGATCGAGTGGGAGTAGTCGGGGCGCCCTAGATGGTTGATTCCACGGCGAGGTGCGACTGGGGGCGCGCCTGGCCAAGCAGATCAAGGACGCAGGGCGCAGCCTTTGCCGGTGGGCAAAGGCAAGCCCGAGGACGCAGAGATGCGCAGTGTGCCAGGCGTGTCATCC
>DASWQL010000055.1:0-2587 GCA_036403715.1 Solirubrobacterales bacterium
CCACGGAACGAGGGCGCTGGATGCGCCAGCTCGGCGCCGTGAACCTGCAACCCGTAGGCGATCCGCCCTGGATCGACCTCCAGCGCCGCCGCCAGTCGCTGCCGGTTTTCGATCACCGCCTCGTCGGCGTCATCGGTGAGGATGCCGAGGTTGAGGCTGTCGAACGGCGGCTCGCTGACACCGCCGAGTCGGGTCGAGAAGGCGGCCCTGGCACCATCGCCCAGCTTGGCCTCCAGCCAGGGCACTCCGTTTCGCTCGCGCCACCTCATCGGCGTAACAAAGCAGATGCGGACCGCGACCGGGCTACGGCTGCCTGGCCGCCGCCAGCGCCGCCGTCAGCTCCTCGTCGCGCCCGCGGACCTCTCCGTCGAGTCGCTTGCGAAGGGCGGCCTCGAGGCCCCTGCCCAGCGCCGGCCCCTCGGGCACCCCGGCGGCGATCAGGTCGGAACCGTCGATCTCCAGCGCCACGTCGCGCCACTCTTCCAGGAAGCGATCCAACCACTCGGCGCCGAGCGCCCGCGCCAGCGCCAGCTCGACCGCAGAGCGGCCGCGAGCCAGCTCCACCGCTTCGGAGGGACGTCGCGGGTGCACCCCGGCCAACTCACTCTCTGCTCCCGGAGGACCGAGAGCCGCGGCCAGCATTGCCGGGATCCTCTCCACCGCGCCGGCCCACAGCTCTTCTCCGAGCAGCTCGGCCACGGCGTCCGCGAGCTCGATCCCGCCCTCTCGGGGCTCGATCAGCCCCCACTCGGTCAGCAGCCCGAGGCCGCGGGCGGCGTTCGGCTCGCCGGCGAGCCGCGCCAGCACGGCGTTGCGACGGTCGGCGGAAACCGTGCCGAGGTCGGCCTTGCGCAGAAGGGCCTCGGTCTCCGGCTCCAGCGCGAACCCGAAGCGCGAGGCGTAGCGGGCGGCGCGGATCGCCCGCGTCGGGTCATCCTCGAAGGAGCGGGGATGCAGGGCCCGCAGCAGACCCCGCTCGAGATCCTCGCGGCCCCCCTGAGGGTCGACCAGTCGCGGCTCGTCGCCCAGCGGCATCGCCATCGCGTTGATCGTGAAGTCGCGGCGGGCAAGGTCGGCCTCTATCTCGCGGGCGGGAGCGACCACCGGCAGCGCCCCGGGGTGCGGGTAGGTCTCGGTACGGGCGGCGGCGATGTCCACCGGGTGTCCCGCCATCTCCACCTTGGCCGTGGCAAAGCGCTCGTGCTCGACGATCTCGGTGGCGCCGAGGGCTCGGGCCAGCGCCGCCGCGTCGCCGACGACGACGACGTCGAGGTCGGCGCGGCCGTGGCCGAGCAGTTGGTCGCGGACGGCGCCGCCGACGACGTAGACCGGGCCGTCGGCCGCGGCCGCGATCTGCTCCAGCTCCGGGTGGGCGCTGCGCAGCGCCTCGGCCAGACTCTCTATCGGCGTCCTCGCGCTTGCCATCGGTCCCTTCCCTACCATGATCGGCTCCGCGGATGGCCGGCCGGCAGATACCAGGCGACGAGTGGGCGAACGAGAGACGGGCGGCTCTGCTCGCCCGCCGGGCCGAGCAGCGGCGGCGACAGACGAGACGGCGCAGGCTCGGAGCCTTGGGCGCGATCCTCGTCGCCGCTGGCGTGATCGTCGTGCTCGGCATGCATCTTGCCTCCAGCAGCCACGGCCCGGCCCGCCCGACCAAAGCCGTTCGCCCCACGGGCGGGCTCGTCCGCCCGAGCGGCGGGCTTGTCCGAAACGCCACTCCCCAGCCTGACTGGCAGCCATACACCGGCCCGGTCCCGATCCTCGAGTACCACGTGCTCGGGCCTGCCCCCGCCGCCGCCGCCTATCCGGAGCTCTACGTCAGCCGTCCCGACTTCCATCGGCAGATGAGCTGGCTTGCCGAACAGGGCTATCAGGCGGTGACGCTGGAAGCGGTCGAGGATGCCTGGTACCAGGGCGGAAAGCTGCCGGCGAAGCCGGTGGTGATCTCCTTCGACGACGGCTACCGGCCGCAGTTCACCTACGCCTTGCCGGAGCTGCGAAAGCACGGCTGGCCGGGCCTGCTGAACCTGAAGGCGGAAGGTTCGGATCTCTACGAGAGCAACGTGCGGGCGATGATCGCCGCCGGCTGGGAGCTGGCCGCCCACACGATCCACCACTCCGACCTGACCACCCTCGAAGCCGCGGCGCTGAAGGAAGAGGTCGCCGGCTCGCGGGCGATCCTGCGGCGCGAATACGGCGTCCCGGTGAAGAACTTCTGCTACCCGGCCGGGAGGTTCGACGAAGCCGTGATCGCCGCCGTCGAAGCGGCCGGCTACACCGGCGCGACCACCGAGATCCGCGGCTTCGCGAGCCGCGGCGCTCCCTACGAACTGGACCGCTTCGAGATCCTCGGCTCTGAGGGGGTCGCCGGGCTGGCGGCCGACCTGCGCTCGGGCAGCTGACCGGAGTTGCTCCCGCATGCCGGGAAGAACGCCCGAGGTGACCTAGATGGTTGATTCCACGGCGAGGTGCGACTGGGGGCGCGCCTGGCCAAGCAGATCAAGGACGCAGGGCGCAGCCTTTGCCGGTGGGCAAAGGCAAGCCCGAGGACGCAGAGATGCGCAGTGTGCCAGGCGTGTCATCC
>DASWQL010000056.1:0-10737 GCA_036403715.1 Solirubrobacterales bacterium
GAAGTTCCAGAGCGGTGCGGCTGTGTGCGGCAGGCACCGTGCGATAATTGGAGCCCACCCAAACACACGGCCGCGGCCGCGCCATTGGCCAAACCGGCGGCGTAGATCAGAGGCAGCACCGACGTGACCGTCGCGACATCCACCTGGACCACCAAGAAGGGCCTCGCCCAGATGCTCAAGGGCGGCGTCATCATGGACGTCGTCACGCCCGACCAGGCAAAGGTTGCCGAGGACGCAGGTGCCGTGGCCGTCATGGCCCTGGAGCGGGTTCCCTCGGACATCCGCGCCATGGGCGGCGTCGCACGCATGAGCGATCCCTCGATGATCGAGGGGATCATGGCCGCGGTTTCGATCCCCGTTATGGCCAAGGCGCGCATCGGCCATTTCGTCGAGGCGCAGGTGCTGGAGGCGCTCGGCGTCGACTACATCGACGAGTCGGAGGTGCTGACGCCGGCCGACGAGGTGAACCACATCGACAAGCACGCCTTCAAGGTGCCCTTCGTCTGTGGCTGCCGCGACCTCGGCGAAGCCCTGCGCCGGATAAGCGAGGGCGCGGCGATGATCCGGACCAAGGGCGAGGCCGGAACCGGCAACGTCGTCGAGGCGGTCCGCCACATGCGCGAGATCACCTCCGGGATCAAGTGGCTGGCGCAGCTGCGGCCCGAGGAGCTGGCGAGCGCGGCAAAAGAGCACCAGGCGCCGCTGGAAGTCGTCCAGGAGGTCGCCGCGGCCGGTCGGCTGCCGGTGCCGCTGTTCTGCGCCGGCGGCATCGCCACGCCTGCCGACGCCGCGCTGATGATGCAGCTCGGCGCCGAAGGGAACTTCGTCGGCTCCGGAATCTTCAAGAGCTCCGATCCCGCCCGCCGCGCCAGGGCGATCGTCGAGGCGACCACCCACTACAACGACCCCGAGCGGGTCGCCGCAGCCTCGATCGGACTCGGTGAGGCGATGCCCGGACTCGAGATCGCCGGCCTCGAAGCCGAGGACGGGCTACTGCAGAACCGCGGTGCCTGAGCTGCGGGTCGGCGTTCTCGCGCTGCAGGGTGGTTTCGAAGCGCACTCGCGGATCCTGCGGCGGCTCGGCGCCGAGGTCTCGGAGGTGCGGACCCCCGCCGACCTCGACGGGCTCGACGGCCTGGTCATCCCCGGCGGTGAGAGCACGACGATCGGCAAGGGGATCGAGTCCGCCGGCCTGGAGCCCCCACTGCGGGCCCATCACGAGGCCGGCCGGCCGATCCTCGGCACCTGCGCCGGGTTGATCGTCTGCGACGCCGATCATCTCGGCTTCATCGACGCCACCACGCGGCGCAACGCGTTCGGCCGCCAGCTCCAGAGCTTCGAGGCCGAGCTGCAGGTGGACGGGATCGGCGACGAGCCGTTGCGCGCGGTCTTCATCCGCGCCCCCTGGGTGGAGCGCAGCGGCCCGGGGGTCGAGGTGCTCGCTTCCTACGACGGCCACCCGGTGGCGATCCGCGAAGGCAGCGTGCTCGCCTCCGCCTTCCATCCGGAGCTGACCGCCGATCCCCGCTTTCATGCCATCTTCATGGCGATGACCACGAGTTCGCACGAGCGCGAGGAGGCCGCGCATGGCTAACGGCGATCCGCGGATCCAGAACCTGGCGAAGATCCTGGTCGGCTACTCGACCAAGGTGAAGGCGGGCGAGGTGGTCTCGATCGACGGCGAGACCGCCGCGGCGCCGCTGCTCCTCGCGGTCTACGAAGAGGTGCTGAAGGCCGGTGCCCACCCGGTCATGAACGTCGCCCTCGACGGCCAGATCGCCGCCTACTTCAAGCACGCCTCCGATCCGCAGCTGGAATGGATCTCCCCCTTCGCCGAGTGGATGGTCGACAACGCCGACGTGCGGATCTCGGTCGGCGCCAGCACCAACACCCGCGAGCTCTCGGGCGTGCCACCCGAGCGCCAGACCCTGCGGCAGTCGGTGACCGGCGACCTGATGGCACGGGCGATGAAACGCAGCGCCGAGGGCGATTTCCGCTGGGTCTACACGCTGTTCCCGACGAGCGCCTACGCCTCCGAGGCGGAGATGAGCCTGGCCGACTACGAAGACTTCTATTACGCCGCCTGCCTCGCCGACGACCCCGACCCGTTGAGCGCCTGGAAGCGGGCGTCGGAGGAGTGCCTGCGCCTGGCCGATTGGATCGAGGGCCACGAGGAGGTGCGGGTCACCGCACCCGGGACCGACATCAGGCTCGGAATCGCCGGGCGCAAATTCATCCCCTGCGACGGCGACAACAACATGCCCGACGGCGAGTTCTTCACCGGCCCGGTGGAGGACTCGGTCGAGGGCGAGGTCACCTTCCACCTGCCCGCCGTGATCGGCGGCCGCGAGGTCTCCGGGGTACGTCTGAAGTTCGAGGCGGGCAAGGTGATCGAGGCAAGCGCCGAGCGGGGCGAGGAGTACCTGCTGAAGCTGCTCGACACCGACGACGGCGCCCGCCGGCTCGGCGAGCTCGGGATCGGCACCAACTACGGGATCGACCGCGGCACCCGCGAGGTCCTGCTCGACGAGAAGATCGGCGGCACCGTCCACATGGCGGTCGGCACCAGCTATCCGGAGTCGGGCGGCGAAAACGAGTCCGCAGTCCACACCGACCTGGTCTGCGACCTGCGCCTCGGCGGCAAGCTCGAAGTCGACGGGGTCGTCATGCAAGAAGACGGCAAGTTCGTCGTCTGAGGTCGTCAGACCTGGGTTATGACGGTGGCGATCACGCCGAGTAAGCCGAGTCGCCGAAGCGCTACTGGTTCGGGATCGGCGAGCCGGCGAGGAGGAAGAACCAGACGGTGAGCGCCAGCGCCGCCATCATCACCGAGGCCATCAGCACTGCCTCGACGACCGTGACCGAGCTCTGGACGGGCGTCGTGTCGCGCATGCTGCGCAGCCAGGTCGGTCGGATCGGCTGCAGGCGATTGGTCCCGGTGATCCGGATGTAGAGGTTGTTGAGGCGGCCGATCAGCCAGGCGACGACGAGGACCGAGGCGAGGATCCCGACCGCGACCACGGCGTAGGGCCCACCGCTGGGGAACTGGGTGTGGGAGACCTTGGAGGCGATGTAGACCCAGCTCAGCGGAATCGCCGTCCACAGCGAGAAGGCGGCGAGCAGCATCGCCAGGAAGACGACGCCCGCGGCGAGTGCCTGTCCCGGCCCATGCGTGTGCGCGTTTGAGTTCATCTCCCTACTTCATAGAATGGCAGGCAATGTCCGGTCACTCGAAGTGGTCATCGATCAAACACAAGAAGGGCGCTGCCGACGCCAAACGCGGCAAGCTCTTCAGCAAGCTGGCGCGCGCGATCACCGTCGCGGCCCGCGACGGCGGCGGCGACCCCGACGGCAACCCGACGCTGGCGACCGCGGTGCAGAAGGCGCGCGACGCCTCGATGCCGAAAGACAAAATCCAGAAAGCGATCGACACCGGGACCGGGGCCGGCGCCGATTCCGCGGCGATCGAACACATCGTCTACGAGGGCTACGGCCCGGCCGGCGTGGCGGTGATGGTCGAGGCGCTGACCGACAACCGCAACCGGGCCAGCGCCGAGATCCGCCACGCGTTCTCCAAACACGGCGGCAACCTCGGTGAGCCGGGCTCGGTCGCTTGGATCTTCGAGAAAAAGGGCGCTGTCGTCGTCGACGGCGACCGCTACGACGAGGACGACCTGATCGTCGCGATCGACGCCGGCGCCGAGGACGTGCGCGAGGACGGCGAGGAGCTGCGCGTCCTCTGCGAGCTCAGCGACCTGGCCGCCGTACGTCAGGCGCTGGAAGATGCCGAGGTCGAGATCAGATCCGCCGGGATCGCCGTCGAACCAAAGAGCACGGTCGAACTCAAAGGCCACGACGCCGAGCGTGTGCTCAAGCTCCTCGACGCGCTGGACGACCAGGATGATGTCGACGAAGTATTCGCAAACTTCGACATCCCGGCCGAGGTGATGGAGAAACTGGCGGTCTGAGGGAGCTGCCGGGCTGTCGGCCCGCAAGGCCCAGTCCCATAGCCGGAAGGCATCCGACGGTCTTCCCAGAATCAATCCTCATGCAGGTAGTGATGGGGATCGACCCCGGCGCAGCGAATCTTGGCTTCGGCATCGTCCGTGTCGAGGGCAACCACATGGTGGCCCTCGACGGCGGCGTGGTCGAAACGACCGCGGACCTGCCGATGGAGCTGCGGCTGGAACGCATCCACCGTGCCCTTTCGGAGCTGATCGCCTGGCACGAGCCGAAGGCGATGGCGATCGAGCAGGTGTACTTCGGCAAAAACGTGCGCTCGGCGATGGCGGTGGGCCAGGCCAGCGGCGTGGCGATGCTGGCAGCCGCTCAGCGCGGCGTCGGCTGCTTCGCCTACACGCCGCAGGCGATCAAGATGGCCGTCTGCGGCTCCGGCGCCGCCGGCAAGCGCCAGGTGCAGCGGATGGTCGGATCTCTGCTCGGCCTGCCCGAGCCGCCGAGCCCAGACCATGCCGCCGACGCTCTCGCGGTCGCGATCTGCCATGGCGGCGGCAACGGCCACCGGCAGGCGGTCGCGGCGGTCGAGGACTCCGTCGAGGCGCCGGCGGGGCAGCCGGCGGGATGATCGCCGCCGTCCGAGGCGAGGTGATGGTGCGCCGTCCCGACCACGTCGTCATCGACGCGGCGGGGGTCGGCTACCGCCTGGCCGTCTCCGCGGAGACGCTGAAGGCGGTTCCTGCGACCGGTCGCGAGACCTTCCTGCACGCCGAGCTGATCGCCCGCGAGGACTCGCTCTCGCTCTACGGCTTCTCCTCCGAGGAGGAGCGGGAGCTCTTTCGCCTGTTGATCTCGGTCAGCGGAATCGGCCCCAAAGTGGCGATCGCAACGCTCTCCGGCGGCAGCGCCCGCGACCTGCTGCGGGCGATCGCCGCCGGCGACGCCAAACGCTTCCAAGCTGTGCCGGGGATCGGCAAACGGACCGCCGAGAGGATCATCGTCGAGCTGCGCGAGAAGGTCACCGGCGAACTCGAGGAGGAGGTGGCGCTGGCCGCGGCCGAGAGCGGCGACGCTCGCTCGCTCGCTCGCGACGGACTGGTCAACCTCGGCTACGCGCCGCTGGAGGCCGAGCAACTGCTGGACGGCCTCGGCGGCGAGGATCCGCAGGAGCTGGTCGCCGAAGCGCTGCGCAAGGCCGCCGCCTCGAGGAGCAGGGCGTGAGCGACTCGCCCGATATCGGCGCCAACCGCATCCGCACGCCGGGGATCGGCGAGGAGCCGGTGCCGGTGGACGCCGAGGTGCGGGTGCACGATGCCCGCGCCGACGTGCCTGACGAGGACCTCGACCGCTCGCTGCGGCCGCCGACGCTGGACGACTTCGTCAACCAGGCGCAGGTCACCGACCAGCTGGCGATCTTCATCGAGGCGGCGCGACGCCGCGGCGAGCCGCTCGACCACGTCCTCCTTGCCGGGCCGCCGGGCCTCGGCAAGACCTCGCTGGCCCACATCGTCGCCGCCGAGCTCGGCGTGCCGATGGTCCAGACCGCCGGCCCTGCCCTCGAGCGCAAGGCCGACGTCGCCTCCTTCCTCACCGCGCTGGAGCCCGGCAGCGTCTTCTTCATCGACGAGATCCACCGGCTCGGGCGGGCGGTCGAGGAGACCCTTTACCCGGCGATGGAGGACGGCGAGCTGCCGGTCGTGCTGGGCCAGGGGGCCGGCGCCCGCACCGTGACCCTTCCTCTGCCTCCGTTCACCTTGATCGGCGCGACCACCCGGTCGGGCCTGCTGACCACGCCGCTGCGGGACCGCTTCGGCGTCTCCCATCGCCTCGAGCACTACACGTCCGAGCACCTGGCGCAGATCGTCTCGCGCTCGGCCCGCATCCTCGGGGTCAAGATCGACGACCAGGGCGCGTACACGATCGCCTCGCGCTCACGCGGCACCCCGCGGGTCGCCAACCGGCTGCTGAAGCGGGTTCGGGACTTCGCTCAGGTCAAGGGGACGGGGGAGATCGGCGGCAGCGTCGCCACCGACGCCCTGGAGATGCTCGAGGTTGACGCGGGCGGCCTCGACCGCAGCGATCGCGCCCTGCTCGACACCGTCGCAACGAAGTTCGCCGGGGGGCCGGTGGGGCTGTCGACGCTGGCGATCGCGATCGGCGAGGAGCAGGACACGATCGAGGACGTGCTGGAGCCCTATCTCCTCCAGCAGGGTCTGCTGAAGCGGACGCCGCGCGGGCGGGTCCTGACCCAGCGCGCATACGAGCATCTCGGACTGCCCGCTCCGGACGGCGCGGCGAGTCTGTTTTAGGCGCGCGCCAGCTAGCCTGTCGGAGATGCCGTTTTTCATCTGCCCGAACTGCGGGAACCGGGAGGTCAGCTCTGAGCGCACCTCCGGCTTCAGCACGCGCCCGAAGGGCTGCACCAAATGTGGCTTCGGATTCGTCTTCGAATTACTCGACGATTATTATCCGGCTCCGAATGCAGCCTTTTTCGTCTGTGACAAGCAGGAACGCGTGATCGACGCCGGCAAGGGCAGCTTCGAGCTCACCGGTCTCACCGACGAGGACGTGATCGGTCGCCCGGTCCGCGAGGTCCTCGGCCTCGACTGGATCGACAAAGGCGACGGGGACGAGGCGTCCGACAGCAACGGCGACGGCGTCACCGACCCGATCGAGACCTCGCTGGAGTGGGGGGTGCGCTCGCTCGGCAAGCGCGTCTCGGTCAACGCAGAGGGGGATCTGCCTGCACGCGCGGTCGCCGACGTCTTTCCCGCCTACGACGACGATGGCGGGCTCCTGCTCGTCCTCACCCCGGAGGGCTAGGCAGCGATGGGTCGGCGGCGGCGGTACCTCTTCGTCCTGCTCTTCGTGCTGTTGCTGGTCGCCGTCTCGGCGATCGTGATCGAGAAACAGGAAACGAAGCTCGGTCTCGACCTGCAGGGTGGGCTCGAGCTCGTCTACCAGGGGCAACCGACCGGGACCGGCAACTCGGTCAGCGGCGAAGACATCGAGGACTCGATCTCGATCATCGAAAAGCGCATCAACAGCCTCGGGGTCTCGGAGCCGGAAGTCGCCCGCCTCGGAACCAACGAGATCACCGTCAGCCTGCCCGGGATCACCGACGCCAACCGAGCCGCCGAACAGGTCGGCACCACGGCGCAGCTCTACTTCTACGACTGGGAGCCCAACCTGATCGGCCCGGAGAAGGCGATCGGCGGACACCCCGGTCAGGAACCGCCGGCCAAGGCCTTCAGCGAATCGGTCAAACGCTGGCAAGCCGCCGGGCGCAACACCTCGAGCGCCGAGAACGGCCGGCTGATCGCGGCCGGCGCCTACCCGACGGCCTACGAAGCGGCGCAGTTGGCCTCCGAACAGAAACCGGTCAAAGACTGCGAAAAAACCTGCTCGGTAGCCAGGCCGCGCTACTACCTGTTCGAAAAGGACGCCCCCCACAAACTGCTGGCGGGACCGGAGCTGAGCAAGAAGGACCTCTACATCAGCCCGACCGGCAAGAAACTGCCGAAGAACGGGACCGTGATCGAAGTCCCGCCGGGCACGGTCCTCGTCTCCGAACTACCCAGCGACGAATCCGGCACGGTCGACAAGACGGCGCAGCCGGGCTGGTACGCGCTCAAAGACAAACCGGCGCTCTCGGGCAGCGACATCACCAATCCCGAACAGGCCTACGGTCCGAACAACGAACCGATCGTCACCTTCGGCTTCACCGGCAGCGGGCAGAGCGCCTTCCACGAAGTGACGCGGAAGATCGCCCAGCGCGGCCAGGCGAACGCGATCGGGCCCTCAGCAGGCGAACAGGCGGCGGCGCTGTCGGGCCACTTCGCCGTCGTCCTCGACAACGAAGTGAAGACGCGGCCGATCATCAACTTCGCCGAAAACGCGGACGGGATCGACGGCCGTACCGGCGCCCAGATCTCGGGCGGATTCAAGGACGTCGGCGAGGCGCAGGACATCGCCACGACGCTGAAGATCGGCGCCCTGCCGATCAACCTCAAACTGATCAGCGAGACTCAGGTCTCGGCGACCCTCGGGTCCCAGGCACTGCACGACGGCGTCAAGGCGGGGCTCATCGGCGTCGCCCTCGTGATCCTCTTCCTGCTCCTCTACTACCGTTTCCTCGGGCTGATCGCCTCGATTGCGCTGGCCGCCTACGGGGTGATCTTCTTCGCCCTGATCGACCTGATCCCGATCACCCTGACGCTCCCGGGGATCGCCGGCCTGGTGCTGACGATCGGCGTCGCCGCCGACTCCAACATCGTCATCTTCGAGCGAATAAAGGAGGAGATCCGGGCTGGGCGGACGATGTCCAGCGCGATCGCCGCCGGTTACAAACGCGGCATCAGCACGATCATCGACGCCAATGTCGTCACCCTGCTGACCGCCTTCATCCTCTTCGTGTTGGCGACCGCCGGCGTCAAGGGCTTCGCCTTCACCCTCGGCGTCGGCACGATCGTCTCGCTGCTGACCGCTGTCGTCTTCACCCAGGCGCTGCTCGGCAGCATGAGCCGGACCCGACTCTTGCGCTCACCCGGCGCTCTCGGCGCCGGCGGCCGGGGCAGACGTTGGCATTTCGACTTCATGGGCGCCAGCCGCTGGTTCTTCACGATCTCGGGCCTGATCCTGCTGGTCGGCGCGATGTCGCTGGCCACCAAGCAGCTCAACTTCGGCATCGATTTCGAGTCGGGCACGCGAATCAAGGTGGCGCTGGAAAAGCCGACCGACGAGGAAGGCGTGCGGAGCACCCTCGATTCGATCGGCCTCCATGGCGAGCAGATCCAGCAGGTCAGCGATCCGAACTTCGGCGACAACGTCTTCCAGATCCAGTCGCACGAACTCGGGCCTGGTGAAGTGCGGGAGGCCGAGTCGGCGCTCGGATCCAAGTACGGCATCGTCGCCAACGGCTTCGACAGCACCAGCGTCGGCCCGACCTTCGGGCAACAGGTGGCCAACAGCGCCCTGAAGGCGTTGATCTTCTCGCTGCTGGTGATCTGCGGCTATGTGGCGCTGCGATTCGACCCGAAGTTCGCGGTGCCGGTGTTGATCGCGATCTTCCACGACATCCTGATCACGGCGGGCGTCTACTCGTTGACGGGGAAAGAGGTGTCGAGCGGGACCGTCGCCGCCTTCCTGACCATCTTGGGCTACTCGATCTACGACACGATCATCGTCTTCGACCGAATACGCGAGAACATCCCGCGGATGCCGCGGGCGGCGTTCTCGCAGATCGTCAACCGCTCGATGAGCGAGGTTCTGACCCGCTCGCTGGCGACCAGTTTCTCGACCCTGCTCGCGGTCACCTCGCTGCTGGTCTTCGGCGGCCCGACCCTGCAGGACTTCGCCTTCGCGATGCTGGTCGGGATCGCCTCCGGAACCTATTCGTCGATCTTCATCGCCTCACCGGTGCTGACCGCCTGGAAGGAACGCGAGCCCGGCTTCATCCGCCGCCGGCTGCGGATCGCCGAGGTCGAGGGCGGGGTCGTGCCGGCTTTCGCCGACGACATCGAGCTGGCCAAGCTCGGCGCCGACGACGAAGCCGAAGGTGAGCGCGTCGCCGAGCTCGAGGAGCCGGCGGCCGAGCCGGCGCCGGGTGCGGTGGCGACGGCGGAGCGCCCCGGAGACGGGGACGGCAACGGTGCCGACCCGACCCGCGGCGATGGTGGGGCCGGCGGCGACGCCGAATCGGCCGAGCGTCGACAGCGGAACGCCGAGCGTCGAGCTCGCCGGCAGGCGCGGCGCAAACACGGAAGGAACCGGTAGAGGCCATGGCACTGCTCGTCTGGTTCACGATGGGAATCGCGCTCTGGCACTTCACGGTGTTCATCCCTGACCGCTTCTGGCAGGGCATCGTCGGCGCCTTCCTCGGCTCCGTGCTCGGCGCTGTCCTCTTCGGCTTGATCGTCGAGGCGATCAGCGGCAAGAGCCTCGGAAACACCGACCTCGCCACGGCGCTGGAGGCGATCCCCGGTGTGGCGATCGGGCTGGCGGTCGTCTGGGCCCTCGGCGTCCGCGCCGAGCAGCGCCTCGAGTAGCGCACGCGCGCTCCAATGCTGCATTTTCCGGGTCGGGGGGGCACGGAATCCCGCCGATCCGGTTCCTAGCCTGGTTGCGTGTCGGAAACCCTCACCGCGTTCGCCACCGAGCCCTATTCCTACGCCGAGGCCCGCGCCGTCGCCGATCAGCTGGGGCTGAGCGAGCCGGTCGCGGTGACGCTGGTGCGCCGCGGCTACCGCACGCCTGCACAGGCGCAGGAGTTCCTCGCCGCCGACGAGTCGCACCCGCCCTCGGCCTTCGACTCGATGGCCGAGGTGGTCGAGCGGATCTTCGCCGCCGTCGAGCAGGGCAGGCAGATCACCGTCCACGGCGACTTCGACGTCGACGGGGTCTGCGCCACGGCGCTGATGGTCTCGACCCTGCGGCAGCTCGGCGCCGAGTGCGACTGGTTGATCCCGGATCGGCTCGCCGACGGCTACGGCCTCAGCGCCGCCAACGTCGAGCGCCTGGCGCGGCGCGGGACCTCCCTGCTGCTGACCGTGGACTGCGGCGTGACCTCGATCGCCGAGGTGCGCCTGGCCCGGGAGCTGGGGATGGAGGCGATCGTCACCGACCATCACCAGGCGGGTACGGAGCTGCCCGACTGCCCGATCCTGCATCCGGAGCTCAGCGGTTACCCGTTCGCTTCGCTCTGCGGGACTGCCGTGGCCTGGAAGCTGGCCGAGGCACTTAGAACGGCGTCGGGCATGGGGTCTCCCGGCGCGACTTCGC
>DASWQL010000057.1:0-9244 GCA_036403715.1 Solirubrobacterales bacterium
GACGCCCGGAGTCGGAGGTCGAAGCGGAGCGCCGGATCCACCTCGAGCGCCATGCGCGGCAGGCTCGCGAGCACGTCCGCAGCCTCAGCTCCAAGGACTACCAGGGCCAGTTCAAGGCCGGTGAGATGCCGGACCTGGTGATCTGCTTCATCCCCAACGAGCCGGCCCTGCACGCCGCCTTCGCCGCCGACCCGGACCTCTTCGACTATGCCCTGGAGCGCAACGTCCTGCTGGTCAGCCCGACCTCGCTGATCGGGCTGCTGCGGACGATGGAGCTCGGCTGGCGGCAGGAGCGGATGGTCACCGAGGCGGCCGAGATCGCCGAGGCGGCGGGGACCCTGCACGCGCGCTTCGCCAAGTTCCTCAGCGACTTCAACAAGGTCGGCCGTGGCCTCAACTCGGCCGCCACCGCCTACGACTCCGCGGTCGGCTCGATGGAGCGCAGGCTGCTGCCGCAGCTGCGCAAGGTCGAGGGCCTCGGCGTCGCCCCGGGCAAGGAGATCGAGCCGCCCGAGCCGACCGAGATCACCGTGCGGGCAATCACGGCGCCCGAGCTGCACGACCCCAAGGCCGCCTGACGCGGCGCATCCCTGCGTCCTCACTCGCTTACGTGCAGAGCAGCCTGCGCTCGGTGCGTCCCTTGGCCTGCATGGTCAGGCGGCCTTGGGCGGTTCTCTTATTTAGGATGCCTCGCGTCAGCTAACGCGGGGGAGGACCCTTTGGCAGTGGATACGAGCAAAGTCGCGAACCTCGACGTGGAGCCCGGCACGCTGCCCGAGACGATGGCCGCCTGGGTGATCCGCCAGGAGCGCGAGGGAGAGCCGAAAGACGCCTTCCAGCTCGAGCAGATCGAGGTTCCCGAGCCCGGTGCCTTCGAGGTGATCGTGCGGGTGATGGCCGCCGGCGTCAACTTCAACAACGTCTGGGCGGCGCTCGGCAAGCCGGTCTCGGTCTTCGGCTATGGCGACCACCCTGAGTACGGGCACCACATCGGCGGCTCTGACGCCTCCGGCGTGGTCTGGAAGGTCGGCGAGGGCGTTACCCGGTGGAAGCCCGGCGACGAGGTCGTCATCCACTGCAACCAGGCCTCCTACGAGGACGTCGAGGTCCACGGCCTCGACCCGTTGGCGGCGCCGAGCCAGAGGATCTGGGGCTACGAGACGACCTGGGGGTCATTCGCCCAGTTCACGAAGGTGCAGGCGCAGCAGCTCCTCCCCCGTCCGACCAACCTCTCGTGGGCCGAGTCGGCCTCCTACGGGCTGACCTACTTCACCGCCTACCGGATGCTGATCGACCAGTGCAAGCTGCAGCCGGGTCACAACGTCCTGATCTGGGGCGCCGCCGGCGGGCTCGGGGTCTTCGCGGTCCAGCTCTGCAAGGCGGCAGGTGCCAACGCGGTCGGCGTCGTCTCCTCCGAGGAGAAGGGCGAGCTGATCAAGCAGCTGGGCGCCGTCGACTACGTCAACCGCCGCGAGTTCGGCGAGATGATGCGGACGCCGGAGAACCTCGCCGACCCGGCCGCCGACAAGGAGCGCTTCAAGGCCTCCCGCGGCTTCGCCAAGCGGGTCAAAGAGGTGCTGGGAGACGCCCCGGATATCGTCTTCGAGCACGTCGGCCAGGCAACCTTCCCGACCTCGGTCTTCGTCGTCAAACCGTTCGGCAAAGTCGTCATCTGCGGCGCCACCTCCGGCTTCCAGCTCGACTTCGACGTCCGCTACCTGTGGATGCGCCAGAAGCAGATCATCGGCTCGCACTTCGCCAACGCCTACGAGTGCATGCGCGCCAACCAGCTGATGGCCGAGGGCAAGGTCCGCCCGGTGCTCTGGCAGACGATGGACTTCGACGGCGTCCCCACCGCCCACCAGCTGCTTCACGAAAACAAGCACCTGGGCAAGATCGCGATCCTGGTCGGGGCCAAGTCGGAGGACGAAGGGCGCTACGACGACGGCCCGGGCGCGATCCGCGCCGAGGTCGGCGCATGACGGCACAAGAGCGACTGGAAAGAGGTAACTGATGGTGGAGGTCTGCAGGCTCGACTGGCACATCGCCCCTTTCCGCGGGGATCGCTGGCTAGACCTCTGGGAGCCGGCGGCGGCGAAGATGCCCGCCTACGGGGCCAAGAACTGGTCGCTGACGAGGTCGATCGACGATCCGCTCGCCTTCCAGCAGACCTCGATCTGGGAGAAGCGCTCGGACTTCGAACGCTATTGGTTCTCGACCGAGATCGAGAACGCCCGGGCCAGCGTCATCGACCTTTACGACCTGCCGTTGTTGCCGAGCTGGCATACCTTGCTCGTCGCCGAGTAGCGCAGCTGGACGGAGGCGTTGCGGGGAGGGATGTCGGTACCCCTCCGCGGGAATTCAGTCGCGCGCCCTGAAGGGCGCGGCTCCGGATGGTGCTGCCCGCCTATGGCGGGCAGGAA
Source organism: Solirubrobacterales bacterium (assembly GCA_036403715.1). Classification (GTDB taxonomy): domain Bacteria; phylum Actinomycetota; class Thermoleophilia; order Solirubrobacterales; family 70-9; genus VAYN01. The sequence continues at coordinate 2,424 of DASWQL010000057.1, forward strand.
TCAGATTGCATATCGCGGCCTTCGGCCACATTCCCGCCTCGGGGTACCGACATCCCTCCCACGAACGGCCCCGCCAGATGCCGTCCCGCGGCAGCTATGAAGGAGCATCCCTGCTCGGCGCCTCCGGGAGCGTTCGAGGCCACGACGGCTTTTCGGGACAAGCTTCAGCTCCTCCGGCCCGGGGCTGCGTGTCGGGGGCAATCCGATATCTGCGCGCCATAGGCGCGCTCCTTCTGGGGGAGCCGCACGCGAAGCGTGCGCGACTGAATTCGCCCGGAGGGCGACCAGACCCCTCCCTGGGAACCTCAGCCTCGCGTCCCCACGATCCTCCAGCGGAACGTCGCCGGCGTTTTGTCCGCGCTCCCGTCGGCATCGACCGCCGCGACCTTGAACAGATGTCTGCCTGGCCTCAGGTGCTTGTAGATGCGCGGCGAGCGGCAGAACCTCGTGTGGAGCCGGTCGAGCTTGCAGCGGAAGCGAACCGGACGACGGTTTGCGTCGAAGGTGAACCTCGCGCTCGAGCTGCTGGAAACCTTGGCCGGATGCTTTAGGAGCCGAGTCTGCGGTGCCCGCCGACGGCCCCCGGGCGGTCCGGGCTCCGGACCGCCGTAGCGGGCGGTGTAGATGCCGGACCGGTTGGCGACGATCGTGTGCGTGCGCGCGCCCCCGTCGGACCAACCGGCGAAGGCGTGATCCGTCCCGCCGCTGCGCGTGCTCACGGGGGCGGAGAGGGTGGTCACAGACCCTTCGATTGCCACCAGGGAGAACGGTGCGGGCTCGGTCAGCGGACCCGCGGTGAGGGTTACGCCGGCCGGTTGCGAGCGGATCTCGAGATGCACCGCGCGAGGATCGATCTCGATCGTCCTCGAGGCCGAGAGCCCACGCGAGTCGGTGGCCGTGAAGGTCAGGCCGATGTGCGACGGATATTCGTGTTCGGGAGCCACGAGAGTGCCGGAAGCCGTATGCGGAAACGCCTGCAGCGGATGGGCGTGACACGAAGTCGGTCCGCCTGGACAGTGATACAGGCGGGAGCTCCAATCGAGGGCCACCGGCGCCAGCCGGCCGTCCTGGGCATCGTCGGCGATGCCGGAGAAATGGAGCGCCTGGCCGACCCCCCAGGTCTCGCCGGCCACGCCGGATCCAGGGGAGCTCTCGGCCGGTTCCAGTATCTGCGGCTGCGGAGGAGTGTCTTCGGGGTAGACCGTCACCCGGGCGACGCTGGTCGCGCCCTGCTGGTCGGCCACGCGGACCGCCACGGTGTGGTTCTGCGAGTCGCTGAAGGTCTTGAACATGACCGGATTGCTCGTCGGCGCTTCGTAGCTGCCGTCCCCCTCCGGGTCCCATTCGTAGGACAGCCTTTCTCCCTCGGCATCGGTTGAGCCGCCCGCGTCGAATTCGGCATTGAGACTGCCCGCGCTCCACTGAGGGGTGGCTTTCAGATGAGCGATGGGCGGCTGGTTTCCCGCGAAGTAGTCGACGCGCTTGATCGACCCGTCGCCGAATTCCGGTCCGAAGAGCTGGGCGTAATAGAGAGCGCCTTCCGGGCCCACCTCGAGGTCGACCCCGGGATAGAGCCCCCCATTGGTGAGGAAGGGAGTCGTCGTCGAAGGGTCCGGCCGGCCGTCCGCGCCGGCGAACATCACGTAGATGCAGCCGCGCACCGAATCCGCGAAGAAGAACGCGCGACCGTAGGAGAGCGGGAACTCCCCGCCGTCGTAGAAGGTTGCCCCGGAGATCGCCGAGCCGTTGGAGCTGATGCATTGGTCGCCGCTGGTGACCGGCTGTTTGTGCACGTACATGAAGAACGGCGGGGAGGTCGACCCCGGCGCGGCGTACAGGGAGTTGCAGACGTTGAGTTCGAAGGTCTGGAAGCCGGGATTGGGGCCGTTGCCTTCGTAGCAGGGCCAGCCCGAGTTGTACGGCGTCGTGGGGGAGGTCGAGAAGCGGTCGATCTCCTCGTCGGTGACGTTGCCGACGTTGTCGACGTAGAGCTCGTGGTTCTGGGCGTCGATCGCGAATCGGAACGGGTTGCGGAAGCCGTAGCCGACGGTCCGGCGCGCGTTCGGGTCCGGGGACGAGGCCAGCGGATTGCCCGGCCAGCCTTCGCCGGTTTGGGGATTCACCCTGATCACCGAGCCGTCGAGACCGGTCGGATCGGCGGGCGTCCGCAGGTCCTGAGCGCGAAGCGATCCCCCTTCGGCCGTGGGCGGAGACAGAGCCACGCCGATGCTGCCCGGGGGGTCTCCACACTGGTTCTTGTGCGGCCAGCCGAACTGCCCGAATTCGGAGTTGCCGAAGCCGGCACCGTCGCCGCCACTGGCGAAGAGGGCGCCTTCGGGCCCGAACCGGAGGTCTCCGATTGAATGCGAGGAGGTCTGCTGGCACCAGTCTTCGATCAGCACCGATTCGGAGGCGGCGTGGTTGCCGACCGCCTGCAACCGCACCAGGCGCCCGCTCACCGGGCAGGCGTCGACGTCTGCTTCAGGCGGTTTGGGGCAGGGATCGCCTTCGTAGGTGGGCGGCTGCCCCCAGGCCGGGTATACGCCGGGGGCCTGTTCGCCGATCACGTGGTCGAACGTGTAGAGCGCGTAGACGTAGGGGGAAGCGGGAAAGCCGGGGTCGAGGGCCAGCCCCAGCAAGCCTCGGTCGCCGGTGTCGTAGACCTGTTTGCGCAGGTCGGCGAAGACTTCCGGCGTCTGGTCGCCGATGCCGTCGTAGACCAGGATGATCCCCGGCTTCTCGGCGACGAAGACCCTGCCGTCCGGCGAGAAGCGGATCGCCGTCGGTTCCTTCAGGCCGCCGATCGCAACCGTTTCCTGGAACCCGGCGGGGAGTTCGGCGGCCGTTGCGCCGGCGGCGGACACGGCCGCCACGCAGGCGCAGGAGAGAGCGCTTATGAGGAGGAGGTGGGCGGACGCACGAAAGCGCGTCAGGCCCTCTCCAGCGGCGCCATCGTCAGCCCCGCCGCGTCCAATTGCTGCCAGTAGTGCTCGGCCGGCTCGCGCGGGCCTGACCAGACGATCGCCTGGCCGCCGTTGTGGATCTGGTCGGCGATCCGGTGCCCCTGGTCGAGGTCGACCCCGGGCAGCACTCTGGCCAGCGTCTGGGCCACGTGCTCGAAGGTGTTGTGGTTGTCGTTGCGGACGATCACGCGCCAATTTCCTCCCAGATCCGAGTCGGGCCCGGCGGTGCGCGACCGCTCGACGGTCGTCGTCGACATTGCCCGCCATTATGCATCTCATCAGCCGGCCAGAGGACAGTCGCTTCCCCTATCTGCCTGGAATCGACGCCTTGCGGGCACTGGCGGTGCTGGCCGTTTTCTTCTACCACTCCGGAGTCGGCTGGATGCCGGGCGGCTTCCTCGGAGTCGACCTCTTCTTCGTCATCAGCGGCTACCTGATCACCTCGCTGTTGCTGCGCGAGTTCCGCAGCGGCGGCGCCGTCCATCTCGGCCGTTTCTGGCTGCGGCGAGCGAAGCGACTGCTGCCGGCGGTAGGCGTGATGATCGCGCTGACGATGGTCGTGGCGGCGATCGTCGAGCCCGACAGGATCGACGCCCTGCGCGGCGACGCGCTCGCCTCCCTCGCCTACTTCGCCAACTGGCACTTCATCTTCAGCGACCAGTCCTACTTCGAACAGTTCCAGCGCCCGTCGCTGTTCACCCACCTCTGGTCGCTCTCGGTCGAGGAGCAGTTCTACCTCTTCTGGCCGCTTGTCTTCGCCGCCGGGATGAAGCTGTTCGGCCGCCGCCGGCTGCTGTTCGGGGTGCTGGCCGGCGCCCTCGGCTCGGTCGTCCTGGCCTGGATCCTCTTCGACCCCGGCAGCGACGCGTCGCGGATCTACTACGGCACCGACACCCATGCCGTCGGCCTGCTCGCGGGCGTCGCCCTGGCCCTGGTCTGGAGCCCGATCGAGCTACGGCGGCGGCGCAGCGGGCCGCTGGTCGGTCCGATCCTCGACGCGGTCGGCGTGCTGGCGCTCGCCTACGTGGTGCTGAGCTTCCTCCGCGTCCACGACTATGACCTGGCGCTCTACCACGGTGGCTACCTCTGGCTGGCGATCGTCGTCGCGCTGCTGCTGGCGGCGATGGCGCATCCGGCGGCGAGGCTGGGGACGCTGGTCGGCAGTCCCCCGGTCCTCTGGCTGGGCCTGCGCAGCTACAGCTTCTACCTCTGGCACTGGCCGGTGCTGGCGCTGACCCGTCCCGGCCTCGACGTCGAACTCTCACGCGGCATCCTCATACCGCTGCAGTTGGCGTTCGTCCTACTGCTCGCCGACCTCTCGTACCGCTTCGTCGAGCTGCCCTTCCGCGGCAAGGTGAAGCTGCGGGCAGTGCCGGACGGCTGGCTGCGGGTGGCGCGTCCGGCATTGGGGTTCAGCGTCCTCGCCGTCGTCGCCGTGATCGGTTGGAGCGGCCTCTTCGACGGTGCCGGCGCCCAGTTCGACAGCGCCACCGCCTCGACCGCGACCTCGGCGACGGTGCGGGCGCAGCCGCCAGTCGCCCATCCTCCGTCGCCGGCGCCCCGCGGTTGGTCCCTGGATCCTTGGAGGCCCGTTGGAAAGAAGCAGCCGCTGCCACCCGCCCGGCGGCCACCGCGGATTCTCGCTCTCGGCGACTCGGTGATGATCGGCGCCCGCGACAAGCTGGCGGCGAGGCTGGGGCCGGGCTTCGCGATGAGCGCCAAGGTCGGCAGGCAGGCGGACGAATTCGTCGCGATCGTCCAGCGCCTGCGCCGGGAGGGCCACCGGCCCGACGCGATGATCATCCAGATGGGCAACAACGGACCGCTCTACGGCGAAGACATGGAAGCGATCCAGAAGGCGACCTCGGAAGTCGGCGAGCTCTTCCTGATCAACGACCACGCCCCCGTCGGCTGGGTGGAAGAGTCCGACCACTCCCTCGCCGAAGCCGCCCGGGACTGGCCTCACACCACCCTGATCGACTGGAAATCGGCGGCGGAAGCGGGCCAGGGCCTGCTCTGGGACGACATCCACCTCACCCCGGCCGGCGCCGGCGTCTACGCCCGCCTGGTCTCAGCGGCGGTTCACGAAGGGGTTACCTTCCCGGCGCAGCGCACGCAGAGGGGGAAAGCTAGAAAGGACTTGGAACGCGGATGACGACGTCGTCGATGCTGGCGACGATCCCGGCCCCGTTTTTCGGCGCCCCGACGGAAACCGCGGAGGCGCGGCCGCTGAGCTCTCCCGCCCCTTCGTCGGTCGCTTCGACGACGAGGTCGCGGCCGATGTAGCCGAACAGTTTCGCCTGCCCTTTTTCCGGGCCGGTACGGGAATTGATCGCGCGCAAGCGCACGGTGTTGGCTTTGTTGATCCCCATCACCGTCGAGACGGATTTTTCGATCGCCAGGTACTCGGTCCCTTCGGGCGTCTCCTTGATCAGCTGCACCTTGCGCTGGACGGGGAAGACCAGGAGCGCGTACTTGCCGCCGCCGCCGGCCCGCAGCTCGACCGCCAGGTAGGCCTTGCGCTGCAGCGCTTTCGGCGTGCCGCTGAGCAGGCGCTCGGTGGCGCCGATCTCGAGGTCGCGGCCGAGGACCGGGGTGCGGTAGGCGCAGGCGTCGGTCCGTTTTCCGACCGTGATCCGCAGCGCGCTTTCGGAGCCGCCGCGGGCGCAGCTGCGGCCGGAGAGCTTGATCAGCTGGGCACGCTGGGCGGTCGAATCCATCCCGTTGCGGTAGATGCCGATCATCGTCGCCCCGGCTGCGGAGCAGACGAGCAGGCCGACGGCGAGCGCGGCGAGGACGGTGGCTGAGAGTCGCTTGTTCATCGAAATTCGGGAGGAGCCAGTCGGAGCCTAAACACAGGCAGGGGAGAAAGATGCGGGCCACAACCCCCTGAACGGCGGATTTCGGCCCAGCCCAAATAAGATTGATCGCATGAGCGAACATCGACTTCCCGAGCGCGACCGCCCCTGGGTGATGCGCACCTACGCCGGCCACTCCGACGCCCGCCGCTCCAACGAGCTCTACCGGCGCAACCTCGCCAAGGGCCAGACCGGCCTCTCGGTCGCCTTCGATCTGCCGACCCAGACGGGCTACGACCCCGACCACGTCCTCGCCCGCGGCGAGGTCGGCAAGGTCGGCGTCTCGATCGTCCACAAGGGCGACATGCACCAGCTCTTCGACGGGATCCCGCTCGACGCGATGAACACCTCGATGACGATCAACGCCACCGCCGCCTGGCTGCTCGGCCTCTACGTGACGGTCGCCGAGGAGAACGGGATCGAGCGCGCGAAGCTGACCGGGACCACGCAGAACGACATCATCAAGGAGTACCTCTCGCGCGGGACCTACGCCTTCCCGCCGGAGCCCTCGATGCGGCTGATCGCCGACATGGTCGCCTTCACCGTGAACGAGGTCCCGAGCTGGAACCCGACCAACATCTGCAGCTACCACCTGCAGGAGGCGGGGGCGACGCCGGTCCAGGAGATCGCCTACGCGCTCTCGACCGGGATCGCCGTCCTCGACGAGGTGAAAGCGCGGGGCCAGGTCTCGGCCGACGATTTCCCGAAGGTATTCGGCCGCATCTCCTTCTTCGTCAACGCCGGCATCCGCCTGGTCGAGGAGATCGCCAAGCTGCGCGCGATGGGCGCCCTGTGGAACGAGATCGGCCGCGAGCGCTACGGGGTCACCGACGAGAAGATGCTGCGCTTCCGCTACGGCGTCCAGGTCAACAGCCTCGGCCTGACCGAGGCCCAGCCGGAGAACAACATCCAGCGGATCGTCCTGGAGGCACTGGCGGTGACGTTGAGCCGCGACGCTCGCGCCCGTGCGATCCAGCTGCCGGCCTGGAACGAGGCGATG
>DASWQL010000058.1:0-21402 GCA_036403715.1 Solirubrobacterales bacterium
TACCTCTGTCTCGGCTTGTTCCCGGCTGCTCTCGTCTTCCTGCAGCCCGACCTCGGCACCTCGATGGTGCTGGCGGTCGCAACCCTCGCCGTCATGTACTTCGGAGGCGTCCCCTGGACGCACTTCGCGGTCATCGGCGGCGGCATCATCGGACTGATCGCGCTGGTCCTCGTCGTCGCACCGGCGGTGGGGCACCCCGTGCTCAAGGGGTACCAGGAAGAACGGCTGACGTCGTTCCTCCACCCGAACGAGCACGAAGCCGGCGCGGGCTATCAGCAAGCACAATCGAAAGTCGCCATCGGCGCCGGTCAGCTGTCCGGCCGCGGCGACAAAGCCACCCAGTCGCGGCTCGACTTCGTTCCCGAGCGCAGCACCGACTTCATCTTCGCGGTGATCGGTGAGCGCTACGGGTTCGCGGGCGCCGCGTTCGTCCTATCCCTTTACGCCCTGCTCTTCTGGCGGGCGCTGCGGATAACGACGCTCTCGAAGAACTCCTACGGAACCCTGGTCGCGGGCGGCATCGCAGTCGCGCTGCTGTTCCAGACCTTCGTCAACGTGGGGATGAACCTGGGGATCATGCCGATCACCGGGATCCCCCTGCCGTTGATGAGCTACGGGGGGTCGTCAGTACTGGCGACCTTCCTGGCAATCGGCGTTCTTCAGAGCATTCACATGCAAGCGCGGCTCAGCCAGAAAGGCAGGTTCGCCTGGTGACCCCTAGAAGGGGGCCAGACGTGCGTACCTACTCTGAACTGAGCTAACTCAATGAAAAAGACAATTCTGGTCTCCGCCGATCGTGGCGAGACCCGCGTGGCCGTCCTCGAGTCGAAGACCAAAGGCGGCAAACGCGACGTGGCGGAGCTCTACATCGAGCGCCGTGGCCGGCGCTCGATCGTCGGCAACATCTACAAGGGCAAGGTCGACAACGTCCTGCCCGGCATGGAGGCCGCCTTCGTCGACATCGGCCTTGAGCGCAACGGCTTCCTGCACGTCGACGAGATCGTCCTGCCGGGGGGCGAGCAGGCGCCGCGGCGCGGTCGCGGCACCGGCAAAGGCCGCCGCATCGACGAGCTGATCAAACCCGGTCAAGAGATCGTCGTGCAGGCGGTCAAGGACCCGCTGAAGACGAAGGGCGCACGGCTCTCGATGAACGTCTCGATCGCCGGCCGCTACCTGGTCTACGCGGCGCAGGGCAGTGGCGTCGGCGTCAGCCGGCGGCTCTCGGACTCCGAGCGCGATCGCCTGCGCAAGATGGTCGACCGCACCTACAAAGGCCCGGGCGGGCTGATCGTCCGGACCGCCGCCCACGGCGCAAAAAAGGCCGACTTCGTGCGCGAGATCGGCTACCTGCACAAGCTCAACGACGTGCTCGAGCGCCGCACTGAGCAGACAGTGGCGCCCGACCTGGTCTTCCAGGAGGCCGACCTGCCGGTGCGCGTCCTGCGCGACGTCTTCCTCAGCGACTTCGAAAAAGCGATCATCGATTCCCCCAAGCAGCACGAACGGGTGACCAGCTTCTTCCAGCGCACCGCGCCGGAGCTGGTCGACGGGGTCGAACTGTACGAGGAGCGCAAGCCCCTGTTCGAGAAGTGGGGCATCGACAAGGAGATCGCCTCGACCCTGAAGCGGCGGGTCGACCTCCCCTCGGGCGGATACCTGGTCATCGACTACCCCGAGGCGCTGACCGTGATCGACGTCAACAGCGGCAGCTTCACCGGGCGCGGCAAGGGGGGCCTGGAGGAGACGATCACCAAGGTCAACACCGAGGCCGCGACGGAGGCGGTGCGACAGCTGCGACTGCGCGACATCGGCGGCATCATCGTCATCGACTTCATCGACATGGCGCGGGCCCGCAACCGCGACAAGGTGCTGAAAACGCTGCGCAAAGCGCTCGACACCGACAAGTCGAAGAGCTACGTGGTCGAGGTCTCGCCGCTCGGCTTGGTCGAGATGACGCGCCAAAACGTTACCGACGGCGTGCGCGAGATCCTCACTGCGCCCTGCCCGACCTGCGAGGGCGAGGGCGTCGTGCTCTCGGCCGAGACGGTGGCGCTGGATGCGATGCGGCGCCTACCCGACATCGCGGCCGGCGCCAAAGACGCCGAGGCGCTGCTGATCCGCGTGCATCCGAAGGTCGCTGCAGAGCTGATCGATCCTGACAGCGGCCTGGCCCAGCTCGAGGCCGAGACCGGTAAGCAGTTCCACTTCGAGGGCGGCGATGCGCTCTCGATCGACACCTTCGACATGGTCGAGGCGGGCACTCGTGAGCAGATCGAGGAGCGGGCGCTGCCCTTCAAGGTCGGCGAGGAGGTGTTGGTCAAGATCGACGAGCCGCACATGTACAACGCCGACGACGCGGTGGCCAGGATCGACTCCTACATCGTCAGCGTCACCGGCGGCGGTCGCTACGTCGGCGAGCGCAAGCTGGTGCGGATCGAAGAGGTCGAGCGCTCGGCCGCGATCGCCTCGCTATTGGGCGGCGATTCGCCCAACGGCTCCGGCGACGGCGAGGAAAACGGCTCCCAGCTAGACTCCGACGCCGCTTCACGCAGGCGCAGCCGCGGCCGCAGAGGCGGTCGAGGGCGCTCGCGCGCCAAACAAGGCAGCAAGGACGAGTGAGCATGTACGCAGTAGTCGAAACCGGTGGTAAGCAGTACAAGGTCGAGGAGGGCACGTCCCTGCTCGTCGATCGCCTCGATGCCAAGGAAGGCGACAAGGTCGTCCTGCGGCCCGTGATGTTCCGCGACGACGAGGTTTTCGCCGCGCCGAAGGAGCTCGAGAAGGTCAAAGTCGAGGCGACCGTCTCCGAGCATCTGCGCGGCCCCAAGATCAAGGTCTTCAAATACAAGGCCAAGAAGGGCTACCGCCGCCGCGCCGGTCACCGCTCGGAGCTGACCAAGCTCGAGGTGACGACGCTGAAAATGGGCAAAGCGGCGACGAAAAAAACGGCGGAGAAAAAACCCGCCGAGAACAAAGCTGAGAAGGAGACCGGCGATGGCTCATAAGAAAGGGCTGGGATCCAGCCGCAACGGGCGCGAATCCAACCCCAAGATGCTGGGCGTCAAGGTCTTCGCCGGGCAGCAGGTCAACGGCGGCGAGATCATCGTCCGCCAGCGGGGCACCCGGTTCTGGCCCGGCGAGGGCACCGGCCTCGGTCGCGATCACACGATATTCGCGACCCGGGCGGGGAAAGTCGAGTTCAAGCCGACCCGCAGGGGCCGGACGATCACCGTCCTTCAAGACGACTAAAAACCGTCCTTCAGGACGACTAACAAAGGATCTCAATTGAGTCTCGTCTGTGTGCCTCGATTCCACCGGAATCGTTTTACGCCGGCTGCATCCGTGGTCGCCCTGGTCCTCATGGCCGTGCTTGCGGTCGCCGCTCGCGCCCAGGCCGCGGAACTCGTCTACTGGAATAACTACGGCGCCACTCCGCAGACGATCTCCGTCGCCAACATCGATGGCACCGGCGGTGGCGCGCTCAACTTCAACGGGGCTCAGCTCGTCGATCCGGAAGGGATGGCGATCGACACGGCCACCGCTCGGCTCTTCGTGGTCAGCAGCAACGCTGGCGCGGCCAAAAACGGAGAGATCGACTTCGTCAATCTCAATGGCAGCGGCGCCGGCGTTTTCACGGCTCCGGGGGCACCCGTGGACGATCCATTCGGAGTCGTCGTCGATCCCGTAACCAGGACGATCTACTGGGCGAACTCTGGCGCCGGCGAAGGCGACGGGTCGATCGCATGGGCAAAACTCGACGGCAGTTCCGGCGGCGTCCTCAACACGACCGGAGCGACTCTGGTCGACCCCTACAAGATCGGCCTCGATCCCGTCAACGGCCGTGTTTACTGGGGCAATAACCCCCCGGGCCCAGGCGGGAAAATCTCGATCTCCTATGCCAACGTCAACAACACGGGCGGGGGCAACCTGCCGCTGAGCACGAGTCCCGGCAGCGTCTATGCGTTCGCAGTCGACCCGGGGGGCGGCCGGCTCTACTGGTCGGAAGGAGGCGAAAAAAGATTCGCCTACACGGGGCTGCTCGGTGGCGTCGTCAGCACGCTGGACACCACCGGTGCCGTCGAGAACAGCTCGTACGGGTTCGCGATCGACCCTACGCTCAACAGGCTCTACTGGCCCAACTACAACAACGCCGAAAATCGCACCGACGGGCTGGGATTTGCCAGTCTGAGCGGTGGCGGCGGCAACATCACCCCGCAGACTGCCCCGTTCCACGGCCCCCAGGATCTCCTGGTGCTCAAATCCCCAACCGCGACCGGAGCGCCGACGGTGGCGCGGGCACAGAGCGGACGCTCGACCCTCGCCTGCTCGACCGGGACCTGGGCCGCCGACTTCGCCGGCTCCTTCGTCTACCAGGCACCGAGCGGGTACGCCTACCAGTGGACCCGCAACGGCCAATTCATCTCGGGCGCCACCGCAACGACGCTGACAGCGACGACGCCTGGCGAATACGGATGCATCGTGACGGCAGCCAACCAGGCCGGTAGCACCGCTCAGGCCAGCGCCGGCGTTCCGGTCAAAGCGGCCAAGTTGAAGCTGACGACGAAGAAAAAAGCCCGAGTGCACCCGGGCGGGGTTGCGACCTTCACGGTGAAGGCCGTCAACCAGGGCGATCTCAAATCGAAGAGCGCCGAGGTCTGCGTCAAAGTCCCGAAGAAGGCAAAGAAAGTCCTGAAGGCGCCGAAGTGCACGGCGCTCGGCAAGGTCAGGGGTCGGGGCAAGGACAGCGTCAAGCTGAGGATCAAGGCCGACGAGGATGCCGTCGGCACCTACAAGGTGACGTTCCAGGTTCGCGGCAGCGCCGGCAAGTCGGCCCAGGCGACGATCCTGGTCTCGCCTCCGAAAAAGAAGTAGCGCCTCGAACGGTCGCAGCGATGTGCCTTCTGGTCCGTATGGGGATCAGAAGGCACATCTAACCTCTGTGGCATGTACGACAAAGCGAAAATCTGGGTTGAGGGCGGGGCGGGTGGCAATGGTGCCGTCAGCTTTCGGCGCGAGGCGCATGTGCCTCGGGGTGGGCCCGATGGCGGAGACGGCGGGCATGGGGGGGACTTGGTGCTCGTCTGCGATGCGTCGAAGCGGGATCTGGGGGCTTTGAAGGGGAGCAAGCACTTTCGCGCGCAGCGGGGCAGGCATGGGGAAGGGTCGAACCGGCACGGGGCGAGGGGAGAAGATCTGGAGATTCCGGTGCCGGCGGGGACGCAGGCGACTTCGGTGGAGGGGAGCGCGCTCGACCTCGTCGAGCCCGGGCAGCGGGCGGTGGTGGCGAGCGGCGGGCGTGGGGGGCATGGGAACAAGCGCTTTGCGACGTCGGTCCGGCAGGCGCCGCGGTTCGCCGAGAAAGGGACGAGTGGCGAGGCGGACTGGATCGAGCTGCGATTGAAGCTGCTGGCCGACGTCGGGCTCGTCGGGCTGCCGAACGCGGGCAAGTCCTCGCTGCTGGGGCGGTTGACGCGGGCGGCGCCGAAGGTCGCCGACTATCCCTTCACGACCATCTCGCCGGTGCTGGGCACGATCGAAGGCGAGGATCGCCAGGCGGTCGTCGCCGACATCCCAGGCCTGATCGAAGGCGCCGCCGAGGGTGCCGGACTCGGCCACGAGTTCCTCGCCCACGTCGAGCGCTGCTCGATGCTCGTCCATCTCGTCGACCTGGCACCGATGGACGGCGACGCGGTCGAGGCGTACGAAACCGTCCGCGGCGAGCTGTCCGCCCACGGAGCCGGGTTGGAGCGGCTGCCCGAGCTGGTCCTGTTGAGCAAGCGCGACCTGCTGGAGGCAGAGCGGGTCGAGCAGGAGCTGGAGGAGTGGCGCGGGCGCCTCGGCGACCGTGCCCTCGGCGTTCTCGCGGTGTCCTCGGCGACGGGTGAGGGGCTGGAGGAGCTGCGGCAGCGGATCCTCGTCGAGCTGCCGCAGGTGGCACCTGCCGGCGCCGAGGTCAGCGGCGCGCCGTCCCCGGAATTCGAGGCCGAGCACCGCGTCTACCGACCCGCCGGCGAGGGCGGCTACTGGGTCGAGCGCGAGGAGGACGGGGTCTACCGCGTCGCCGGACGCGGAGTCGAGCTGCTCTTCGAGCGCCACGACACCGCCAACGAAGAAGCGCTCGCCTACCTCGAGCAGCGGCTGAACGAGATCGGCGTCATCGCCGCCCTGACCAAAGCCGGCTTCGAACCCGGCGACGACGTCCGCATCGGCGAGCACGAGTTCGAGCTCCACGTCTAGGAGAGGTTCGAGCTCCACATCTAGGAGAGACTCGAGAGCCCGGCCGCGAGGGCGAAGCCGAGGACCGTGACGAGCCCGGCGGCACGGCCGGCGTCTTCGCGGGCTTCGGGGATCATCGAGTCGATCAGCATCACCAGCAGGGCGCCTGCGGCGAAGCCGTCGATCGCCGCCTGTGCGTTGCCGGAGACGTTGTCGGCGATCACCCAGCCGGCCACCGTGGCCAGGGTGCAGATCGCGGCGACCGCGAGCCACAACCGCAGGATCGCCTCGCGGGCGGTGCCGGCCGCGCGCATCTGCTCCGAGGATCCGATCGACTCTGGCAGGTTGGAGACGAAGATCGCCACCAGCAGGGCGACGCCGATGCCGCCCCCGGCCGCAAGGTTGATTCCCAGAACCAGCTGCTCCGGGATCCCGTCGAGGAACGCCCCGAGCGCCAGCGCCGTGCCGCCGCCTTCCCCCTGAGCGCGACCCCGTCTTCCGCGCCCGGCCGAGAACCGCTTCGCGATCACACCGTCGAGGGCGAAGTAGGTGATCGCGCCGAGCCCTAGCCCGAGGCCGGTGTAGCCGGCGTTGCCGACGGCGATCCCCTCCTGCGCCAGCTCGAAGCTGACGGCGCTGATCAGCGCGCCGGCGCCGAATGCCAGCACGATTCCGACCTGCCGCGGCGACCAGCTGCGCCCCAATCCGAGCAGGGCGCCTACGACCAACGAGCTCGCGGCCAAGGCACCCCAGCCGAGCGCGCCTCCCATCTGAGTTACTTTGCTCGCCATGACCCTCGTCGTCAAGCTCGGCTCCTCGATCGTCGCCGCCGACAGCGGTGAGCTGCGCGCGGACGTGCTCGACTCCGTCTGCGAGCAGGTCAGCGCCCTGGAGGCCGGCGGCGAGCCGGTCGTGATGGTCACCTCCGGCGCGATCGCCCGGGGGATGCGGCTGATGGAGCTGGCGGTGCGGCCGCGCGCGATGGACGAGCTGCAGGGCGCCTCGGCGGTCGGTCAGGGCGACCTCTTCCGCGCCTACGAGAGCCGGCTCGCGGCGCACGGAACCCGCGCCGCCCAGGTTCTGCTCACGGCCGCCGACATCGCCGCCCGCACCAACTACCTGAACGCCCGCCAGACCCTGCGACGGCTGATCGACTGGGGCGTCGTCCCGGTGATCAACGAGAACGACACCACCGCCACCGACGAGATCTCCTTCGGCGACAACGACTTCCTCGCCGCCCAGGTGGCGCTGCTGCTCGACGCGCGGCTGCTGGTGCTGTTGACCAACGTGGACGGCGTGTTCACGGTTGACCCGGCCGCCGGTTCGGGGGCCTTTCTGATCGAGGCGGTCGAGGCATTCTCGGAGCTGGAGGGGCTTGATATCGGCGACCGCACCTCGGCCTTCGGCTCCGGCGGCATGCGCAGCAAGGTCGCCGCGGCGGAGATGGCAAGCGAGGCCGGGATCCCGGCGGTGATCTGCAACGGGACCAAAGCGGGGACGCTGAGCGCCGCCGCGGCCGGCGAACCCGGCGGCACCCGTTTCACCGCCCAAGAGGGGAAGGCCTCCAGCTTCAAGCTCTGGCTCAAGTACGCGAAGCCCTCGCGGGGACGGCTGCGGGTCGACGAGGGCGCCGCTCGGGTCCTGCGCGAGCGTGGGTCCAGTCTGCTGCCGGTCGGGATCGCCGCGGTCGAGGGCGCCTTCGACGCCGGCGACGCCGTCGACGTCACCACTGACGGCGAGACGATCGGCAAAGGGATCTCCGATTACTCCTCGCGCGAGCTGGCCCGGGTGATCGGGATGCAGAGCGCCGCCGTCCGCGAGGTGCTGCCGCACGCCGCCGACGAGGTCATCCACCGCGACCGCTTCATCCTGCTCTAGGGAGGAAGCCGCTCCGGGGACGAGGCTGCTCTGGGACCGGGCAGAGTGTAGGCGCGGAATGCCTACTACCCTTGTGCGCATGGCTGTGACCACGACGAGCGTCGGCGAGAGCTGCGCCGCCGCCAAGCGGGCGGCGCGGACGCTGGCAAGCGCCGGCACCGAGGCGAAGAACGCGGCGCTGGAGGCGACCGCGCGGCTGCTCGAGGAGCGGACCGCCGAGGTCCTCGAGGCGAACGTGGCCGACCTCGCCGACGAGCGCGCCGCCGGGCTCACCGACGCCCTTCGCGACCGCCTGACGCTGAGCGACGAGCGCGTCGCCGCGATGGCGGCGGGTGTTCGAGCCGTCGCCGGCCTCGACGATCCGGTCGGCGAGGAGCTCGAACACAAGACCCTCGAGAGCGGCCTCGACCTGCGCAAGGTCCGGGTGCCCCTGGGTCTGATCGCCGTCGTCTACGAGGCGCGCCCCAACGTGACGATCGACTGCGCGGCGCTGACGATCAAGAGCGGCAACGCGATCGTCCTGCGCGGCTCCAGCTACGCGGAACGCTCCAACGGGGCGCTGGCGGCGCTCGTCCGCGAGGCGCTGACCGAGGCCGGCCTGCCCGAGGACGCGGTAGTCCTGCTCGACGGCGGTGGGCGCGAGGCGCTGGCGGAGCTGGCGATGCAGGAGGGCGTCGTCGACCTGCTGATCCCGCGCGGCGGCGAAGGGCTGAAGGCGACGATGAAGGAGGTGGCGACGGTGCCGGTCATGTACGCCGCCGCCGGCAACTGCCACGTCTACGTCCACGCCGAGGCGGACCTCGAGGACGGGCGGCGGATCGCCGTCAACGCCAAGGTGCAGCGGCCCGGGGTCTGCAACGCGGCCGAGACGCTGCTGGTCGACGCCGCGGTCGCCGCGGAGTTCCTTCCCACCGTTCTCTCCGCTCTGCATGAATCCGGGGTCGAGCTGGTCGGCGACGAGCGCGTGCGGGCGCTTGCCGGCGGCGTCGAGGTCGGTGAGGCTGAGGAGCTCGATTGGGGCACCGAGTACCTGGGCCTGAAGATGGCGGTCGCCGTCGTCGACTCGGTCGAGGAGGCGATCGAGCACGTCAACGCACACGGCACCGGACACTCGGAGGCGATCGTCACCGGCTCCGAGGAGGCGGCGGACGCGTTCGTCGCCGGCGTCGATTGCGCCGCCGTCTACGTCAACGCCTCGACCCGCTTCACCGACGGCTTCGAGTACGGGATGGGGGCTGAGATCGGCAACTCGACCCAGAAGCTGCACGCCCGCGGTCCGATCGGGATGCGCGAGCTGACGACCTTCAAGTACGTGGCACGCGGCGACGGCCAGGTGCGTGAGTAATCCCGCCGGCGCGACCGGGATCGGGGTCCTCGGGTCGGCGTTCAACCCGCCGCACCTCGGTCACCTGGCGCTGGCGCAGGAGGCGCTCTGGCAGCTCGGCCTCAGCGAGGTGGTGCTGGTTCCGACCGGCGAGGCCCCGCACAAGCGGATCGCCGACGATCCTGGCCGCGAGCTGCGGATGACGATGGCCCGGCTCGCCGCCGCCGACGACCCGCGCTTTTCGGTCTCCCCGCTCGAGGTGGACCGGGAGGGGCCGTCCTACACGTATGAGACCTTGGAGCTACTTGCTGAGGAACGAGGCGAAACGGAGCTTGTGTTCGTAATGGGGGCGGACGCCGCCGTCGGCCTGGAGAGCTGGCGTCGGCCCGAGCGCGTGGTCGAGCTCGCGCGAGTGGCGGTGGCGCGGCGCGCCGGGGTCTCCGACGCCGAGGTTGGCGCCGTCATGCGCAGCCTGGGTGCCGATGGGCGGGCGACGATGCTGGAGATGCCGCAGTTCGGCGTCTCCTCCTCGGCCGTCCGCGAGCGCGCCGCCGCGGGCCGGCCGCTGCGCTACCTGGTGCCGGAGCCGGTTGCCCGCTTCATCGAGGAAAAGGGGATCTACTCGTGAGTCGGATTCAGTCCGAGCAGCTGGCGCGGCGCCTCGCCGCCGTCGCCGATTCGAAAAAAGCCGAGGACCTGGTGGCGATGGACATGCGGCCACTGGTCGCCTACACCGACTTTCTCGTCGTCTGCACGGCGCGCAACGAGCGTCAGGCACGGGCGATCGTCGACGAGGTGCGGATCCAGGTCAAGCGCGACCTCGGCCTGCTTCCAGGTGGGGTCGACGGCGCTGGCGAAGCCGGCTGGACGATCGTCGACTACCTCGACTGCGTCCTCCACGTCTTCACCCCGGAGGCTCGGGACCGCTACCAGTTGGAGGATCTCTGGCGCGAGGCCCCGCGCCTGGATCTGGACCTCGACGCACCTGAAGCGCCCTCGGCCGCCAGCGCCTGAGCCTCGCTGCCGAAATGCCGTCCGAGCGTCCCCTTACGGTGCGGCGCATGGGAAGCTTCAAGCGGTCGCTGTTCGGCTATCGCCGCCCCGACGTCGAGGACGCGATGGCGGCCCGCGATGCCCGCATCCTCGGTTTCGAGTCGAGGCTGGGGCGGCAGGCGGAGACGATCGACGAGATGGAGCGGGAGACCGCTTCGCTCTCGGGCATGGTGATCGAGCGCGAGCGCGAGATTCGCGGCCTCGGCGAACGGCTGCGGGAGGCAAACGAATGCCACGACCGCAGCATCGCCTCGCTCGACGCGGTTACGCAAAGGCTCGAGGAGCTGCAGGCGCAGGCCCGCGGCCAGGCGACCCGGATCCGGATGAAAGCCCTGCGCGAGGCGGTCGAGGTCAGCAAGAAGATCCAGGCACTGACCGAGGCGGAGCCGGAGGCGAACGGCGCAGTGGCCGACGGTGCGGCGTCTAACGGTGCGAGCGCCAACGGTGCGGCGCCCAACGGCGCCGGCGCCGACGGCAGCGCCCCGACCTTCAACGGCCTCTTCGAGGGCGAGATCCGGCTGGAGATCGGCCCGCTCGGCGACTTCTCCCAACTTGTGGGGTTCGAGGACGCGGTTGGCCGGCTCGGCGCCTCCGCGATTTCCGTCGAGCGCTTCTCCGAGGGCCGCGCCACCCTCTCGATGCGGCTGGATCAACCCGTCGAGCTGCTGCGCGAGCTGGAAGGCCTCTCGACGCTGGACTTCAAGGTCCGCCACACCGCCCCGGACAACCTGATCCTCGACATCGACGAGGAGCAGGGCCCGGAGCAGCGCGCCGCCTGAGCTCCCCCTGGAAGGCGGTTCTCCACCTGCGGACTGCGGCGACGCGTAACAACCGGCGGGCCGCGGTAAACTACGCCGCCGATTACGACCTTGGGGCTGTAGCTCAGGGGAAGAGCGACGCGCTGGCAGCGCGTAGGTCGAGGGTTCGAATCCCTCCAGCTCCACTCCACGAACCAGGTCAATCAGGCCTAATTCGGCTCAATCAAGATCCGCCGCCTGCCGATGATTAGCCCGATGAGCGCCGCTAACGAGCACGTTTTCTCGCATGGGATCCAGGACACGCGCGAGACCTTGGAGGCTTGGAACGGGCGGCCGTGGAGGGTGCTCCGCGCCTGGCTGGCGCTGAGCGTGGCGATCGCGCTGACGCTGCTGGCGGCGGTCTGGTTCGTCGCCGGCCTGCTCACTCCGGACCTTACGCCCATCCACCTGCCGGGCTTGACCTCGCCGTCGGACCCTGGCGACCTGCTGCCGATCCTCTACCGCAACTCGTTGGTCCTGGCGTTGCACGCGACCGCCTGCGTCGCCGGCTTCATCGCCGGCGCCTCGATGCCGATCGCCGCCGCGCAGCGCAGCGGCTTCTCGCGCTGGATCCACGTCAAAGCGGGCGAGCTGGCGATCCTCTTCGTCGCCGCCGTCACCCTGTTCTCGTTGAGCACCCAGGCGCTCTACCTCGGCTTCCAGGGCTCGACGATCGCCTTCCAGCTGCAGATCTCGCGGCTGGAGCTGATCCTCAGCGTGCTGCCCCACGCGCTGCTCGAGCTCACCGCGCTGTTCCTGCCGCTCGCCGCCTGGCTGATCGCCAGCCGCCGCGGCGAGTGGAACCAGCTGCTCGCCGCGACCTTCATCACCGTCGCCCTGGCGATCCCGGCTCTGGTCGTCGCCGCGACGATCGAGGTCTACGTCTGGCCCCACATTCTGCATTCGATCTCGCCCGTCACCTACTCCGTGACCCCGTAGCGCCGGCCCGCCTGGGTTCGCGGGGTGTCGCGCCTCCATAAGATCGCTGGTAATGGCCGGATACGACCCGAAGGCGATCGAGCGCAGGTGGCAGCAGGTCTGGGCCGAGGAGCGCACCTGGGAGGTGCCCAACCCCGGTCAGCCCGGCTTCGACGATTCGAAGCCGAAGTCCTACGTCCTCGAGATGCTGCCCTACCCCTCCGGGGAGCCTCACGTCGGCCATCTCAAGTGCTACGCCGTCGGTGACGCGATCGCCCACCTCCGCCGCCGCGAGGGGTTCCAGGTGCTGCACCCGATGGGTTACGACTCGTTCGGCCTGCCGGCCGAGAACAACGCAATCAAAACCGGTGAGCCGCCCCGCGTCGCGACGGAGCGCTCGATCGCCTCCTTCCGCCGCCAGTTCACCGAGTGGGGGATCTCGATCGACTGGTCGCGCGAGCTCGCCACCCACACGCCTGAGTACTACCGCTGGACGCAGTGGATCTTCCTGCAGCTGTTCGAGCGCGGCCTCGCCTACCGCACCGAGGCCGCCGTGCAGTGGTGCCCGCGCGACCAGACCGTGCTCGCCAACGAGCAGGTCGTCGACGGGCGCTGCGAGCGCTGCGGCACCGAGGTCGTGCAGAAAAGCCTCGAGCAGTGGTTCTTCCGCATCACCGACTACGCCGACCGCCTGCTCGCCGACTTCGACCTGCTCGAGTCCTGGCCGGAGCACGTGATCACGATGCAGCGCAACTGGATCGGCCGCTCCGAGGGCGCCGAGGTCGTCTTCCGCTGCGAGGAGCTCGAGATCGACTTCCCCGTTTTCACCACCCGCCCCGACACCCTCTTCGGCGCCACCTTCTTCGTCCTCGCCCCCGAGCATCCCGAGCTCGAGCGACTGGTCGCCGGCACCCCGGCCGAGCAGGAGGTGCGCGAGTACGTCAACCGGGTCGGCCGCGAGTCGGCCGAGGAGCGCGGCGCCGAGGACCGCGAGAAGACCGGCGTCGCCCTCGGGCGCTCGGTCGTCAACCCGGTGAACGGCGAGGAGATCCCGATGTTCGTCGCCGACTACGTGCTGATGGAGTACGGCACCGGGGCGATCATGGCGGTCCCCGGCCACGACGCGCGCGACTACGAATTCGCCCAGAGGTTCGGGCTGCCGGTGCGGCGCGTGATCGAGGGCGAAGACCCCGAGGTCGCCCGCGACGACGCCGGCCTGCCGTACCCCGGCGACGGTCCGATGACCAACTCGGGCCGCTTCGACGGCACGGACAACCGCGAGGCCTACGCGGAGATCGTCGCCTGGCTGGAGTCGGAGGGCCGCGGCCGGCCGTCGGTCAACTACCGCCTGCGCGACTGGTTGGTCTCCCGCCAGCGCTACTGGGGCGCGCCGATCCCGGTCGTCTACTGCGAGGAGTGCGGGATCGTCCCGGTCCCCGAGGACCAGCTGCCGGTAGAGCTGCCGGAGGTCGAGGACTACGCGCCGCAGGGCAAGAGCCCGCTGGCCGCCGCCGAGGATTGGGTCGTCACCGAGTGCCCGCGCTGCGGGCGCCCGGCGCGGCGCGAGACCGACACGATGGACACCTTCGTCGATTCCTCCTGGTATTTCATCCGCTACCTCGACCCGCGCAACGATGAGGCCGCCTGGGACCCCGACGCAGCCCGCTACTGGCTCCCGGTCGACCAGTACATCGGCGGCGTGGAGCACGCGATCCTGCACCTCATGTACGCGCGGTTCTTGACCAAGGCGCTGGCGGACATCGGCGTCCTCGACGTCCAGGAGCCGTTCGCCAACCTCTTCGCCCAGGGGATGATCACCCGCGACGGGGCGAAGATGTCGAAGTCGCGCGGCAACACCGTCAGCCCGGCGGAGTACGTCGAGCGCTACGGCGCTGACACCGCCCGCACCTATGTCTGCTTCATGGGCCCGCCCGAGCGCGGCGGCGACTGGACCGACGAGGGGGTGGAGGGGGTGAACCGCTTCCTCTCGCGGCTCTGGCGCCTCTGCGGCGAGGTTGTCGAGCGGACCAAGCCCGCCGAGCCCGCCGGCGCCGCCGCGGGCGGCCCCGCGCGCGAGCTGGAATCGAAGGCCCACTGGGCAATCGAGAAGGTGACCAGGGACTTCCAGCGGGGGTTCCAGTTCAACACCGCGATCTCGGCGGTGATGGAGCTCGTCAACGACGCCTACCGGCTCAAGGACGACCTCTACGGCGAGGCGGAGGGCGAGGCTGCGCTGCGCTTTGCCACCGCCACCGCAGCCTCGCTGATCTTCCCCTTCGCCCCGCACCTCGGCAGCGAGATCTACGAGCGCCTGACCGGGGATCGGGTCTGGGAGCAGCCCTGGCCGGTCGCCGATCCGACCCTGCTGGCGAGCGACACGGTGACGCTGGTCGTTCAGGTCAACGGCAAACTGCGTGACCGGATCGAGGCCGCTGCCGACGCCCCCCGTGAGGACCTGCTGCGCCTCGCCCGCGAGAGCGAGAAGGTCACCCGGCACCTCGACGGCAAAGAGGTGGTCAAGGAGGTCGTCGTGCCCGGCAAGCTGGTGAATCTGGTCGTCAGGTAGCTCAGCCTTTACCACCGCCGCCATGTTCTGCTAGAAACCGCGCCGATGCTCGTCAGGCGTCTCAGCGACGCTCCAGTTGAGGAGTGGCACCGGCTTCGGACCCACGTCCTCATGGACGCCGGGGAACTCGGCGCGCGCAATCTCTCGGTCACCTGGCTTGCCGTCCCGGTCGGAGCCGCGCAGACGCTGCACTCCGACGAGGCCTCCGAGCAGGCCTACGTGATCGTCCGCGGCACCGCCACCATGTCGGTCGCCGGCGACACCCAGTCGGTCGGCGAGGGCGATCTGATCCTCGTCCCGCCCGCCACCGAGCACTCGGTCAGCAACGACGGTGACGCCGAGCTGGCCTGCCTCTCGATCCAGTCGCCGCCGGTCGCCGCCGCCGAGCTCTACAGCGACCAGCTCGCCGAGGTCGCCGGCTACGACGACGACGATCTCTAGCCCGACTTTCTTGGCTCAATAGTTGCTTTGCGCGCGCAACGCGCGCGGCGCCGTGCTCGACCATCGGGCGATGCCCGAGCTGAGCCGAACCCAGGTCCTCGTCTACGGCGCGATCGCCGTCGCCCTGCTGCTGGTCGGCGCCCGCTCGATCCGCGGCGAGGGCGGCAGCGCCGACGCCTTCTCGGACCCGGGCAGCGCCGGCTCCTCGACGGGTCAGTTCACGATCAGCGGCCAGGCCGGGGACCTTGTCGTCGACGTCACCGGCGCGGTCGCTCGGCCCGGCGTCTACCGGATGCCGGCCGGAAGCCGGGTCGACGATGCGGTGAAGCGCGCCGGCGGAGCCACCGCCAGGGCGCAGCTGGAGGCGATCAACCTCGCCGCCCGTCTCGCCGACGGGCAGCAGGTGGTCGTGCCCGAGCAGGGGCCGGCGGGGGCGGCGGTCGCCGGGGCAGCGGCCGGTGCGGGGACGGAAGACGGCCCGATCAGCCTCGGCACCGCGACGGTCGAACAGCTCGACACGATCGACGGCATCGGGCCGGTCACGGCCGCGGACATCATCGATTTCCGCGACCAGCACGGCGGCCTCTCCTCGATCGACCAGCTCGACCAGGTCTCGGGGATCGGCCCGGCGACGATGGAATCGCTGCGCGAGCGGCTCCAGCCCTGAGGCCGCGTGCGCTCGCCCCAACCGCCGCTGCCGGTGGCGATCGGGATCGCCGCCGTGGTCGTCCTCGCCGTCCTCCACACCGACGAGCTCAGGGAACGGGCGCAGGCGGGGCTGGGAAGGGGGATGCCCGCGCGTGAGGCGGCGCTGGCGCGCGGGTTCGTCCTCGGCCAGGAGGAGGAGATCGATCCGAAGACGAAGGAGGACTTCCGTCGCGCCGGGCTCAGCCACCTGTTGGCGGTCTCCGGCCAGAACGTCACCCTGCTGGCGCTGCTGGCGATGCCGGTCCTGGCCGCCTTCGGTGTGCCGCTGCGCGAGCGGCTGCTCTGGGTGCTCGGGCTGATCGCCGTCTACGTGCCGCTGACCGGGGCAGGGCCCTCGATCCAGCGGGCCGCGGTGATGGGGGCCGCGGGCGTGCTGGCGACGCTCGGAGGGCGGCGGGCGTCGCGCCTCTACGGGCTCGGGCTGGCGCTGCTGGTGACGCTGGCGATCGATCCCGGTATCGCTGCCGACATCGGCTGGCAGCTGAGCTTCGCCGCCGTCTTGGGGATCCTATTGCTCGCGGTGCCCCTGCGGGAGGCGGTGATTGCTCGGCTCGGTGAGGGTGGCCTGCGCCGAGCTCTGGCCGAGGGGGTCGCCGTGACGGTGGCGGCGACGCTCGCCACGGCGCCGCTGATCGCCTTCCACTTCGAGACCTTCTCGACCACCACCCTCGTCGCTAACGTGCTGGCGATGCCGGCGGTGGCGCCGGCGATGTGGCTGGGGATGGCGAGCGCGGCGCTCGCCCAGGTGCCGGGTCTCCCGCTCGAGCCATTGAACGTGGTCGCGGCCCTTCTGCTCGCCTACGTCGCCCAGGTCGCGGCCTGGTGCGGGGGCCCGAGCTGGGCGGAGATCCCCGTCCACATCGGCGCCCTCGGCCTCGCCCTGTCGTATCTCGGAATCGCCGCGACGGTGCTGATCTGCTTGCGATGGGCGCGCCATCGCCGCCTGGCGCGGGTGCGAACGGGCACGGCGCGTCGCGCCCGCAAGCCACGGGGCGTTCGGCCGCCGCGTCGGTCGACTCTCGTCCTGGCCCTGGCGGCCACGCTCGTCGTCGGCGTTTTCGTCTGGCCCGGCGGCAGCTCCAACTCCCGCCCGCCGCTCCCCGACCTGCGGGTGGAGGTTCTCGACGTCGGTCAGGGCGACGCGATCCTCTTGCAGCCCGCGGATGGCCCGGCCGTTCTCGTCGACGGCGGTCCTCCCGGCGACGACCTGGCGTCGAAGCTGGCGGGCGCCGGCGTCGAGCGTCTCGGGGCCGCCGTCGTCACCCACGACCAGTCCGACCACGCCGGCGGAATCGAGGAGATCCTCGGACGCGTGCCGGTGGCGAGGCTCCTCTACGGCCGCCTGGGGCGGCCGCTGCTGGCGGCGGCGAGGGTGGCCGGTGCGGTTCCGGTTCAGGTGGCCGAGGGCGGGTCGCTGCGGTCGGGACAGCTGAGGATCGAGGTTCTCTGGCCGCCGCGCGAGCTCCTCGCCGAACCCATCCCCGGGACCGATCCAAATCAGCTGGCGCTGGTCCTGCTCGTCCGCCGGCCGGGCTTCAGGATGCTGCTCACGGCCGATGCCGAGGCGGAGGCGGTGCCCCTCGATCCCGGCCCCGTCGACGTCCTCAAGGTCGCCCACCACGGCAGCCAGGACGCCGGGCTGGCGGATCTGCTCGACCGCATCAGACCCGACCTGGCGGTGATCTCGGTCGGCGAGGACAACCCCTACGGGCACCCGGCGCCCGCGACGCTGGCCACTCTGGCGGGCCACGGCATACCGGTCCTGAGGACGGATCGCGACGGCACGGTGGAGATCGACGTCCGCGGCCGCTCCGTCAGCGTCGCCGACGACTGATCGGGCGACTCAACGGATGGTCGAATCGATAGTGGGGAAATTGCTTCCGATGCCTACAGCGGCCATGAGGCGGAACCGATGGATCGGGAGCGTGATCTTCCACGGTGGACAGCGGCTGCGCGGCGGCCCGAGAGGGGTCAGTCTGGCAGGCCATGGGCTCTTGGACCGGATGCGCAGCACGACCTTCGCCTTGCTCGGCGGCGCCGCCCTGTTGGGCCTCGTCCTCGTCGCCCTGATGGCCCGGGCCGGTCTGCCTTACCTGCCCTCGCTGCCGATTCCCGCCGCTCCTAGTGGAGAGCAGGGCATTGGCGATGCATCCGTCGCGGCTCACTCCGGCAACACGGTCGCGGCGGCCGTGTCTGTGGCACCGGCTTCGAGCGCTGGACAGGGCGGGGCCGGCACCGGAGCCGGATCTGCCCCCGTCCACCGCGCCGGCTCAGGTGTCGGCGGGTCGCATCAGCTGGCCGTCGCCCCGGTTCCGACCGTTCCCGCGGGGACCGAGCCGAGCAGCGATGGCTCGCCGCAGCCACTCCCGGCGCCTACGCCCACGGCGCCCGAACCGAGTGCCGCTTCGGCGCCGGTGGCCAGCGCGCCGGCACCCACCACTTCTACGCCCGGTCACTCCACCGCCGGCACGGCCGGCTCCTCCGATCAGAACGGCAACGCCTACGGGCACGATTCCTCGAATGGCAAGGCAATCGGTCACAGCTCCTCCGATGGCGACGTGGTCGGGCACGGCTCCTCGAGCTCGGCGCCCGGCGCATCGGCCCCCCGCAGAACCGAGAAGCCGGCCAAGGCTCCCAAGGCCGCATCCCCGGCTGCCTCCAAGCTGCCACCCTCGGCATCGCCGGTCGCGGCCGAACACGCCGCCTCGCCGCCGGCGGCGGATCCGGCCTCGGGCGCGGAACCTGGCCCTGGGCACGGCAAAGGCCGCTCGGGTTATTAGCGGCGCCGGCGAGGGTGGCCCGGGCTGACATCTAGACTCGGCCAGTGGCCGAGGAGATGCGAGCTCTTTACCTGATCGCCGGGACCGACGGCGCCAAGATCGACGCGACCAGAAGTCGCCTCCGGGTCCGCGCCGAACGGGAGGCGGGCAGCGACGCCCTCGCCGTGTTCGAGCCGGGAGAGGGTCGCGGAATGCCCGATCATGAGGCCCTCCTCGCGGCGATCCCGGCGATGTCGCTGATGGACTCCCGGCGCTACCTCCTCGCCGACGGGGTCGAGCGCTGGCGCGATCGTCAGCTGGAGGCCGTGGCGGCGGCCCTCGGCGCCCTTCCGCCCGACCTGACCCTGGTGCTGATCGCCCGCGCGAAGGCGCCGGCCAAGTTGGTGAAAGCGGTCAAGGCGGCGAAGGGGGAGATCCACGAATTCGAGGCGCCGAAGGCGCGGGACATGCCGAGGGCGCTGGTCGCCGACGCCCAGCGGCTCGGTTTCCGGCTCGAGCCGGCGGCGGCGCAGGTCCTCGTTCACCGCATGGGGGCAAGCCCGGTGCGGCTGGCCAACGAGCTCGATCGGCTTGCGCTCTGGGCGGGGGCCGGGGGAGAGGTGACGGCCGCCGACCTCGACGAGATGATCACCGACACCTCCGAGGCCGCGGTCTGGTCGCTCTCCGACGCCCTCGTGGAAGGCGACCCGGCGGCGGCGCTGCGGATCGGGGAGCAGCTGATCGGCCAGGGCGAGAACGTCACCGGCCTGATCTACGGCCTCGCCTCGCGCCTGCGCGGCGCCTGTGCGGCGGCGGCGCAGCTCGAGCAGGGAGTGCCGCCGCGGCAGGTCGAATCCTCGCTGAAGATGCACCCCTACGCCGCCAAGCAACTGGTCGCCCGCCTTCGCGACACCGACCTGGCGAATCTGCGCATGGCGACGGAGGCGCTGGCCGAACTGGAGCTCTGGTGTCGCGGCGGCGCCGATTACGGCGACGAGCTGGCGCTCACGCTGGCGCTGCGGCGCGCAGCCGGAGTTACCGTCGCGGCCTGACTACTTTGACGCAGCGGCTATACGAGCCGCTTTGGCCTTCTTGCGAGCGCCGGTGTTCTTGTGGAGAGCGCCCTTCTGCACGGCCTTGTCGATCTTCGAGACGAGGTCGCGCTGCTCGGTCTCGATCGCGCTCGCGTCGCCACCCTCGACCGCGCTTTCGAGTCGGCGGAAGTGGGTCTTGACCGTGCTGGTGAGCAGCCGGTTCTCCGCGCGCTCGCGCTCGCTGCGTAGGATCCGCTTCTTCTGTGAGGCTATGTTGGCCATGTCTCGCGGCGGCTGACTATAGCGAGTGAGAAAGAGCTTGGAGAACCCCAGAACGCCGCAAGAGCCAGAACAGCGCGGCCGCCTGGCCCGCTCGACGGCGTTCTTCTCGATCGCGACTGCTGCCTCGCGGATCGCCGGCCTGGTCAGAGAGGTGGTCGCAGCCTCCTACTACGGCATCTACGGACCGATGTCGGCGTTCACGATTGCCTTCCAGGTTCCCAACCTGGTTCGTGCCCTCTTCGCCGATGCTGCTCTGCAGCCCGCCTTCGTGCCGATCTTCACCGAGCAGCTGGAGAAAAAGACCTACCGCGAGGCGTTCCGGATGGCCTCGACCCTGCTGTTGCTCGTCACCCTCGTGCTCGGCGCGATCACGGCGCTCTTCGTCCTCGTCGCTCCGGGTGTGATGCCGCTCTTCGCTCCCGGCTTCGAAGGCGAGATCCTCGATCTGACGATCAAGCTCTCCCAGGTTCTCTTCCCGATCTTGATCCTGCTCGGGGTTAGCGGCGTCGTCGTCGGCATCCTCAACAGCTACGACCGCTTCGGCGCCTTCGCGATCTCGCCGCTGTTCTGGAACCTGACGATCATCGCCTTCACCGTCCTGCTGACGCCTCACTTCCACGGTCAGAATCGGATCTACGCCTACGCGATCGGCATCCTCGCCGGCACCCTGGTCCAGCTGCTGATCCCCGTCTTCGACCTGCGCAACACGCCCTTCAAGTTCGAGTGGAGCCTCGAATGGCGCAACCGCGACGTGCGCAGGGTGCTGCTGCTGATGCTGCCGGTGACGATCAGCCTCGGCCTGATCAACTTCAACATGCTGGTCAACAGCCTCTTCGGCAGCCTCGTCAGCGACGAGGCGCCGGCCGCGATCGACAAGGCGTTTCGGATCTACCAGCTGCCGCAGGGGATCTTCTCGGTGGCGATCGCCACGGTGCTGTTTCCCACCCTGGCCCGTTTTGCCTCGCGGGGGGAGATGGAGAACCTGCGGGCGACGATGGCCAACGGCATGCGCCAGATCCTTTTCGTCCTGCTGCCGGCGACGGCCGCGATCCTCGTCCTTTCCGAGCCGATGATCCGCCTGATCTACCAGCGCGGCGAATTCACCCCGGAGCAGACGACCCTCGTTGCCACCGCGCTCTTCTGGTTCGCTTTTTCGCTGCCGACCAATGGCCTCTATCTGCTGCAGACCCGCACCTTCTTCAGCCTCCAGCGGCCCTGGATGGCAACCGGCCTGGCCGGGCTGGACCTCGTCGTTTCGGCCCTTGCGGCCCTCGCTCTCTATAAGCCCTTCGGCACAGGTGGAATCGTCGCTGGAACGGGGATCGGAACCACCACCGCGGTAGTTGCCCAGGCGGTGGTGCTGCGCCGCGAGTTCAACGGCCTCGAGCTAAGGCGACTGGCGATCACAGGTGCCAAGATCACGATT
>DASWQL010000059.1:0-21329 GCA_036403715.1 Solirubrobacterales bacterium
CCTCACCTCGACCGGCGAGCCGCGCTTCTCGCTCAACGCCTGCGAGAGGACCTCGACCCGGTCGCGCAGGTAGGGGCCGACGACGATCATCGGCGGCATCGCCGGCGAGGCCGAGTAGTACTGCCCGATGAACTCCTCGGCGACCTCGGCCGGGTCGCGTTCAGCCTGGTTCTCGAGGTAGAAGCTCTGGCGGGCGGCGAGGATGCCGTCGCGGACCTGGAAGACCTGGGCGTTGGCGTCCGCCCCCTCGGCGGCGACCCCGATCAGGTCGGCGGTGCCGACCGTGCCGCCGGCGACGCGCTGGCGCTCGAACAGCGACTGGATCGCCTTCAGCCGGTCCCGGTGCAGCGCCGCCCGCTCGAACTCACGCGCCGCAGCAGCCCCCTCCATCTTCTCCTGCTCGTCGGCCTCGACCTGGCGGTAGCGGCCGGAGAGGAAGTCGACGATCGCGTCGATGTTGTGCCGGTACTCGTCCTGGCTGACGTAGCCCACGCAGGGCGCCCCGCAGCGCTTGATGAAGTAGTCGAGACAGGGACTGCCGGAGCGGCGACCCGGCTCGGCCCCCTCGCAGGTGCGGAACTGGAAGAGCTTGCCGAGCAGGTCGAGAGTCTCGCGCACCCGCTTGGCACTGGAGAAGGGGCCGAAGTAGGCGCGGCCGGCGCGGTGCTTCTCGCGGGTGAAGTAGACGCGGGGGTAGTCCTCGTCGAGGCTGACGCAGACGTAGGGGTAAGACTTGTCGTCGCGCAAGCGGATATTGAAGCGCGGCCGGTGGCGCTTGATGAAGCTCTGCTCGGCCAGCAGCGCCTCTGCCTCGGTCGAGGTGACCAGGCTCTCGATCCGCTCGATCCGCGAGGTCAGCCGGGTGTCGCCGCCGGAGAAGTGCGAACCGACCCGTTTGCGGATCGAGCGCGCCTTGCCGACGTAGATGATCTCGTCGTCCGCGCCGTGAAAGAGGTAGACGCCGGGCGAGTCGGGCAGCTCGCGGCGCTGCTGCGCGATCCGCTCCGCGCGCGAGAACCCCTGCTCGTCGTCTCCGTGTGCCACTACCCAAAGGGTAGGCTCCTGGCCAGTTGGCCAAAGCCACCCCGACCAAACGGCACCAGACACGGAGAGTGAGATGAGCACCGAGACCCTGAGCAGCAGCCCGCCCGAGCTGAACACGCTGCAGATCGAGATCGACGGGGAGATCGGCACCCTCACCCTCGACCGCCCCGACGCCTTCAACGCGATGAGCCCGGAGATGATCGGCGAGATGACCGTCGCCTTCGCCTGGCTGGCGGACCGGGCAAAGCTGCGCGCACTGATCATCACCGGCGCCGGCAAGGCCTTCTGCGCCGGCGGCGACGTCAACTGGTTCCAGCAGGGAGTCGAGAGCGATGAGATCGACCTCCCCTCCGAAGTGCGGCGCGGCGCCGAGGCGCTGCACGCGGCGATCGTCGACCTGCGGCGGATCCCGTATCCCGTGATCGCGGCGGTCAACGGACCGGCGGCCGGGGCGGGCTTCTCGCTGGCGCTTGCCTGTGACATCCGGATCGCCTCCGAGCACGCCTTCTTCGCCTGCGCCTACGGCCGCATCGGCGCCTCTCCCGACGGTGGCATGACCTACTTCCTGCCCCGTGTAGTCGGGCCCAGCCGGGCACTCGAACTTCTGATCGAGGACCCCAACATGAAGCCGCAGGACGCGCTGGCCGAGGGTCTCGTCTCCGAAGTCGTCGCAGCCGATGAGCTGTCGGACAAGGCGCAGGCCAAGGCGGAGAAGCTGGCGGCGAAGGCGCCCTACTACGTGCGGATGGCGAAGACGCTGGTCGGCGGCAGCATCGAGCACACCCTCACCGAGCACCTGCAGCTGGAGCGCCACGGGATCGCCGACAGCATGGCGACCGAGGATCTCCGCAACGGCGTGGCGGCGTTCTTCGCCGGCGAGAAGCCGGTCTTCAGCGGCCGCTGAACCGAACTCGCGACCACGCCGTAGGAGGACTAGAGTTTGTGGCTGTCAAGTCCTCCGCGGGAAAGGACCGTGAGATGAAGAAGCTCGTAGTCGGTTTCGCCCTTGTCCTGGCTTCGCTGGCGCTAGTCGCCTGCGGCGGAGGCTCAAGCAACAGCAGCTCGGAATCCAGCTCCGAAGGAGCGGCCGGCGGCCAGTCGCAGTCGGAAACCGAAAAGTCCGAAGGCGGGACGGCCGAAGGCGGCGCCGCGGGCGGCGGCTCGGTGGTCAAATTCGAAACTCCCCCCAACGGCGAACTCGCCTACACGAGGAAATCCGCGACCGCCAAAGCGGGCAGCGACACGATCGACTTCAAGAACCCCCAGCCGCTCGCCCACGACGTCGCGATCGAAGACTCCAGCGGCGAAACTATCGCCAAAACCGAACTGGTGACCGAAGGCTCGGCCTCGACCAAAGCCAGCCTCAAACCGGGCACCTACACCTTCTACTGCTCCGTGCCCGGCCACCGCGAAGCGGGGATGGAAGGGACGCTTACCGTCAAGTAAGTCCGTAGCGTCAAGGAGTCCGTATCGACGACTCCCGGGTTTTCCAGCCTATGGCGGGGAAAACCCGGGAGCCGCTACTCGGCGACCCTCATCTCCGGCACGATCTTTAGGTACTCTCCCGGGCTCGTGTAAGTACGCCCATGACGTATCGGCAGGGCCTGGTGGGCTGGATCGGAGGGGCAGATGACGGACGAGGGAACCGCCAAGGATCTGATGGCGGAAGCCGAAACGGCGATCAACGCAGGAACGCTGGAACGCTTGGACGAAGACGCGAGCAAGTGCACCCGCGCAGGCCGCTGGTTCTTCGGCATCGCCATAGTCGTCGGCATCGCACTGTTGGCTGTCTCCTACCACCTGACCGGGGTCTACGTCGGCGACCTCGAAAAAGCGAAGGATCCCCCTCTGATGCTGGTCCTGTTGCTGGTTCGAGGGACGCTGTTCGGCGGGCTGTCCATCGGATTCCTCTATGGAATCTTCACCGTCGGCAACGCCTACATCGACCAGGCAACCCGCTTTCGCAAGCGGCTCTACAGCGCCCACATGTTGAATTACGCCTTCGCGACCTTCAGCGAGGAGATCAAGACCGGGGAGAAAGTCAAGGTCGACGATGTGGTCAGGCTCTTCTATGCCTGGAACGCGAACGTGGATTCCGCCTTCTCCCGCGTCGCGTTCCAGAAAACCTCGAAGAACCTGGTGATCGGGAACGGCAGCCGGCGACTGGCGGTGGAAGACCCTCCCCCGAGCCACGGCGAACCCCAACGACACTGGCCCGCCGGCGCCAATGAAGGGATCGGGGTCGTCGGGATCCCTATCGTCGGCAATTGGCCGAATGGAAAAGGCTCCCCCTTGTCAGGCGAGCAACCTACGACTCCGGGCTGACCACCCCAAGGCAGCGCTTTGGCGACCTAAGGGATCTGGATCGCCCGCATGGTGTGCTCGTCGGGGAACTTGTCGAGCACACGGCGCAAGATCTCCCGCTCGTCGGCTTGGTCCCGGCGCAGATCGTCGAAAAGCAGCTTCACGGCGGTGTGAGCGATCTTCATCTGCGGCGGGGTCAGTGGGACGGTGACGATGTCGCGGTCGTCGACCGGCGCCTGCAGAGCCGTCAGCACCTTGCGGGCGAGCGGGCGGATCGGATGCTCGTGATCCTCGTCCGAGGAGAGCAGATTGAGGGCGGTCTTCACGACCTTGACCTCGTCCTGCTCGAGCCGGAGGTGGAACGGCGGCTCAGGTCCGGTCCCCGCGTCGTTCATGGCTCAACCCTGAGTCGGAGCCATCACCCGCGTGACCGAGTCGCCGACGAAGCAGGGCTTCTCGGAGCCCTCGACGTCGAGGATGAAGCGGGTCACCACCTGCCACCAGCCGCCACCGACCTCGTCGACCGAGACGACCTCGGCCTTGGCGCGGATCTTGGAGTCGACCGGGACCGGGCTGGGGAAGCGGATCTTGTTCCAGCCGTAGTTCACCCCGAGGGCGAAGCCGCTCGAGGAGATCAGCTGCTCGCGGAAGCCGTCGACCATCGAGAGAGTGAGGTTGCCGTGGGCGATGGTCGTTCCGTAGGGGCTGTCGGACTTCGCCCGCTCAGGGTCGACGTGGATCCACTGGTGATCGCCGGAGAGCTCGGCGAAGGCGTCGATGTCGGCCTGGGTGACCGTGCGCCACTCGCTCGGGCCGACCTCCTTGCCGACCAGGGACTGCATCCCCTCGACTCCCTCTGCCTCTACCGAAGCCATGGCGGCCAGTCTACCCTTGGCCGGTGGGCTTGGAGATCGAGCGTAAGTTCCTGCTTGTCGAGCCTCCAGGTTGGCTGGAGGACCGCCCGTCCATCACCATCGAGCAGGGCTACGTCGCCTTCGCCGACGGTGTCGAGGTCCGACTCCGACGCGCCGGAGAGAAGCGGCAGCTGACCGTAAAGCGGGGCGACGGCAAGGTCCGGGAGGAGGTCGAGGTCGAGCTGGAGCAGGCGCAGTTCGACGCCCTCTGGCCGCTGACCAAGTCCCGACGCCTTGCCAAGAAGCGCTACCGAGCGCCGCTCGAGGACGGGATCGAAGCCGAGATCGACGTCTACGACGGCGCCCTCCAGGGCCTCGTGGTCGCCGAGGTCGAGTTCCCGTCCGAGGAGCGCAGCCGCGAGTTCACCCCTCCCGAGTGGTTCGGAGAGGAGATCACCGGCGACGAGGGGTACGCGAACCGAAAGCTGGCGCTCAATGGCCGCCCGGCGCCGGCGCGCGAGCGGGACAAGGACGGCGATCGCAAGTCCCGGTCCTACGCCATCAAGCGCGACGAGGGCGCCGGCGAGGGCCTGCGCCGCATAGCTCTTGGCCGCGCCGAAGAAGCGTTGGAGAAGCTGGGCGGCGCCGAGGACAGCAGGCTCGCCGAGGCGATCCACGGCGCCCGCAAAGACCTGAAGAAGCTGCGGGCGGTGCTGCGACTGAGCCGCGAACAGCTCGGAGGCAAGCTGTTCCGGGCCGAGAACCGGCGCTACCGCGATGCCGGCCGCCTGCTTTCCGGCAGCCGCGACGCGCAGGTCAAGCTGGATACCGTCGTCGCCCTCCGCCACCGCTTCGAGACGGAGTTTCCCGGCGACGCCGCCGCGGAGTGGGAAGGTGCGCTCGAGCGCGAGCGTGACGAGATCACGGGCAGCGCCGAGCATCAACGGGAGCCGATCGAGCGGGCGATGGGATTGATCGAAGAGGGGCGCGACCGAATCGCCGACTGGCCGCTGACGAAGGGCTCCTGGAAGCTGGTCGGGCCTGGGCTGACTCGGAGCTACGGCTTAGGACGCCGGGATCTGAAGCGGACGCCGGCCGATCCCAGCGCCGAGAACGTGCACGAGTGGCGCAAACGGGCGAAGGACCTCTGGTACCAGCTGCGGATCGTCCGCGAAGCCTGGCCGAAGCTGCTGGAGACGACCGTCGACCAGGCCCACGACCTCACCGAGCTGCTCGGCGACCACCACGACCTGGCGCTGCTCGGGGAGGATCTGGCGGGGCGGGAGATCGAGCAACGCCCGGTCTTCGAGAAGCTGATCACCCAACGGCAGGACGAGTTGCTGAGCGAGGCGCTGGAGATCGGCAGGCGGTTCTACGCCGAGAAGCCGAATGCCTTCGGCCGCCGCATCGAGTCCTACTGGTCGATCTGGCGCGAGAGCTGAGGCCCGGCGCGCGGGGCCTGAGGCCCGGCGCCGCGAGCACGACCCCTACTCGCTCCACCAGCCGGGGATGATCTCGCCGTCGCCGTCGTGGCGCGGCCCGCAGGCGAGAATTTCGAGCCCCTCGGGCCCCGCCTCGAAGGCCCGGGTCATCTGCGGGGAGACCCGGATCGCATCGAGCCGCTCGACCTCGATGATCTCGTCCTCGAGCTTGAGCCGGCCGGAGCCGCTGAGGATGACGTAGACCTCCTCCGCCTCCTCGTGCCGGTGGCCGAACGGCTGCCGCTTTCCCGGTTTCAGGCGTACGTGGCTGACGCCGACGCTCTCTGCCTCGAGATCGTCCTTGGCGAAGCGGGCCTCCTGGTTGTCGCCGAGGCCGAACTGGGGCGCCGAGTCCTTGACCTCGTCCAGACTTATGTGGGTGTGTGACTTTGCCATCCCGTTAGCCTATTCCGGTGACCGATCTGGCCGGCCGAATCCTTTCGAGCGCGCAACTCGCGACGCTGGCCGAGCTGGGGGACGAACGGAGTGCCGAGGTCGGCGAGGAGCTGTTTCGGATCGGCGACGAGACCTACCCGTTCATCGCGATCATCGAGGGCGAGGCGGCCGTGATCGACTCGGCGGGCCGGGAGATCGTCCGCCACGGGGCGTCCGGCTTCCTCGGCGAGATGAACCTGCTCTCCGGCCAGACCGTGTTCCTCACCGCGGTCGTGACGGAGCCGATGCGCTACATCGCCGTCGACCGCGAAGACCTGCGCCGGTTGCTGCTCGAGGACAGCGGCCTCTCCGACCTGCTGCTGGCCGCATTCGTCCAGCGGCGCGAACTGCTGCAGCAGCGGCAGGGGATCGGGATCCAGATCGTCGGCCCGCGCGACTCCGATGTGACCCGTGACCTGGTCGACTACGCGAGGCGCCTGCGCCTGCCGAACACCTGGCTCGACCCGGCGGAGAGCGAGGAGGCAGCGGCGCTGCTGGAGCCGCTCACGGCGGGCGAGATCCCGCTCGTGCAGCTACCGGGCGGGGTCGAGCTGCGTCGCCCCAGCCACGGTGAACTGTCGCGGGCGCTCGGCATCGGCCTGGAGCTGTCGCGGCGCGAGGAGGTCGACCTGCTGGTGCTGGGCGGCGGCCCCGCCGGCCTCGGCGCCGCCGTCTACGGCGCCTCCGAGGGCCTCGACACGCTGGTGATCGAGAGCGCCGTGCTCGGTGGCCAGGCGGGCACCTCGCGGCGGATCGAGAACTACCTCGGCTTTCCCGCCGGGATCAGCGGTACCGAGCTGACGAGCCGCGCCGTCACCCAGGCGCGCAAGTTCGAAGCGCGGACGGCGACTCCCTACCGGGCCGAATCGCTCGAGCCTGGCGCCGACCGTCACCTCGTCCGCCTCGACGGTGGTATCGAGGTCGCGGCGAAGGCGGTGGTGCTCGCCACCGGGGCGGAATACCGGCGCCTCCCGGTCGCCCACCTCGAAGATTACGAGGGTTTCAGCGTCTTCTACGCGGCGGGGCCGCCCGAGGCGCAGCTCTGCGGAGCCCAGCGCGTCGGCGTCGTCGGCGGCGGCAACTCGGCCGGACAGGCAGCGGTCTGGCTCGCCCGTGGCGGCGCCCTCGTCACCCTGCTCCACCGGCGGCGCGACCTGAGCGAGACGATGTCGCACTACCTGCTGGAGGAGCTCGACCGCTATGGGGTCGCGGTCCGCGACAGCAGCGAAATCAGCGAGCTCCATGGCGAGGACGGGATGCTCGAAGCGGTGACCCTCACCGATGACACCCGCCTCCCCCTCTCCTTCCTCTTTCTCTTTCTCGGCGCCGCGCCCTGCACCGAGTGGCTCGGCGACTGCATCGCCCGCGATTCCGACGGCTTCGTCCTCACCGGTCCGGACGCCGGCGCCGACGGCCTGCTCGAGACCAGCGTGCCGGGCGTCTACGCCGCCGGCGACGTCCGCTCCGGCTCGATCAAGCGCTGCGCCACCGCCGTCGGCGAGGGCGCCACGGTCGTCCGCTTCGTCCACGAGCGCCTCTCCCGGACTCCTGCGACCTCCTAGCTAGTAGCCGGGGTTGCCCCAAGGACGCCGGAACGCGCGAGTACACTGCCGCCAATGAACGCGCCAGGCCGGGAGGCTCATGCGGCGTTCGCGAGCCTGGCCATCGCCATCGCGAGCGTCCTCACATTGTCTGCGCCCGGCGTTGCCACCGCTGGGGCGCAGCCGACCGGCGTCGCAGCCGCTCCCGTCTCGGCGCAACAAGCGCGCGACTTCTGGACGGCCGAGCGGATGCGGGCGGCGCAGCCGTTGGACCTGCGCCTGCGGCGGGACGCGCAGCCGCTGCGTGCCGCGACCGCGGACTCCCGCCCAGGCGACGCGCCTCGACGGGTGCCGGCACTGCCGCCGCGGTCGCGTGCCTCGGCAAGCTCGACGTTCGGCGAAGTCAGCGACCCGACCGCCCCGGGACTGCGTCAGAACGGAGTCATCTTCTTCGCAGTCGGATGGCGCCTCGCGCGCTGCTCCGGCACCTCGGTGAACGCGCCCGACTTCAGCCTCGTCTTCACGGCCGGGCACTGCGTCAACGGCGGCGGGTCCGACGGTCAGTGGTACAGGCGACTCTGGGTCTTCGTCCCCGGTTACCGATTCGGCCAGCGCCCGTTCGGCGTCTTCCCCGCCAAGTGGCTCGGCAGCACGCGGCAGTGGCTCACCACCGGCAGCGAGAACGCCGATGTCGGCGCCGCCGTGGTGATGCGCAACGAACATGGGCAGCGGCTCGGCGACGCGGTCGGCGCCGCCGGCATCGCCTGGAACCTGAAGGCGAACCAGGTCTTCGACGTCCACGGCTACCCGGCGGGACCGCCGTTCGACGGCGAAACCCAGCGCCTCTGCCCGCAGACGCCGTTCCTCGGCCATGATCCCGGCTCGTTCCTCTCCGGCGGTCCGCTCAACCTCGCCGTCGATTGCGACGTCACCGGCGGCGCCTCGGGCGGTGGCTGGACGATCGCCGGCGGCCTCCTCAACAGCGTCACCACCTACGGCTACCCGGATGATCCGTCGACTGACTTCGGGCCGTACTTCGGCAGCGAAGTGGCGCGGCTGTACCGGCGCGCCGGGAGCTTGCGATGAGCCGGGTGGGAACAGTTTGGCCCGTCGCCGCAGCGGCGCTCGCCGGCCTGCTCCTCGCCGCCGCGGCGGCGAGTGCGCAGCCTTGGGGGCCCGAGGTTTCGCTGCCGGCGGGAGCGCCGCCACAGCTCCGCGCCCTGGTCGAAGACGCCCCCCGTCCGAGCGGCCGCGACTCTTTTCGCGCCGGCTTCTCGCTGACAACCCGCAACGGATACAGGCTGACCGTGCTCGGCTTCGGCGAAAGCGTGCTCCTCGCCGTCGAAGACAAGGACGCCACCACCGCGACCGCCTACGTTGCGCGGGGAACCGTCACCCCCGGCCGGCTGCAGGCTTCCTTCGGCAGATTCGGCCGGCTGTCGATGCGCTTTCGCCCTTCCCGAAACCGAACCTGGGTGAAGCCCCACCGGCGTTGTCATGGCGGCGGAAGATTCGTCAACCGGAATGGCGTGTACGTGGGCGTTCTGCGCTTCAAGGGGGAAGACGACTACGTCTCCGTGGACGCCCACCGGGCCAAGGGCGGGGTCGGCAGCGTCGCCGCGAAATGCCTGGAGGAGGAGTCGGGCGGGGGCGCCAAACGAGCCACCTCCCCCTCCGCAGAGGGTCCGTCGGGACCCGAGCCTGCATTTCTCGCTGCGAGTTGGCGCGCCGGCGTTTCCTCGGCCGGCTTCGTCGGGCTCACTTCGACGAGGAGAGCCCTTTTCATCGCCGTGACCCAGCGCACCGAGGGCAGGATCGCGATATTGCGGGTCGCCCTGGCCCTTGGACTTCCCGCGGCATTGAAGATCGACGACGCACTCACCTACGTCCGAGCGTCGCCGCCCGCGCCCTTCAGCGGCACCGGGACCTACCGTGCCGCGCCCGATGGGACCACCACCTGGGAGGGTTCGCTCGCCGTCGACTTTCCGGGAGCGCCGAACACGCCGCTGGCGGGGCCGCCGTTCAAGGCATCGCTGGACGCCGGCTTCTGAGTCGAAGCAGGCCTTGCGCCCGGAGCCTTGCAGTAGGAGGATCGGCGAAAGGCGTCGATCGATCCAAACGCACCCCGCAAGGAGGATGAGATGGCGATAGTGATGATCCAGGAGTTCGAAGTCGAGGAAGACGACCGCAGCACCACCAACTACGACGGCGTTGCCGAACGGCTGGAAATCGACTCCGAAGCCCCGGAAGGGCTTGTCGTCCACACGGCAGGCTTCACCGGCCAGGGCGCCTTTCGGATAGCCGACGTCTGGGAGTCCGAAGCGGATTGGGAACGCTTCCGCGACGGCCGCTTGGCGGACGCGCTGAAACCGATGATCGAAAGCGGCGAAGGCTCGCCTCCCAATGTCGAGTACAGCTACGAGCTGCATCACGTGGTCAGGCCGTAGGCGTGTCGGTCCGATCGCTCTGAGGCGTGTCGGGCCGATCGCTCTTAGGCGCTCGGTCGGCACCCCTCATGCCACCAGCCTCACTTCGAAGGTCGGCGCGGCGATCGCCCCTGCCCCGCCGAGGAGGGCGAGGATGCGGGTGACGTAGGCCTCGGTCTCGGGGTAGGGCGGGATGCAGTGGCAGGCTTCGACGGGAGCGGGGCCGGCGTTGTAGGCGGCGAGGGCGAGTTCGGGGGAGCCGAACTGCCGGATCAGGTCCGACATCAGGTGCGCCTCGGCGTCGATCGCGGCGCCTGGGTCGTAGGGGTCGGCGAGGCCGTAGGCGGCTGCCGTCGCCGGCATGAACTGGGCAATGCCCTGCGCACCCGCGGGCGAGCCGGCGCCGGGGTCGAAGCCTGACTCGGCCATCAGCTGGCCGGCGAGCAGGGCAGGCGAGACGTTCCAGCGAGCGGCAGCGCGGAGGATCGGCTCGCGGAACTCGGCGGGGACGAAGCTGGGCAAGGATTCACCGGAGAGCTCTCCGTCGCCGTCTGGAGCGACGGAGTTGCCCGCGGCCGAGCACGGTGCGGGGCCGAAATTCGCGCCGTAGTGCCAGGGCTCCCAGCTGTATCTCTGCACGAAGCCGAAGCGAGTCGCGTTGGCGGCGAGCCAGGCGTAGTCCGTTTCGGGTCCGAGGTCGAGCTCGGTGGCGCAGCGGTGCAGCGAGTGGCCAGGAGGCGCAACCCACCGTGGATCGGGATGGGCGGCGAAGAGCGCCGCCTGTTCGGCGTCGGAGCGGAAGCCGGAGACGACGACCAGCGCGATCCCGTCCGCTTGGGCCGCCGCGGCCATGCGGTCGTAGGCATCCGCGACGTCGGGCCTCATTCCCTCGCCGTTGCGGTAGACGAGCGGGCCGCTGTAGCCGCCGCCACTCGCCATCGTCGGCATCCCTCCGGTGGCGGCCGCGGGCGCCCCGGCTTCAGCCACGGCGGAGGCCTCGATCTGATGCTCACCCGGGCCGACCTCGAGCCAGGCGAAGGCCGTTGCCTTGGCCTGCAGCGGAGCGAAGGAGGAGACGTCGGGAAACGAGATGCGCAGCCGCGCCGGGCCGACCCCATTGGCTCTGGCGGCGTCGAGCGCCGCCCCGCGAGCGCGCCCCAGATACGTCGCCTTGTCGATGTGGCGTGGATTCGGCAGGCCGTCGGACAGGGTCGGCGGCGACAGCAACAGCGGCAGGTCGTCCCGCATCGAGCGGGCAGCCGAGATCGCCGCGAGGTCGGCGGCACGCTGGACCCGACCTTTGCCGGTGATCGCTCCGGCGATAGCGACGAGCACGATCGTGCCGGCGAGCAAGATGAAAACGCCGCCCACGGCAAGGATCAGCGCCTGCCCCGATTGATCGTGGCGCAGGCTGCGCGCCCGCAATCTCTCCCCTCTCCCCCTGCCGATCCTCATGCCTCGATCCTGAGCCGCAGAGTCAGACCGGTGGCGCGCTGAATCGGCCAACTTCGCCTCCCCGCCGCCACGAATCAGAAAATTCGCAGCCCGTCGAACTTCTTCCCAACGCGCCGCGTAGGCCAGCAGACGGCGACCTACCCGAGGAGCATTCCGATGCCGAAGAACCGCACCCGCCCCAGTCCCCTTCCGATTCGTCTCGCGCTTCTGGCGCTGGCGCCGGCGCTGCTGCTCGTTCCGGCGAGCGCGAGCGCGAGCCAGACGAGGCGGGTCGCCAAAAAGCTGCCCGACGAGACCCTGGGCAAGACGATCCTCGTCAACCTCAAGGGCCACACCCTCTACAGCCTCAGCGCCGAGAGGAAGGGGCGGTTCATCTGCACCCGCAGCTGCACCATGACCTGGCACCCGCTGGTCGTGCCGCGCGGTGTCAAGCCGAGGGGCCCGGTGAAGCTAGGGACGATCAAGCGGCCCGACGGACGCACGCAGGTCACCTACAAGGGCCTGCCGCTCTACACCTTCGACGGCGACCTCAAGACGGGCCAGGTCAACGGGGAGGGCATCAGGGACGTCGGCACGTGGCACGCAGCCGCCGTGTCGAATCTGGTCAGTCCCGAACCCCAGCCCGAACCTCAGCCCGCGCCTCCCCCGTATCCAGAACCGTACTGACGAAAGCCTCGGAGGACCTGCGAGCCGGCTAGGGAGCGAGGTCGACGATCTCGATCAGTCCGCGGAGGCCACGTAGATCCGAGGCATTGAGAGTGAAGAGGGGAATACCGTGAGCCAAGGCGGTGGCGGCGATCATCAGATCGACGCTCCATGGGCCTCGAGGTTTCCGTCCCAAAGCCGCCACCTCTGCGTAGACCCGCCCATAGGCACGGGCGCAGGCAGGATCGAAGGAGATCGATTCGAACGTCGACTCGACCCGCTGAAGACGATCCTGTCGCCGAGCCCGCAACGACGCATCTCGGGTCGATGCGGGGCCGCTCGCAAGCTCGGCGAGGGTCAGCGCGGAAACGGCGGATTCGAGTGGGAGACGCTCGATGGCAATCGACTCCAGGCCGATCACCGCCGAGGTGTCGAGCAGCCCCTTTTCAGGCGTCACATCAGAAGCGAGGCGTCGGATCCTGATCGACGAAGGCGTCGATGTCGGCTCGGAATTGCTCGTAGTCGACTCCTGGCGCTCCGTCGAAGGCCCTGACGACGACATCCCTGGGCACGAATTGCCGCGGCCGAATCGGTCGCAGCTCCCCGACGGGCTTGCCGTTGCGGGTGACGATGAACTGCTCACCGCGATCGAGCGCTCGCATGATCTCTCCACTCTGGTTCCGCAGCTCGCGCTGGCTCAGCTCCCAAGGCATGCTCATCGCCGTAGCACTTGTGTGACAGGAGGCGATTCAGCAGGCGCTGCGGTAGGCCGGGCGAGGACTCCGGTGGCAACGCCCCGAAGAGGGCGCGGCGCTCGGTCACCCAGCTCAGCCGCTGCTTGAGGACGCCGACGGCAAGATCCCTGTCGAGCAGATCGCGGGCGACGAGCGCGAGCAGGGCGCGGTCGACGGCGATGTCGGCGCGGAGCAGGACAGCGGACGCCCCGACCCCGGTCCCTTCGAGCAGCGGCCGGAAGAAGTGCGGCTCGACATGAACGACGGCGAGCGCGCCGCGGGCGACGGTGAGCGCCGCAGAGGCATCCCCGAACCCGTCCGGATCCGCGGGAACGGCGATGTGACAGACCTGGCCCCGGGCCGCGACCCGCGCCCGCGGCAGCTGCGCGACAAGCCGCTCCTCCAGCGTCCGGGCAGCCGCGGAGGCGAGCAGGGTCGGACGCGGCGGCCGGCCGCCGACGTCGACCAGGAGCGTCGCCAGGTCGATGTCGGCGCCGGCGCAGGCGAGTGCCGCGGCGGCCCCGCGCGAACCCTCCGCGGCCCCGACGGAGGTGACGAGGACGATGGCGCTCATGGCGCCCGCCTCGCACTTGCGGTGCTGGTCACTGCCAGCCGCTCGGCGACGGCCGCCAGCGGCGAGGGAGGACGCAGGCGAACGGATACCTCGTTGCCCTTGACGGTGACCGCGACGTCATCCATCGCCCAGCCCGGCAGCGCCGCTCGCGCCGAGCCCTTCGCCGAGCCGCCGGCCGCGAGAGCCAGCGCTCCGGCCTCGGCCGCCCCGTCGGCCAGGGTCAGCGCGTAGCCGGCGGCGAGCAGCTGCAGGGCAACAAGCGCGGCGAGGAGGAGCGCGGGCAGCGCCGCGATCAACTCCACCGACGCCTGGCCACGCGCGTCAGCCATCGTCGGGCTCCATCCCCGCTCGTGCCCCGACCATCACCCGCGGCAGTTGCGGCAGCAGCCTCGGCACCGCGACCCGCACGGAGACCTCGTCCTCGTCCTCCACCTTCGCGCTCGCCCGCATCGAGTCCGGCAGGGCCCGCCGAGCCGCAGCGACGGCGTCGGCCCCCACCAGCGCCGCCCGCGCGCCCGCCCGCGCCGCCACACCGGCCGACCAGAGCGCCTGGCCGGCGAGCGCGATCTGCGCCGCGACCAGGACCGCCAGCAGCAGGAACGGAACCACCGCGATCAACTCGACCGAAGCGGTCCCATCCTCCCCGTGTCCTGCGCTGCTGACGGTCCTTGGCGGCACAGGGGAGACAGTCCCAGAGCGCCACGCACCGGTTGCGCGCAAATCGAATCTTC
The DNA here is from genome assembly GCA_036403715.1 of Solirubrobacterales bacterium. Classification (GTDB taxonomy): domain Bacteria; phylum Actinomycetota; class Thermoleophilia; order Solirubrobacterales; family 70-9; genus VAYN01. The sequence goes on from DASWQL010000059.1 coordinate 14,225, forward strand.
TTCCCAAGCTCTCAGGCACGGAAGCCCGACTCGGGAGATGAGGCGCCAGTGACTGGCTAGCGCCAGGCGCGGCGACTCACGACCGAGGCGGCCTTCCGCGCCTCAATACGTATTAGCCTCCATCCAGACCCGCCAGATCGCCGCTATCGAAGCGCCGAAGAGGATGATCCAGAGGAGGGTGCCGCCGCCGGTTTCGAAGAGCTTGTCGAAGCCGGCGATCAAGAGGGCGATCAGGCCGAGGGCGCCGTAGAGGATCGCCCGCCTGCGGTCGCTCAGAGCGGCCAGCGTCAGCTGGTTCTGGCGACTGAGCGTGTAGATCATCCAGGCAATGCCGGCGAGGAAGCCCATCGTGATCGCGGTGACGATTGCCTCGGCGAGGTTGCCGCCGCCGGGGACGAAGGCGACGCCGAGCGCCAAGACCATGATGATCGCGACGTTTCGAACGGTGCGCACAGACCGAGTGTACGCCGCTTACTTGCTGGTCATGACGATTATTCCGGCGACCAGCGCCGCCGCCACGCAGGCCAATGCGAGCGCTGCCACCGTCGCCGCTGCCGCCGCCGCGACAGGGCGTTCGTTGCGGCTGAGCTCGACGAACTCCGCGACCCCCCAGACCCCGACCGAGAAGGCGAAGGTGACGCCGACAGCGGCGACCAGCGACGCCAGCACCGTATCCAGCAGCGCCTTGACTTCGATGATCGTCGCGATCATCCGCCGGCCGCCGGGACTGGGGAGCCGCGCCGTGCCCGGCGGGCGAAGATGGCGACGACCAGCGAGAGCGACATCAGCGAGACGAGCACCGGCCCGAGGGCACCGCTGCCGAAGATCGAGGTGAAGCCGTAGGTGAGCGCGCCGATCGCTGCCGCCGCCGGCAGGGTCAGCACCCAGGCCGCGACGATGTTGCCGGCGACGCCCCAGCGCACCGCGGAGAGCCGTTTCGCCGCCCCCGCGCCCATCACCCCGCCGTTGATCACATGGGTGGTGGAGAGCGGGAAGCCGTAATGCGTCGAGGCGAGGATCACCGCTGCCCCGGCGCCCTGCGCCGCAAAGCCCTGCGCCGGGTCCATCTTGATGATCCGCGTGCCGGTCGTGCGGATGATCCGCCAGCCGCCGCTGTAGGTGCCGAGCGCGATCGCCGTCGCCGCCGAGGCGATCACCCACAGCGGTGGGTTGGCGTTGGCGGCGAGGTTGCCGTTGGCGATCAGCGCCAGGGTGATCACGCCCATCGTCTTCTGCGCGTCGTTGGTCCCGTGGGCGAGGGCGAGCAGCCCACCGGAGACGACCTGCCCGTACTTGAAACCGCGACTGACGATGCCCGGCCGCTGGTGGCCGACGACCCGGTAGACGATGACGATCCCGATCCCGGCCACCAGGAATGCGAGGAGCGGCGCGATCACAGCCGGGATCAGGACCTTGCCGACCAGCCCGTCGGCCAGCACGGCGTCGAAGCCCGCCGCCGCCACCGCCGAGCCGACGACGCCGCCGATCAGCGCGTGCGAAGAGCTCGAGGGCAGGCCGAAGTACCAGGTGATCAGGTTCCAGGAGATCGCCCCGATCAGCCCGGCGAAGACGATCGTCGGAGTGATCACTTCGGAGTTGACGACGTCGTTGGCGACGGTGGCGGCGACCGAGATCGAGATGAAAGCGCCGACGAAGTTGAGCAGAGAGGCGATTCCGATCGCCACCTGCGGCCGTGCGGCCCCGGTCGAGATCGACGTGGCGACGACGTTGGCGGTGTCGTGGAAGCCGTTGGTGAAGTCGAAGGCGAGCGCCGTGGCGACGACGATGACGAGGATGACGTCGGAGCTCACGCGGGGAGGCTCACGAGTTCTTTATGACGATCCCCTCGAGGATCTGAGCCGCCGTCTCGGTCGCGTCGATCGCGTTCTCCAGTACCGCGAACATGTCCTTCCAGCGGATCACGACCATCGGATCGATGCCGTTCGAGAAGAGCGAGGCGACGGCGTCGCGGGAGATCCGGTCACCCTCGTTCTCGAGCCGGTGGATCTCGATCCAGTATTTCTCGAGGTCTTTGAAGTCGCGCAGGTGCTCGAGCGCGGCGGCGAGTTGCTCGCAGGCGGCGACCAGGACTTTGGTCAGCGCTCCGGCCTGCTCCATCGGCGCCTCGATCTTGTAGAGGCCGAGGAAATCGGCGGCCTCCTCGGTGAAGTCGACGATGTCGTCCATCTGCGTCGCCAGCCCGTAGATGTCCTCGCGATCGATCGGCGTCACGAAGGTCGAGTTGAGCCGTCTGATGATGTCGTGGGTGATCCGGTCGCCCTCCTGCTCGGCCTTGAGGATCTCGCGGGAGATCCCTTCCTCCTCGGGCCACTTGTGCATCATCTCGTCGAGCAGGCGAGAGGCGTGCAGGGTGTTCTGGCCGGCCTCGATGAAGAGGTCGAAGAACGTGCGATCGCGCGGGAGGAGCGAGAAGCGAGCCACGTGCGCGCATCCTAGTGACGAAGCAGGCGCGTAGGCGCGCCGGCCGGGTTCAGCCGGTCGCGGCGGCGAGTTGCTCGGCGGCCCGGGCGGCGTGGCGCTCGCGCAACTCCTCCTCGACGCTGCGCCGCTCCCCCGCGGCGGGCTGGGCCCGCGTCCAGCGACCGTCGGCGCCGAGCTCCCAGGAGTTGGCGGTGTCGGCGAAACAGCGCTCCAGCACGTCGAGCATCTCCGCCCGCAACTCCGGGTCCTCGACCGGCGCCACCAGCTCGACCCGGCTGTCGAGATTGCGCGGCATCAGGTCGGCGGAGCCGGTGAGCACTCGCGTTTCCGGCCCGCGCTGGAAGGTGTAGACGCGCGAGTGCTCGAGGAAGCGGCCGACGACCGAGACGACGCGGATGTTCTCCGAGACCTCCGGCACCCCCGGGCGCAGGCAGCAGATGCCGCGCACGTTGAGATCCACCGGCACGCCCGCCTGCGACGCCTCGTACAGCGCCCGGATGCAGCCGGCGTCGACCAGCGAGTTCATCTTCATCGCGATCCTCGCTTCTTCGCCCGCTTCGTGGGCTTCGACGGTGCGCTCGATTTCCTCGACGATCCGGTCCCGCATCGTCGTCGGCGAGACCAGGACCTTGCGGTAGGCGGCCGGCCGCCCGTAGCCGGTGAGGAAGTTGAACATCTCGGCGACGTCGGCGCCGATGTCGGGATCGGCGGTGAAGAGGCCGAAGTCGGTGTAGAGGCGGGCGGTCTTCTCGTTGTAGTTGCCGGTGCCGATGTGGACGTACTCGCGCACCCGTTCGCCCTCGCGGCGGACGACGAGGATCGCCTTGACGTGGGTCTTCAGGCCCGGGATGCCGTAGACGACGTGGACGCCCGCCTCCTCCAGGGACTTGGCCCAGTGGATGTTGGCCTCCTCGTCGAAGCGGGCTTTGAGCTCGACCATGCAGACCGCCTGCTTGCCGCGTTCGGAGGCGCGGATCAGCGACGGGACCAGTGGCGAGTCGTCGCTGGTGCGGTACACGGTCTGCTTGATCGCCAGCACGTCGGGATCGGCGACCGCCTGCTCGACGAAGCGCTCGACCGAGGTGGCGAAGGAGTCGTAGGGATGGTGGACGAGGAGGTCGCGCCGGCGGATCTCCGCGAACATGTCGAGCGCCTCGTCCTCCTCCCCCTGCAGGCGCGCCTGGGTCACCGGCGACCAGGGCGGAAAGCGCAGCTCCGCGTGGCCGGGGAGGTCGGCGATGTCGCCGAGGTCGCCGAGGTCGATCAGCCCGTCGACGTCGTAGACCTCACGGTCTTCGAGCCGCAGGGCGCCGACCAGCTGCTCGCGCAGCTTCTGGTTCATCCCGGCCGCGACCTCCAACCGCACGACCTCGCCGAAGCGACGGCGTCGCAGCTCGTCCTGGACCGCCTGCAGGAGGTCGTCGGCCTCGTCGCTGACGGTGAAGTCGGCGTCGCGGGTGACCCTGAAGTAACCGTGGTCGATCACGTCGGTGCCCGGGAAGAGCACCTCCAGGTTGGCCGCGATCACCTCCTCCAGGGGGACGAAGGACTCGCCGCCGTCACCGACGGGCAGGAAGCGACCGAGCAGCTCCTTCGGCACCTTGACCCGGGCGATGATCTCGGTCCCGCTCTCCGGGTCGCGCAGCAGCACGCCGAGGCTGAGCGAGAGGTTGGAGATGTAGGGGAAGGGACGCCCGAGCCCGATCACCAGCGGCGTCAGCGCCGGGAAGACCTGCTCGTGGAAGCGGTTGTCGATCTCCCGACGCTCCTCGTCGGTCGCGTTCTCGAGGGTGACGATCTTTATCCCGTGCTCTTCCAGGGCCGGCCGCAGGACGCCGCCGAAGCAGGCGTGGAGACGGCGGTCGAGCTCGAGCACCTTGGCCTGGATCGTGTCGATCTGCTCGCTGGGAGCGAGGCCGTCGGGCCCGCGGGCGTCGATGCCGGCGTCGAGCTGGTCGAAGAGCCCGGCGACCCTGACCATGAAGAACTCGTCGAGGTTGGAGGCGTAGATCCCGCAGAAGCGCATCCGCTCCAGCAACGGCACCTCCGGGTCCTCCGCCAGTTCCAGAACCCGCTGGTTGAAGTCGAGCCAGGAGAGCTCGCGATTGAAGTAGAGAGCGGGATCGTCGATCGGCCCATCGTACTGTGCGCCCACAGCTCGACCAATCGCCTCAGGCGGTCCATCCCGTGGTTCCTTTTGCCCGAGATACCGGCATAAGGAACCACGGGATGAGAGAGCGAGGGATCGCTCCCCCGGCGTGCTCTGGACAAAGCGGAGAGGTCAGTGCGGAAGCGCTGCCCGGGACCCCGCCACCGCCCGCCCTAAGCGGCGAGGCGCTCCGGCGAGGACCCGTCGATGCTGCCGTTGAGCAAGTCGAGGATGACCCCCTCGCGCAGCCCCCCCTTGCCGATCTGCAACGGCTGACCGAGCAGCTCGGAGACCTTCTCCAGCAACAGCACGCCGGTGGTGAGGATGCGGACCCGCTGCGGGTCGAGCTCGAAGCGGCGGGCGACGTCGGCGGCGGGGTCGCCGCAGAGGACGCGGATGCCGCGCTCCAGGGTCTCGTACTCGAGCACGGCGCCGACCAGGCGTCGCAGCGAGGTGGCGCTGCCGCCGACCGCCACGGCCTGTGCGGGGTGGTCGATCTCGACGCCCTCGAAGATGTCGTCGATGCGGTCGCGGACCTTGCGGACCTCCGCCGCCGAGGGCGGATCGGAGGCGATCAGCTCGTCGGCCAGCACACCGGAGCCGACGCGCCAAGAGCGCACCTTCTCGACCCCGTCCGCGGCGGTGCCGATGATCACCTCGGTTGAGCCGCCGCCGACGTCGACGACGCCGATCTTCCCAGCGACAGGGTGACCCAGGCCCTTGGTCGCGCCGAGGAAGGAGAGCCTGCCCTCCTCCTCGTCGCTGAGGATGTCGATAGGGACCCCGGCGGCCTCGCCGACCTGGCGCGCCGCCTCCTCGCCGTTGCTCGCCTCGCGGACCGCAGCCGTCGCAACCGCCCGGATCGTCTCCGCTCCGAGCTCGCGAGCGAGCCGCACCTGCGTCGCCACCAACTCCGAAACCTCCTCGATCTTCGCCGCCTCGATCGCGCCGTCTCCGTCGAGTGCTTTGTTGATCCGCGTGTAGGCGCGCTGCTCCATCACCTTCTTCAATTGCCCCTCGACCGGCTCGGCGACGAGCACGCGGGTGGTGTTGGAGCCGATATCTATGGCAGCGCAGAGCATCAGGGCGTCCCCCTGATGTTCCCAGACGGGCCGGATCTCACACGCCGCTAGGCGCCTGGATGCGAGGCGTCCTCGAACTCGCGGAAGAGCCCGGTGACCACGAAGGCGACCTGCTCGCCGATGTCGACGGCGTTGTCCCCGATCCTCTCGATCGCCCGCGCCGCCAGCAGCATCGTCATCGCCCACTCGCGTTTGTCGGCGTCGTCGCCGAGCTCCAGCGCCAGGCGAAAGCACTCGCGGTTGAGGTTGTCGACGACGTCGTCCTGGCGCACCAGGTCCCTCGCCATCTCGACGTCGCGCTGCTCGAAGGCGCGCTTGGCCTGGGTGATCAGGGTCCGCGTCTGCGCCCCCATCGTCAGGATCAGCTTCACCATCTCGGCGTCGGCCGGAGGCTCGTTGCCGGAGATCGGGATGACCTTGCAGACGTTCACGCACTGGTCGCCCATCCGCTCGACGTTCTTCAGCACGTGCAGGAGCGCCGAGATCAGTCGCAGGTCCGTCGCCACCGGCGACTGCGTCGCCAGCAGCGTGATCAGGCTCTGGTGCACCTCCAGGTAACGGCCGTCGATGCGGTCGTCGTCGGCGACTACGAGCTGGGCCAGCTCGATGTCCTGGTGCTCGATCGCTTCCATGGTCCGCGAAAGGGCGGCGCTGACCAGGTCCAGCCCGCCGAGGCCGCTGGCCTCGAGCGCGCTCAATTCCTGCTGGTATTCGCTGCGGATCGTGTCTGCCATGGCTCTTGTCCCTAGCCGAACCGGCCGCTGACGTAGTCCTCGGTCGCCTGCTGCTCGGGTTTGGTGAAGATGGTCTCGGTCGGGCCGATCTCGACCAGGCGACCCGGCCGACCCGAGGCCTCGAGGTTGAAGAAGGCGGTGATGTCGCTGGCGCGAGCGGCCTGCTGCATGTTGTGGGTGACGATCGCGATCGTGTACTGGTTCTTCAGCTCGCCGATCAGGTCCTCGATCGCCAGCGTGGCGACGGGATCGAGCGCCGAGCAGGGCTCGTCCATCAGCAGCACCTCGGGCTCGACGGCGATCGCCCGGGCGATGCAGAGGCGCTGCTGCTGGCCGCCGGAGAGGCTGGAACCGGGCCGGTCGAGCCGATCCTTGACCTCGTCCCAGAGATGGGCGCCGCGCAGCGAGCGCTCGACCACCGAGTCCTTCTCCGCCTTCTTGATCCGCCGGGCGTTGAGGCTGAGCCCGGCGGCGACGTTCTCGTAGACAGACATCGTCGGGAACGGGTTCGGCGACTGGAAGACCATGCCGACGAGACGGCGCACGGCGACCGGGTCGACACCGCGGCCATAGACGTCCTCCCCGTCGAGGCTGATCTCCCCCTCGACGCGCGCCGCCTGCTGCAGGTTGTGGGTGACGATCACGACCGCCACCTGGTCGCGCAGGCGCACGATCAGGTCCTCGATCGCCAGCGTGGC